>NZ_NVWY01000002.1 GCF_002733835.1 Alcanivorax sp.
CCGACGCCTTCGACAAGGACCTGAAAGAAGTGAAGGTCCACGCCGAACGGCCAATGATGTAAACCACCGGGGCGGGATGGTGCTCACCATTCCGCCCTTCTCTTCTTTTCCAGTCCCTCCTGCCAGCCGGCTCCGAAGTGACGTTCCAGCTTGCGATGAACCTGCACCGCTGCACAAACATTAACCAGTGCTCATTTTCACAAAAAGGCAACGCTGACGTTTTTGCGCAAAATGCTGCTTTTTCCAGCAGTTAATCCCCGATCTGCCCAATCTCACAGAGATTTAACATTCAGATCACCCTTTTGGCGCTTTTACGCATGGTCGCTTTCGTCTAGTCTTGCCCAAATTACGCCCCACTGGGCCCGGAGCGCCTTTTTGCCTCCCTTTGCCCCTCGGACAACAGGTCAGTAATGACAGCAGTCGTCGAAGAAAAAACCGCAATCGAATTCAAGGGCCGCATGCTGATGATGACGGTCCTCCAGTTGAAAAATCTGGATGCCAATGTCCTCCACCAACAGGTGAGTCAGCGCCTGGAAGACGCCGCCCAGTGGTTACAGGAAGCCCCCGTGGTAATCGATGTGAGCCCGGAGCTGGATAGCGATCCCGTGGCGCTGATGGCCGCTGTGGATACGCTGCGCAGCCTGGGGGTCAATCTGGTTGCCCTGGCCCGTAGCGAAAACATTGATACGGACACAGCAAGCATGCTGGGTCTGGGCACGTTGAGCCTGGCCGGCGGCCGTGATGTACCCCGCCGCGCCGAACCCGCACCGGCCACGGACGATGGTGCTGCGAACAGCAAGCCCGCTGCTCAGCAGGTTGAAACCATGGTCATCGACCAGCCGGTACGCTCCGGTCAGCAGGTCTACAGCCGTGGCGACCTGATCGTGCTCGCCCCGGTGAGCACCGGCGCGGAAATCATGGCCGACGGCAACATTCATGTGTACAGCAACCTGCGCGGCCGCGCCCTGGCCGGGGTTCGCGGCGATACCAGCGCACGTATTTTTTGCCAGCAACTGAATGCCGAACTGGTATCCATTGCCGGCCATTATCGGGTAGCCGAAGACCTGCCCGAGTCATACCGTAACCGGCCCGTGCATCTATACATGCAGGGCGAAGCGATGCATTTTACCGCGCTGAACTAGCGTACATGAAACATGGAAGGTAAGGAGAAGAGCGTGACGAAGATCGTGGTCGTGACATCCGGCAAGGGTGGCGTCGGCAAAACCACCACCAGTGCAGCGCTGGCCACAGGCCTTGCCCTGCGCGGTTTTAAAACCACTGTGATTGATTTTGATGTGGGCCTGCGCAACCTGGACCTGATCATGGGGTGCGAACGCCGTGTGGTCTATGATCTGGTCAACGTGATCAGTGGCGATGCCAACATCAAGCAAGCGCTGATCAAGGACAAGAAGGTGGACAACCTGTTCATCCTCCCGGCCTCCCAGACCCGCGACAAGGACGCCCTCACCATTGAAGGCGTGGAAGGCGTGCTCAACGCCCTGCGTGATGACATGCAGATGGACTACATTATCTGCGACAGCCCCGCCGGCATCGAAAAAGGCGCCCTGATGGCCGCCTACTTCGCCGATGAGGCCGTGGTCGTCACCAACCCGGAAGTCTCCAGCGTACGGGACTCCGACCGCATCATCGGCATTTTGGCCAGCAAGACCCGCCATGCCGAACAAGGCGATGGCGATATCCCCTCTCGCTTGCTGCTGACACGTTACTCCCCGGAACGGGTGGAAAACGGGCAGATGCTCTCGGTGGAAGACGTGCAGGAAATCCTCGCCATCGAACTGTTGGGCGTGATTCCGGAATCCCAGGCGGTACTCAACGCCAGTAACTCCGGCAGCCCGGTGATTCTGGACACGGACTCCGATGCCGGCCAGGCCTACAGCGATGCCGTTGCCCGCTTTCTGGGCGACCAGCTGCCGCACCGCTTTCTTACCACTAACAAGAAAGGTCTATTCGGCCGTCTGTTTGGAGGCTAACGGATGAGCATCTTCAGTTATCTGCTTCCCAAGAGGCAAAACACGGCATCTGTGGCAAAAGAACGCCTGCAGATCATTGTCGCCCGCGAACGCTCCACCCGCGGCGGCCCGGATTACCTGCCACAGCTTCAGGAAGAGCTGCTTCAGGTAGTACGCAAGTATGTGCCAGTGGATCAGGACGCGGTTAACGTTCAGGTTGACCGGGAATCCGGATGTGAGATTCTCGAATTGAATATCACCCTGCCGGAAGGCTGATTCCCTATCGGGACGTGCCCCTGTTGTTGGCCACTCGCGCAACAGCGGCACGCCGATAGCCGCACGCCGCCCTCTTCGCCCCCCCTTTCACACCACCTTGCCTGTTCTCATGTAGCCTTCCATCACTGGCCTCACTGGGACAATTGCGCCACCATAGTGTCACGATAAATTGCCTGCGCAGCCTTGCTGCTCGAGCTTTCAGGCAGGCGTGCCATGAGGCTCCTTGGCCCGATAAAACAATAAAATCAGGTGTTCTCTGCCAGGATAATGGCATCGCGTAGACAGGCTATTTGCCAATAGCGACGCAGCCAATCCGCTTGAGAACGGAGGGAAATCCATGTTGGTCAGAGCGCTGATTGGATTGCTACTGCTCGCGAACCTGCCAGGCATCGCGCTGGCCGGCACTTCGACATCGATACAAACCCTCTCACTGCACCCCCCAGTGCAGTCCATGCCGCTCGGTCCCAACTTGCAAAGCTGGTGTGATGGCACCGGCGAAGCCACCCTGACCGACGCCCGCCAGGCTGACTACCAGCCGCTCAAGCGCCAACAAATCAGCTTTGGCTATCGGCGCGATGCCTGCTGGTTTCGCGTGCGCTTCGAAAACACTGGCGACGGAGAATTGCCGCTGTGGCTACAGGTCGACTATGCCATCCTGGATGAAGTGGATTTTTTTCTGGTCGACGACCGAGGCGTGCAATCAACCCATATGGGCGACACCTTGCCTTTTTCCAGCCGCCCCGTGCATATCCGCACTTTCACTCTCCCCTTCACGCTGTTACCGGATAGCCCGCGCACCCTGTATCTGCGCGTCTACTCACTGACCAGCGCCATGACCGTACCGGTCAGCCTCGTCGGCCGAAATACATTCATCGAACAACAAAGCAGCAACGAATGGCTAATGGGAGGGTTTTACGGCATTGGCCTGGGGCTACTGTGCTACCACCTGGTGCTATGGCTGGGCGGACGTGAAAGAAACAGCCGCTTCTACGTTCTGCATCTGGCTTCATCCACACTCTATGTGGCCACCCTGCAGGGGGTTTTGCAGCAATTCTGGTTCGAATCCCAGGTATTACCGCAAAACACCAATCACTTTTTTGGCTACATGAGCCTGCTATCCGGGTTACTGTTTGCGCGCGATTATTTACAAACCCGGCGATGGCAATGGCTGGACCGGCTTCTCTTGTTCCTGTGCGCTACCCAAGCCATCATTATCGCCATCCTGCTGGCTAGCCCCGTCGGCACCCTGGCTCCACTGCAAGGTGGCGTTGCCCTGCTGACGCTGGCGGTCTTGCTGCTTTCGGGGCTTTACAGTCTATTTCAGGGGCGCCCCGAGGCCCGCATTTTCGTGTTGGCATGGAGCACATTCCTGCTCACCGTCACGTTGTTGGCGCTGGGCGCCTATGGCGTCATCACCCTGCCCGGAATTCTCACGGTAATCGGCGTTCAGGTCGGTCTGGTCATGCAACAGGTTCTTTTGTCTTTCGGGCTTGCCGGGCGCTTTCGCAGCCTGAAGAAGGAAAGCCTGCAGCGGCAACAGGAAATTGCCCGTGCTCAGGCGGAAAATGACGCCAAGAGTGATTTTCTCGCCAAGATGAGCCACGAAATACGCACCCCCATGAATGCAGTACTGGGGCTGGCAGACCTGCTCCGAGGCACCCGCATGGACGCGACACAGCGCAACTATGTGGAAACCATCTACAGTGCCGGTAGCAGCCTGCTCAATGTCATCAATGACATCCTCGACTTTTCGAAAATCAGCTCAGGAAAACTGCAACTGGAGGTCAGCACATTCAATCTTCACCAATTGCTGGAGGATTGCCTGATGATCTTCCACGCCAGCGCGGAGCAGAAGAACATCCACCTGGTCAGCGACTGGGACGAAACCCTGCCGGAATGGGTCAAGGGCGATCCGACACGGCTACGTCAGATATTGCTCAATTTGCTTTCCAATGCGGTGAAATTTACCGATCACGGAGAAATTGCCCTTAAAGCCCGCACCGCAGACAGCCTGGAACGTGACACCCTGTTGCTCAGCTGCCAGGTATCGGATCATGGCATCGGTATCAGCCGTGAGGAACTGAGCAACCTGTTTCACTCCTTTCAGCAGGCAGACAGCTCCACCTCACGAAAATACGGCGGAACCGGCCTGGGGCTGGCCATTTCCCGGCAGCTGGCTGAACTAATGCAAGGACGGCTGGAGGCACGCAGTAAACCCGCCAAGGGCTCCATATTTACCCTTACGGTCCCTCTGCAACGAAGCGAGAAAAACGAGAACCAGCCGGAACGTCCGGCGCAGCATGGTACCGAGGGGCTACGCGTCCTCGTGGTGGAAGACAACGCCGTTAACCAGATGGTGATTGGGGCACTGCTCGACACCCTGTCCGTGGAGGTCAAGCTTGCCAGCAGCGGTGAAGAAGCCTTGCAAGCGATAAGCCAGCAACAGGGCTTCGCGGATATGGTATTGATGGACTGCGAAATGCCGGGACTGGATGGCTATCAAACCACACGGCTTATCCGTGATCTGGAAAGTCAGCTAGGTCGAGAACCGCTGCCCATTCTGGCGCTCACCGCCCATGCCACCACAGAGCATCGTGAACGCTGCTTCGCCTGCGGCATGAACGACCATATATCCAAGCCGGTGACCCGCTCACAGCTCAAGGAAAAGCTGTTGCAGTGGTCTCCGCCCCGCTAACCAACAGCATCACATCGTGCCTGGCAGGGCCTGCCATTCCGGCTCTTCATACTCGCCGATCACGGTAACCTCGACGACTTTGGCGTGCTTTTCCAGAATTGCCTTGACCCTGGCGCTGCGGGTGTCGTCCTTGGCATCGCGGTGTGCCTTGCTCTCCCAATGGGCGATGGCCAGTACGGTGTCCGGGTAACCAATCTTGCGGTGCAAATAGGTGCCTTTTGCTCCTTCGCTTTGCTGAATGATTTCACTGGCTTCCACCCAGCCCCGGGCATATTCCTCCACGCTAAAGCCCGGCTTGACCCGTACCTCAAAAATAAATTTCATCAGCGCTCTCCCTGTCGATAAAACTGTGCCAACAGGCGGTACAGGGCCGGCCAGTCCTTGTAGAGCTGGTCCGGCCCTTCGAAAAAGGCCTCACTGCACACCGCAAAAAACTCACCCGGACCGGTCAACGCATAAGCATCCACCGGCATGGGCCGGTGGTGCTGATAATCGCTCAGCAACTCTTCCCAGCACGCGGTGAAGGTGTCATGCCATTGTTTCGGGTTCATCCCGGTATGCAACGGCGGCCTGCCGTTGGCGCCATTACGGCGCATGTCCAGTTTGTGGGACATTTCATGGATCACCACATTGCTGGCCCGGTTATCCGGCGCACAGGCATCACTGATCGCGTCCCAGGAGAGAATCACCGGGCCCTGATGCCAGGCCTCACCGGCCAGCACAGGCCCCTGGGCATGAACCACGCCGTCTTCGCTCAGGTGTGGCCGATTGGGAATGAAGGCGCCTTCGTACAAAATCACCGTGTACCAACCGTCATACCAATCCAACCCCAGGTACAGGATGGGCACACAGGCCATGGTTGCCACTTTCAGGCACATGGCATCGGTATAAGCGAACCCGCCGCCAGAGGCGATGCTTTTGCGGGCCAGGAAGCGCAGCGAAAGATCAAACAACGCCGTTCGCTCTTTACCTTCAAACCTGGCCATCAATGGCCAATCGCCCACTGCGGCCTCCCATTCTTGCCGGGTATACCCCATCTTCCTGACCCGACGGGCGTCCCGCCAGTTTTTCCAGGCTGCAAACATTCACTGTCCTCACGTTCTACTGTTTGTGATTACTGGCGTCTACTTTGACCATGAAAGTGGCGTTTCACCAGTCGTTACCGGTCAGCATGGCTGTGCTACCATCGCCAACCGGTTTCTACTGCGAATACTGTTCAGTGCCTATCCGCCCATCCCATAAAGCCGACCTGCTGCTTCTGGTGGTCACGCTTCTGGCTGCCATCAGCTGGATGTTCTCCAAAGAAGCGGTGCTGGCCATGCCTCCTCTGTTATTCATGTCGCTGCGCTTCCTGCTGGCGGCAAGCCTGCTGGCCATGGCGGCGCATCATCAACTGCGCCGTCTGAGCGGCCAGCAGCTGCTCCGCTGTGTCCGGGTTGGTACCGTTTTCGGCATTGCCATGAGCTGCTGGGTAATGGGCCTGGCCATGGGCGAACACGTGGGGGAAGGCGCCTTTCTGACCAGCCTGGGCGTGGTGCTGGTGCCAGTGCTAGGCCGGCTGATTTTTGCCGAACCGGTGCCTGGCAGTACCTGGCTCGCACTGCCAGTGGCTGCCGCAGGGCTGGCCCTGCTGTCTTTGGATCAGGAACTGCATCTGGAGGCCGGGCAGTTATTCTTTGTGGCCGCTGCCACCATTTTCGCGCTTTATTTCAATCTCAATACCCGCGCCGCCAACCCCCTCTCTACCCGGGGGACGAATGGTGAATCCATTGAACACCCTCGCGTCCCGGCCCTGGCGCTAACCACCATGGTGCTCGCCGTGGTGGGCGTACTGACCGGGGTGCTGTCTGCCATTTTTGAACCCTGGCAAAGTGTCGCGGCCAACGCCACACCACTACTGGTACTGTGGGTGGTGCTCAGTGCCACGGTAGGCACTGCCCTGCGTTTTCTGGTACAAACCTATGCGCAAAGCCTGTCACTGCACAGCCATGGCGTTGTCATTATGGTGCTGGAACCCATGTGGACGGCACTGATGGCCGCCGCCTGGTTCGGTGAACAAATGACGCTGCTGCAACTGGCAGGCTGCGCGCTGATCTTTCTATCGCTTCTGGTCAATCGCTGGCGTGCTGTACGCAGCCTCCTCAAAATTTTCCTGACCCGGATTTTTGTTCCAACCCCCAAGTAAAAGGAGTTTCAATGGGTGGAGAAATAGCACAACTCATCACCATGGCGCTGCCAACCTTTCTGGTCGCCATTGCCGGCTTTGTACTGGCCGGCATTTTCATGCCAAAGGCACGGACTGCCGCGATTCTGGTGCTGATCGCCTCGCTACTCAGCCTGGTCCATATCGCCTATATGTGCCTGCAGCAATTCGTGTTGATCGAAATGCTGTATGACGACAGGATATCTGGCGATCTCTTCGGTCTGATTTCCAGCGGCATCTACAACGGGCTGTATCTGATCATCAGCGCATTGATGCTGGGTGCCGCCTTTACCGGTCGCCATCAACCTGTGACAAACGCCCCGCAAAACACCGCGATCAACACAAACGCAGCGCCGCACCGTGGCGGCTTGGTGCTGACACTTGGCCTGTTGGGGGTACTGCTATTTGCCCCGGTCGGCATTGTCGCCTGGATCCTGGGCAACAAGGATTTGGCGGCCATGCGCCAGGGCAATATGGATAACAGCGGTGAAGGCATGACGCTGGCGGGCAAGGTGCTGGGCATTCTGGCCACGGTGATGTTCATCGTGGGCATCCTGGTGGTTATTGCTGCGGTTGTCATCGTCGCAACCAGCTATCGAGGCTTCTGATCTCCAGCCTCACGGCCCCGCTTCGCCACACTCGTGAAGCGGGGCCCATTGGCTGTCCGGCAAGCCCCTGACGACTTTGTACACTGCCGTGTGACCCAGTTCCTTCTCTCATTCGCCAGTTGGCGCACCATTTGGGCCCAATAACGCCAATAATAAAAAGACTGACATGATGACGGCACCGTTTTTACGCGCGGCTATCGCCAGCCTGCCCCTGACACTTCTACTGCTGCCCCTTGGCAGCATGGCAGACTCTGCCTGCCTGAGTGCGGCTCCCTCCGCCGTTTCGTCATCCTCCCTGACTATCAGCGAGGATGATGAACAGCTCCTGGACCTGCTCGGTCACCAGGCCACAGCAACACAAGCCCGCGCCCTGCTCACCTATAACCAGCATGCCAGCAGTATCAACAAACCGATTCTGGGTAATTATGCGCGCCTGCGGCTGGCCGCACTGGCGCTGAAAGACGGCGATACCGAGTTTGCCCGTCAACAACTCAGTGAAGTGGAGCAGAACAGTCCGGCGGCTGTGGATGCCGCCCTGTTGTTGGCAGAAAGCTATCGGCGCGATGGCGACAAGGAGCGGGCCAGAGCCTGGTTTATCCGTATTGCCGCGCGTTTTCCGGGCAACCCCCGGGCGGTATCCGGCCTGGTACTGGCTGGCGATGACTGGCGCAACCAGGGCGCCGATGCGCTGGCCCTGCCGGTGTACAACCTGGCACTGACCAAGGCGGCGGAGAACCTGCAAGCCCTGAATCAACTCTCCAACGAGCCGGACCAGTTATACCGCACCCTGACCAATACCGTGGCCGGCAACAGCACCACAGTCATGGACCAGCTGGTTTTGGCCATGGTCCGTGATAACGATAGCGAAGTACTTACGGCCACCCGTCAGTTGATGGCCGCCCACCATCAACACAAATGTCTGGACCGCAGGGAAACCGATCTGCACAACGCCATCCAGCATGCCACCGCCAGAGACCTGACCAACGGGGCCTTTCGCACCGCAGCAAAGCGTGAAAAAACCGCCACCGAACAGGAAATTGCAGACTTGCAGCGCATCCTGCGAAACGCCCCGGATGCCGACGAACTGAAAACACAGCTGGCCGACGCGAGGGAACGGCTGAAACGCCTGAATACCCGGCTCAACAAACTTGGCGGAACCGCACTGCCGCCGGCGCTCCAGCAACGCAAAGACCAGCTGGCACTGGAGAAACAGCAGGTGGAATCGAATCTGACTAACGCGCGGCGTCAGGTGCGCAAAGCGCTGCAAGCGCAGCTCCCGGAACTGGAAACGTTCTACCGGAACCTGGCGGGAGAAGCGCAACTGGGCAAAGCCCAGTTGCTGCAGAAGAAGTCCTGATGATGAAGGATGCCTAACACACCATAGCAACCATCACAGGCCCCCGCACAATCAACCCTTGTGGCTTTTCAACAAGGCATCCACCTTGTCGATGTATTTCTGTTTGGCCTCGTCTGCCCCCAGGCCCTTCAGCTTGGCCCAGGCGTCATACTTGGCGCGCCCCACCATATCCAGCATTCCCGGACGCTTGCCGGCCACATCTCCGGCGCTTCCCTGCTTGAAATGCGCATACAAGAAAAGCAGGTCGTCATTGGACGGTTTGCTGTCGAGGGTTTTGACATCTTTCTGGGCTTGTTCAAATCGGGCAGTATCGGTCATGATGTTTCCTGTCGATGTGATCATTGTTGTATAAGGCACAAGCCTTAATTTCTGCAGGAAATAGTGCGCTGTGATCGCGGATGAATCAACATAAGCGCTACCAACAAAATCAAAACGAAGAATAATCAGGTTACGCCATGAGCGACGCAGGGCAATCCCGGGCCAGCCAGACCCTCGACCAACAGCAGGAAGGCATTCTTCGTAATGCCCTCAGTACCTTTCTGGTGCAATTCGATCGCGACCTGGAACGGCGGTATGGCGCACACGCACATCAACGCGCACGGGACCTGATCAATCGCTCCGTTTACCTTTTGATGGGGCTGTATTTGCTGGTCGTGCTGCCGGTCATTGTGCTGGTCAAAACGCCGGAAATGGCCGCCTGGCGAAGTTACGGCGTATACCCCATCGCTGCTGCCCTGATCGGGCTGTGGTGCTGTACCCGCCTGAGCTGGCTGCGCCCCCACGCCATTGGCATCATGTATCTGGCGTTGGGATTATCCCTATCCGGTACGGTCTTGGGCTCCATCCGCTTCAATGGCAGTTTCCCCGGGCAAATTTCCTCGTTTGAAACCATTTATCTGCTGATTATCGGCTTTTCGATTCTGCGGCTGCCGCCCCGGCAGACATTGGTCGCCTGCACCATTGCCGCAGTCGTGGCCTTCGCAATCAGCCTGCTCATGGGCCTGGCACTCCCGCTGCTGCTGGTATCCCTGTCATTCGGTATCCCGCTGATCATTTGCACCCTGAACGGCTACATTCTGGATATCAGTGCCCGGCGCAATTTTGCCAACAACCTGTTGCTGGCCCATGAATCCGAGCAACTGAAACACTGGCGGGAGCAGGCAGAAAAAGATACCCACCGGCAACAGCAGCTCAATACCTTTATGGAACAAATCGCCGGCAACCTGACTCCCACACAATTACTGGAACGGGTGCTGGGATATCTGGTTCAGCAAGTGAACGCGCAGGTGGGCGCCGCCTACACACTGGAAGAAAACACCCTGGTGCGCCAAGCCGGCTGGGCTCTGAACGACGCAGCTCAAACCCGAAGCACCCTACCCGCGGGCGAAGGGCTGCTCGGCGCTGCGCTTAACCAGCGGCTGCTGATGCAGCAACATCACGTACCCGAGAATTATCTGGATCTGGAAACCGGCCAGGGCAAACGGCCGCCGGGTGCGGTACTGTTGTGGCCCCTGATACAGGGAGACCACCCGCTGGGCATCATTGAGATCGCCAACACTCAGGGGTTTGATCAGGAACAGCAAACGTTGATCAGCGAGTTGCATCGCCCCCTGGCCTTCGCGCTGCAATCCGCGCAACGCCGCCAGCAGTTTCTGGACCAGGCCGCCAGCGCCAACGCATAAACACTCTTCCCCGCTGCCTCAGTCAATGCCACGGGCGGCTTTGGCCGCTTTCAGTGGGGCGGACAGCAAGGCAGGCTTGCGCGGCACGATATCGGCCAGTGATGTCACCATCCGGGCCATGTCCGCATCCATATCCCCGGTGGGCAGAAAGCAATCGACAATGCGCACCTGCCGGCGCCGATAGCAAAAGCCCAACACCACAATCGGCACCGCCATCTGCTCGGCAATACGGTAAAACCCGGTTTTCCATCGCTTGGCGCCGGTACGTGTGCCCTCTGGTGCCAGGCCCAGCCAGAACGGCGTCTCGCGCATGACCGCAGTGGTCTGGTCCACCACATCCTCAGCGCTGTCCCGGTTCACCGGGATGCCCCCCAGCCAGTACATGAGCCGCCCCAGACGCCCTTCAAACAGGGTGTGTTTGCCCATGAAACGCACATGGACTCGCAAGGACTGGATGGCGCTGATGCCGATCACCCCGTCAATGTTTGAAGTGTGAGGAGCAACCGCCAGAACCACCCGGGACGTATTGGGCAAGCTGCCAACAATTCGCCATCCCATCGCCCCCAGAATCAGTCTGCCCAGACCCGCCAGCAGCCAGTGGCCGCGACGGGGCACCTGATCCCCCAGTGTTCGCGCTGTCAGCGGTGCCAGTTCCGATTTCATGCAAATACCGTAAATGTCTGTCGACTCAGTGCCACGGCTTGGCCAGCCGCGTCCCAGATCACAGCCTGGCTTTGTCCATAGCCATCACTGCACTGGTCAGTGTTTACCCGATATTGCCACAAAGTATCCGCCGGGCGAGACCCCGGATCATCCAGCAGCTCCATGGTCCAGGTCAGGGAACTGGCCGGTGCCGGGCCTTTGAGCAACGGCAGCACCGAAGGCGGCCAGGTATCCACCAGGGCAATCAGCGCCGCTGTGCTCATTGTTTCCGGGGGTACGGTGAAGCCCATGTAGCCCCCGAAATCCGGCGCTGCACTGCCACTAAACGGCGGCATACCCTCTGCGTAGCGGATATCAAAATGGGAAAGAAAGTCCGGCGTCAGCCCCTTGATGAACGGCAACGCAATGCTCTGTTCTGCCCCTTTCAAACCTGGCGCTGACGGCCCTTCCACCACCACTTTGGACTCCCGGCCCACGCCGAAACTGGCCAGCATCACCGCGACCACCTGCTCGCCCTGGCGCGCAGACACCATCGCCTGCATCACCGATTTCCCTTCCCGTAGCACCGTTGCGTCCAGAGCAACCTGCCCAGGCGATGCCGGCGCCACAAAAGACAGAGAAAAACTGCGCAAGAACCGCCCGCTCGCCACTGTCTTTTGCAGATGATCAAACAGCACCGCGCCGACCAATCCACCAAACAGCGCGCGGCCCTGCCCCCAGCCTTCAGGGAAGGTGGCACTGCCCTTGCCATCCACCGTGGCCAAAATTTCATCGAATGTCATGATCTCTCACTTTTTGCATGCCTGAAAATAGCGGCCCTTTATTTACCATCCTCATCAGATCGGTAAAAGTCATTATCCCGTCGCAAGGGCGCCATAACCAACAATCGTGTGCATAAAACAAGCGGAAAACGCGTTTTCCCCATGCGCTTGGCGCCCCTTGCCGGTAGCATAGGCGCCTCTTTTTCAGTTTCGCCAGTACGGAGATAAACGCATGACCTGGTTGAAATCCCGACGCCTGCAGTACCTGTTGGCCATCACTGCTCTCTTTTTCTCGCTGATGGTTGTTCTGCGCGCCGTGTTTTATTTCGGCTTTTCCCCTTTATCCGGTGATAGTGACATTGCCACCGACACCATTCTCACCGCCTGGGGTATTGGCCTTCGCTTTGACCTGCGCCTGGCCCTGCTGCTGATGCTCCCGTTGGCCGCACTGGCCTACCTGCCCTGGCTGAACTTGTTACGCAGCAGCATCGCCCGCTTCATCGGCCATGCCTACCTGCTGTTCGCCCTGTTGTTGCTGGTGCTCACCTATATTCTCGACTTTGGTCACTACGCCTACCTGGCCGACCGGCTCAATGTCACCGCGTTGCGTTTTCTGGAAGACACCGCCATTTCCACCCAGATGGTCTGGGAAAGCTATCCAGTGATCTGGATTACCCTGGGCTGGCTGCTCACCACCGCGCTCACCTTCTGGGCCGCCCTGTGGATTGAGAAAACCTTGCTCGGCCGTCCGCAAACCCGCATTGCCAAAAGCCAGGCCACATTCGGCTTTTTCGTCTGTTTCACGCTGTTCTTCTTTGCAATTCTGGGCCGGGTTAGCGACATCAATATTCTTAACCCAATCCCGCTGCGCTGGAGCGAAGCCTTCGCCACCGGCAACAAGGCGGTCGGATCATTGGGACTAAACCCGGTGCTGTACTTCTACGACACCACCCTGATCCCGGCCTCCCCCTACGACAAGGAAGCAGTGCAGAAGTACTACCCTGTCATGGCGGATTATCTGGATATCCCGCCAGCGCAACGCCAGAACCTGAACTTCGACCGCGTCGTCGATGTGCAAAGCCATAAGCTCGATTACGATCGACCGCCCAACGTGGTATTCGTGATGCTGGAATCCCTCGGTGCCAGCCGGGTAGGCGCCTACGGCACACCGTTTGATCCCACCCCCAACCTGGACAAAATTGCCAGCGAAGGCTGGTTCTTCAAACATTTCTACGTGCCTGTTACCGGCACCGCCAAAACCATCTGGGCGACCTTCACAGGCATCCCCGATGTTGCCCCCACGGAAAGTGCCAGCCGCAACCCTCTCACCAGCCATCAACGCATGGTACTGAATGAATTCAAGGGCTACCGCAAATTCTACTTCGTCGGCGGCAACGCCGGCTGGGCCAACATCGACGGACTGATCAAGCAGAGCATTGACGGGATAGAACTGTACGAGGAAGGCGATTGGAAGGCCCCCAACGTTGACGTTTGGGGCATCTCCGATCTGGAACTGTTCCGCGAATCCAACCAGATCCTCAATGATCTACCGGACGATCAACCCTTCTTCGCCTTTATCCAGACCGCCGGCAATCACCGCCCCTTCACCATCCCCGAAGAGAACGGGGATTTCGAAGTACGCGATATGCCGGAAGAAGAGCTGGCAAAGCATGGATTCCGTAATCCAGCGCAATACAATGCGGTACGCCTGCTGGATTACAACGTGGGCGAATATATGAAAATGGCACAGGCCAGTGATTACTTCGATAACACCATTTTTGTGTTCTTCGGCGATCACAACAACCGCATTACCACCATCCCACACATGCCACCGGCCATGGAGAAGTTGGGACTGGAGAGCAATCATGTGCCGCACATGATTTATGCGCCCGCTTACCTGAAACACCGTGTTATTGAACAATCAGTGGGGCTAACCGATGTGATGCCAACCATCGCTGGCATGCTGGGGCTGACCTACCGCAACACAACTCTGGGCCGTGACATTCAAAGCCCGGCGCCGGAAGGCGATCGCGTTAACTTTGTGGTGATGCAGGAAGGTCCACGCCCCGTATATGGCGCGCTGACCAAGGATTACTTCGTGCGCATGAACCACGACGGCAGCAATGCCACCCTCCACGACCTGCACAGCGACGACCCGGAAACCGACCGCGCCGAACAACACCCGGAAGTGTTTGAGAAACTGTACGAGCTGGCCCGCGGACAATACGAAACCGCGCGCTACCTGTTCTACGACAACGTGGACAACAAAGACGACAAGGCGCAGCAATAAGCATTGAAGCAACGCTTGATGTCTGACGCCACAAGCTCGACAACAACAGGTGCCCCCCGCGCCTGCTGCTGTCGAGCTTGTGGCGTCAGAGACTGTTTTTTCTAGGGAGCCTCTGAAAACTCCTCGCGTACTCAGCGTCACCTGAAGCGTGCAGCTGCTGCGTCTTGGCTGGACGGACAGGGTGGTTCCCTTTCCTAGAGGCAAGGCGCAGCAGATGGGCGCTTCAGGCCGCGCCTTTATGCCCGAACGGGTGCTTCGGGTCTTCCAGGCTGGCCCGCACTCGTTGTTGCGCTTTTTTGATGGATGGACATATCTCGATCCCAGTTAGGGGGCACCTTCAAAAGCGCGCCCTCTGTGCCCCGAATGGGGTATAGATTGCGAACCAGCCTGAAAAACTGAGCATGCGAGGAGTTTTCAGAGGCTCCCTAGTCATGCCGGCCCATCACCAACCCCGCTAGCCGGGTGATCCAAACCCCGGGCAAGAATCGTGTTACCGCGACCATCAGCTTATACAGGGCACCGGGTACCACCACCGCTTTCCCCGCCATTAGTCCCTGCAATCCTGCAGCAGCTACCCGATCCGCTGGCATCATCGCCTTTTCCAGATCCGGATCCATTTTTTCACGGGCCAGAGAAGAAAACTCGGTACGCGTGCCACCCGGACACAGTGCCGTCACCACCACACCAAACGGTTTCAGCTCTTCGTGGAGTGCTCGACTCAAGTGCAGCACCGCAGCCTTGCTGGCCGCATAGGTGGCCATACCGGGAATCGGAAACCAGGCGGACACCGAACTGACATTGAGAATCCAGCCCCTACCTCGCTCTGCCATGGGCGCAGCAAACAATCGCGTCAGGGCCAGCAGGGCACGATCATTCACATCCACCATGCCGAGCTGCTCCTCCAGACTCATTGCCAGCAAGGGTTTCTGGAAGCCAAAGCCGGCGTTATTGATCAGGATGTCCACCAGCAGGCCACGACGGGCCACTTCATCAAAAAGCATTTGCGGCGCCAGCGGATCTGACAGATCTAACGTGATCACCTGCACAGACACCGTTGACAGTTCTTCTGCCAACGCATTCAAGCGTTCGGTACGTCGTGCCACCAGAATCAAATTACAGCCGGCCGCTGCCAGCTGGCGTGCCATTTCTGCGCCAATGCCACTGGAGGCGCCGGTAATTAACGCGGTTTTTCCTGAAAACATTTTTTGCTCCAGCTTCTAGCTTCCAGCGTTGATCGTCCTGCGGACGATGCCGTGCTGCGCACGGTTCGCGCCTCCAGTGGCGCTCCTACAGCGGCTTCGTAGAAATGCCAAAACCCGGAACTTTTCGTATTTCCGAATCAAATCGAGCGTAGCTTGTACCCCAAAAACAAAAAACCCGGCACAAGGCCGGGTTTTTTGTTGGTGCAGGAAGCAGGTTTTTACAGCTTGCCGTCCAGCTCCGGTACGGCTTCGAACAGGTCAGCCACCAGGCCGTAGTCCGCCACCTGGAAGATCGGGGCTTCTTCGTCCTTGTTGATAGCAACGATGACCTTGGAGTCTTTCATGCCGGCCAGATGCTGGATGGCACCGGAGATGCCAACCGCAACGTACAGGTTCGGCGCAACGATTTTACCGGTCTGACCGACCTGCATGTCGTTGGGTACGAAACCTGCGTCAACGGCAGCACGGGATGCACCCACGCCAGCGCCCAGCTTGTCAGCCAGCTTGTACAGGATTTCGAAGTTTTCACCGTTACCCATGCCACGACCACCAGAGATCACGATCTCAGCAGAGGTCAGCTCAGGACGGTCAGACTTGGCCAGCTCTTCACCCACAAAGGAGGAGATGCCCGCGTCTTTTGCAACGTCGATGTTTTCAACAGAAGCAGAACCGCCTTCTGCTGCAACGCCATCGAAAGAGGTGCCACGCACGGTGATCACTTTCTTCGCATCGCCACACTTAACGGTAGCAATGGCGTTACCGGCGTAGATCGGACGCTTGAAAGTGTCCGCATCAATTACGTCGGAGATCTCGGAGATCTGAGCCACGTCCAGCAGAGCCGCCGCGCGAGGCGCGAAGTTCTTGCCGGTGGTGGTGGCAGCCGCCAGGATGTGGCTGTAATCCGCACCCACTTCAGCAACCAGATCGCCAATGTTTTCAGCCAGCTGATGCTCGTAGGCATCGTTGTCTGCGCACAGTACCTTGGAAACGCCATCAATCTTGGCCGCTTCTTCAGCAACAGCACCGCAGCCTTTACCAGCTACCAGTACAGTGATGTCGCCGCCAATTTCTTTGGCAGCAGCAACCACACTCAGGGTGACCTTGTTGAGCGCGGCGTTATCGTGTTCGGCGTAAACTAATACACTCATCAGATCACCTTCGCTTCGTTCTTCAGTTTCTCGACTAGCTCGTCAACGGAGCCAACGATGATGCCAGCCTGACGCTCAGCCGGCGCTTCCACTTTCTCGGTGGTCACACGCGGAGTCAGGTCAACGCCCAGATCAGCAGCGGTCTTGGTGTCCAGCGGCTTCTTCTTGGCTTTCATGATGTTCGGCAGAGACGCGTAACGCGGCTCGTTCAAACGCAGGTCAGTGGTGACCACCGCCGGCAGGTTCAGCTCTACAGTCTGCAGGCCGCCGTCGATTTCACGGGTCACTTTCACCTTGCCGTCAGCCACATTCACTTCGGAAGCGAAGGTACCCTGCGGCATGCCGGTCAGAGCAGCCAGCATCTGGCCGGTCTGGTTGTTGTCACCGTCGATGGCCTGTTTGCCCAGAATAACCAGCTCGGGCTTTTCTTCATCAACGATGGCTTTCAGCGCCTTGGCGATGCCCAGCGGCTGAACGTCTTCGTCAGTTTCGACCAGGATGGAGCGGTCAGCGCCCAGAGCCATAGCCGTACGCAGCTGTTCCTGAGCGGTCTTGGGACCGATGGAAACGGCAACGATTTCGGTAACCACGCCCTTTTCTTTCAGACGCACCGCTTCTTCTACAGCGATTTCACAAAAGGGATTCATGGCCATTTTAACATTGGCGAGATCAACACCAGTGTTGTCAGCCTTCACGCGAACCTTGACGTTGTAGTCAACGACCCGCTTGATAGGTACAAGAACCTTCATAGGATCCTCGGAATGTTCCATTGGGTGACTTGTAGAAGGAGGCGACATGACGCCGTTGCCGGGTCCACCCCCGCGAAAGAGCCGCTATCTTGAACGCTCGCCCACAGCAGGTCAATAGGCCGAAAATCTGTAAGCAGATGATTTTGCTGCAAATAGACCACACAAAGTGTCCACTTTTTGTGACCTGTCGGTCGGCGATTTTCTTGTAAATCAACCATCTAGCAAGAGATAATCCAAACACTTGTTTGAAAGTGCCCTGCGCCGGTTCAAATGTTGACACAAGTTCGCGTCCGCAGGGCCAACCCCAGTAGTGGTGTGGTTTCTTCTATCTCTATATACTCCGCGCCACCCCCAAGGCTGGTCTCGGTCGGCCATTGAGAAAGGTTTTCTGTTACTGCAAATGTCAGAACGCCTTTCTCAGTGGCTTCCGGGCCAAACACGCAATTGATAGCGAGGAGACAGGCTGTGGAACGCGAATCTATGGAAGTCGACGTAGTCATCGTCGGCGCCGGTCCTTCCGGTCTGGCAACTGCCTGCCGTCTGGGCCAGATCGCCCAGGAAACTGGTCAGGAAATCAGTGTTGTTGTGGTAGAGAAAGGCTCCGAAGTGGGCGCCCATATCCTTTCCGGTGCGGTACTTGAGCCGCGCGCCCTGAATGAACTGTTCCCCAACTGGCAGGAACTGGGCGCCCCGGTGAACACCAAGGTAACCGGCGACGAGATCTTCTTCCTCACCGGCCCGGAAAAGGCACAGAAAGTGCCCAACCTGTTCGTTCCCAAGACCATGCACAACGAAGGGAACTACATTATTTCCCTGGGTAACTTGTGCCGCTGGCTCGGCGAGCAGGCCGAAGGCCTGGGCATCGAAGTCTTCCCCGGCTTCGCCGCCAGCGAAGTGCTGTACAACGAAGACGGCTCTGTAAAAGGCATCGCCACCGGCGATTCCGGCATCGGCCATGACGGCGAGCACAAGCCCAGCTACACCCCGGGCATGGAGCTTCACGCCAAGTACACCATCTTCTCTGAAGGCTGCCGTGGTCATCTGGGCAAGCAGCTGCAGGAAAAATTCAACCTGCGTGAAGGCACCGATCCGCAACATTACGGCATCGGCATCAAAGAGTTGTGGGACATTGACCCGGCCAAACACCAGGAAGGGCTGGTCGTTCACACCGCTGGCTGGCCGCTGACTGAATCCGGCTCCCCGGGTGGTGCTTTCCTGTACCACATCGAAAACAACCAGGTTGCCCTGGGCCTGATCACCGATCTGGCCTACTCCAACCCGCACGTCTCACCGTTCGACGAGATGCAGCGCTGGAAGACCAACCCGGAAATTAAAAAGCATCTGGAAGGCGGCAAGCGTGTCTCCTATGGCGCCCGCGCCATCTCCAAGGGTGGCCTGCAGTCCCTGCCCAAGATGACCTTCCCCGGCGGCCTGCTGGTGGGCTGTAATGCTGGCACGCTGAACTTTGCCAAGATCAAGGGCACTCACACGGCCATGAAGTCCGGCATGATTGCCGCCGAAGTTCTGGCGGAAGCTCTCAAGGGCGGTCGTGGCAGCGACGAGTTGACCGAGTACAAGGATGCCTTCGACAAGAGCTGGGTTTACGAAGAACTGCACGCGCAGCGCAACTTCGGCCCGGCCCAGCACAAGTTCGGCAACCTGGTCGGCTCCGCTTTCGCCTTTGTGGACATCAACCTGTTCAATGGCAAGCTGCCCTTCACCATGCGCGATACCACCCCGGATCACGCTACCCTGAAGCCGGCTGACCAGAGCAAGAAGATCGACTACCCGAAGCCGGACGGCAAGATCACCTTCGCCAAACTGGACAGCGTATTCCTGTCCAACACCAACCACGAAGAAGATCAGCCCTGTCACCTGACGCTGAAAGATCCCAGCGTGCCGCTTGAGGTTAACCTGCCCAAGTGGGACGAGCCGGCCCAGCGTTACTGTCCCGCAGGCGTGTACGAAGTGGTGGAAGACGAGAATACGGGCGACAAGCGTTTCCAGATCAACGCCCAGAACTGTGTCCACTGCAAAACCTGTGACATCAAGGACCCCACCCAGAACATCAACTGGGTGGCCCCGGAAGGCACCGGCGGCCCGAATTACCCGAACATGTAATTCCCGTCACGGCTTCCGTGTCACAAACAAAAAAGGCGCCTTTTCTGGCGCCTTTTTTGTTATGGCCGGACTGTCAAACCCTGACAGCCCGGCAAAAAGGGTCAGGCCAGAGGTCTCTGCAGACGCTGGATCACCCGGGCACGCTGCTGCGCACGGTTCTTGCGCAGGCGGTACCAGGCCAGACGAATGCGATAATCCAGGGCATCCATCATCGCCAGCGGAGGCATGGCCGGCATGTGCAGGTCCGGTTTGCGGGACTGAATCCGTACCGGGGCTTCAAGGGTCTGGGTTTCGTTGTGCTTCATGGTCTCCTCCCTGTCTGATGACAATATGGAGTGGCTGGGCTTTGATTGGCTTCCATGATGCAATCAGGTTTATTATCAGTAAATCGAAAAGAACTGCACCTAGCGTTCAATTTTTCTGAAAGGTAAGCCATGCCACCCAACACCCCTCTCCAGCCCCTGCTGGACACGGAAATCCTGCGTAGTTTCGTGGCCATCGCCGAAACCGAAAGCTTTACCCAGGCTGCCAGCGAAGTGTTCCGCACCCCCTCGGCACTGAGCATGCAGATCAAGCGCCTGGAGGAGCAGCTCGGCCAACGGCTATTCCTGCGCGAAGCCCGGCGAGTCAGCCTGACCGCCGAAGGGGAAGCCATGCTCGGTTACGCCCGGCGGCTACTGAAGCTGAACCAGGAAGCCATCAGCCATTTCACCGCCCCTGAACTGGAAGGCACCGTGCGGCTGGGCACCCCGGATGATATCGGCACCCGCATCCTGCCCCAGGTGCTCACCCAGTTTTCCCGCTCCCACCCTGCGGTACAGGTCAATGTGATTGTCGGCCGCAGCGCCGACATGCTCAAACAGCTGGACGCCGGCAAGCTGGACCTGATTATGGTGACCACCGGCAAGCAGGCACGGCCAGCACGAGGGGAAGTGGTACATAGCGAGCCCCTGGTATGGGCAGGCGCCCAGAGCGGTATCGCGGTGACCCAAAATCCCCTCCCCCTGGCGCTGGCCAGCCAGGGCTGCCCCTGGCGCAAAATGGCCCTGGAGGCGCTGGACCACAGCCAACATCGCTACCGGATTGCCTATACCAGCGAGCACTGTGCCGGCCAGGAAGCGGCCATGCAGGCGGATCTCGCCATCGGCCCCTTTCCGCTCAGCCTCATTCAGCCCCCGCTACAGCAGCTGGGAGACGAATTTGCACTCCCCGAGCTGGGCGATTATCAAATCGCCATGCTCTACCGCGGCGAAGAAGGGTCTGCCACCCACGTGCTGGCTGGCCATGTCCGGGCCGTTTTCCGGGCCCTGCGGCTGTAATGGGTCAGAAAACACCAGAAACGATACAAATAATTTATTTTGTCTCATTGTGTAATCACCACATCCTCGTTAGCATAAATTGAAACGAGCGTATGACCGGTTCAGAACCGGCTTTCGAGGATGAACAAAATGACAGCACAAGCCTCTGCTTTCGATAACAAAACCCGGCTTGAGAACCAATGGCCGGAACCTCTCAGCGCCAAAGAACTGGATCGCAAATTCCCCGGCGTTCTGGACAACACCGTTATGCTGTCCGCCGGGGCGAATATCATCATGCAGCTGGCCCTGCCCGCGGTCGGTTACGGCGTCGCCGAGAGCCGTGTAAAAAGTGGCTCCGTCCTGCACCGTCCGCTCAAACGCACCCGCACCACCTTTACCTATCTGGCCGTTGCCATGATGGGCACGAGCGAAGAAAAGCTGGCCTATCGAAAAGCCGTTAACGGCGCGCACAAGCAGGTCTATTCCACTGACAGCTCCCCGGTAAAATACAATGCCTTCGACCCCGAACTGCAGATGTGGGTTGCCGCCTGCCTGTATTGGGGCTTTGTGGATACCTATCAGAAAGTTAACCGGACGCTGAGCCGCGCAGAGCAGGAAGAGTTCTATCAGTTATCTCACCCGCTGGGCACCACCCTGCAGGTTCGCCAGGACATGTGGCCCCGGGATCTGGATGGCTTTGAGGCGTACTGGCAAAACGGCCTGAAGAACCTGAGCATTGATGACCGTGTGCGTGAATTCCTGATGATCATCGCCGATCTGAAATTCCTCAATCCGGTTAGCCAGTTACTGTTCAGCCGCTTCAACCGGTTTGTCACCACCGGCTTTCTTCCTCAGGAACTGCGCGATCAGATGCACCTGGAATGGAACGACGACAAGCAGCGCAAGTTTGAACGCTTTGTGCGGATGGCTGGCCGTATCAGCCGCCTCTTTCCTCGCCCTATTCGCCAGGCCGCTTATCTGCTGCCGCTCTGGGACTTCCGTCGCCGGCTGAAAAAAGGCAAGCCTCTCATTTAAACCCTGCTCGCCAATCCTGGTAGGGGGCATGCCCCCCTATCCTTTTATCGGCAACCTTGCGATACCGGCCACCTCCTCAGGCAGCAGGTCACGGCTCTCCCCCGGGGCCAGGCTTTCATCCAGAACCAGATGACCGATAGCCAAGCGGTGCAACGTCAGCACCTTGTTATCGAAACGTCCGAACATTCTCTTGATCTGGTGATAACGGCCTTCGCACAGCCAGACATCCGCCTCGTAAGCACTACGAATTCTGAGCGTCGCCGGGCGTGTCTGGATGCCCTCGAATGCGAACCACATGCCTTCGGAAAATGCGGCCACATACGCCTCCGTCAGAGGCTGCTCCACCGTCACCCGATAGTGCTTACGAACCTGACTCTGCGGCTGACTAAGCTGCCGGGACCAGGCGCCATCATTTGTCAGCAACACCAGGCCTGTACTGTTGAAATCCAGCCTGCCGGCCAGATGCAAACCCTGACGCTGTGACGCAGGCAACAAATCCATCACGGTGGTGTGCTGATCGTCACTGGTGGCGCTGACCACGCCGGCAGGCTTGTTCAGCATCAGGTAACGCGGCGCCTCACTTTGCAGCAGCTCCCCGTCCAGCTCTACCCGGTCGAACGGGCCGATTCGCTGCTGACGATCCCTTACCGGCACGCCATTCACCCGCACGCGCCCCGCAGCCAGCACCGGACGCAGCCCGCTGCGGCTGACTTGCAGAACCTGGCTGAGAAAACGATCGAGTCGGTGGTTGCGGCTTGGCATGACGTAATCATAATCGCGCAGCTCACCGCTGGCGAACCGTTCCAGCCCTATAGCCATAACCGATAGGTGCAAACGCACCCGAATCCGTATAATTGAAAATTCTGGCAGTGTCACTGCATCAGACAAAGACAAGGCACAGACTTTCACGCTTGGGCTCCCGGTTTATGCAACAAAGCACGTTCCGAATCTGGTCCTCCCTGCACACCTGGACCAGCCTGATCAGCACCGCTTTCCTGTTAATGCTTTGCATCACCGGACTGCCGCTGATCTTTCATGATGAACTCGACAGCGTTCTCCACAGTGACCACTGGCAGCCCGCCAACCCTGGCGGTGCACTCCTGAGCCTGGACGATATTCTCGAGCAGGCGGCGCAGCACCGCCCTGGTGAAGTCCCGCTGTTCATGAGCTTCGATATCGACCGCCCGGTGATTAACGTCACCAGCGGTCCCGCGCCGGATTCCCCCGGCAGCGACATGACCATGGCGTCCTTCGATCGAACCAGCGGCGAGGCGGTACCCGGGCACGAGGGCTTCGACATCATGGAATTCCTGCTGCAATTACACACCGACATGTTCCTGGGCTTACCCGGCATGCTGTTTTTGGGCGCCATGGGCCTGCTGCTGATCATCGCCATTGTGTCCGGCGTTGTGCTCTATGCCCCCTTCATGCGCAAACTGGAATTCGGCGCCTTGCGCACCCGGCGTTCCAAACGCATCAAGTGGCTGGATTACCACAACTTGCTGGGCATTGTGACCGTGGCCTGGCTCACCGTGGTGGGCCTCACCGGCGTGGTGAATACCCTTGCTGACCCTATCACCACTACCTGGCGAACCCAGGCACTGGCCGATCTGACTGCCGGCTACCAGGGCGACACCGTTCCCACCCCGTCTGAGATGGCCTCGCTGGATGATGCCGTCAAGCAGGCAGTGGAAGCAGCGCCGGACATGACCCTGCAATTTGTCGCCTTCCCCGGTGGTTCCTGGTCCACCAACTATCACTACGCCATTTTCCTGCACGGCAACACGCCCCTCACCTCGCACATCATCACACCGGTGCTGATTGATGCGCGCACCGGGGAATTTGCCGGCATGCGAGAGATGCCCTGGTACAACAAGGCTCTGTCACTCTCAAGCCCGCTACACTTTGGGGATTACGGCGGATTACCGCTGAAGATTCTCTGGTTTGTACTGGACCTGTTTACCATTGTGGTGCTGGTGACCGGCCTGTACCTGTGGTGGGTGCGGCGGCGAAACAACAACGCTGGAGGGGCATGATGGGCCGAACGTTTGCCATTCCGCTGTTCATCGGCATCACCAGTATCGTGGGGCTGCTGGCCGCCCTGCTCGGCGATGGTGCCTACGACGCAGTATCCTGGTTGGGCCTGGGCATCCCGGTGGCCGCCGTGATTTACGCCTACGCCAAACGGCTCTGACATCCGCCATAACAGGCTACTGTAGGAGCCCCACTTGAGGGGCGAACAGCAACAGGGGGTGAACACCCGTCTCACCACAGAGCAAAAGCCACAAAGACAATTAATGGCTCTACTCTGTGATCTCCATTCCCTCTATGAGAATTGGCAGATGTCTTTTCAGATTTGGGTTTCGCCCCTCAAGTGAGGCTCCTACATACAAGACAAAAAGGTACTAGAAGCGAACAGTCACCGCCGAAATAAACGCATCGCGAGTACCGATAAAACCATCGTATTCCAGCATGACAGACAACCTCGGTGTCACGTCCCAGTTGGCTCCCGTCACCAGATTCCAGCGGTCAGAATTGCTCTGGTCCACCTCGTAATCCAGCACCTGATCCGTACCCGGTATCGCCAGGCTGCCAGCCGCCACCGTGCGCACATCCAGATAGTTCCCCCCGGCAAACACCGTCAGCCGCCCTGCCCGGTTCAAGGCAAAGCCGCGACCCACTCGCGGGCTGACGGTAAAGGCGCGCCCCTCCAGCGTGGTCTTGTCGGAATCGGTCCAGGTCACGTTAAACGGCACCAATAAAAACCAGTCCCGCCACCCGGAGGCCACCACGCCCCCAGCGCCATAATTTATCGGGCTAAGGTCCACATCAATGGGGAAGCGCACCTGCTTGCCTTCAAACAGATAGCACACCGGCGGCCTGATGGCACCGGAACAGTCCCTGCCAATCTGATTTAGCATGGTGTCGCCGTCTAGCTGAATATCCAGATCCAGGTCGCCATTTACCTGCCCGAAAGTGCCGTACAAATTCAAAAACGGCAGCACCCAGGCATCGACCTTGATCTGTTCGGTAATCAAATCACTATCGGCACCGAAAGACACAAACTGGTATGGGCGGGTGCCATTACCATTGAAACCCACCTGCAGGTTTTCAATCCGCATATCCTGGCGCACGTCCGCCCGCAGCACACCGATGCCAAACGGCATCGGCAAATCATAGCCACGAGCCACCGCCTGCTTGCCAAGAAAAGGGAGAGGGTGATTCCAGTAACGGGGAGCATCGGCACTGTTGGAATCATGGCTCGAATAACGGTTCGGAAAGTTATACTGAGACAGGCCGGTGTCAGTCAGGCGATGATTCACCCGCACCTGGCTAATATCCATGCTGGCGCCCGCCGACACCCCCGTTTCACTGGAAACAAACAGCTCAATGCCCGCACTGCCGGAACGCATCTGTTCATCACTGCCGCCCACATTGGAGCTCGCGTTGGATTGCAACAACCACTTGCCCCGCCTGATCTGGTTGATCACGGCAGGGTCAGTAATCACCGCCACAAAACGCTCCGCCCGGGCACCAATGCCCAGCCCCATGCGAACGGAATGAATATCCAGATAGGTCTGCGTGTCGTTACGCTGGTCGTGCAACACCGCCACCGAGGTGCCGCCGCCCAAAGGCCCCAGAAGCAGAATGTCAGTGGTGCCGACAATATAACCAGGGGCAGTATCCAGCCTTTGTTGCAGCTCCGGCATCTCGGCGATAAAGCTTGCCAGTGCCTGGTCGGTTTTCCAGTCCACTTGTTCGCGTACGGCATCCACATCCGCCACTGGCGTTCCCACACAGCCGACCAGGCAACCTGTCGCCCACGATAATAGCAATGCCAGTTTGACTGGTACCAACGAGTGCCCCATTCACCGTTTCCCTTTGCCGCTTCCTTTTACTGCTTCCGTGCATCCCCTGATGCTTTCAATGGATGGTGGACGGTTTTAGGGACACTGTCACGCCGCAGACATCACACGATGGCGAGTCCCCACACGCTATTGAAGAAAATGAACACCCGTTCGGGCCTGAAGGCCCAACCCTTTTTCTGTATTCCCGGCTCAGGGCTGTTTATCGAAGCTCTTCACCCCTTCCGGAATGGTGAACCAATCCTGTTTCTCGCTGACCCATACATGGGCCTGGGGTTGGATAATCCGGGTATCGGAGAGATTGGCAGGCTTGAGCTTGATTGTATCCGGCTGGTCAGGATTGAAATGATAGATACGATTGCCACACCCGGGACAGAACCGGGCACCGTTGGTATTACCGCTTTCCGCCTTGCGCAGCCATTCACGCATTTCCCCCTGGAAGACAATGTCCTGGGTGCGAACCACAGCGGTAAGGCTGAACGCACTGGTAGACAACTTCTGGCACTCCTTGCAGTGACAGGCTAATACCATTTGCGGCTCGGCCAGCAACTGATAGGTCACCCCGCCACACTGGCAAGCCCCTTCTATTGGATAGGTCACCATTTCAATCTCCCTTATTTATTCAGGATTAACGACCGCAGGCTGATACCGATAGTGCCCGGTGATTCGGTAGTCAAACAACATGTCTTCAAGCCGGGGGCCGGCCCCGATGTTATGCACCACCTCAGGATTTCCTGTACTGGGCGACAGCGTGTCGGTGACGATACCAATGTGCGGCAAATTGCCCGGCAGCATCCAGGTCACCAGATCCCCCGGCGCATAATCCGCAGGGTTATCACTGACTGGCAACGACTCGCCATGACGAGTAAAGAAAGCCTGTAAATTGGGGACGCGGCGATGGTCGATATTGCTGTCGGTAGACGACAGCCCCCAGATCCGCCGGGACGGATAGGCATCGAAATCAGCGGCCATATCCTCGTGCACCAGCTGCTGCAAATCAGTACCAATAGCGCGGTAGGAACGGATGATTACATCGGTGCAGACACCGATCTCCGCCGGCACATCTCCGTTGGGATAATCGATTCGGTAATAGGCCCCGTTGTAAGTCACCCTGTGTTCCGTGCGCGCCATCGCCGCCGCCACAAGGTCCTGCTGAAAGCTGTCGGCCAAGCCGTGCTCCGCAACCAGCAACGACACTGCAAGCCACCACCCCACTAATGCTCTCTTCAAAAACCGAATACCCATAATCCCTGGCACCTGAAACATGTAGGGGGATGCTTACTGGTAGAGTTTGCCTTGATGTTTAAGCCAGCCGCCCACCTGGCGGCCTTGCGGATCATGGTGAGTCCAGTGGACCACCCCGCCTTTATCGTTCCACTCGTACTCACCATAAAAAGCAACGCTGTCGCCTTCTTGCAAACCAGGAATGCGTGGCGCCAGATCGATGTTATGAGCGATCAGAATGGTCTGGCCAGAGGCAAGCTCAAGAATGAATTTTTGATGGCGGCTGCCTTCATTGTCGTCAGGCAGTACCTTGACCACCCGGCCAGTTCCTTCCACTTGGACATCGCTTTGCCGGTTTTCATAGGCCGCCTGAATGACCTTGTCACCAGCAACCGAGGCCGTTTCCGTCTGCGGGGTCTGTGCGGGAGCCAGGCTGACTGTGCTGTCATCGCGCAGGTTATCCAGCCCGTACAGTGCCAGCACTGTCACGGCGGCCGCGATAACCGGAACCATTTTTTTCATCGACGTATCTCTGACCGGGTTATTCCCCCTTTTTTTACCACAAGCCATCCGCAATGCCAGAACCGCCCGCCACAAAAAAGGGGCAGCCCAGGCTGCCTCTCTCTTTTACTCGTAGGCTCAAAACCCGGTCAGGCTTCCACCGTTGCCTCTGCATTGGCACACACAAATTCATAATCGGTAGAGCGCACGTTGCGGGTTTCCAGCCAGTAGCGCCAAGTGGAGCCCGGCCACAGCGCGAAGTTCTTGCCATCGTCCTGTTGGTACCAGCTGGTGCAACCGGAGGTCCAGGTGGTGCCCTGCAAGCGACGCTGCACGTTGGCGTTAAAGGCTTCCTGGGCTTGCGGTTTCACATCCAGATAATCCGCGCCTTCCTCACGCAGCAGCGCCATGCATTGCAGGATGTATTTCACCTGGCACTCGATCATGAACAGAATGGAATTATGACCCAGCCCCGTGTTCGGCCCCACCAGCATGTACAGGTTCGGGTAGCCGCTGACGGTAACGCCGTAATGCGCTTGTGCAGACTTGGCCCAATCCTTGTGCAGTTCATGGCCCGGCAAACCGGTGAGCGGAAAGTCTTTCATATAGATACGCGGATCCACCACAAAGCCGGTGCCGAGAATGATGCAATCCGCTTCATGCTCTACCCCATCATCGGTGACCACACTGTTGGCTTTCACCTCGCGGATACCGGCGGTAACCAGCTCCACATTGTCGCGGTTGAACATGGGAAACCACTTGTTGGAAATCAGCACCCGCTTGCAGCCGAAGGTGTAATCCGGCGTCAGCTTTTTCGCCAGCGCCTTGTCTTTCACCTGCAGACGAATGAACTGCTTGCACAGGGTACCCAGCAGTTGGGCTGCCTTGGGGCTGGAAGCCGGCGCCACCCGGGATTCGTTGCTCCAGTACAGCCGCGCCCGATGTAATTTACGCAGGACCGGGAAGCGTTTGAACAGCCGCTGTTGAATGCCCCAGTAACCACGCTCATCCCTGGGAATCACCCAGGCCGCGCTACGCTGGAACACGGACAACT
This sequence comes from Alcanivorax sp., assembly GCF_002733835.1. Lineage (GTDB taxonomy): Bacteria > Pseudomonadota > Gammaproteobacteria > Pseudomonadales > Alcanivoracaceae > Alcanivorax. The sequence goes on from NZ_NVWY01000002.1 coordinate 28,704, forward strand.
TCTTCACCTTGGGGGCGATTTCCGGGCAGTACTGAATGGCGCTGCCACCGGTGCCGATGGACACCACCTTCTTGCCCACCAGGTCGTAACCATGGTCCCACTCGGCGGAATGCATCACCTTGCCCTTGAAGCGCTTGAGCCCCTTGATGTTGGGCACATTCGGCACATGCAACGGGCCGGAGGCCAGCACAAAGTGGCGGCAGTCGATGGTCATGCCTGCGGCGGTGCGTATCGTCCAACGCCCGGTGCTCTCATCGAAGTGGGCTTCGTTCACTTCCTGGTTGAACTGGATAAAGGGCCGCAGCTGATACTGCTCCACGGTGTCGAGAATGTAGTTCTCGATTTCGTCCCGGGGCGCATAACGCTTGCTCCAGTCCGCCTTGCCGGCAAACGAAAAGGAATACAGGTGTGACTGCACATCGCAGGCCGCTCCGGGGTAGCCGTTGAAGTACCAGGCGCCCCCGACCTCAGATGCCTTTTCCAGGATCACAAAATCCTCGTTGCCGGCCTCGCGCAACTTGATCGCCATACACAGCCCGCCGAAACCGGCGCCCACGATGGCCACATCCACGGAAATTGTCTTTGCTGAAATCTTCGCTTTACTGGCCATGTCCCTGCCCTCCTCAGGCGGCTTTCAGCCGGTTCACATCAAAGGCCGCCACTTCGTCCATCAGTGCCTCGGCCTGGTCCAGAAATTCCCGGTTGTCGTGCATCCAGGGGTGAAAACCGGGGCGGAAGAAATCGAACCAGTCCGGCAGAGCCCGGCGCAATACGCCCGGTCGACCCACCGTCAGGTTGACCACTTTCCACCAGCCCTTCAGGTTCAGCAGCCCCCCGGACTTCGCCACCATCACCGTGTAGAACGGCACGTACAGGCTCCAGAACAAGGCATTGGCCAGCAGAAAGGCGCCTACACGCAGGCCATAGGCCTTGATGCCTTTGCCCACCACCTGCTCGAAGGCATCGAAGCACACTGCCTTGTGCTCGGTTTCCTCAATGGCATGCCAGCGCCAGATCGCCGAGTAATGTGGGTCCACCCCTTCCATCAATTCGGTATTACGCAGCAGCATGTCGCCCAGCACGGCGGTCAGGTGCTCCAGTGCCACCGTGGCGGCCAGTTGCAAGGAACGCGGCGCCTTCTTCACCAGCTCCAGCAACCGCACCACCACCGCATCCATGGCCTCGATAGGCATCCCTTCCGCCACCAGCGCTTCGTTGTATTCTTCGTGCTCGCGGGTATGGAAGCCTTCCTGGCCGATAAAGGCCGATACCTGTTCCTTCAAATGCGGGTCGGTGATTTCCTGACGATAGTTGCGCACGCTCTGGATAAAGAAGCGCTCCCCCGCCGGGAAGAAAATCGACAGGGTGTTATAGAACTGGGAGATATGCAGCCCGCCCGGATTCCAGCTCAATGCCTTGCCGGCGGGCAGCCCGAATTTGAGATTCCGGCGCACCGGATCAACCTGAATTGTCATTGTCATGCCCCTTGCACAGATCGGATTGATCGGATGCTAGGGCCATGAGGATGACAGGCTCAATGGTTACATTGAGCAATGTTATTGTTTGTTGATATGGGTCAAACTGGGCGAGGCAGAAAATACAGAGAAGGGAACAATGTTTACTTTCCGCAGGAACGCCTACCGCTCCAATGACCAGGCAGAAACCGCTGTTTGAACGGGCCGCCCCTTCTGTCTAGGGCTTTTTTTGCACTATCAGATAAGCATGCAACTCCGGAAACTGATCGAACTCCAGATGCCGGATACGGCACCCCAGACCGGATAGCAATGCCACAAACCCGTTTACCCCCAGCGAGGAGTAATACATTTCCGGCCCCATGAAATCATCCCGGTGATCTCCCGGTTCATCGGTGCCGCCAAACGAGAAGATCAATACCCCGCCCGCTTCCAGGCTGTTCACTAGCCGGGTGATGACATTTTCCTGCTCCGACAGAGGCACATGCCAGATGCTGTCCCACGCTGTGATAAAGGCGAACTCAGCAGGGCTTTCCCACTGGCAAATGTCCTGATGATGGAACGTCACATCCGGGTGGCGATCACGGGCCAGTCGCAGCATCTTCGCTGAAATATCCACACCTTGCGGCGCAAACCCTTCTTCCCGTAGCAAATCAATAAACCGGCCCGTACACCCACACCCCACATCCAGCGCCCGGCCCTTGCGGCGGACAAACTGGAGCGCTCGCTTGTGCGCCTCAATACCATTCTGGCGATTGAATTTTTCACTTTCCCACAGGTGGGTAATGGTGTCGTATTTCTTGCCGGTTTCAGTGGGATTCATAAGCCATCAGCCGTTGGAACGTTGCGAAAAAAATACCCAGCCAAAGAACAACATAAACGCCAGATCGTTGAGCCCATAGATGCTGTAGAACACCCCGGCAAACAGATCCTGCTCATACACCGCACCAAGGCTATGGTTCGCCATCCACAGCCCCCACGCCACCACATATACCAGCTTCTCCACAGCAAACGCCGCCGCCAGCCAACGGAGATTGCCCTGGATAAATGCCGCCCCCAGATAGGCCAGCCCCCAAACCACTATCATCAACAACCCGAAGTTGGACATAACCACCGGATCGGCCTGATTGATGGCGTCATTGGTGAAGGCACGGGAGAAAAGCAGGACGCCGCCGATGTTCATCAAGGCGGCGGCGATAAAACCGTTTCTGATCAGGTTGGTGTTCATTGTCTCTCCAGAGGGTTTGGGGATTATTTTGATTTCATCGGGCTTGACTGGGGAACATAAACTCTTCATTTCTGCGCCAGCTTTGAAATCTACTGTTGGAGAGGCTCTTGAGGCGCGATTGAGCCAAACTATCAAAGCTCTCCGGGTTCGAACAACGCACGGGAAAGACCTGCTCCGTGCCCTTAGGTGAGCAGAAACCGGGCGAAAGTATGATGTGGATATCAACCGGATAATCCGGATACCCCCTTAAGTTGGTGCGTTGCCATTGGATTGTAAAATCAGCTTGCAGCGAGGATATTATTTGATTTTAAATGCATTCTCCAATCTGGGCAGAGCAATGAGGGATTTGACGCATATGGATTTGACCACAAACGCACCGAAAGATACGAAACTCAGCAAAATTGGCAGCATCTATAATGGGCTTGGAGGCGAGGCCCTGATGGCTTTCCTGACTGCGCTTAACCCAGCTCTTGCACCAGCGGCCATGATTGGTGGCTTATTAAACCTTGCATACACTGAGCGCAGCCAATACAAACTGGATTTTTTGCTGGGTTCGATTGAATCGAGGCTCCAGGATGCGCGCGACCGGATTGACCAGATTGATGAAAACCTTGAGGAAGCCCTGGAGTTTGCTGCGCAGGGCGTAAAAACAGCAACAAGTAAAGAGAAAATTGAACGGTTCGCGAAAATAATTTCCGGTCATGTTATTGATGGTTCCTCGTGGGATGAAACAGCGACAGCACTACGAACGCTTACCGGTCTAGAAGACGTTCATATCGAAGTCCTGAGTGCAGCATCACAAATCAGTGATGTAAAGTCTGGCGGCAGAGGCTCCTTCTACATCAATGACCCTAAATCCCATCTGCGGAACACATCTGCAAAAACCTACGATGATGTATTAAGTGGGAGCATCGGCATGGCAGAAAGCAGGGCTGGCAATGATTTCCTTAGTCACCATTACAAAGAAACCGTAAAGCCGGATATTTTAGAGTTCCTTCGTGACCGAAGCGCCACGGAGGTAACACTTTTTTGCAACGAAATGATGGCAAAAGGCCTTTTACATGACAATGATCAAGGGGATTTTTCAGAAGGGCCGGTATTTACACTGACAAGTGCGGCATATTGGTTTTTAGCGAAGATAGAAATAATATCGAGAGAAGAAGTGTAAGAATCAGACTATTTGACTGCCCTCAATAAAGTGAGCACGCGAAATAGGTCTAAATTGGGCGCTCCTGAAGCCAGGGGCGCAAGATCAAGGTCCTGGGGGCAGGTCCCCCATTTCCCAGACAGTGGGATTAATGGGAATTGGGAGACCTGACCCCATTACTCACTGCAATGGGAATTGGGAGACCTGACCCCATTACTCACTGCAGGGTTGATTTGGGATCACATTCGCTTGTTACATTCACGTTTCTACTAATCTGCAACATACTCTTCCATGCAGTTCCAAGCGGTCATATTAATGTCGCCACCAGGCCTGGTTCGTGTTCCTCTCGCACAATTCTTGAAGTTTCGTTCAAGCTCTATGAGGAAAGATGCAGGATTATCTTTATTGAGTTTTTTGACTTCTTGCTTTGAGGATACAATGCTATACAAACCTCCCAGAACAATGCCTGTTCCTGCAATAGCTATTGTTGAAGCAGTAGGAATAGATAGGAGCTTACATAAACCAATTGAGGCTGGAATGCCCATCATACTTGAGCCAAACCATTTTTTTGCTCCGATGAAGTCCGCACTTTTCTTATAGTCTTCTTGAGCTTTTGCTAGATCTTTAGCTTTTTTCTCGATTCTATCAATCGAAATATCCCTGTCGACTGTACCTTTAATCTCTTTCTCTAACCCAGTGATGCAATTCCTGAAGTTTCTTATCTCATCTTGGCGTGACTCTCGGAATGCTAAAATTTTGTCAGCTGGAATTTCAGAGATGTTAACTGGTGTTAATTCGGAAACCAGCATATTGAACAATGCATAAGGATCTTCTAGGCGTTCATTGTCATGCCCTGGTAATTGCAAGAAATCATCTACTGCACCATTTAATGTAAAGTAATTTGTTGCTGTCCATGCCTCAATGCTATTTGTGAACAAGGCCAGATTGTTATTCACAGCAATTTCTTTTGCCATGAAAAGCATAAAGTTCGATGCAACTTCAGCTGGAACATAAAGCCATTCGTTTTCCTCTCTATACCCTAAACCCTTAAATAAATCTCTAACGATTTGATCTGTCTTTTGAGAGTGAAGCAAACTTACATCTTGCTCTTCAAAAGTTAATGCAGCCGCATCCCAATTCTCTAGAGCATCCAAGAAGTCTTCAGATGTTTTGCGTGAGTATCTTGCCGGATCAATGATTTTACCTACGCTTCCTTCTTCAAGAAGTGGCATAAGGTCTATATCATCTTCTGGGATGACATTGTCAGGACATATTCTGTAAATATTGTCATGAATTAATGCCATGGATTTTATCAACTTAGAATTATCTAGGCTTATTTGCGGATAAAATAGTGCATCCTTTTGCACAATATCTCCTTCATGGATATAACGCCGCTAAGCACGCGCGGTTACGGAATGGAGGCGAAGCCGCAATGCAGTAGCTTTCATGGTTATGCATTGCCCAGCATTAGCGAATGTACTGGCAGGAGTACCGGCACTGTAAATTGAATTCTTGATGTATGGGAATTTTCTTTGAATTCGGTCGTGTCGCCATCTACTCCAATACCCATTACCTTGATACCACCTTTGACACCACTATCAGTTGACTCGGAAACTGCGACGGCGATATCAAATGAAACAACCTGAATATCCTCACGCCCAGCCTCTTTTGCACCGCCCCAAACGGGGTTAATCGCACCCGGAATCTCGCCTGCCTTGGCCTTGTGGATAGCATCGTTTACTCCGCCCTGGATATCGACCAAGGTTTGCGATATGAATTCACGAAGTTCCATTTTCTGCTCCTATCAGTGCATAACGCCTGCTCAATAGGCGCGAGCTTGCGAGCGTCCTAATTGACGCATTTGTTAGAGCATTATTCATACTGATGCCATTCTCTATAAACTTTCCAAACTGCTTGATAGTTTGAAGTAGAGTCAGGATGCATTAAACGAGCATAAGACTCTCTTTTTGGATCGCAAATATTTTTGATTTCATTTATATAAGCTTTTCTAAACCGATCTTTGTCAGTTTTTGAATCAAGGTACTTTCCGCATGCATCCTCATATGCGTTTAAAAACCCTTCGATACACGAACGCCAGTTATTTTCTAAGTGATCCAAGTGGCTAAGCTCATGTTCTGCAAGATTTTCTCGCTTCCGTCCAGCTAAAAAATCACTTATTCGAAGGGCAGCTTCTTCGGACCTACTGCGCGTATTGAGAATCTGTTCTCTTAGGGCAGTTTCTCCTTGCCCAATAGCAATACGATTAGCTTCAATTGCATTCAAGTTCGATCTCTTGCTTGCGTTTGAAGACTTGATCGAGAATACAATGGACACAACCATGCTTAAAAGGGCAACAATAGCACTACCTAGCGAGATCCAATCACTGGCGTCCATTAACTACCACCTTTCAAAATATTTTCAATCTCGTCAGCAAGATCGGAAAAATCATCATTACTCGCATTAGTTACGAAGCCTTCTTCGATGATTCGTTTTGGCAGACCTAGTTCTCTATCTATCTGCTCTATAATCCGCTTTCTATCTTGCGGTGTTAATGGCTGATTGCTGCTAGTGTATACGAGATTATCAATATCCCTTTTTATAGCTTTGGCTTCTCTAAGGGTCTCGGACCCTTGAACGTTAGAGCCAGTAATTTTCCTTCCATGTGAGAAACCATCTCTCTTAATGGCTTGCTTGATTCTCTGGGCGTATTCTTTTGCTAGCTCGTTAAATGATGCCATTAATTTTTCCTTAATATTTTATACGGTTACTGTGATCTTACAGCTCTAACGCTGCCAACACGCGCTTGTCGCGTGCTTGGCCTTGTTAATGAAACTAAGCCACCGCAAAGAAAACCCCAATTGCGATGACCGCCAATCCAGCAATGCTTAGGCTATTTCCTAGGATAGTGTTTTCCCTGTTTCGGACGGTAATTCTGTAGCGGGCATTAATAGTTGTTGTAGGGACGTGATTAATCCACTCGCCAAGCCCAACCAATATCGCTCCAGCGGAAAGAAGCTGAACAACCAAATTTGGCGCCATAAGCTCCACTGTTAGGGATAAAACAAGGATTGGAGCAGCCACTGCCAGAACAACCTTGTACCAGTTATCAAGCTTCAATTTTGAAAGCAGACTCTCCGACATTCGCCCCCCATTAACAGGTATTAGGAAGCCCGTTCGAATATCCAATGAACGCGCCGGCTTCATATCACATTTATCAATTTCATATACCGACCGATAAAAGCAGAAATCTCAACGGGTTACAACGGCGCCCTTTTCCAGGCGGTTGTGATATGAGGAAGGCGTCGTTTCCTGATCAAGCGGTGGGGAGCAGTTTGTATACCCGTTTGAGCGAAGTTTTCTGACGAAGGTGGGATTTTGAAAGGTGTTCGCGCCTCGAGAGGCACTCCTACGGTACGCGTCGAGGCGAAGGTAGAGGCAGGGCCGGACGGCCCTGCTCTAGTGGGGTTTAGTCTTTGTTTTTCCAATCCAGACTATAAAGATCATCCCGTCGATCACGCAGGTTGGTCACCGACCCTTCCCGGTGTAGCAGTTTCAGCTTCTCCAGATCCACATCCGCAAACATCAGCATTTCGGTATTGGGGACCGACTCACTGATGATGGCATCGTGGGGGAAATAGAAGTCGCTGGGGGAAAATACCGAGGACTGGGCGTACTGGATGTCCACCGCATCCACCCGCGGCAGGTTGCCCACGGAGCCGGCGATGGCCACGTAGCATTCGTTTTCGATGGCGCGGGCCTGGGCGCAGTGGCGTACGCGCAGGTAGCCGTTTTTGGTGTCGGTCCAGAACGGTACGAAGAGGATATCCATCTTTTCGTCGGCGAGGACGCGGCCCAGTTCGGGGAATTCCACGTCGTAGCAGATGAGGATGCCCACCCGGCCCGCGTCGGTGTCGAACACCTGCAGGCGGTCACCACCCTGGATAACCCAGTCGCGCCGTTCGTGGGGGGTGATGTGGATCTTGTACTGGGATTCCACCGAGCCATCGCGGCGCATCAGGTAGGCCACGTTGTAGACCTTGTCATCTTCAATCACCGGCATGGAGCCGCCGACGATGTTGATGTTGTAGCTCACCGCCATGTCCGCCAACGCATCGCGGACTTCGTCGGTAAAGCTTGCCAGGAAGCGCACTGCTTCCACGGAGTTCAATTCCGGGCGCAGCCCCATGAGCGGCGCGCTGAAGAATTCCGGCAGCACGGCGAAATCCGCGCGGTAATCGGACAGCGCGTCGATAAAGAATTCCACCTGATTGAGCAGGTCCTGCACGTCGCGGGCGGCGCGCATGCGGCGCTGGACTACCCCCACACGCACTACGGTACGGCGCGGCCATTCGGCGTCGTCGTCTTCCGGTTCGTAGAGGATGTTGTCCCATTCCAGCAGGGTGGCGTAGCCGTGGGAGTCTTCGTCTTCCGGCAAATACGCTTTCATCAAACGCTTCACGTCGAAGCCATTGGAAAGCTGGAATGACAAAATAGGATCGTAGATGGCGCGGGCTTCCACCTGCTCGATATATTCGGTCACCGGCATCTGGTCCGCGTAGTTGGTATACCCCGGCAGGCGACCACCCGCCAAAATCGCACGCAGGTTTTCTTCCCGGCACAGCTCTTTACGCGCTTCGTAAAGCCGGCGCCCCAAACGGTAGCCCCGGTATTCCTTATCCACGAACACATCCAGCCCGTACAGCGCATCGCCCTTCTTGTCGTGGGACTGGACCTTGTCGTCGGTGATCAGGTCTTCGTAGCGGTGCGGGTTGGAGAAACGGTCGTATTTCACCTTGATGGTCAGCGCGGTGGCCACCAGCTCGCCGTTGTCCTCGATCACCAGTTGCCCGTCCGGGAAAATGCGGATCAGGGTCTTGATGGTCTCTTCCGGCCAGGCACCGCCGATGTCGTGGTAGACCTGGTTCATGAGAAGCGCCAGCGCGGGGTAATCGTCCTCGGTGAGGGTGCGCAGACGCAGGCGAGTGGTTTCTTCGGCCATAAAAAAACTCCGTTTTTCGCTGCACGCGTCACGCTCAACGCAACAACGCGATACAGGTCTATTCATCTCTTCAATGCCGCAGCCGCGCTTCAATGCTGCCGGTTACGACGATTTTTGCTTTTCCGTAGTGCGTGCCGCGTGCTGCATGCTGCGTCTCTTTCTACGCATTAAGCGGCGGAAAGGGAATCAGCCAGCTCATGTCCCGATTCTGCAACGCATGCATCCCGCTGGGATAGAGCGCCACACCATCCGGGCGAATAAAAAGCACGCCCCCTTCATTCAAGCCAACAAAGCCGGATTGGTGCTCGCGGACAAAACCGCACACCTCGCTCCACTGCGGCTGTAATGAAGGTGGAATGGTTTCGTAACCGATGACACCATTGGCCAGAGGGTCATCAATGGCAACCCGGTCGCGATACAGGCCCACCGCGTCTTCGCCGACCAGCAGTACCATGCCCTGGTGAAAGTGAAGCAGGGTCACGTTACCGCGTGGTGGCAGGCTGAGGTTTTCCTGTTGGTCGATAATGGTGTCCATAGAATCTGAAACCTTACGTAATACGGGCGGATAAATGGCTGAAAACATTGTAATACTTACCGGCGCCGGAATCTCTGCGGAATCCGGTATCAAGACCTTCCGGGCGGCGGACGGGCTGTGGGAAAACCACCGGGTAGAAGATGTGGCCACCCCGGAGGCCTTCCTGCGCAATCCCCTGCTGGTGCAGAACTTCTACAACCAGCGCCGCCAACAGCTACTCACACCGGCCATTCAGCCCAATGCGGCCCACCGGGCACTGGCCAAGTTAGAGAAAGCCTTCCCGGCGGGCAAGGTACTGCTGGTGACCCAGAACATTGACGACCTCCACGAACGCGCCGGCAGCCGCAACCTGATCCACATGCACGGCGAACTGCTCAAGGGCCGCTGCCAGACCAGCGGCGGCCTGGTAGAGCTGGACCACGACCTGACCGTCAACCTGCCCTGCCCGCTCTGCGGCGGCAAAGGCTGCCTGCGCCCTCATGTGGTGTGGTTCGGGGAAATGCCCCTGCAAATGGAAGCCATCTACCGCGCCTTGTCCCAGTGTGACCGCTTTATCAGCATCGGCACCAGCGGCAACGTCTACCCGGCCGCCGGCTTTGTGGAAGAGGCCAACCGCCATGGTGCGCACACCGTGGAACTGAATCTGGAGCCCTCCCAGCGGCTCACCGCCTTTGCCGAACACCAGCATGGGCTGGCCAGCGAACTGGTGCCGGCTTATGTGGAGGAGTTGATTGAAGGACGAAGCTGCTAGCTAAGAGCTTCTAGCTGCGAGGAACACCCGTTTCTTAAATAACCTGTCAGGTATGCGGATTCGGTCGGAACGCGGGCACTGACTATTCGTACCCTAGGACCACCTCGCGCCTGGTAGCTAGCAGCTCGTAGCTAATAGCTGGTTTTTCCTTCATCGCCCCACCCTATGGCACAGACAGGCCCCTTGATATTTCTCTGGCCGCCTGATTCCGCTAGACTGCTGGACCTCTACAAAGGGAGTGTCAGCCAGAGCCCGCCGCGCAAGAACAGGGCACGGGGCCTCCAGCAACTACAGGTAGCAAAGCACATCATGACCGACAAGCAGGTAGACGACCTTAACATTGCCTCGCAGGACGTACTGATTACGCCCAACGCGCTGAAGGAAAAATTGCCCCTCAGCGATAACGCCCGCCAGACTGTGATCAGCGGCCGCGAGACCATCCGTAATATTCTGGACCGCAAGGACCATCGCCTGTTCGTGGTGATTGGCCCCTGCTCTATCCACGATACGGACGCCGCCATGGAATACGCCGCCCGGCTGAAGAAGCTGGCCGACGAGGTGAGCGACACCATCTACCTGGTGCTGCGTGTCTACTTTGAGAAGCCGCGTACCACTGTGGGCTGGAAAGGGCTGATCAACGACCCTTACATGAACGATTCCTTCAAGGTGGAAGACGGCCTGCATATCGCCCGCAAGCTGCTGTTGGATGTGGCCGAGCTAGGCCTGCCCGCCGCCACCGAAGCGTTGGACCCGACCACCCCGCAGTACCTGCAGGACTTGATCGCCTGGAACGCCATTGGCGCGCGTACCACCGAGAGCCAGACACACCGGGAAATGTCTTCCGGCCTGTCCAGCCCGGTGGGCTTCAAGAACGGTACCGATGGCAGCCTGGATGTGGCCGTGAACGCCATGCTCAGCGTAAAGCACCCGCACCGTTTCCTGGGCATCGACCCGGAAGGCCGCGTGGCGCTGACCACCACCAAGGGCAACCAGTACGGTCATGTTGTGTTGCGTGGCGGTGGCGGCAAGCCGAACTACGATTCCGTGTCCGTGGCACTGGCTGAACAGGCGCTGGAGAAAGCCGGTGTCTCCACCAACATCATGGTGGATTGCTCCCACGCCAACTCCAACAAGGACCCGGGCCTGCAGCCGCTGGTGATGGAAAACATCGCCAACCAGATACTGGAAGGGAACGAGTCCATCCTCGGCCTGATGGTGGAATCGCACCTGAAATTCGGCAACCAGAAGATCCCGCCGAATCTGGACGACCTGGAATACGGCGTGTCCATCACCGACGGCTGTATCGCCTGGGACACCACCGAAGAAGCCATTCGCAGCATGGCCGACAAACTACGCGAGGCGCTGCCAAAACGTAATGGCTAAGGCTGCCCCCGCATTGAAAAAGCCCGGCCTTCGCGCCGTAATGCCGTTCACTTAAGCATTGCAGGCAGAGCGGGCCTTTCCGAAAATCCGGTTTCCACTCGCGGGAAGCCGGATTTTTTGTGTCTTTACAGCAGTCTCTTTTCGATATTGATGCCCTTCAGTCCTTACCTCGCTACGCTCGGTTCGCGCCTCGAGAGGCACTCCTACAAGGGAGGATCCATAAAAAAAAGCCCGGCGCGAAGGCCGGGCTTTTTCTGTTGCGTTACTGAGTCAGACTTAGAACAAGCCACCCAGCAGATTTTCGAACAGGTCCGTCAGGGCGTTGCCGGATTCCAGAGAGATGCCCTCGCCGGTTTCCTGATTCGCCAGACAAGCCAGACCCAGAGTCAGCGACAGGTTGCCCTCGTCATTAAAGGCACTCAGTAGCGGACAGCCCGGCAGCAGGCCGATCTGCTCGGAGTTGAGCAGCTCCACGTTGTCCAGGGACTCGATGAAGCATTCGGTCGGATCCACGGTACCGGTTTCAGAGGTTTCCGGGCACACCTGATCGGTGAGTGGATTCGGCTCGGTCAGCGGACCCAACAGCTCTTCCAGGGCGGCAAGACCGGCACCGGCTTCCGTCAGACAGTCAGTGGGCGTAGTGGGACCAATCGCACCAGCAGCGGTTTCCGGACAAAACTGCTCCAGCAACGGGGCCAGCGGGTTGTCGCCACCGCCACCACCGGGCAGACCACCGCCAGCCGCTTCCATGAAGCAGGCCGCCGGGTCGATCGGGCTGTTCGCTGCCGCTTCCGGGCACAGCGCCTCGGTCAGTGGGTTGGACCCCAGCAGCAGCTCTTCCACATTACCGAAGCTGTTACCGGCTTCGGTCAGACAGTCGATCGGGGTGGTCGGGCCAAGATCTGCTTCAGAGGTTGCCGGGCAGAATTGCGCCAGTACCGGCTGCAGTGGATTGCCATCGGCACCCGGCAGGCCACCGCCACCCGGAGCGAAACCACCAGCCGCTTCTTCAAAGCAGGCGGCAGGATCAATCGGGCTGTTAGCAGCCGCTTCCGGGCACAGTTGCTCGGTCAGTGGGTTGGAACCCAGCAGCAAGTCCTGCACGTCGCCGAAGTTACCGCCAGCTTCAGTCAGACAGTCGATGGGTGTGGTCGGGCCCAGGTCAGCCTCGGAGGTTTCCGGGCAGAACTGCGCCAACACAGGCTCTAGCGGATTGCCGTCGGCACCCGGCAGGCCACCGCCACCCGGGGCGAAACCACCAGCCGCTTCTTCGAAGCAGGCCGCAGGATCAATCGGGCTGTTAGCAGCCGCTTCCGGGCACAGTTGCTCGGTCAGCGGGTTGGAGCCCAGCAGCAGGTCTTGCACGTCACCGAAGTTACCACCGGCTTCGGTCAGACAGTCGATCGGCGTGGTCGGACCCAGATCCGCTTCGGAGGTTTCCGGGCAGAATTGCGCCAGTACCGGCTCCAGCGGGTTGCCATCGGCACCCGGCAGGCCACCGCCACCCGGGGCAAAGCCACCGGCTGCTTCAGAGAAACAGGCTGCGGGATCAATCGGGCTGTTGGCAGCCGCTTCCGGGCACAGTTGTTCTGTCAGCGGGTTGGAACCCAGCAGCAGGTCCTGCACGTCCTGGAAGTTACCACCAGCTTCAGCCAGGCAGTCGATCGGGGTGGATGGGCCAAGGTCCGCCATGGCGGTTTCCGGGCAGAACTGTTCAAGGGCCGGAGCGAATGGGTTGCTACCGCCGTCGCCGCCATCACCACCACCTGGAATGCCACCGCCCATCAGGGCTTCAGCAAAACACTGGGGAGGATCAATTCGGCCATCCGCATTATCTTCAGGACAAATCTGCTCGGTCAGCGGATTACTCGCGGTGAGCATATCGTAGATGTCTATATAGGCACGGCTGGCTTCGTTGAGACAGTTGACAGGGGTTTCCGGGCCCAGCTCCTGTTCGCCGGTTTCCGGGCAAAGCTGGGCAAGCAGCTGGTCAGAACCGGGCAGGCCGCCATCGCCGCCGGGCAAATCGCCACCGCCACCAACGGCTTCCGTAAAGCAGGCAGCGGGATCAATCGGGCTATTCGCCGCCGCTTCCGGGCACAGTTGCTCGGTCAGCGGGTTGGAGCCACCGATCATGTCACCGATGTTCTGGAAATTCCCGGCCGCTTCCTGCAGACAGGCTGCCGGGAAGGTGGCAGAACCGTCAAAAGACGTGTCGGTATCGTAAAGGAAATCCTGGTCCAGCATTTCACCGTTGAAAGTCAGCGTGGCATCAAATACCTGCGCCGCTTCCGGGCAGAACTGCTGTACTACCGGATTCAGCGACAGCTCATAGCCGGTATCTTCCTCGGCAGCGTCTTCGCTTTCATCCAGACAGGTTGCGGGATCAATGGAACCGCCCTCCCCTGCATCGCCGGACGCACCGGGACACAAAGCATCGGTCAGTTCGTTCTGATCGTCGATGATTTCTGCGATTTCCGGAGGCAGGGCACGGGCCGCCGGGCCTGAGTCGGCAGGCGCTGAGCTGCTGCCTCCACCGCCACAGGCCGTCAGCAGTGCCGCAAGGGCGCTGCTGCCTACCAGAAGTTTGAATTGATTAGCCAAGATGAACCCCTCCATCGTACTTTGTCGTTATGGCCCCCAGAACAGGAGCTGGTATCAACGACTATGAAAGGGATGTGCAATCTGCTGTAGAGCAAGGAGGTTGGTAGACTGTTAACAAGCGTAGCCAGCGTTACCGATTAGTGTCTGAACAAGGCTCAAGACAACTTTTCGATTACAGTTTCAGCAATCCTTCCGCTGCTAATCACGCCCACTAGCAATATGAGCACGGGCCCGAACGTGCGCGGCATCGTCGCAGTGATTCAACCGGGCATTCACAAAGGCACCTATTTCGCGCAGCGCCATGCCGGCTTCCGGCAACCAGGCCGCCAGGGCATGGAAAACATGGGGCATTTGCTCCCACACTTGCAGGGTGTGCTCCACCCCTGCCCGCTCCGCTTGTTCAGCGACTCGCACCGCATCGCTGTAAAGCAGCTCGGTACTGCCCACCTGAATCAGCAACGGCGGCAACCCGGTGTAATCGGCAAACACAGGAGAGAGTAACGGTGCCGCCGGGTCCTGGCCCCGGCTGTAGGACTTGGCGACAAAGTGCAGTGCACCCAACGGGATCAAGGGGTCCTGTTTCGCGTTGGTGTGAATACTGTCACCACTGCAGGTCAGGTCACCCCAGGGACTGATCAGCACCGCCGCCGCCGGCAATGGCAGATTCAGCTCGCGCAAGCGCAACAAGGTCACCAGGGAAAGGTTGCCGCCGGCGGAATCGCCTGCCAGCACAATGTGCTCCGGGCGGTACCCGGTATCCAGCAATGCCTTGTAGGCACGCACCGCATCTTCAAGTGGCGCCGGGTACGCCCAGTCGGGTGGCTGACGATAATCCAGCGCCAGCACCTTGGCCCGGCATTCACGGCTTAAACGCCAGGTGACGGCCCGGTGGGAACGCGGCGAGCCGAAAAAATAGGCTCCGCCATGAAAGTACAGCACCACCCGATTACTGCGTACATTGCGCCCAGCTATTAACCACTCTCCAGGCACTCCGCCCATGTGGGCCCGGGCGATATGTACTGATGACGGGACCGGTAACGCCAGGGTCACCGTATCAAAACCCAGTTGCGAGAATTTCATGAAACGGCGAGTAAAACGGATACGGCTAATCACCGGTTTCACCGCCCCCTTGATCGCCCGGTTGATCATTTTTCCCTGCCAGCTCAACGCCGGGTAATATTTCTTGTTGTTAACAGCCATGGCTCAGGCCACCCGCCTGCAATGTGGAGAGTTTGAGCCTAAGTGGTCATCATTGTCTGAACAAGACACAATGAGCCCGTCTTTGTTCATCCATGGTTAAGGATTCAGCGCAAATATGGAAACCCTGCGGCAACGCTGGCGCCACATTATCTTTGGTACCGATACCCCAGCCGGGCAGCTGTTCGATGTGCTGCTTATCGGGGCGATCCTGGGAAGCGTGATTGCGGTCATGCTCGACAGTGTGTCCAGCATCCGTGAAGAGTATGGCGTGCTGTTGTACGCGGCGGAGTGGTTTTTCACTCTGCTTTTTACGGTGGAATACGCCATTCGCCTTTGGGTCAGCGACCGACCGCTGCGCTATGCACGCAGCTTTTTCGGGGTGGTGGATTTACTCTCCGTCATCCCGACCTATCTGAGCCTGTTCATCCCCGGTTCCAATTACCTGCTTACCATCCGGGCGCTACGGGTACTGCGCGTGTTCCGGGTCATGAAGCTGGCCAAGTTCATGGGCGAAGCCAACCAGCTTGGCATCGCCCTGGTGCGCACCCGCCGCAAGATCGCGGTGTTCATGTTCTCCGTATTCGTGGTGATTATTATCTTCGGCAGCCTCATGTATGTGGTGGAAGGCCCGGAGAACGGTTTTTCCAGTATTCCGCAAAGTATTTACTGGGCCATCGTGACCATTACCACCGTAGGGTATGGCGACATTTCACCGCAGACGCCGTTCGGCAAGCTGATTGCTTCGCTGGCCATGATTACCGGCTACGCGATTATTGCCGTGCCCACCGGTATCGTCACCGCGGAAATTTCCGCCGCCCGCGTGAGCATGCGCTATGAACGTGAATGCCCGGGATGCCACCGCCATTCCCACGAGCCCGATGCCCGCTTTTGCCTGCAATGCGGTGAGGAATTACCGAAGCTGTCGCTGAAAGGCCCGGATGATTAAAGAAAGCGGCAGAGTTTTAGCTTCTGGCTTGGATCGTCCTGCGGACGATGTCCTCGCTTCGCTCGGTTCGCACCCGGTTCGCACCCTAAACGGTGCTCCTACAGCGGCTTCGTAGAAAAGCAGATGCCGAGTAACTTTTCCGCCTTTCTTTATCGAAGCGAGCGTAGCTCTTAGCTCACCCCTGCCTTTATTAACCGTCTATTAATCCTTTCTCTCGCAACACCTGAATAAACAGATCAGGCTCTGGGCGAACCCGGTAATTGTCTGTCAGGTGCTGATACACCAGCCGGCCTTCGCCATCCACGATAAATACCGTTGGCATAACGGTGTCACTGTCGTAGCCCAGCGCCTCCAGCCCGGCCGGGGTACCACCCGCATCGACAATACCTAAAGCACGCGCCGCCTGATTGTCATCATCGCGCAGGTATTCAAAATCCACCTGAAATTGCTTTGCCAGATCCGCAGATTGGCTGTGGGACTGCGGGCTGATCAACGCCACCCGTACACCCTGATCCTGCAACGACTGATATTGCGCTGCCACTTCACGAATCTGTGCCATACACAACGGGCACCAGTTGCCGCGGAAGAACAGCATCACCATTGGCTGGCCCGCGTAATCCGCCACGGTTACCGGCTTGTCCTCCAGGTTCGTGAAGGTGACGGCCGGCAACGGTTCACCCAGTGCCACATTCGCCTCGCGAGTGCCGTAGCGGCTATACCAGCGGATATAAGCGTGCACCCCGATCAGGTTGAGAAGCGCCAGGCTAACCATCACCACACAGGCCTGCCCGGCCAATGCCAGGCTGATGACCGCCAGCGTCCCCAGCAAGGTGGGCCAAAATACCGTTGGCAGGTTCTCGCTGGTGCGCGCCGGTTTCAATACGAACAGATAACTGAAGAATCCCACCGAGGGGACACAGGTCAGCAGCAATACCGCCCACGGCCAACCGTCACCGGTAAACAGCTGCCAGAGCGCCATGCCGGTGGTGAACACCGCCAGGGAAATAAACGTGGAGATAAACAGTGATTTAAGGCTTTTCATCGTCGTTCCCGTTTCGAATCAGTGGATAAGATGCGAAACGGGCACCCGCGTTACAACCTTAATAACGCGGGCGGAGAAACGGATAATCAGCTGGTGCAGGTTTCCAGCAAACCCCGCAGCTCAGGAATACAGGAGCCACAGTTGGTGCCCGCCTGGCAGCCTTTGCCAATGGCTTCCACGGAATCCGCGCCCTCTTCCACCACAGCCTCGATGGTTTTCTGACGGACCTGGAAGCAGCTGCAAATCACCGGCCCCAGGTCTGGCCCAGCATCCGCCGGTTGCCCGGCCAGGATCGCCAGGTGCTGGATATCCGCATCGTCAGCAAAACAATCTGCCAACCAATCCACATCGCACACCGGCAAGGTTTCACCAATGGCCAGCCAGGCCAGCAAGTGGCCGTCCTTGTCCAGCGCCGCGCGCCGGTAATGCCCGGTGGCGGGATCGTTCAGCGCCAGCCACTGGGCCGCCTGCGGCAACCAGTCGTGGAGCTGTTGTTCGGTTAGGTCCGCATCGCCGGCCAGCCGATAGCGCTGTACCTGGCCCGCCTGCAAAAATGCATCGACGGGAACTCGGGCCCAGTACTCCACGGCGGGTGGGGATGCCGCCGTGAACAACCAGCCATGCCAGCGGGGTTGCCAGTCGCTGACATTGACCGGCGTATGCTTGAACGCCGGCTGGCCGGAATGCGGATCCAGACGTGCCGGCACCAGGGCATCCACCCGGGCGCGGCGAGAAAACTGATCGGTCCAGTGCATGGGCATGAACGCGGTGCCGGGGCGCTGCCCGGTATCGCGGGTGACCCGCACCAACGCATCACCGACACGGCTGGTCAGGCGCACGAAGCCGCCCTCCTGCAGCCGGTAACGCTCTATATCCTGGGGATGCAATGCCGCAAAAGGCTCGCTGAGGTGGGCAAACAGGCGCCCGGCACGGCCGGTGCGCGTCATGGTGTGCCACTGGTCCCGAATCCGCCCGCTATTGAGAATAATCGGGAAGGCATCGCCGATCTGGCGCACGGGCGGATTGTCGCAGCTCACAAAACGGGCCCGGCCACTGGGGGTAGAAAACTGGCCGTCGGCATAGCAGCGAGGGTCGCCGTTAAGCGGCCACTGCTGTGGCTGCCACTGGGCATATTGGTCGGCGCTCAGCTCCGCAGCCCCGGTCAAATCCAGCCGCTTGCCAAATTGGCCGGCCACCGCGGTGAGCGCCGAGTACTCGGCAAAAATGTCGTGCTCATGCTGGTAGGGAAAGGCGTCGGCAAAGCCCATGCGCTGCGCCACTTCGGTAATGATCCACCAGTCTGCTTTCGCTTGCCCCGGGGCAGGCACAAAGGGCCGCTGGCGCGATACGCATCGCTCGGAGTTGGTGACCATGCCGGATTTCTCGCCCCAGCCCAGCGCCGGCAAGCGAATATCCGCGCAGGCGAGCGTGTCACCGCTGGCTACGCAGTCGGACACCACCACGGTGTCGCAGGCCATCAGTGCCTGGCGGACCTTGTCCGCTTCCGGGAGGGAGTCCACCGGGTTGGTGGCCATGATCCACACGGCTTTCACCTCGCCGCTGGAAACCGCCTCGAACAGCTCAACCGCTGTAAGACCATTTTTCGAGGCCAACGCCGGCGCCTGCCAGAAGTCCGCCACGGCGGCGTGGTGCGCCGGGTTGTCGATATCCAGATGCACCGCCAGCTGATTGGCCAGCCCCCCCACTTCCCGGCCGCCCATGGCGTTGGGTTGCCCGGTGATGGAAAACGGGCTGGCACCAGGCTTGCCGACACGGCCGGTGGCCAGGTGGGCATTGATAATGGCATTGCCCTGGTCAGACCCATTGCGGGCCTGGTTCACGCCCTGGGAAAACACGGTAACCGTGCGCTCGCAGGCGGCGAACCAGTGGTAAAACGTGGTCAGGTCCACCTTGCTCACGCCCATCTTTGCGGCCAGTGCCTCCCAATCGTTGCCCTGGCTGCGGGCGGTTTCCAGGGTCGCCTGAAAGCCTTCGGTGTGGGCGTCGATGTAGGCCTGGTCCAGCGCCTGGTTGTCATCCAGCCAGGTGAGCAGGCCATTGAACAGCGGCACGTCCTGCCCCGGGCGAATAGCCAGGTGCAGGTCGGCCAGATCGCAAGTGGCAGTACGGCGCGGGTCGATGACCACCACTTTCATGTCCGGGCGCGCCTGTTTGGCCGCCACGATGCGCTGGTACACGATGGGATGTGCCCAGGCGGTATTGGACCCGGTGAGGATAACCAGATCCGCCAGCTCCAGGTCTTCGTAGCAACCGGGCACCACGTCTTCCCCGAACGCCCGCTTGTGGGCAACCACAGCGCTGCTCATGCACAGGCGCGAATTGGTATCGATATTGGCGCTGCCGATGTAGCCCTTCATCAGCTTGTTGGCCACGTAATAATCTTCTGTCAGCAGCTGGCCGGAAACGTAGAACGCCACGGCATCCGGGCCGTGTTCGTCGACGATGCGGCGGAACCGCCCTGCCACTTCATCCAGCGCCTGATCCCAGGACACCACCTCGCCATCCACTTCCGGATTCAGCAGGCGATCCTGATCACCCAGGGTTTCCAGTACCGATGAACCTTTGACGCAGAGCCGCCCGGCATTGGCCGGGTGCTGCGTGTCCCCTTTCAGGGTGACGCCGTCGGTGCGGATACCACAACCCACGCCGCAGTACGGGCACGTTGTGCAGATGGCTGTACCGGCGTTCGTTGCCACCGCTTTTTGAGCTCTCGCTTCAGCATTCACGCAGCGATTTCCTCCGAATTCTGATCACTGTCGCCGGGGCGTTTGCAGAAAGCCTCGCCCAGCAACAGGGTTTCACGCAGCGCGCTGATATCGGTGTTTTCCTTCCACAGTTTTTCGAAAAACGGGGCGTCAGACACATCGCCGTACAGCACCATGCCGACCACACGGTTATCCCGAATCTGCACACGCCGGTAGCTGCCGGGCAGATTCAGCTGCAGGGTTTCCCCCTGCTCTGTTCCTTTATCCCGGTCACCGAGAAAATCGCCACAGGACACCAGATCGATACCGGAAATTTTCAACCGTGTGGCGGAATCCGCATACAGATAACGGCGGTGTCCCAGTTCTGCCAGGTGGCTGGCACAGACCGCCGCTTGCTCATACAGCGGCGCCACCAGGCCAAAGGTGCGCTCGCGGTGCTCCACACACTCACCAATGGCATAGATGGCCGGATCAAAGGTCTGCAGGGTGTCGTCCACCCGCACCCCCTGATTCACGGTCAGCCCGGCACTGGCGGCCAGCTCGGCACGGGGCACAATGCCCACCGCCTGCACCACATAATCCGCTGGCAACCGCTGGCCGTCGGCAAGATGCACCGCAGCCACACGGCCTCGGCCGCCTTCTTCCCGGCTTTCTTCCAAGCAAGTGCCTTCGATGGACTGGGTGCGCGCCTGCATCACAAACTTGAGCCCACGGGCTTCCAGATCCTGTTGCAGGCGATGCCCTGCGCTTTCGTCCAGCTGCTGGTTGAGCAAGTGTCCGCGGCTGTGGACCAGAGTCACATCGTGCCCCTGCTTCACCAGCGCATCCGCCGCTTCCAGCCCCAAAAAGCCGCCGCCCACGACCACCACCCGGGCGGCCGAAAGCGACAACAACCGGCGCACGTCGTAGAGATCCCGAAAACTGACAACACCATCCAGGGTGACGCCTTCCACCGGCAACTGGCGCGGCGCGGCCCCCGTGGCCAGCAACAACCGGTCGTAATCCAGCCGATGCCCGGCGGCGGTTTCCACCTGCCGCCGGCGGCGATGAATGGCCACCACCGGGGTGCCGGTAATCAAGCGAATATTGCGATCGCGATACCACTGGTGGGGGTGCGTGGTAATGGTTTTCTCATCAGTGCCACCGCCCAACAGCGGCGACAACATGACGCGGTTGTAACCGGCGAAGGGCTCATCCCCCACCACCGTGATCTGATACAGATCCGGTGCCAGGCGGGTCAGCTCTTCCAGCAGGCGGCAAGCCGCCATGCCATTACCCACTACAACCAGTCGCTTCATTCGCACGTCGCCCTGTGGAGTTGTTTCAGGCCGGGGTGGCCAGTTCGATCACGTCACCCTGCACCCGCACCGGGTACACGGTCAGCTTGACGCTGTCGTCTTCGATGCATTGCCCGGTTTCCAGGTCGAAGTGCTGTTTGTAGAGCGGTGAGGCTACAACGCGCTTGTCACCCAATGAGCCCAATAGCCCCCGGCTGAGCACGTTGGCGTGGCTAAACGGGTCCATGTTGTCCAACGCATAGAAATTGCCATCACGGGTGCGGAACAGTGCTGCCTGCCCGGAGGGCAGACGCACGCCCACTCCAGTGCCCGGCAATACGTCGTCAACGCTGCAGATTGCTTTCCATTCCACGGTCACTGCGCTGTTCATGGCTTACGCCTCCTCGACCAGTTCGATGCGTTCATGCTCATAGGCGGGACGGCGCTGGCCGCGCTCACGCACGTAGGCCAGGTTGTCATCCGCTTCGGCGGTCTCATTGATGAAGTGGTTAAAGCGTTTCACCGCTTCCGGATCCTCGATGGTGGACTTCCACTCACACTGATACGTCTCGATCACGTGCTGCATCTGCGCTTCAAGTTCGTCGCCCATGCCCAGCGAATCGTTCAGGATCACGTCTTTCAGGTAATCCAGCCCGCCTTCCAGGTTTTCCAGCCAGACGCTGGTGCGCTGCAAGCGGTCCGCCGTTTTGATGTAGAACATCAGGAAACGGTCGATGGTCTTGATCAGCTGCTCATCGGTGAGATCCGAAGCGAACAGATCCGCGTGGCGCGGACGCATGCCGCCGTTACCACACACATACAGGTTCCAGCCTTTCTCGGTGGCGATCACGCCCACGTCCTTGCTTTGCGCTTCCGCGCACTC
This sequence comes from Alcanivorax sp., assembly GCF_002733835.1. GTDB lineage: Bacteria > Pseudomonadota > Gammaproteobacteria > Pseudomonadales > Alcanivoracaceae > Alcanivorax. Next base: position 50,897 of record NZ_NVWY01000002.1, read on the forward strand.
GCGGGTACAACCACTCACTGCCATCTTGATCTTGTGTGGGCTGCGCAAGCCCTTGTAGCGATCCTCTACCTGAATGGCGGTGCCCACGGAGTCTTTCACCCCGTAGCGACACCAGGTGGAGCCCACACAGGATTTCACCGTACGCAGGGATTTACCGTAGGCGTGCCCGGTTTCAAAACCGGCATCCACCAGGATTTTCCAGATTTCCGGCAACTGCTCGACACGGGCACCAAACAAATCCACCCGCTGGCCGCCGGTGATCTTGGTATAAAGATCGTATTGCTTGGCCACTTCCCCCAGCACGATCAGTTTGTCCGGGGTGATTTCACCCCCCGCCACGCGCGGCACGATGGAATAGGTGCCGTCGCGCTGCATGTTGCCCAGGAAATAATCGTTGGTGTCCTGCAGCCCGGCATGGGGTTTGTTGAGTACCCAGTCGTTCCAGCAGGACGCCAGCACGTTGGCCACGGTCGGCTTACAGATGTCACAGCCGTCACCGCTACCGTGTTTTTCCAGCAGCTCGTCAAAGGTGGTGATCTGCCCGACGCGTACCAGGTGGTAGATTTCCTGGCGGGAATACGTGAAGTGTTCGCAAATGTGGTTGTTCACTTCCACACCACGTTTTTCCAGCTCGCTGTCCAGCACCTGCTTCACCAGCGCAGAACAACCGCCACAGGTAGCCGATGCCTTGGTGCAGGCTTTCAGGTCACCCACGGTCTGGGCGCCACCGTCGATGGCGGCACACAAATCGCCTTTGGAGACGTTATTACAGGAACAGATCTGCGCCGTGTCAGGCAGCGCATCGGCGCCCAGCAGCGGCGCACCATCTGACATGGGCGCCACCAGCGCAGACGGATCACCGGGCAGGTCCATTTCGTTGAGGCAAAGCTGCAACAGGTTGCCGTAATCCGCGGCATCGCCCACCAGCACCGCGCCCAGCAGTTTCTTGCCGCACTCACTGATTACCGCCTTCTTGTAGATACCGGCGGTCTGGTCCATGAACACGGTGCTGCGACAACCGGGGGTGTTGCCGTGGGCATCACCAATGGACGCCACATCCACGCCCATCAGTTTCAGCTTGGTGCTCATGTCCGCACCGGCAAACTGCTGTTCGGCCTTGCCCATCAGGTGTTCAGCGGCCACCTCCGCCATCTGGTACCCCGGCGCCACCAGGCCAAAGATGCGACCTTCCCACAGCGCCACTTCACCAATGGCATAGATATCTTCGTCGGAGGTAACGCAGTGATTGTTGACCACGATGCCGCCGCGTTCGCCAATGGCCAGCTCGCAGGCCCGGCCCAGTTCGTCCTGGGGACGAATGCCCGCGGAGAAAACGATCACATCCGTTTCCAGATGTTTGTCGTCACCGAAATTCATGCGGTGAGTGCAGTGTTCACCATCCACGATATCCTGGGTACCGGTGCTGGTGTGCACGGTGACGCCCAGTTCCTGAATCTTGTCTTTCAGCAGGCCGCCGCCAAAGTCATCCACCTGCACGGCCATCAGGCGCGGGGCGAATTCCACCACATGGGTCTCCAGGCCCAGATCGTGAAGCGCCTTGGCCGCTTCCAGGCCCAGCAGGCCGCCGCCGACAACCGTGCCCACCTTGCCGGTTTTACTGGCGGCAATCATGGCATCCAGGTCGTCGATGGTGCGGTACACAAAACAGTTATCGCGATCGTTACCGGGGATCGGCGGCACAAACGGATAGGAACCGGTGGCCAGAACCACCTTGTCATAAGGCAGGGTCTCACCGGTGTTGGTGGTGACTGTTTTAGCCGCCCGATCAATCGCGTCCACCTTGGTATTCAGTTTCAGCGTAATCTCGTGCTCTTCAAAAAAACCTTCCGGCACCAGCGACAGGTCGTCGGCGGTCTTGCCGGAAAAGTAACTGGTCAGCCCTACGCGGTCATAGGCCGGCAGCGGCTCGGCACACAGTACCGTAATATCAAAGTGCTCCCGGCCACCCTGGGCCACCAGAGACTCCAGATAACGTTGTCCGACCATCCCGTGGCCGATCAAAAGAAGTTGTTGCTTTGCCATAAGGCTCACCCTCGCGGTGCGTAACTGACACCCACCACTCAGCAATCCCTATGCCAACTTGGTAAGCCAATGTTTTTAATGAACTTATTTCATTTTTCGGATAATAAATGCAGAAACCCTGCTTTCTTTTAATGCGCTCGTGCACGAGAAAAATGCATTTTTTCGTGCACCGCCATGAACCAGAAACGCTCCCGATTTGCGCACAGTTATTGCCCTCCTCCCGATTCATCTCCTTTTAATCTTTTTAAAACAGACACTTAGAAATATGGCACAGGAGTTGCTCTGTTCAGCCTGTCGTTAACCGCCCATGCATGGAGAAGTCATGAGCGATCAAAAGCTGAATCTGTTGAATCTGTCCGCGCCACGCATCCGCCTGTTACATCTGAGCTGGCTGGCGTTTTTTATTACCTTTGTTGTGTGGTTTTCCCATGCGCCATTAATGGGGCATCTACGGGACGCCTTCGACCTTACTCCCGAACAGATAAAGGCGTTGCTGATTCTCAACGTAGCGCTAACCATTCCTGCCCGGGTGGTGATCGGTTCCCTGGTGGATCGCTTCGGCCCGCGCCTGGTGTTTGGCTCGTTGCTGATGATGGCCGCACTCCCCTGCTGGGCGTTTGCCCTTTCCACTAGCTATGAACAGCTGGCAGTGACCCGCCTGTTGATGGGTTTTGTGGGCGCCGGCTTTGTGGTGGGCATCCGCCTGATCAGTGAATGGTTCCCGGCCCGGGAAGTCGGCCTGGCCGAAGGCGTCTATGGCGGCTGGGGTAACTTCGGTTCCGCAGCGGCGGCGATTACCCTGCCCTCCCTGGCGCTGCTTTACGGTGGTGATGACGGCTGGCGCTGGGCCATTGCCACCACTGGCGCGGTGGCCTTTCTCTACGGCATTTTCTTTCTGTGGCGGGCACGCAATACCCCCCAGGGCGCCTCCTACTTCAAGCCGAAGAAAGCCAGTGCCCTGGAAGTCAGCACCAAGAAAGACCTGTTCTTCTACCTGGCCATGAGCCTGCCGCTTTACATCGCATTGCTGGTGATCGTCTGGCGCCTGGGGCCTACCAATCTGAATTTGTTCGGCCAGGCCACACAAATATTTCTGGCGGCCCTGATCATCAGTCTGGCCGGTATTCAGCTGAGCCAGGCCTGGCGGGTAAATCGCGAGCATCTGAAAGAAGGGGTCCCCGAACACGACCGTTACAGCTTCAAGCAGGTGGCGATTCTGGATTTGGCCTATATGGTGACCTTCGGTTCCGAGCTGGCGGTGGTGTCCATGCTGCCCCTGTTCTTTACCGATACTTTTGCGCTGACGGCAGTCACTGGCGGCCTGCTGGCCTCCGGCTACGCCTTCATGAATCTGGTGGCTCGTCCCGGTGGTGGCTGGGTCTCCGACAAGTTCGGGCGCAAGAAATCATTGGCTATTCTGCTCTGCGGCCTGATGGTGGGTTACGGCCTGATGAGCCAGATCGGCAGTAGCTGGCCCATTGCCCTGGCGGTGGTTGCCACCATGTGCTGTTCCTTCTTTGTGCAGGCTGGCGAGGGCGCCGTGTTCGCTACGGTGCCACTGATCAAGCGGCGCCTCACCGGGCAAATTGCCGGCATGGTCGGCGCCTATGGTAATGCCGGTGCCGTGATCTTCCTCACCGTGCTGACCTTTGTAGAACCATCAACCTTCTTCCTGGTGATTGCCGCCAGCGCCGCTGTTGCACTGGCCGCCGTTCAATTCCTGGATGAACCCAAGGGCCATATCGCGGAAATTGATGACCAGGGCGAAGTACAACTGATCGAAGTGGGCTGAGCCTCAAGTGACCGCCGGGCGCGCAGGGACAACAAGCCCGGTTGACCACAAGCACCCGCCACGTTAACGGTACAGGAGCATCAAGATGGACGTGTCCACCGCCTCGGCAACCGACGACCTCAGCCCGATGGAACCCGACCTGCATCCCCGGGTACGTATCGGCCAATTCAGTGACAGCGGCCCCAAGCTGCATAACCAGGACGCCCTGGCCATGCAGATACCGGAAGGCTCACTGATGCGTACCAAGGGCATTGTCGCCGCTCTGGCTGACGGGCTGTCCAGCGCCGGCGCCGCCCGCGAAGCGGCGGAATCCTGCGTTCTGGGCTTTATCAGCGACTATTACGCCACCCCGGCCCTATGGAGCGTGCCCCGCTCCGCCCAACGTGTACTGGAAGCCTTGAACCGCTGGCTTTGTCGCCAGACCCTGGCCGGTGAGAGCCACTTGTGCACGCTGTCCCTGCTCATCCTTCGCTCGCGGACAGCGCACATTTTTCAGGTCGGCGACTCCCGCGTCTGGCGCATGCGCAATAACAAGCTGGAATGCCTGACCCGCGATCACAGCCGCATGATCGGTGCAAATCGGCAGGTGCTGACTCGGGTCATGGGCGGGGATACCCGACTGGACGTGGACTACAGCAGTAGCGATTTGCAGGTGGGCGATATTTATCTTTTGTCCAGCGATGGCGTACACGGCTTCCTGACACGCTCACGGATGCAGGGCATTCTGCGTGGTGCCAGCCAGCCGGAACTGGCCGCCCGTACGCTGGTGGAGGCCGCGCTGGCCAACGGCAGTGACGACAACCTGAGCTGCCAGGTGCTCCGTGTGGAAGGCCTGCCGGATGCCAGCGCCGACGAAACCCTGAAACAGCGCGGCAGTCTGCCGCTACCCCCGCCACTCACACCCGGCATTCGTCTCGATGGCTTTACCGTAAAACGCGAACTCTATGCCAGCGTGCGCAGCCACTTGTACCTGGTGGAAGACCAACACGGCAAACAGTCCGTACTCAAGACCCCCTCCGTCAATCTGGAAGATGATCGCGATGCCCTGGAACGGTTTGTGATGGAGGGCTGGGTGGGCAATCGGTTGCGCAATGCGCACTTGCTCCATGCCCTGCCCATGCCCGACGCACCAAGCTGCCTGTATCAACACCTGGAATTTATCGACGGAGTGACCTTAAAGCAGTGGCTAAAGGAACACCCGGACGCACCGGTTGAAGAGAAACTTTATCTGGCCGACCAGTTACTTAATGGCATTCGCGCCCTGCACCGTGCCGATGTGATTCACGGCGACCTGAAACCGGACAACATCATGGTGGATACCGAGGGGCTGGTTCGCATCGTGGATTTTGGCAGCTGCCATTGCCGGGGCATGGAGCAACACACTGCCAGCATTCCTCTGGGCACTCGGCATTACAGTGCACCGGAGCTGGTGGAAGGTGAAGCGCCCAGCGAGCAGAGCGACCTGTTCTCCACCGCCGTCATTATTCATGAAATGCTCACCGGTGCCCTGCCCTGGCAGGGACGCTATGAAAAAGCCGTGCACCGCCCGCTGCCACCCCTGCAGGGCCACAATGCGTTTATCCCCCTGTGGATCAACAACGTGCTGCAACTGGCGCTGCAACGGCAACCAAAAATGCGCTTCACCGACGCGGCGGAATTCCGTGACGCATTACGCCGCCCGGTACGCAGTAACAAACCGGTGGCCGACAGTAACATTCGGCAATTGAGAATGTGGAAAGGCGCGGTGGTCATTCTTGCGCTGTTGCTGTTGATCAGCGTCACGCTACGCTGACAAGCGACCAGGGAAGGCTGAGCTTGCCGGGTTAAGCACCCGACAAGCGCTATACGGTTAGTCCGTCAGGCTACCCAGAGAGAACGTTTCACCGTTGCTGTGAACTTGCAGGGTATCGCCCTGCTGCTCGGCCCAGTCGACCAGCTGATAAAAGGCTGAGCGCCCAATCAGGGCATTGAGATTATCCCGCACACACAGGTACGGGGAAGGCTCACCGGTTTCGCTGTCAGTATTGACCCAGAGGGGATGGGACGCGCCGGCAACCACATGGCTGCCCACATTGGTGGTGAATACCAGTTTGGTGGTTTCGCCTTCTTTCACCTGCTGCACTTCCGTGGCCACAAAGGGCGCATCGTCCACCTGAATGCGCAGTTTCTCCACCGGGGTAACCAGGAAATAATCATCGTCTTCGCGCAACAAGATGGTGGAAAACAACGCCACCATTCTTTCCCGTTCAATGGGCGATTCCTGATAAAACCAGGTGCCGTCGCGGGCAATGCGCATATCAATATCCGCATGCCGTTCCGGTTTCCACTGATGCACCGGAGGCAGGCCGGTTTCATCTCCGGCGGCTTTTTCCAGTAGTGCCAGCAGCTCTTCGGCCTGTTTCATCGTGGCCCCCGCTGGCCCTTGTTCCCCATGCGAATACCGATTTCGATCAGGAAATCCAGAAAGTCATCCTTGTCGTCAATTTGCTTCTGGTAAAACGGCGATTCCATCAGTGCCACGGCGCCGTGGGCAAATGCCCAGGCGGAGCAGATGTGATACATCGGCGGCACGTCTTCCAATGAGCCTTCTTCCATGCGGGCTTTGACGATATCCGTGAGCCGCGCAAAATTGGCCTCACGAATGCTGTGCAGTTTGGCCACCAGATCAGGCAGGGCATGATCCTTGATCACCTTGTTTTCCAGCCGATCAAACAGCTGGTAACGCTTGGGATCGGAAATGCGGAAGCGAAAATATTCCCGCGCCAGGCGTTCCTTGTTGTCCGCATCGGAAATTTGCTGGAACACGCCGGCCAGGTCCTCCTCATAGCGCAGCATCAGCAGCAGGTAGATTTCGTTCTTGGTTTCGAAATGCTTGTAGATAGTGCCTTTGCCAATACCCACCCGGTCCGCAATCATTTCCACGGTCACCCGGTCTTCGCCTTCTTCCAGAAAAAGGGCCAGAGCGGCATCGAGAATCTCACGTTCTCGCTGACGAAATTCCTGAGCTTTACGCGTGGCTTTTTCCAGATCACCCATCTATTTCTCCTTTCGCCCGGGTATGCGGGCCTAAAGCCGACTGGACAGTCGCAATTCTAACGCATTCCCTTTTTATACGCATATCAGATAGCAACCCGCGGCATTTCGGTAGCGTCTCGCCATGGAAACCTGGCGCCGGTTAGCATAGCGTCATGGTTTTCCGCCACGCATCAGCTCAACCCAGCGCACGGAGGCAACACAACATGGCCAACTCTGACGGGAGCCCCCCGGATATCGCCACCGAATTTGCCCAGCAGGACGGCCTGCTTTACCTCAACCATGCAGCCGTCGCCCCCTGGCCACAACGTACCCAGGACGCGGTAACCGAATTCGCCCGCCAGAACGTGTTCATCGGCGCGCGGGATTATCCTCACTGGTTGAAAGTCGAGCAGCAGCTACGCGAGCGTTTGGCCTGGTTGGTGGGAGGTGTTAGCAGCGAAGAGATCGCCTTGCTCAAGAACACTTCCGAAGGCCTGTCCGTCATTGCCCAGGGCCTGGAATGGCAGGCTGGCGATCAGGTTATCATCAGTGATCAGGAATTCCCGTCCAACCGCATCCCCTGGCAGGCCCTGGCAAACCAGGGGGTGGAAGTGATCGAGGTCAATCTGGAGGGGGACAACCCGGAGCAGAATGTCATTGACGCCATGGGTCCGCGCACCCGCCTGGTGTCTCTTTCCGCCGTCCAGTACGGCACCGGCCTGTTGATGGATATGGCTCCCATCGGCGCCGCCTGCCGTGCCCAAGGCATACTCTTCTGTGTGGACGCCATCCAGATTCTCGGCGCACTGCCGTTCTCAGCAGAGCAGGTAAACGCTGATTTTGTGGTGGCCGACGGCCACAAATGGATGCTCGGCCCGGAAGGGCTCGCCCTGTTCTATTGCCGCCGCGCGGTGCAGGATCAATTGATTCTGCGTCAGCATGGTTGGCATATGGTGGCCGATCCGGGCAATTACACCCGCAAGGACTGGCAGCCCGCCACTACCGCCAAACGCTTCGAATGCGGGAGCCCAAACATGCTCGGTGCCCATGCCCTGAATGCCTCCCTGTCACTGCTGCAGGATACCGGCATGGACGCGGTGGCTGATGCCTTGCAACAGCGGGTGCAATGGCTGATCGAAGGGCTGCAAGACAAAAACGCCACACTGCTCAGCGCTGCGGCCCCTCAGCGACGGGCTGGAATCGTCACCTTCCGCCTGCCCGAAGAAACCCCGGGCGACACCTTCCAGCGCCTGAAAAAGGGCGGCGTGGTATGCGCGGAACGCGGCGGTGGTGTGCGCTTTTCGCCACACTTCTACACTGCCAATTCGGTCATCGACCAGGCTCTGGCCCTGCTGTAAGCTCCAGAACCTCATATGCGCCTCGTCATGGATACCGGAGCCTCACAGATGAACCGACAGCTGGCCTTTTATCAATGGATCTGCCGCCGTTTACAGCGTGATGAGCAGTTCAGTGGCCAGCCCAGCGCGGACCTGGAAAGCCTGCGTACGGTGCTGAAATCCTGTGACGTGCTGTTGGTGGCCGGGCACAGCAGCGTGGACCGCACCTTCAAGGTGATCGGCGATAGCCGCTACGCGCGGGCGGTACTCTACATTGGCCGGCTGCACGACGTAGCCGACCCGGCCCTGCGCGCCCTGTTGGCGGATTACACCCCCTGCGAACCGGATACCCAACTGGTGATTGATGCCCGCCTGGAACGGGGGTTGATCGTGGAGCCGCTGTCCGCACTGGAAGGTCGTCAGATTCGCGTCTGCCGGGCACAGGGCCTGAGTGACAATGAAGCCCAGGATGTACTCCGCTACGCCATCAGCCGCATTGGCGCCGGGGGAGCCCAGTCCTGGGGCGCACTGGCCATGATGACCCTGCTACCCTGGCGCTGGCTACCCCTGCGCTGGCGCACCAGCCTGTTCCGCCGCTGGGCCGGTGAATTGATCAAGGCACTCAGTGGCACCGTCGTCGCCGATGCCTTCAGCTTTGTGCAATTCCCGGTCATGCCGCTGGTGAAGGAAAGCGAGCCCGCCGCCCGCTTGCTCCGGCTGCAACCCCGAGCCATTACTGCTGCGGACTTCGACCACTCGCCCTACTTCGAAATTATCAAGGCGCCCTTCCAGCTGGATGCCATCCCCAAGGGGATTGACGCCCTGCCCTGGAAGGGCAATCAGGGCGCGCTGGCGCCGGAACGTCAGCGCCACCTGTCACTGGTGGAGCCGCCGAACGGACACCACGGATAATAGCGCCAGCAGCCACCAGGGCAAACTGCCACCGCCGCCATCGCTCCCGCCACTGGCAGTGCCGCCACTGGACGCACTGCTGCGCGCTTGGGCCGGCCGGGTGCTTGCCGAGCTATCGTTCGCCGGGTAATCCCCGTTATCGGTCCACACCTGCACGGCCAGGCTATCATCGCCCTGACCGTCCAGAATCAGTTGCTGGGACGCCACTTCACCCGGCGACATATCGCCAAGCCCGCATTGCACCAGGCCGCCCCCGGCACAGTTCTCAGGCAGTGACACCGGACTCCACCCGGACGGCAAGGTAAAGCCAACCCGCACCCGCGCCGCTGCCTGATGGGTCGCCGCATTGGTGACCTGGGCATTGACCCGCACCAGGCCATCATTGCCCCGCTGCGTGGTCAGGCTGAGTACCACATCCGGCTCATTGCTGAAGACCAACTTGAAGCTTTCGCCCAGGCCGGCGAAATAGTCATGGGACACACTGCTAATCGGCTCAACGCGAACCTCATCCACCCAGCGGCCACTGGCACTGAGAACGACACTGTAAGTCTCGGTTTGCTGGCCAAGCGTCAGATCCGTGCTGCCACGGCAATCTGTATAGCCACTGCGCTTTACACAAGCCAACCCGGGAACACGTACCGTGAGCCCGTTCTTGTGCGTGACTCGCAGGCCCACATTATTGGCCCGGGTCTGCTGGCTGGTGTTGGTAATACCGGTACGCAGCGTGGTGGCAGCCCCTGGGCTGCTGTAGGTATCAGAGGTGGCGCCCGTCAGGGCAAGATCCACAAGGCTGCCCGAGGTGGTTTGTTCCAGCCAGGTCAGATAACGGTCCACACGGGTATAAACTGCCGGCACGCCGGCGGTGGCACACTGCTCATGGCCGTAGCTGGTAACCCCGACCAGCCATTGCTGCCCCGGCTCGCCGTACACCAAAGGCCCGCCACTATCACCCCGACAGGAATCCTGGGCGACACCCCGGGGGTTCATTTCACCCGCACAAATCTGGTTACCGCTCAGGTTGCTCCACTGGCTGGCGCAATAGCCGCTGGACACGTAGTCCACACGGGCTTCGCGCAGAGAATTGGAAAGGCCATTGCCGCTGGGAGAGGTGGAGCCCCACCCCATTATCTGCAGGGCTTCGTCGCTACTGCCCCTGGTCAGCGCAGACACGGTCTGCGGTTTGGCCAGGTCCAGTGGCGTGGCGGTGCTGTCTGAGGCCAGCTGCAACAGCGCCAGATCATTGTGGAAAGTGACAGCACGGTAATCCGGGTGCACCCGCACCGAGGACACCGCCAGGCGCTCCGGCGGGCTAGCGGTTGTGCGATCCAGGCTCCCCAGGGCCACAAACAATTGCCCCGCCTGCAAGGTCGCACCGCTGGAGGTCACCACACAGTGTGCGGCCGTCAGCACCCAGCCGGGCGCAATCAAGGTTCCGCCACACAGCGTGGCAGCGTAGGCAGGGTTTCCGGATCGACTGATTTCCACTTCGGCCATCCACGGCCGGATTGTTGCTACGTCCTGTCCCCCGATAATGCGAGGTTGAGCGTCAAGCGCCGATACCGTTTGAGCCAGGCCCATCCCCAGCATCAGGGCGAACATCAAACGATACATAAGATTACCTTTCGTTAGCATTACGTTACGGAGCGCATACTAACTAAGGTTTTCGGCGTAATCCTGTGACCCAGTTCTGATATTACAATGGTGGCACATTCGTACCTGAAGACGCTGAAAAATGACCACCAAGTCCCGTCATTTTCCGCCCACTTTTGCCACTTTTAGCGACAAAGCTCATCAAATTGCAATCAATTACAGTGCATTTAAATCATCTAAAATTTACTTTATATAAAGTAAACATTTTACACTTCTTATGTTTCTTTACGGCCTGACTGATCCGTCATCCTGACCCCATCATCCTCATCATCGCCAGGCTCCGGTAACGCCCTGCGTGCTTTGGCGCCCAGATCCTTCAATTGCTGGGCCTGGCGGTAAAGATTGCCGCGGCCACTGCTGAGACGTTTGAAGGTGGTGTCCCATGCCGTCTGGGCCTTGCCGATCTTGTCACCCAGATCGTCCATGGATTCCCCGATCAGCGACACCTGGTCACAGATTTTCCCGGCACGATCGGCAATATCCAGCGCATTGCGGTTCTGGTATTCGTAACGCCAGATATTCTGGATGGTGCGCAGGGTCACCAGTAGCGTGGTCGGGCTGACCAGGACAATGTTGCGGGCAAAGGCATCCGTATAGAGGCTGGAATCCTGCTCCATCGCCACCATGAAAGCCCCTTCGATGGGAATAAAGAGCAGCACGAAATCCAGGCTGCGGATCCCTTCAAGGCCACTGTAATCCTTGGTGTCCAGGCCCTTGATATGGCTGCGCAGTGAGGTCAGGTGATCTCGTAATGCCTGTTCGCGCTCCTCTGACGTAGACGCCGCAGACAGCCGCTCATAGGCAACCAGAGACACTTTCGCATCAATCACCACATCCTTGTTTTCCGGCAGGTGAACGATGGCATCGGGCAGGCGACGCTGGCCGCTCTCGTCCTTCAGGGTGACCTGGGTTTCGTATTCACGGCCCCGGGTCAGGCCGGAAGACTCCAGCACCCGCTCCAGAATCATTTCACCCCAGTTACCCTGGGTCTTGGCCTGCCCTTTCAACGCATCGGTCAGGTTGCGGGCGTCTTCGTGCATCTGCTGGTTCAGGCTTTTCAGGTGGCCCAGCTGTTCGATCAGGGACGCCTGGGCGCGGGTCTCGTCACTGTGAATCTGGTCCACCCGGCGACGGAAATCCGCCAGCTGCTCACGAAACGGCTTGAGCATGCCATCCAGGCCCTGTTGGTGCTGCTCCTGCAGCTGCTTGCCGCGCTGCTCAAGCACCTTCCCTGACAGGTTTTCAAACTCCTGTTTCAGCTGGTTGCGGCTTTGCTCGGAAAAGGCCAGTTTCTCCTGCTGGCCAGCCAGACGTTCTTCCAGCCGCGCTTTCTCGGACCCCAACTGTTGCAACTGCGCGTCGCTGTCCCGTTGACGCTGTTGCTGCTCTTGCAGCTGCTGCTTGAGCAACGGCACCTGGGCCAAGGGCTCGCTCAAGGCCTGCTTTTCCGCCAACAGCGCCGCCTCGCGAACCGCCGCCCGGCGCCGCTCGATCAGCACAGCCAACAGTGCCGCCACGGCTCCACCACATAGCGCTGCCAGCGCCATCATTGCATACAGATTCATGCCTGCGCCTTGTTAAACAGGGAAAAGAAATTATCCGCGGTGGCCTTGGCCAGCTCCGCCACACTGCCCCCCTGAAGCTCGGCGACGCATTCAGCCACATGCGCCACGTAACGCGGTTCATTGGGCTTGCCACGGAACGGCACCGGCGCCAGCCAGGGCGAGTCGGTTTCAATCAGCAGCCGCTCCAGCGGCAGCTGCTTCACGGTGTCGCGCAGGGCCTGGGCATTGCGGAAGGTCACAATGCCGGAGATGGAAATATAAAAACCCAACTCAATGGCCTGCAGGGCCATGTCCAGATCCTCGGTGAAACAGTGCAACACCCCGCGCACCTGACCACCACCATGCTCACGCAACAACGCCAGCGTGTCTTCCTTGGCGCCACGGGTATGCACAACCAACGGCAGGCCGGTTTCCCGGGCCGCCTGAATATGGGCCACAAAGTAGCGTTGTTGCCACTCACGCTCTTCCCTGGCGTAAAAGTAATCCAGCCCGGTCTCGCCAATCGCCACCACCTTGGGGTGCCCGGCCCGCTCCACCAATTCGCCAGGTTGTGGCTCGCGGGATTCCTTGTAGAGAGGATGCACGCCAACGCTGGCAAACACGTTCTCATACTGCTCGGCCAGTGCCTGCACCTGCGGGAAGCTTTCCAGATCCACACCGATACACAGCATATGGCTGACCCCCGCCTGCGCCGTGGCCGCCATCATCGTCTCGAAATCGCCACCATGGGCGTCAAGATTCAGGCGATCCAGATGGCAATGGGAATCCACAAAAGGGGTAGCAGACATGGAACACTCCGAGGTTAAAAACGCTGGCATTGTAGAGCAGATAGGCAACAGGCGACACGCCGCACGTGGGCACGCTTGATGCCAGACGCCGGATGCTAAACGCAAAAGCGGCAATACCTTGGGGTATTGCCGCTTTAAAACTGAATGACTCAACGCCGGGATTTAGCTTCTAGCTTCTAGCTTCTAGCTTCTAGCTTCTAGCTTCTAGCTTCTAGCTTCTAGCTTCTAGCTTCTAGCGTCCGGCGTCCGGCGTCCGGCGTCCGGCGTCCGGCGTCCGGCGTCCGGCGTTCTACATCGTATGCGTCGGTCGATCCGATTCCAGCGAGCCTGCCAGGTGATTTTCGATGGTGACGCGGGCAGTGTCATCCTGGTCAGAGAACTGCACGCCGATCCCGGCACTACGGTTACCTTGAGCGCCTTTGGGCGTGATCCAGATCACCTTGCCCGCCACCGGAATCTTGTCGGCTTCGTCCATGATATTGAGCAGCAGGAAGATTTCTTCTCCCAGCTTGTATTGCTTTTCGGTGGGAATAAACAGGCCGCCATTGGTAATGAAAGGCATGTAGGCCGAGTACAGCACCGCTTTGTCTTTGATGGAAAGCGACAGAATGCCACTACGACCGCCGGGCATTTTCATGAGCGAGCCTCTTACGAAATTATTATTAATCTTTGAACAGCCGGCTCAAGGTTAGTGCGCTGCTGCCGCAGCGTCAACGCCCACCAGCACCAGCAACCACTGCTCGTACAGCAATTCCTTGTTGGGGTTGGCCCCGGACAGCAAGGCGCGGCGCCCTTCCAGCACCCGCTGGGCAGCCCGCAACAAACGCGCCGGTGGCACCGCCTTGCTGAGTCGCTCCAGCAGTGGAGCCAGGGATGCGTCGGCGCTCTGCTGGCCGGAGAAGCGCTGATTCAAACAGCGTGACAACCAGCCATAAATCACCCCGGCCATCTCGGTAGGGTCATGCTTGGCGAGCACCGGCGACGCTTGCGCCACCGACTGGCGCCCTTCTGCCACGCTGACCAGGGTATCGAGCAAACGGGCCCGGTCGCCAAACCAGTCCGCCTGCTCCAGTGCCAGCGCCTGTAGCGGCGCGCCCTGGGCGGCATCCAGTAACGAGGCAGCGCTCTCGCCCACCTGGCTCTGCAACCACTGCAGCGCCTGGTCATGCTCCGGTAACGGCAAGGTGCGCTGCTGGCAACGGCTGCGAATGGTCGGCAACAACAGCGTCGGCTGATCACTGACCAGCAGCAACAGGGTCTGCGCGCCCGGCTCTTCCAGGGTTTTCAGCAAGGCATTCTGGGCATTGCGGTTGAGCGCTTCCGCCGGATACACAATGGCAACCCGGTAACCACTGTACTGAGCGGTGCGGGTGGCAAACGCCACCAGCTTGCGGACCTGGTCAATCTTGATGGTTTTGCTTTTTTCTTCCGGGCTGAGGCGGTGCAGATCGGGGTGAGTACCGGCGGTGCTGAGCTGACACCCCTGACAGTGGCCACAGGGCAGCCCTGCGGAAGGTTTCTCGCAAAGCAGGGTCTGGGCCAGGGATTCGGCCAAGCGCAGCTTGCCGATGCCTTTGGCACCGGTCAGCAGCAAAGCATGGGGCAGCCGCCCCTGGGCGTGCTGGTCAAGCAACTGCGCCATGACCTCGCCATGCCAGGGGCACGGTGCCTGAACTTTTGCGCCGGTTACGGCCATGCCAGCATCTCCTCGACTATCGCGGCCAGCTGCTGCTGTACCGACCCCAACGGCTGCCCCGCATCCACGGTGCGGAACCGACCGGGCTCCTGGGCTGCACGGGCCAGATAACACTGGCGGATACGTTCAAAAAAAGCCCGGTCTTCCTGTTCGATGCGATCCAGAGCGGCACGTTTGCCGGCACGTGCCATGCCCACATCTACCGGCACATCAAACAGTACGGTCATGTCCGGGCGGGTGTCGCGAATGACCAGGCTTTCCAGGTCGGCAATGGCTGCGCTGTCCAGCCCTCGCCCTGCCCCCTGGTAAGCCCAGGTGGCGTCCACAAAACGATCACACAGCACCCATTCGCCACGGGCCAGTGCCGGACGAATCTTCTGCTCCAGGTGCTGCGCGCGGGCGGCGAACACCAGCAGCAACTCCGTATCATCCGCCATAGGTTCATCACCGGGCGCCAACAGTACACCACGGATCGATTCCGCCAAGGCGGTGCCGCCGGGTTCGCGGCTCACTGTCACCGTCTTGCCGGCGGCTCTGAGAGCGTCGGCCAGCCATTCCAGATTGCTGCTTTTGCCCGCGCCCTCGCCGCCTTCCAGGGTGATGAAACGGCCACTCATTGTCCGCCTCCGGGTGAAGAACGGTAGCCTTCACGGCGTTGCAGCTGATACTCACGCACGGCTTTGCGGTGCTGGGCCAGGGTTTTGGAAAAAGAATGGCTGCCATCACCACGGGCCACGAAATACAGGGACTCGGTTTTCCCCGGGTTCACCGCCGCCAGAATGGCTTCCCGGCCGGGCATGGCGATAGGAGTGGGCGGCAACCCGCTGATCACGTAGGTATTGTAAGGGGTAGCGCGACGCAGATCGGAGCGGCGAATATTTCCGTCATAGGCCTCCCCCATGCCGTAGATCACCGTCGGGTCGGTTTGCAGGCGCATGCCCTTGTTCAAACGATTGGTAAAAACGCCGGCAATTTCCGGACGCTCTTCCGGCACGCCGGTTTCCCTTTCCACGATAGACGCCATGATCAGCGCTTCGTATGGGGTGTCGTAGGGCAAATCCTTGGCCCGCTGCTGCCAGGCAGCGTCGAGAATACTTTCCTGGCGCGCCAGTGCCCGGGCCAGAATGGTCAGGTCTGAGGTGCCACGGGTATAAAAATAGGTTTCTGGCGCAAACCATCCCTCCGGGTGGCGGTCCGGGCGCCCCAGCTCCGCCATCACTTGCTCGTCGGTCAACTCTTTCAGGCGGTGACTCAAGGTCTCCTGGGAGGCCAGCCGGGCACGTAATTCGCGGAAGTTCCAGCCTTCCACCAGGGTCAGGCTGCGTTGCAGCACATCACCCCGATCGATTTTCTCCAGCAGAGACAACAACGAGTCGCCCGGCTTGAGCTGATACTCACCCACATGCATACGGCCGTCCATGCCAGTGAAAGCGGAATAGATTCGCGCTCCCACCCGGCGGAAACGGGCTTCCAGGCCCTCACCCAGGATGCCCTCCTCTTTGAGGTTATACAGCACACGGCTCAAGCCGGCGCCCCGGGGCACTTCCACCGTTAATGCTTCAGAAACCGGTAATGGGCGGTGTAGATAACTGCTGACCCAGGCCCCCGCCACAGGTACAGCGACTACCAGCAAGACAACCAGCAGTCCAAAAATACGGATTTTTTTGCGCATAGTGCGGTTATTAGACCTTCAGTGAGCCGGCCAAAAAGGTTTCTGTCGACTGTTGCAGTTCCCGGACCGATGCCAGCACCGGCCAATGCCATTGCGCCAGTTTACGCACCGGGAGCACGCCGACAACACTGTTACACAGAAACAGTCCATCGGCTGTGCGCAGCTGTGACAGTGGCCGCAGATCACAGACCACTTTCTCGCCGCGTTGCAGCAATGTCTCGTGCAAGTGCGCCCGCATCACACCGGCCACACCAGCTCCGGCAGCATCCAGATCCGGCATCCACCAGTGATTGGCAAAGCGGGCAAAGAGATTCATGGAAGTGGCTTCCAGAGGCTGCCTGCGGGTACTGAGCAGCAACCCTTCGTCCCAACCCTGCCGTGCCACTTCCCGGCGTGCCATGACCTGTGGAAGACGGTTCAGATGCTTGAATCCGGCCAGCAGGTCAGGATACAGCGGAGCCTGGCAAAGTCCCAGCACCAGGCCTTCGCGGCGATGGCGTTCAGGCCAGACGGGCAAGCCGCCGCTCTGCCACACAACCGTGGGCTGAGCGGGTACCGGGGGCAAATATCCCCGACCGCCGACACCGCGGGTGACCGTGAGCTTTACCACCCCGGCCTCACCGCCAAGCGCAGCAACGCCCTCGTTAAGGGCAGCGTCCAGTCGGGATTCATCGGGCAGCGCAATGCCCAGTGCTCGCAGCCCACCAACCAGGCGGGCACGATGCCGCGGCCACAAGGGCTGTTCACCGGAGGCGGCCACGCGCACGGTTTCGAACACACCGTCTCCGTAGGCGAAACCGCGGTCACGGGGATTCAGTGGCATTACACCTTCTTGAACAGCAAGGTGCCGTTGGTGCCACCGAAACCGAACGAGTTGGACAGCGCGTAGTTGATGGTACATTCCTGCGCCTGGTTCGCCACGAAGTTCAGATCGCAGCCTTCGTCCGGGTTATCCAGATTGATGGTGGGCGGTGCCACTGAGTCGCGTATGGCAAGAATGGAGAAAATCGCCTCCACTGCACCCGCCGCACCCAGCAGGTGCCCGATCATGGATTTGGTGGAGCTGACCGCCAGATTATGGGCATGGTCGCCAAACAGAGTTTTCACTGCCATGGCTTCCGCCACATCCCCCATTTGCGTGGAGGTGCCGTGGGCATTGATGTAATCCACCTGGGTCGGCTCGACACCGGCATTGCGAAGCGCATTGCGCATGGCCCGCATGGCGCCGTCGCCACCTTCCGCCGGGGAGGTGATATGGTAGGCATCATCACTCATGCCAAACCCTGCCAGCTCGGCATAAATCGTGGCGCCACGGGCCTTGGCGTGCTCGTATTCTTCCAGCACCACCGCGCCGGCACCATCGGCCAGCACGAAGCCATCCCGATCCTTGTCCCAAGGGCGACTGGCGGCTTGCGGGTCATCGTTGCGAGTGGATAGCGCGCGGGCGGCGGCGAAACCGCCCAGCCCCAGCGGCGAAGAGCCTTTCTCGGCACCGCCGGCAACCATCACGTCCGCTTGCCCCAGCACAATCTGCTGAGCAGCAAAGCCAATATTATGGGTGCCAGTGGTGCATGCCGTTACCGTGGCAAAGTTGGGACCTTTCATGCCGTACATGATCGCCAGATTGCCCGCGATCATGTTGATAATCGTGCCCGGAACAAAGAACGGTGACAGCTTGCGGGGGCCGGAATCGAGCAGCTTTCGGTGGTTGTCTTCGATATTGGTGAGGCCACCGATACCGGAGCCGATCGCCGCCCCTACACGCTCGGCATCTTCCTTTTCCATATCCAGGCCCGCATCGCGTACGGCCTGGATGGCTGCTACCAGCCCGTACTGAACAAAGACGTCCATTTTGCGAGCGTCTTTGGGAGACAGGTACTCGGAAATATCAAAGTCAGGCACCAGGCCAGCGAAACGGGTAGCAAAGGGCTCCGTATCAAAGTGCTCGATATTGCGAATGCCACTCTTGCCCGCCTTGATACCTTCCCAGGTAGAAGCCACATCCACTCCCAGCGGCGTGAGCATTCCCAACCCTGTAATAACGACTCGACGTGACGTCACCCGATTACCTCCCAATCCATTATTTGAGGCCATTTAAAGACCTTAATGCGACAAGATTACTACAAGCCAACCCACAACTGGTCGCCGTAATGTAAGAAAACGTCACTTGCCGCCGCAAATATTCTGGCCACAAAAAAGCCGCAAGCTCATCGAACCTGCGGCTTTTCTGTTATTCGAACAACCGAACTCAGCTGTGCGCTTTGATGTAATCCACAGCGGATTGGACGGTGCTGATTTTCTCAGCTTCCTCGTCCGGAATTTCGGTTTCAAATTCTTCTTCCAGGGCCATCACCAGCTCAACGGTGTCCAGGGAGTCTGCACCCAGATCTTCAACGAAGGACGCTTCTGATTTTACGTCTTCCGGTTTAACACCCAGTTGCTCAACGATGATTTTGTTTACGCGTTCTTCGATGCTGCTCATGATCGTATTACTCTCCTGATTAATGGTGTGCTAGCACCTGTCAGCGGCTATTCTAGGTGAACGCTGTTTGCGCTTGCAAGCCGACTGGACCGATGCCTTTCCTTGAAGTTTTTCCAAATATTTTCTTCTGCGAAAACAGTCAATTAGACAGCTTTCCCAGAAACGTTCGGATGCCCATTTTTTGAGCTACCCGGTAAACATACCCCCATTGACGTGCAAAGTGGTTCCGGTTACGTAACCACCTCCATCACTGGCCAGCCAGGCGACAGCACTGGCAATCTCCGCCGGCTGCCCCAGGCGCCCCAGGGGAATCCCCTGCAAAAGCGCCTCTTTCTGGGCTTCCGGCAAAGCCTCTGTCATGTCCGTCTGGATAAAGCCCGGCGCAACAGAATTCACCGTGATGTTACGTGAGCCAAGCTCGCGAGCCAACGCCCGGGAGAAACCTTCCACACCGCCTTTGGCGGCCGCATAGTTGGCTTGCCCGGCGTTACCCATGGTACCGACCACCGAACTGATATTAATGATCCGGCCCCAACGCGCCTTGGTCATGCCCTTCAAGCATGCCTTGCTAACGCGATAAAGGGAATTCAGGTTGGTATTGATGACATCTTCCCACTCATCTTCTTTCATCCGAAGCATGATGTTGTCGCGGGTAATACCGGCGTTATTCACCAGTACCAGGGGAGCACCGAACTCGTCATTAATGCTCTTGATCGTCGCGTCCACCGATTCCTTGTCCGCGACATTGAGCACCTTGCCGGCACCGTTTTCGCCCAGTGCATCGCCAATGGCAGCGGCCCCTTTATCTGTGGTGGCCGTGCCGATAACGAAGAAACCGTCGGCAATCAGCTGTTCGGCAATCGCCCGGCCAATCCCCCGGCTTGCACCAGTGACCAGCGCCACTTTCTTTTCCGACATTCTTATTCTCCTTGCAGGGCCGCCGTGAAAGCCGCCTCTGTTTCCAGCGGACGAGCCGCCAAATCACGATCAATGCGCTTCACCAGCCCGCACAGCACCTTGCCCGGACCACACTCATAGAGATGCCCAACACCCTGCTCTTTCAGTGCCTGGATGGTTTCCACCCAGCGTACCGGCGAATAGAGCTGGCGAATCAACGCATCACGAATTTTCTCCGGATCCGTTTCCATGGCCACGTCCACATTGTTGATCACGGGCATTTCCGCCGCATGAAAACGCGTGCCGCTCAAGGTCTCGGCCAGCTGTTCCGCCGCCGGTTTCATCAACGCGCAGTGAGATGGCACGCTCACCGGCAGCGCCATGGCGCGCTTCGCTCCGGCCTCTTTACAGGCCGCAATAGCTCGCTCTACCGCGTCCGCAGAACCCGCAATCACCACCTGACCGGGGGCATTGAAATTGACTGCTTCAACCACGCCGCCCTGTGCAGCCTGCGCACAGGCAGAACGGACCTGTTCATCATCCAGGCCCAGGATAGCGGCCATGCTGCCCTCACCCTGCCCTACGGCCTGCTGCATCAGCTGGCCACGGGTGCGAACCAACCGCACAGCATCACCCAGATTAACCACACCCGCGCAGGTCAGGGCGGTGTATTCACCCAGGCTATGCCCGGCCAACACATCCGGCCGCGGACCACCACTTTGTTCCCACAACCGCCACAGGGCGACACCGGCTGTCAGCAGCAGCGGCTGGGTAATTTCAGTCTGGTTCAGTGCCTCTTTCGGCCCCTCCTGGGCCAGCGCCCAGAGATCCTGGTCCAGTGCACCGGAGGCTTCCTGAAAGGTCTGCTTCACTGCTGGGCGTTCGGCAAACTCACTCAGCATCCCCAGACTCTGAGAGCCCTGACCGGGAAAAATAAAGGCTGTCTTCGACATTCAACATCCCCTTGAAAATAGACAGGAATAGGCAGGCCGCAGTATGCCGGCTTTCGCTTTCGCTGTCCGGTCGGGCCTGAAACAAAGTATGAACAGCATCGAGGCCAGCCGACCCCGACACAGGATTTCAGTCGGTGCTGGCCTGGCCCAGTGCATCACTGATCAGAGAAGGCACATTGCGCCGGGCTTCCAGTTGCGCCACTTCCAGCGCGCAGGCAAAGCCTTCCTTGCTGGTACCACCGTGGCTTTTCACCACCACTCCGCGCAGACCAACCAGGCTGGCGCCGTTATAGTGGTCCGGGTCCATACGCTTTTTCAGCCCGATCAGAACCGGCAAGGCAAACAGACCACACAGTTTACGCAACCAGGATTGCTTGATTTCTTCGCGCAACATGTTGCCGATCATTTTCGCCACGCCTTCCATGGTTTTCAGCGAAACATTACCGACAAAGCCGTCACAGACCACCACATCGGCTTCGCCGGCAAAAATGCCATTCCCTTCCACGAAGCCCACATAGTTCAGGTCGCCGGCTTCACGCAACAGGCCCGCCGCTTCCTTGATCTGCTCATTGCCCTTGATATCTTCCTCACCAATGTTGAGTAGCGCGACCCGGGGATGCTCCACCCCATCGACGGCACGCACGACCGCCTGCCCCATCAGGGCGAATTGCAACAGGTGGACGGGTTCGGAATCCACATTGGCACCCAGATCGAGCATGTGACAGTGGCCATTGGCCGTGGGAATCGCCGTGCAGATAGCAGGCCGGTCTACCCCTGGCAGAGTTTTCAGCACAAAGCGGCTCACCGCCATCAGGGCACCGGTGTTACCGGCACTGACTGCCGCCTGGGCCCGCCCTTCCTTGACCATATTAATGGCCACGCGCATTGATGAGTCTTTCTTCTGCCGCAGAGCCACGGCAACCGGGTCATCCATGGCCACCACTTCAGAAGCAGGCTGGACGGTAATACGGGGATGGTCAGCGATACTGGCCTGGGACAAGGCGTCAGCCAGCGGCTCGGGCTGGCCGACCAGGATAATGTGCATGTGCGCATGGCGAGACAGCATGGCTGCCACTGCGGGCACTGTTACGGACAAGCCGTGATCGCCCCCCATGGCATCCACTGCTAACGTCACAACCGGCATGGGCTGCTTCCTTTATTCAAATTTGGGGGCATTCTGACAAAAAACGCCTGGCGGCGACATGCTCCCCGCATTCAATCACAAATCCACTTACAAAAAATCCTCCCGAAGGAGGATTTCAGTGTGCCGCACAAACCGGCCTTTCACTGCACAGAGACAGCATTCAGCCAGCAGGGCACAAAAAAACGGGAGCCGCAGCTCCCGTTTTCATACAACTTATTCGTCGTCAGATTCGCCCTGACTGATCACCTGACGGCCGCGGTACATGCCATCCGGAGAAATGTGGTGACGACGGTGCACTTCACCAGTGTTGGTGTCTTCAGTCAGCGCAGCGGCGGGCAGCGCGTCGTGAGAGCGGCGCATGCCGCGCTTGGAACGGGTTTTACGGTTCTTTTGAACAGCCATTTCGAGCTCCTCGGGCGTTTATTCAGCCTGAATTTACTTGCCTTGACCTTTTAATTTGGCCAGCACGGCAAAAGGATTATCCGCGTTTTCGTGTTTCTCAGGTTCACCGCGATCATGCGGTAAAGCTGTCGGGCAAGGGTCATGCAGTGCCACCAGCGGCATGGCCAGCAACAGTTCCTCTTCGATCAGATCGGTGAGAACCATACGTTCTTCGCCAACTAACCAGGGGTCCAGTCGCTCCGGCAATGCCTTGGCCTGATCTTCATTCCACACCAGCGCCACATCAATATGGGCGGTAATGGAATAACTCACTGGCTCCAGGCAGCGCTGACATGGCAGCACCAATACGGTGCTAACCTCGCCCTCGATACGCCGATGCCCCTCATCATCACGATCGAACGCCAGCGATATAGCTACTGGCTGGTCCAGACTTTCGCGGTATTCCTGCAGGCGAGGCAGGTCTCCAACGGTAAGCTGGCCCTCAACGACGCGACCCTGATCCGCATATTTGCGAGGATCGAGGAACTGTGGCAGTTGCCCTGAAAACATAAGCGCGCAATTCTAGGGCCGTGAGGCCCTGCTGTCAAAGTTAATGTGAGGCACTAAGCACCTGAGTCAACAGGGTTTTTCGTGCGTCATGAAAAAATAATCCTTACACTTGCCCCCGCAACGCGCGGAGACCCCCATGACTGACCAGACACCGACCCTGTTACTCGCCTCTTCATCGCCTTTTCGGCGGCAATTATTGGACAAGCTGAAGCTGGATTTTATCCATCAGAGCCCGGATATCGACGAGTCCCGGCATGAGGGTGAATCCCCCACCGCGCTGGTGGTGCGCCTGGCCCGGGAAAAAGCCCTGGCGCTGGCCGATCAGCACCCGGACACGCTGATCATCGGTTCCGATCAGGTCGCCGTGATCGGCGATCAGGTCCTGGGCAAGCCCGGTGACCGGGACACCGCGATCCGCCAGCTCAACGCCGCCAGCGGTCAGCGGGTATCCTTCCTTACTGGGTTATGCCTGCTCAATACCGCCACCGGTCGCAGCCAGGTGGCCTGTGACCCGTTTCATGTGCAATTCCGCACCCTGAAACCGGCGCAAATCGAACGCTACGTGGACATAGAGCAGCCACTGAACTGTGCCGGCAGCTTCAAATCCGAAGGGCTGGGCATTGTCTTGTTCAAGGCACTGGAAGGTCGCGACCCGAATACACTGGTGGGCCTGCCATTGATCGTGTTAACCGAATTCCTGGCCGCCGAGGGGATTCAGCTGCCTATATAAAGGAAAGAGGCGAGTTCCGAGCACTATCTCTCTCGGAACTCGCCTCTTCTAGCTTCTAGCTTCTAGCTTCTCGTAGCTCGTAGCTCGTAGCTCGTAGCTCGTAGCTCGTAGCTCGTAGCTCGTAGCTATTATGATCAACGAATCACCGGCGAGGCGCTCAACCCCAACTGTGCTGCCATGCCTTCACCAATGGATACACCAAAACGGCGAATAAATTCTTCCATGGGAGAACGGCTGGCGCTGTAATTCAGCATTTCTTCCTGCCCCGCCACTTCGCGAATCACCTGCCCCGGGCTCATCAGGCCGTCAATCAGCCCCAGATCCAGTGCCCGCTCGCCGGTCCAGAACAGGCCAGAGAACAGTTCCGGGTGGCCATCCACCTTCAGGCGATCGCCGCGCCCTTCTTTCACTGCGGTAATAAACTGCTGGTGAATGTCATCCAGCATGGTCTGCACATGCTTGCGATGGGCCGGCTGAATCGGCGAGAACGGGTCCATCAGGTCCTTGTTTTCACCGGCGGTCAGCACACGGCGCTCCACACCCAACTTGTCCGCTGCCTGCTCCAGGCCGAAACCGGCCATGATCACACCAATGGAGCCGACGATACTGGCCGGGTCAGCATAAATTTCATCCGCAGCGGAGGCGATAAAGTAGGCCCCCGAGGCGCCCACATCGGTAATGGCCGCATAGACTTTCTTTTCCGGGTACTCGGCACGCAGCCGTTTGATGGCGTTGTACACCTGATTTGACTGCACCGGCGAGCCACCCGGGCTGTTGATCTTCAACAGTACGGCAGTGGTGTTTTCCGCTTCAAACGCCCGCGTCAGGCCGGTGACGATCAAATCCGCACTGGCATCCTGATCCGGCGCGATCACACCGTTTACGTCAACAATCCCCACATGCTTTTCCGCCATGGTCACCGCTGAACCGGTTTTTCCCGGAATCACCATCACCAACAGCGTAAACAGGTATATAAAAGTCAGCGCCTTGAAAAAGATGCCCCAGCGACGGGACTTGCGCTGTTCATCCTGGGCCTGGCCCAGCAATTTTTCGATCAGCTTCCATTCCCGCTCATTCTGCGGGGGCCGGGAAGATGGCTGATTTTCCATAGTCACACACTCTCCATTACAAATTCAGACGCCGCCAAACCCACCAGCGGCAGCAAATGATCCAATCGGTCGATCACCGCCAAGGGCTCGCACGGCAACAATTGTTCAACCGGGTGAGCACCATAGCTCACGCCAATGCGGTCCACCCCGGCAGCACGGGCCATTTCCAGATCGAACGTGGTATCACCCACCACCACCGCCCGCTCTGGCGCCACCGCCATGGTTTCCAGCAACTCCAACACCATGGCCGGGTGCGGTTTGGACTGGCTTTCATCGGCACAGCGTGACGCATGAAAATAGCGATCCAGGCCGGTATTTCCCCACACCCGCTGCAGCCCCTTTCGGCTCTTGCCGGTGGCCACCGCCAGCTTAAAGCCACTTTCGCGCAAGTGAGTCAGTACCTGTTCCGCCGCCGGATAAAGGGCGCTTGGGGTCTGCTCGGCGGCGATAAAGTGGAAAGCGTAGCGATCGCGCATGGCGACGATTCCCGCATCGTCCAGTTGCGGGTAGAGCGTGGCGATGGCTTCCGGCAATCCCAGCCCGATAATGCTGCATACCACCGGATCTGCCAGCGAAGGCAGCCCAAGATCCAGCGCCGCCAGCTGCATGCAGCTGACAATACGACCGGTGGAATCCATGACCGTGCCATCCCAGTCGAAAATCACCAGGTCATAAGGACGCGCATTATTCATCGCTGACTCCTGAGGGCCGTCAGAATCGCCTCGTAATCGTCATCCAGCGGCGCGGTAACCGTCAGCCGCTTGCCCGTGTTCGGGTGCACAAACACCAGGGTGCGGGCATGGAGACAAAGGCGACGGCGGCCGATCTCAGTCAGCAGGGCCTCCCCTTTCGCAATTCCGTATTTGTCATCCCCCAACAAGGGAAAGCCGCCAAACTGGCTATGCACCCGAATCTGATGGGTGCGACCGGTTTCCAGAGTGGCCTCCACCAATTGCGCCTGAGCAAACCGCTCGAGCAGGCGATAATGGGTCACCGAGGGCTTACCCTCGCGGGAGACCCGCACGATGCGCTCGTTGCCATTCATCATTTTCAGCAAGGGCGCATCAAGCGTGCGCTCCTTGCCCTTGAAGCTCTGACACAGCAACCAGTAACGCTTCTCCACCTGGCCGCCCTGCATCAGGCGCTGCAGCTTGCGCAGAAACGAACGCCGCCGCGCCACCATGATCAGGCCACTGGTGTCGCGGTCCAACCGGTGCACCAGCTCCATTTCCTTTTCATCGGGATACATCACCCGCAAGGCTTCGATCAGCCCCAGACTGACACCACTGCCACCATGCACCGCCAGGCCTGCCGGCTTGTTGAAAATGAATAGCTGGTCATCTTCATAAACACAGGCCCGGCGCAAGCGCTCGGCCAACCCCTCACTCACCGCCGGCGGTGCGGCGGATTCACTGGTGCGAATGGGCGGAATACGCACCACATCACCGCTGGCCAGTCGGGTGGTCTGCTTGGCGCGCCCCTTGTTAACGCGCACCTCACCGGAGCGAATAATCCGGTAAACACGGGATTTAGGCACCCCTTTAAGGTGGGTAAACAGGAAATTATCCAGGCGCTGACCATGCCGGCCTTCATCTATGGTGACAAACGTCACCCGGTTCGCTGCGGGGGTATCTTCTGACATGGCGCGATTCTAAGCGTGATCGGCGGAAATGTCTGCATCTGGCGCAAGCATGTCAGCAATCTATCTGATTGATCCCGCTGGCCTTTTATTGCTATAGTCAAGCGTCGACCTGAAATAGGCAACGGCGACGCGCAGCGAACATTCGCCGTTTGGCCCTCTCCGGCTACAGCCGATGAAGACAGAGCCCGCCCCCAGGTCACAGAAAAAGCGTTAAGCCCACCTTCCAGAAGGGAAATACCCTCACGGAACTGGGCACACGCTGCAGAAGACCCATTTACAGCGCCCGAAAACGGGCCCTGAACATTAACGATGGTGGCCTGCAGCGCCGGTCAAACGACCTGGAAAACAGACAGACAAGAGTTTACACATTGCTGTGTGGCGCAAGGAGACATTCATACTCCACAACCACGGCAATCGCGTGAAGCATTACAGACTGGCCAGCTGCCAGCATGATTACGCACTAAACATTGCACACAACTCGGAGAGCCGCTGACTCAGGCAACACGATCACCAAGGAAAGCGAATCACACGCCCAGCGTGCGCCCAATCCGTGACATGCCTGCCACAGCACTCCCCCTGGTCTGCTACCGGTTGCACCCGGCCCTGCCCCATGCCACCACAAACTTGTGGTAGCACCATGAAACGTATGCTTATTAACGCCACTCACCCTGAAGAGGTACGAGTGGCTCTGGTCGACGGACAACGTCTGTATGACCTGGATATTGAACACCGCACACGGGAACAGAAAAAAGCCAACATTTACAAAGGCAAGATCACCCGGGTAGAACCGTCCCTGGAAGCGGCTTTTGTAGACTTCGGCGCCGAGCGCCACGGCTTCCTTCCCCTCAAGGAAATTTCCCGCCAGTACTTCCAGAAAGACCCCAAAGACATTCAGGGTCGCGTTAACATCAAGGAAGTCATCAAGGAAGGCCAGGAAGTCATCGTTCAGGTGGCCAAGGAGGAACGCGGCAATAAAGGCGCCGCCCTCACCACCTTCATCAGCCTGGCTGGCCGCTACCTGGTACTGATGCCCAACAACCCCCGTGCCGGCGGCATCTCCCGTCGCATCGAAGGGGAAGAGCGCGCGCAACTGAAAGAAGCGCTGGGTGCACTGACCATTCCCGACGAAATGGGCGTGATCGTGCGCACCGCCGGGCTGGGCCGCAGTGCTGAAGAGCTGCAGTGGGACCTGAACTACCTGCTGAAGCTGTGGACCTCCATTGACGATGCCTCCCAGGATCGCAAAGCGCCCTTCCTGATCTATCAGGAATCCAACGTCATCATTCGCGCCATCCGCGACTACCTGCGCAAAGACATCGGCGAAGTGCTGATCGACTCCAAAAAAGTCTACGACGAAGCCCAGGGCTTTGTTCAGCAGGTGATGCAGGACTTCCAGCACAAGATCAAACTGTACGACGACGAGACCCCACTGTTCTCCCGTTTCCAGATTGAATCGCAAATCGAAACCGCCTTCGAGCGGGAAGTGAAGCTGCCCTCCGGTGGCTCCATTGTCATCGACCCGACAGAAGCACTGGTGTCCATCGACATCAACTCCTCCCGTGCCACCAAGGGCGCGGATATCGAAGAAACCGCCCTGAACACCAACCTGGAAGCCGCCGAAGAAATCGCCCGGCAGCTGCGCCTGCGTGATATCGGCGGCCTGATCGTGGTGGATTTCATCGACATGGGCCCCGCACGCAACCAGCGTGACGTGGAAAACCGCATGCGCGATGCGCTGGAGCAAGACCGGGCCCGCATCCAGCTGGGCCGTATCTCCCGCTTCGGCCTGCTGGAACTGTCCCGTCAACGGCTTCGCCCCAGCCTCGGCGAGACATCCAGCATCGTCTGCCCGCGTTGCGACGGCCAGGGCCATATTCGTGATGTGAAATCACTGGCGCTGAGCATTCTTCGTCTTATCGAAGAAGAAGTGATGAAAGAGCGCACCGGCGAGATTCAGGCCCAGGTGCCGGTGGCCGTGGCCACCTACCTGCTCAATGAAAAGCGTGATCCCCTGCGCGCCATTGAGAAGAACCACAATGTTCGCGTGGTCATCATTCCCAACCAGAACCTGGACACGCCCCACTTCGAAGTGGAGCGCATCCGTGATGACCAGACGTCCGCTCAGCTGAGCCACGAGATGGACCTGCTGGAGGGCAACAAGGATGCAGATATCGCCTCCGCCCAGGACACGGAAATCAAGACCCAGGAGCCCGCCGTCAAACTGATGGCTCCGGACACCGCCCCACCGCCGCCCAAACCGGCAGCTGCCGCACCGACAGCGCAGGCCCAGAACCTGGGTCTGCTGGCGCGTCTGTTCACCTGGCTTGCCCAGGTCTTTACCGCTGAGCCCAAGCCCGCCAAGGTGAAGAAAGAACAGCCCCAGCGCAAAAGCGATAACAAGCAGCGCCAGCAGCAGAACGCCCGTGGCCGTGGTGGCAACAACCGCAACCGCAACGACAATCGTAATGACGGCCGCAACAACGATAACCGCGGCAAGAACGACAACCGCAACAAGCGCGATGGCGGCAAAGCGAGCGATAACGACAATCGCAATAACCGCAACAAGCGCCAGAACGACAAGGATGGCGGCCGCAAGAACGACAACCGCCAGGCAGACAATCGCGCTTCCGACAATCGCAACGATAACCGTAGCGATAACAAGGACGACGGTAACCGTAACGAGCGTCGTGGCCGTAATGACAACCGTCGCAACAACCGCAACAATGACAACCGTGGCGACGGTCGTAACGACAACAAGGCAAATGACAGCGGCAAACCGCGTAACAACCGCAAGCCGGACAATGCTGCTGACAGCACCGACAGCAAAAGCAACGACAAGGGCCCGAAAGCCCCCCGCCGCACCGATGCCAAGGACGATCGTCCGCTACGCGAACGCCAGCGTCCTGGCAAAGGGGAAAACAATAGCGACGGCAAGAATGCGGTAGCTCAAACCTCTGCGGACAAACCGCAGCGCACCAACAAGGCGCCCAAACCGGCCCGACCACGCAACGAACAGCCCGCGCCCGTGGATGACGAAGGTCACCCGCCCGCCAAGCTGGTTCCGGCTCAGGAGCCGTCTGCGCAAGTGAAGGCAGACGATCAGGCTAAAAAAGAGGTAGCCAACAAAGCTACTCAGGCAACCGAGCAACAGCCGGCGGCCAGCAAGCCGCAAGCCGCAGCTGAACCGAAACCGGAACAGCCCCCTGCACCGGCTCAGCCGCAGCAACCTGCTGCCGAGCAACAACCGGCCGCCCAGGCCCCGGCCGAGCAAAACACCGCCGCGCCGAAAGCCGAGGACGACAAACCGGCCAGCGCTCAGCAGGCAACCAGTGACACTGCTGCCGCTACTCCTGCGCAGGAAAAGCCGGTTGCCGAAAGCCAGCCGCAGCAGCCCAAGGCTGATGCGCCGAAAACCGCTGATGCCGAGAACGTAGCGCAACCCGCTCCCCAAGCGGAAGCCGCCAAAGACGCTCCGGCAGCTCAGCCAGAAGCGGCCAAACCGGCTGAGGCGCCAGCGCCGACCAAACCGGTAGAGCAAAAGCAGGCAGAGAAAGCGGTAGAGGCCGAAGCCCCCAAAGCCGAAGCCCCCGCCGCTGAGCCAGCAGCTCCAAACCGGGCCAGCAATGATCCACGCTCCCCGGGCTACAAACCCACCCCGGCAGCCCCGGCGCCAAAGGCGGAAGAAAAGCCCAAGCCGGCACCGGCCAGCAATGAGCTGCCCAGCCGTGCCACGGAAGTGAAAGCGGTCAAGGCAGAAGTGAAGCCCGCCGCCGCCGAGCAGGGCCGCGCCAGCAACGACCCACGCCAGCGTCGTCGTGAGCAGCTCGCCGCCCAGGAAGCCGCTGCCAAGGCGCAACAAGCGGAATCGTCCTCGGAAGACTGAGGACATCCAGCCACAAAAAAGCCCGCTTCGTGCGGGCTTTTTTGTGGCTTATGGTTCTTCCCGGATTAGAGTGAATAACACGCTTCTCGTCGTCTACAGGGTTTATCGCGAGTAAATACCCGACGCCGAATGCCTGGCGTAACCCCCTTAGCCTGAACAGCTATCGTTTTGCGGTATCTTTTTTGAGAGGTATTTTTGAGGGTTTCTTTGAGGAATTGTCAGGGCCATCATTCAGACAATAATCAGGTATTGCTCCAGCTACATGCTGAAATCAATTGTGGCCATGGGTCTCATGCATCCCATGCGTCTATAGGGGCCTGGAGGCTCCTGGCTATGGTAACAGCACCGGCTCTTGCTCCAACGACACACCAAACATCGCCAGCACATCGGCACACACCGCCTCTGCCAACGCCACCACATCCGCACTGGTAGCACCGCCATGATTGACCAGCACCAGCGCCTGTTCACTATGCATACCAACAGGCCCCAGTCGCTTCCCCTTCCAGCCGGCCTGCTCGATCAGCCACCCTGCTGCCAGTTTCACGCCATCTTCTTGTGCGTACGCCACCACATCCGCAAAGCGCATCTTTAGCGCATCACCCTGTTCTTTGGTGACAACCGGGTTTTTGAAAAAACTGCCCGCGTTAGCCAACACGGCAGGGTCCGGCAGCTTACTCTGACGCACCGCAATCACATGCTCGCGAACCGCGGCGGGGGAAATATCCGCTTGCGACAAGTGGCCAAAACGCGCCTGGAGCGGCCCGTAGCTCACATTGCATTGCGGTATTTTATTCAGACGAAGCTCGATGCCGGTAATGATATAGCGGCCACGATCACCGCTTTTGAAACGACTGTCGCGGTAGGAAAATTCGCATTCATGGCCGGCAAAATGGTCTACCTGAGCGGTGACCACATCCATCACCGTCACCTGCTCCAGTACCTGGGACAACTCGACGCCATAGGCACCGATATTTTGAAAAGGTGCCGCCCCCGCCGTACCGGGAATCAAGGACAGGTTTTCCAGCCCTTGCCAACCCTGCTCGACGGTCCAGGCCACCAGATCATCCCAGTGCACGCCAGCACCGGCGGCGACCCAAACATGGGTGTCGTCTTCTTTCACCTGCGCCATGCCATCAATAGCCAGGCTCAGTGTCAGCCCCGGCAGATCAGAACGAATTACCAGGTTGCTGCCTTCACCAATCACGAAAAGTGGCTCTGCAGGATTACGTTCCGCCAGCACCTGTGACAATGCATCCAGTGTGTTCGGCCGTGCCAGGCGATGGGCTCGCGCCGGCAACCGCAAGGTATTCAGCGACGTCAGATCCGCATCGCAAATCTGCTCAACCGAACCGGTCGGTGGCGCCGTCTGGCTCACAGTTGCTCCCGCACACGGCTCAACAATCCTTCAGCGCCATCTTCAATCAGATCCAGCACGGTATCGAATCCGTCTTCACCGCCATAGTAAGGGTCAGGTACTTCCCGCACCGAAGTGTGCTGTGCATAGTCCAGAAAACGGGCAAGAGTACCCTGATACGATGCGGGTCGCATGGCCTTCAGATCCTCCAGGTTGGCGTCATCCATGGCCAGCACCCAATCATAGTCCGCAAAATCCGCCGGGCTGACTTGCCTCGCGCGCAGGTCAGCCATGGAATAGCCTCGGCGCAACGCGGCCTCCTGGGTACGAGGATCCGGCGCCTTGCCGATATGCCAATCGCCGGTTCCAACGCTATCAATACGAATACGATCTTCCAGGCCTGCTGCCTTCACGCGTTCACGAAAGACCACTTCAGCGGTGGGTGAACGACAGATGTTGCCAAGGCAAACGAACAATACTGATACGCTCATTACCGGCCTCCCAACTCTGACCGCAGACGCTCAAGATCCGCCTGGGTATCGACCCCACCGGGCACAGCCTCACAGGCAGGTTCAATGTGGATAGCCACGCCATTGGCCATGGCCCGCAGCTGCTCCAGAGATTCCAGCTGCTCCAGGGTCGCGGGCGGCCATTGCACATACCGGTGCAAGAACGCTACCCGGTACGCGTAGATGCCGATATGCCGCCACCACTGCCCTGCGGACATGTCCTG
This sequence comes from Alcanivorax sp., assembly GCF_002733835.1. GTDB lineage: Bacteria > Pseudomonadota > Gammaproteobacteria > Pseudomonadales > Alcanivoracaceae > Alcanivorax. The sequence continues at coordinate 83,245 of NZ_NVWY01000002.1, forward strand.
CTTACCATCGGCAAAGGCATCACGATGCCAGGGCACCGGCGCCCGGGAAAAATACAGCGCCTTGCCGCTGTCATCGAACACGGCTTTCACCACATTCGGGTTAAACAGATCGTCAGCTCGTTCAATGGGTTCACACAGGGTGGACATCTGGCAGTCCGGGTTGGCGGCCAGATTCGCCGCCACCTGATCAATCACCGCCGGGGGAATCAACGGCTCATCGCCCTGCACATTGACGATGATGTCATCATCAGCCAGCCCCAGTTTGGCGGCCACTTCCTGCAGGCGGTCCGTGCCGGAGGGGTGATCGTCGCGGGTCATGACCACGGGCACGATGCCATCCAGCACATCGGCAATGCGCGCATCATCCGTGGCCACGTATACCTGCTCGGCATGGCTTTGCTGGCAGCGCTCCGCCACCCGTTCCACCATGGTTTTTCCAGCAATGTCTACCAACGGCTTGCCCGGCAAACGGGTAGACGCATACCGCGCCGGCACCACTACGTAAAAACTCATTCACTACCTCGAAAAAAATCAGGGCCGAGTTGGAAGTTTAAAGTTCAAAGTTGAAAAAACCGTTCAAACCCATGCCTTACATCCTCACGTTTCAACTTTACCTTTTAACTTTCAACTCTCTTGACCGTTCACTCCCAACGCCCGATCAATCATCTGATCCAGCAACCCGTCCGGCAAGCTCGCAGTCACCGGAAGAAACCACCAGTGGGGTTCGGCAAAGGGGGCACATTTCACCGCGTCCTTTTCTGTCATCAGGACAGGCAACCCATCGGCAAAGGCCAGATCCGCCGGCTGATAGGCATGATGGTCGGGGAAAACGTGAGGCGTCGTGCTGAGCCCCAGAATACTGAGCAGATTAAAGAAACGTTTGGGATTGCCAATGCCGGCAACCGCATGGACCTGGGGGTGCTGGCGCAGGAAATCGTCAGGGGAGAGAGTACGGTCGTCGGCCAGGCATGTCATGCCTGACGGACGCATGATCATGGGATAGGCCCCGGTCCAGCCACCGCCGGTGCTGATCACGAAGTCCACCTCCTTGAGGCGGGTGGCCGGCTCCCGCAATGGTCCTTCCGGCAGACAACGGCCATTACCCAGGCCACGCTGACCATCCACCACCACCACTTCGGCGCTGCGCGGCAGCGCATAATGCTGCAAGCCATCATCGCTGATCACCAGGTCCGGGGCGTACTCGCGAATCGCCACGTCCAGGGCATTGCGCCGATCCGGATCCAGCACCACCGGCGCCCCGGTGCGGCGAGCAATCAACACTGGCTCATCCCCTACTTCCAGCGCATCACTGCTAGCGGACACATGCTGGGGATACTGTTCGGTTTTACCGCCAAAGCCACGGGATACCACCGCCACTTTCAAGCCTCGCGAGCGCGCCGCTTCCACCAACGCAATCACCAATGGGGTTTTGCCTGTACCACCGACAGTGATATTGCCCACCACCAACACCGGAACGGGAGGGCTTGGGCGTTGTTTCCTGAATTGTTGCAGACGGCGCCGCGCCTCAAAAGACACCAGCGCAGACAGAGGCCGCAGCGGAACCAGCCAGGGACTGCCCTTATACCACCCCTGTTGAATCCATTCGCTCAGTGCCCCCATGTCGCCCGCTTACTCCTCGGCAAAATTCATCCGGTACATCTGCGTATAAAGCCCGTTTTTTTCCAGCAATTCCTGGTGCGAGCCCTGCTCGATCAACTGGCCCTGATCCAGCACCATAATACGATCCGCTTTTTCGATGGTAGACAAGCGATGGGCAATGACCAGGGTAGTTCGCCCTTCCATCACCTGCTCCAGGGCCTGCTGGATGTGGTGCTCAGATTCGCTATCCAGTGCACTGGTCGCTTCATCAAGAATCAAGATCGGCGCATCCTTGAGCAGCGCCCGGGCAATGGCGATCCGCTGCCGCTGGCCACCGGACAATTGCACACCATCCTGGCCCAGCAAGGTATCCAGGCCATGCTCAAGCTGCTCGATAAAGCGCCAGGCGTGGGCGTCCTGTGCCGCTTTTATGATGGTGGCATCATCCGCGCTGCGCAGCTCACCGTAGGCAATATTGTTTCGCACGCTGTCGTTAAACAGCACCACCCGCTGGCTGACCATGGCGATCTGGTTCCTCAGCTCACCGAGCTGGTACTCCGGCAAGGGGACGCCATCGAGAAGAATTCGTCCCTGATCCGGATCGAAAAAACGCGGCAGCATGGCACTGATGGTACTTTTCCCCGCACCAGAACGCCCCACCAATGCCACCGTCTCGCCGGCCTTGATGGAAAAGTTGAGATTCCGCACCACCGGTGACGCCGGGTCATAACCAAAGGTCACTCCCTCAAAGTCGATGTTGCCATCGGCCTTGGTGGCCACCGCATAGCTACCGGTATCCACTTCCTGCTCCGTATCCAGCAGTTCAAACAAGCTGGCCGCACCGGTTACCCCCCGCTGCACTTTCACGTTTACATCGGTGAGTTGCTTGAGCGGTTTCTGGATCATGCCTGCGGCGGCAATGTAGGAGAGAAAGCCCCCCACTGTCAGCTCTTCACCCATCAAGTGAATATACAGATAGGTAATGGCACCAATGCCCACCGCCACAAACAGCTGTACGATAACCGTGCTGGCAATCTTGCTGGCATTGAGCTTCACATTCTGCTTGGCAAAACTGCGGCTGACGTTATGGAATCGGTCCGCTTCCTGTTTCTGGCCGCCAAAAATTTTCACCTCGCCACTGCCCTCAATGGCTTCACCCAGAAAATGGGTGATGTTCGCCATGGAAGACTGGATACGACGGCTGATCTTGCGGAATCGCTTGCTGGTGATATTCATGACCATGGCAATCAGGGGAGCCACGGCCACCAGAATCAGCGTCAGTTTCCAGTTCTGCCATAACAGGAAACCAAACAGCCCCACCACAGTGAGGCCTTCACGGATAATCACGATGATGGCATCGGTACCCGCACTGGTGACCTGCTGCGCATCAAAGATAATCTTCGACATGATGCGCCCGGACGCATTGCGGTGATATTCAGACTGGGGCAATTTCAGCACATGACCGAACACATCATTACGCAGCACATACACAATCTGCTGGGCTACCCAGTTCATGGAATAACTGCCCATGAACTGGCCCAGGCCCTGAAAAATCACCAACACCAATGGCGCGATCGACACGATTAGCACGCGGGCATCGGTCGGGTTGACGATGGTTTCCCCCAAGTAACCGGCCAGCTGTGCCGCCCCGGCCTGGGTGCCGGCATACAGGGCATAGCCAATAACGCTGATAATCAGCATGAACCAGTAAGGGCGGACGTAACTCAGCAGCCGTTTATAGGTAGGCCACACGTCCTCGGGGGGAAGAGGTTGACTCATTGTGCCTCGTTGGGGGATTCGCGAGTGGTGAGCGACAGCTTAACAAAACCCAGCTGCCCGGCCACGTCATAAACACGCACGACAGCCTGATACGCCACATTGGCGTCCGCATAAATTTGCAACGGTTGATCCGTTTTATCCTGCCCAAGACGCAGCAACGCAGTGCGTAGCGCATTGCTGTCACTGGCCGCCAGCTTCTCGCCGTTCACCAGGTAATCGCCCGTGGAGGTAATCGTCACTTCAACCTGATCATCCACCTGGGCCTGCGGAGCGCCATCGGCTTCCGGCAAGGTGATCGACAACTGTGTCTTGTCATCAAACGTGGTCGATACCATGAAGAAAATCAGCAGCAGGAACACCACATCAATCAAGGGTGTCAGGTTAACGCTGATTTCCTCCTGGCTGGGCCGGGGAAATTTCACGCCTTCTCTCCCGGTTCTGCCTCACGATCACCGTGGACCAGATCCACCACATGAACGGCGCTTTGCTCCAATTCCACGGTAATTTCTTCTACCCGGCGTACAAAGAACCGGTGAAAGAAGATTGCCGGAATGGCAACCACCAGCCCCGCTGCAGTGGTCAGCAGTGCCTGGGAAATACCACCAGCCAGCTGTGCCGCATCACCGGTGCCGTGAATCATGATCGCTGCAAACACATCGATCATGCCGACCACGGTGCCTAGCAAGCCCAACAGTGGAGTAATCGCCGCGATAGAACCCAGGGTGCTGAGAAATTTCTCCAGTTCGTGCACCACACCAGTGGCACTCTCCTGAATGCTTTCTTTCATGATGTCACGACCATGGCGCGCATTGGCCAGACCGGTCGCCAGAATACGACCCAACGGCGAGCTGTCGCGCAGCTTCACCAGATTGCCTTCATTAAGCAGGCCGCGTTTCAGCAGCGTCTGCACCTGGGGCACCGTATCCGCCGGCGCTAATTTGCTGGGCCGCAAGGTCCAGAAACGTTCTACCACGATGGCCAGCGCCACTACCGAACAGATCAAGATCGGGAGCATCATCCAGCCCCCGGACTGCACAAGATCCTGCACCTTAACTTCTCCCCTTGCTCACAAATCGGGTTACCAAAAGCGCCAACGGGCCGGTCCATGCCAGGGCCGGGCAACCGTTTGCCGCCATTTTGTTATAAGCCGGCCATTATCGACGCCCCCCTGTCGAAACACAATCATGCCATCCAGGTCCGTGCGCAGAACTGTGATGCCCGCGCTGTCCAGCTTGTGCAGCACCTGCGGATGAGGGTGGCGGAACCGGTTACGGTAGCCGGCACTAACCAGTGCCACATCGGGCTGCAGCTGACGCAGCAAGGCATCACTGGTACTGGATTTGCTGCCATGATGGCCTACCACCAGCAGGTCCACGGGCGCCAACGCCCCAAGCAAACGGTATTCCTCTTGGATGCCGATATCGCCAGGCAACAGGGCGGAACCAAATGGCCCATCAACATGCAGCACACAGCTGGCGCCGTTCCCGGCCGGCCCTGGCTCGCGGGGCCACAGCACCGTGAAGGTCACGCCGTCCCAGCGCCACTGATCACCGGCCTGGCATAATTGGCTGCCTGGCACCCTGTGCGGCTCGCCACTGAGCAACAGGCCTGGTGCCGGCAAGTCAGTCAGCCCACCGGCATGGTCATTGTCGCCATGGCTGATCACCGTGCGGTCTACCTGCTGCCCCGTGACCGACAGCCACGGCCTCATACTCTGGGCCGCCATGCTGCCACCGGGCCAGGACGGCCCGGCATCATAAATCAGCAGGTGCTCACGGGTACGTATTGCCAATGCCAGCCCCTGCCCCACATCAAAAGCCGTCAGTGACCACTCCCCCGGCGCCAGTGTTGCCGGCTTCTGCGTCAACCAGGGCAGCAGGAAAAGCGGCAGCAAACGTCGAGGAAATGGCAAAAATGGCATCAGCAGCAACATCACCCCAATCATCAGGACGATACCTGCGGGCATGGACGGCAGCCTGAGCCATGACGGCACGCCCAGATTCGCCAGCCACATCATGACCCACACGGAAAATTCCACCCCGGTGGCGGCAGCCCCCAACAACCAGGGCTGCTGGAGCAGCGTCCCCAGCAATGCCGCAGGGATAACCAACAAGGTGTAGAGCGGAACCAGAATCAGGTTTGCCAGCGGGGCACTGGGTGTCCACTGCTGAAACAGCACCGCACCCGCCACGGCCATCACCACCGGCAGCAACAACATCAACCGCCAGGGCGCATGGCTGCGGGTCAGCATGGCGATACAGGCGACCGCACCGAAAGACAGCCACAGGCTCGCTGACAGCGCAGCCAGAGGCGTGATCAACAACACCACCAACAGTGCCATGCCCAACGCCCGCCACAGCGAAACCGGCACTCGCCACCACTGGGCCAGTGCCACTACGATCAGCATTACCAGTGCACGCATGGTGGGCAGGCTGAAACCTGCCAGTGCCGCATACCACATGGCACCGAGCAGCGCCGGCAACCAGGCAAGTTGCTGCAGCGAATATCGTCGCAGCCCTGGAACCACGCCTTGCAGCACTGGCGCAAGCAGCGCTCTGCCCAGCCACCAGAACCAGCCCGCCACAATGGCAATATGCAGCCCGGAAATGGCCAGCAGGTGAGCCCCGCCAGTGAGTTGAAAGGTACGCCAGAGAGACGACGACAGCCCGGCACGGTCACCAACTACCAACGCCGGTAATACCGCTTTGCCAAAGGGAGAGCCAGATACCGACGCCGCCACCTGAGAGGACAGCGCCTCCCGCCAGGCATCCACGCCGCCGTGATTGGCGATTACCGAAACACGCTCGAGCTTGCCACGGGCATCCACCCCGACGGCCAGGTCGGCACGGGCACGGTCCGGACCAAAGCGGTTATACACGCCGCGCGGCACCTTCAGCTCTGCATCCAGAGCCACCCGGTCCCCCGCACTCAGCAATACCGAAGGCGCATAGCTGTTGAGAACCACCCGGTGCGTGCCGGGCCATGCCTCACTGCCCCACACCGTCAGATGGATCTGCTGGCGAACCTGCCAGCGGCCGAAACGAAATTCACGGCGGGTAACCGGAATATCCCGCACCTGCCCCTGCAGGCTGAGCACCGCCCGGTCGTGCTCTGCAGGCAGACGTTGCGCCAACCCCTGGTGCAGTTGCCACACACCGAAGCCGTAGCCCAGCACCAACCAGACGAGCCATCGGGAACGGTAACGCCATATCCCCACCACCGCCACGGCACAAAGCACCAGCAACGGCCATAACACACCCAGCCAGCAGCCAGCCACCATGGCCGCTGCCGTCAACCACATACGCATCCTTGCTCCGCGGTATTTTCTGAAACGACGACGTGAAAACGATTACACAGACATCACAACATGGCGATTCTGTTGACGAACCCAACAATCCTGAAAGCCGTCAGCGAAGGAGTATGCCTTTTTTATCGATGCGGGCATAATAGCGCCCGCGGGGAAACAGGAAGGGAGCACACACGCCCTTTTGCCCCACTTTTTTCGCGGTTAATCCCGGCACGAACGTACCGGGCATAGCAACGAACTGATAGAGTGCGTTCGTGGACGGCGAGATAACGCCCGCCAGAATGTACCGGGGCCGCCAGACGCTCCCCACCCCAGCCAGTAGATGCGAGTTCATGCCAAAACGGATATTCCGCAAATACCTGCCAACACCCGAACGCATTCGGCAGACCAAGTCGTTGAGCTTTCTCGGGGAGGTGTTGTCGGACCCCAATCTCTGGCATATCAACCGCCGCTCACTGGCGGGCGCCGCCTTTATCGGCATCTTCTCCGGTTTGCTACCCATACCCCTGCAGATGGGGCTGGCCGCGTTACTGGCGGTACGCTTTCATTGCAACCTGCCGCTGTCGGTGATGCTGGTCTGGATTTCCAACCCGGTCACCTATGTCCCCATCTTCTATTTCACCTACCGCATCGGTGCCTGGTTGCTGGGCATGCCGCCCCACAGCGGCGAAGGCATTACCGTGGCCTGGTTTGTGGAGCAGTTGATTCCCCTGTGGGTGGGCTCGTTGCTGTGCGCATTTCTGTTCGGCGGGCTGGCCTACCTGGCAGTCAAGGTCAGTTGGCGACTGGCGGTGATTCGTAGCTGGAACCTGCGCGCACACCGGCGCGCCCGGGCAGAACGCCGGGAGGCCAGACAGGAAGCAAAGGAAAACGCCAAAGAAGCGGCAAAGCGCGAGGCCGACGAGGCCCGCGACGACTCAAAGCCGCCGCAGTAACCCATCGTGCAGCTCATATTGCTGCGGGCAGCGGGAGGCGAACTCCCGGTCATGGGTAACGATCATGAATGCCGTACCCAGATTCTCATTCAACTCGATCATTAGCGCCTGCACCTGTGCAGCAGTACGCTCATCCAGATTCCCGGTGGGCTCATCCGCCATTACCAGTGCCGGCTCAGTCACCAGCGCACGGGCAATGGCCACCCGCTGACGCTCGCCGCCACTCAGCGCGGAAGGCTTGTGCTTGAGACGATGCTCAAGCCCCACCCGCTCCAGAATCGCCGCGGCCCGGGCCTGACAATCCGCCGGCTTCTCCCCACGGATCAACAGCGGCATGGCCACATTTTCCAAGGCAGTAAATTCCGGCAACAAATGGTGAAACTGGTAAACGAACCCCAGGTAGCGATTGCGCAGCCGTCCGGTTTCCCGATCATTCAGAGCTGTCAGCGAAGTGCCAGCGATAGAAACCGAGCCACGGGTAGCGTGGTCCAGCCCGCCGAGCAGATTCAGCAAGGTCGACTTCCCCGAACCGGACGCACCGATAATCGCCAGGATATCGCCCTTGTGCACAGTCAGGTCCACACCCTTGAGCACTTCCAGTTCGTTATTGCCCTCTTCGTAGGCTTTCACCAACGTTTGCGCATGCAGGACAGGCGTCGAATCATTCATAACGCAGCGCCTCCGCAGGTTGTACCCGGCTAGCGCGCCAGGAAGGATACAGGGTGGCAGAGAAGCTAATGAACAGCGCGATCCCCACAATGGTGCCCACATCGGACCACTGCAACTCGGACGGCAGATAATTCACAAAATAGGCATCAAACAAACGGGTGTTAAACGTTCGCTCTACCCACTCGGCAATATTGCTCACATTGGTGGCCAACAGCACCCCAAGCACGGTCCCCAGCAAGGTGCCCGCCACCCCAATCAAGGTGCCCTGAACCATGAAAATGCGCATGATCGTGCCCGGTGACGCCCCCAGCGTGCGCAACACTGCGATGTTGCCGCGCTTTTCAGTCACCAGCATCACCTGGCTGGAAATGATATTGAAAGCAGCCACCGCCACAATGAAGCTGAGCAACAGCGTCATCATGGTCTTTTCCATCTTGATGGCCTGGAACAGATTGCCGTGGCTGCGAGTCCAGTCACTGGTGTAGTAATTCGGCCCCAGCTCCTGTTGCAACTTCCAACCGAGATTGGAGGCACTGAACAAATCGTTCAGCTTCAATCGCACCCCTTGCACAGTGCCCGCCTGGCGAGCCAGTTTGGCCGCGTCAGCCATATTCACATAGGCATAAAGAGAGTCGACTTCCGCCCGCACCCGGAAAATCCCGGTGACCGTAAACCGTTTGAAGCGGGGCATCACCCCGGCAGGCGAGATCGTGGCTTCCGGTAGCACCAGGGTGATTTTATCGCCCAGTTCAGCGCCCAGACGCCGCGCCAGCCCATAGCCCAGCACCACATCGAACTCACCCGGCGCAAGGCTTTCCAGCTCGCCCTGATGCATGAAATCCCCGACGATGGACACTTTGCGCTCGGCTTCAGGTTCAATGCCGTTAATCAGCGCCCCGGCCACATTACCGCGATGGGTCAGCATGCCTTCAAGCTGTACAAAAGGCGCCGCCGCCTCAATCTGGTCATGGTGATCCAGCCGGTTGGCCAGCGCCTGCCAATCCTGCACGGGCTCACGGCCATGCACCGACAGGTGCGTCACCATGCCCAGAATGCGGGTTTGCAGCTCACGATCGAAGCCGTTCATGACAGATAGCACTGTGATCAGCACCGCGACGCCCAACATCAGGCCCAATGCCGAAATCAGTGTAATCACCGAAATAAAACTGTTGCGGGCACGGGCGCCGGTATAGCGCAGCCCCACATAGAAGGATAGAGGTCGAAACATGCAGCGCATTTAACCCGAAACCCGGGGCAAATACTACGGCCATCACGGTCAGAAACCGGCACGAATGCACCAGGGGTTCGCTTTGTGATCGGCGTCAGCGTTCCTGTGCTAGCAAAATGGTTGAATAAGTCTACCTAACTTTCTAATATCGAAAGAAAATACAATCTCGCCGGGGGAAGAAATGAAGATAAGAATAATGACGTTGCTGGCCTCAGCAGCGCTGGCCATGCCCGCTGCCTCACTGGCGGCCGACGTTCCCCAGCGCGGCATGTCCCAATCCCAGGTCCGGGCCGAATTCGGCGCCCCCAACCAGAGCAAGGGCCCGGTGGGCAGCCCCGCCATCACCCGCTGGTTCTACAACGGTTTCACCGTTTACTTCGAAAACAACACCGCTTTGCACACCGTGGTTGATCGCCCCGTGAGCGCGGCACCGGATGTGGTCTCCGGCCAGCAGGTCGACACCCTGCCCCCCCTTCAGGGAAAAACGGCAGCGCAATCCAGCGAGCCAGCGCCCGCCACTGCGGATAATGGTGAAGACAAAGGCGGGCTGATGTTTGACCCGGTTTCCGGCCGTTTTGTCAGCGAAGACAACAGCGGCAACGACGCTGCAACGGCCAGCAGCGCTGAGCCGAAACCAGCCGCCCCCCCTGCGGCCGCCGCGACGACAGCGCCAGCCACTTCAGAGTCAACCACGGCCCCGACACCCGCCCCTGCCACGCCAGCAAAAAGCACAGCCAAAACCGCACCCGCCCCCACCGCGAGCACAGGTGCCGCTGCAGCGAAAACCGCCCCGGCTTCATCGGCAACGGCCCCTGCCTCGGACAGCAATGCTGAAGGCGAATTCCGCTTTGACCCGGTCACCGGCCGCATCATCATCGCCGGCGAAGACACACCAGAACAGGCGGCAAAGAAGAAGGCCGCCAGCGTAGAGAAAGAAGCCCGGCAGTCCGTTGACCAGGCCAGCGAAGCGGCCAATCAAGCGGTAGAAGACAGCCAGGCCAAAGCGCAAAGCGCCGTTGATGACGCCAACGAGAAAGCACAGGCTGCCCAGGCTGAAGCCGAGCAAAACGTGGAAGAACACGTCGAGCAGGCAGAGCAGACCCAACAGGCCGCAGAGGACGCGGCGAACGACGTAAAAGACACGGCCGATGACGGCGGCTTCTATATTGACTGGGGGGCCAGCCAGTAGCACACTCGCGCGCATAGCCAACCCTGCGGACACTCTTCGCTATGCGCCAACTGCTTCCTGAATGGGCTCCCCAATGGGGGGTCCTGCTCGCCTGGCCCGACGCCCATACCGATTGGGCCGATCACCTGGCCGACGCCGAAACCTGTTATCTGGATATCCTCGCTGCCCTGCTTGATCACGAGCATGTGCTGCTGGTGTGCCGTAACGCCCACATCCGTGAACATATTCACGCTCAGGTCGCTGCGCGGGGCATCGACGCCCAGCGCCTGCAGGTGGTGATCGCCGACTACAACGACACCTGGGCCCGGGATTTCGGCCCCATCGCCATTCGCAACGGCGAGCAGACACAGCTGCTGGACTACACCTTTACCGGCTGGGGCGGCAAGTTCGCCGCCGACAAGGACAACGCCCTCAACCAGCAACTGCCCTGGCAGCTCCCCCTGGAAACCCACGCCCTGGTACTGGAAGGCGGCGCCATCGATACCGATGGCCATGGCAACCTGCTGACCACCCGCCACTGCCTGCGCAACCCCAATCGCAACCCGGACCTCTCAGAAGCGGAACTGACCGAACAGCTGAAACAGCAGCTGGGCGTCAGTGACATCTGGTGGCTGGACCATGGCGAGCTGGAAGGCGACGACACCGACGCCCACGTGGACACCCTCGCCCGCTTTGTGGACGAAAAAACCCTGGCCTATGTGCAATGCCAGGATACCTGCGACAGCCACTACCCCGGTCTCGCCGCCATGGAACAGGAACTACAAAGCCTGGCGGATCAGCATGATTTGACCCTGGTTCCGCTGGTACTGCCGTCTGCCCAGTATTGCCGCGAGGGAGAACGCCTGCCAGCCACCTACGCCAACTTTCTGATCACCAACGAGAAAATTCTGGTGCCGATTTATGGCTGCGACACGGACCAACAAGCACTGGATGCCCTGCAATCCGTCGCCGGACCACGCAGCGTGGTGGCCGTCAACTGCCGGGTACTGATCGAACAGCACGGCAGCCTGCACTGTGTCACCATGCAATTGCCGCAAGGCGCGCTTTAATTATCTATTCAACACTGAGCCCAGCCAGCCCAGTACAAGGAAAATGCCCATGCGTGTTGCCGTTATCCAGCAAACAAACACCGCCGACCTGCAGGCCAACCTGGATCATTCCCTGTCGCAGGTGCGCGAGGCCGCCGCCCAGGGCGCGGAGCTGGTGCTACTGCAGGAATTACACCGCAGCCTGTATTTCTGTCAGACCGAAGACACCCGCGTCTTTGATCTGGCCGAACCCATCCCCGGCCCCAGCACCGACACCCTGGGCGCACTGGCCAAAGAGCTGGGCATCGTCATCGTCGGCAGTCTGTTCGAAAAGCGCGCCACCGGCCTGTACCACAACACCGCCGTGGTGCTGGAAAAAGACGGCAGCCTGGCCGGCATCTACCGCAAGATGCACATTCCCGACGACCCGGGCTTCTATGAAAAATTCTACTTCACCCCCGGCGATGCAGACTTCAACGATGGCCGCAGCGGCTTCAGCCCCATCGAAACCAGCGTGGGCAAACTGGGCCTGCTGGTGTGCTGGGACCAATGGTACCCGGAGGCCGCCCGCCTGATGGCACTGGCCGGCGCCGACCTGCTGCTCTACCCCACCGCCATCGGCTGGGACCGCACCGATGAACAGGATGAGCAGAAACGCCAGCTCGACGCCTGGATCACCATCCAGCGCGCCCATGCAGTCGCCAACGGTTTACCGGTGCTGGTCGCCAACCGCACCGGCTTTGAACAAAGCCCGGCGGACGACAGCGGCATTCAATTCTGGGGAAACAGCTTTATCTGTGGGCCACAGGGCGAATTCCTGGCCCAGGCCGACAGCGATAATGAACAGGTGCTCCTGGCCGACGTGGACCTGCAGCGCAGCGAATCCGTACGCCGAATCTGGCCTTACCTGCGCGACCGCCGCGTGGACGCCTATGGCGACTTGCGCAAACGTTATCGGGACTAGCCTCCAACGGCCCTTCGGCTTGTCTGGCGGATAATCAAAAAGCGGGACAGAAACAGAAAGTCATTCATTCTAACCCGGCCACTATAACGGGATAGCTGCAGAGCGCTTAACTAACACTTCCAGTGCCTGGGAATAAGAAAACGTCTGTGACAACGACGCCGCCAAAGGCAAAATCGTATTGGCAAGCCGCAACTCAAAATCGTCCGGATGCAGCCCGATGCGTATCGGTATTCCAGTGCGGCGGGACTGGCTGATATTGATGGCATTGAAAAAGCGTAACGTCCAGGCACGAAACGCGGTGTCCGCTTCAAAACCTGCCAACGGCAGCCGGGTGAAGGTGTGTTTGTGGGTATCGTGAACACCAGACAAGGTTTCCACATACCGAAACGGCAACCCGGCTAGCTGTGACCGGGTCAGCACGCCCAATGCCCACGCCGGCGGCACGTACAATGGCGACGGGGTCAGACCGTTACGGATAAACCAGCGATAACAGTCCCACACCAGCCGCTGAATGCCGTCGCCCGAGAACGACAGATGCTCTGCCACATCCCGTGACAACAGTGCGCTGTGCAAGCGGTGATAAAGCGTCATGGGTGGCTGACAACGGTGAGACCAGCCATGGCCGGCCAACGGATGCCCCGCCTCCTGCAGAGCCCGCAACCAATCCAGGTCATCGGCCTGCCAGTCTTTACCGGGAACAACCAGCAAGGTCACTGCTTGGGCAGGCAGGTTGAGCCGCGCCAGCATGGCGGTGACGCGCGTGCGGGTCTCGGGCATCACATCGTGAATCGAAACCAGTGCGGTTAATGGCTCAGAGCGCATTGCGGATATAACTGCTACTCAGGCGGCGCAGCAATGCCAGGGTGGGAGAAGGCAGCGCCGGGTTTGGGTTGGGTGCCAGCGTGGCGCAGTGGGCCAGCACCGCCGTCCACTGCGTCACCGCATGGTTGTTCATGGATAATGCGGCCTGGCGGGCCTGCTCGGACTTAAGCGAGCGCGTCACCGGGCTGAGTGATTGCAGGCGCTCGAGGGTATCGAACAGGCTTTCCCCTTCGTCCATGATCCACAGGCCGTTGGCCAAGGCCGGCCATTCATTGATGCCGCAGGCCGGCGTGGTAATCACCAGCCGCTCCCGCGCCATGGCTTCCAGCGCTACCGTGCCAAAGGCTTCCACCGATGAGGGCAACACCAGCACCTGACAGCGATCCAGCATGCTGACTACTTGCTCTCGGGTACACCAGCCGTGGAAATGCAGGTTACCCTGCTCGCCGCAGGCTTTTTCCACCTTGCCGCGCAAGGGGCCGTCGCCGGCAATGTCAAACTGCAGGTCCGGGCGACGGGACGCCAGCGCGAGGAAGGATTCAATGTTCTTTTCCGCCGCCAGCCGGCCCACATAGCAAACCCGCTGCACGGTGTTATCCAGCTCGACCACTGGCGTATGCACGAATTCGCGGGCCAGCGGTGTGCCCACCAGCTGTGGATTGCGCGCCCCCGCGGCCCGGGCCTGGGCGATCATCGATTCGCAGATGGTAGCGGCGGTTTCGCTGCCCTGAAACAGGGTGCGGTTAACCCAGTTGAGAAAACCGCCAGCCAATCGCGCCAGCCGTTTTCCCCAATACAACTCCACCAGGCGGTTGTAATCTGTCTGGAAGGTAACGCACACCGGAATCCCCCATTTCTTGGCGATCCAGTAGCCGATCATGGAGAAAATACCGGGCCCCGGAATCACGATCACATCCGGTTTCATTTCCCAGACCAGCGCACTGAGCTCACGCACTTTGGGAAAGAACAGCCGCTGGGTGGGGTCGCCGGGAATCGGGATGGACGCGCCTTGGCAGGAATGTGGATCCTGCATGCAGGGCTGCACCAGTTCCACTTGCGCCACCTGATCTTTCAGATGCGAGACCAGGTCCTGGAAGTAGGCGCCGACGCCATTCCGCCCCTTGATCGCATCCACCACAAACAGTATGCGTAGCTCTTTGGTATCCATGGCCGGCAGTATCCGGGCCGCTCATGTCGATAATGTGACAGGAGCGTCGCACCATGACGGTGTAATTGCGACAAGATGTAACGAACCCCGAACTCGCCGTAGGAGCGCCGCTTGAGGCGCGAATCTGCTTGCCTCATCAGCTGCGAGCCACGAGAAGCGAGTTTCGAAAATCGAAACTATTTTGGTTCGCGCCTCAAGCGGCGCTCCTACAGCGGTTTTTCATCAGTGCTGGGGAGCGGGTATCCGAAGCGCTCATACACCCAGCCAAACGTCTGTAGCAACTCCTCAGCACTGACACCCAAAGCTTCCAGTGAGTAGTGATGACCGCTGCGGTACTGGCTCGCTTTGCGGTCCTGTTCCTGCAGCCGCTGACAAAATTGCGCGTCGGGCTGCCAGCCAAACCGCTGATAAAAACCCAGTACAGTCTCGCCAGGAGCAGATGCCAGAGTTTCCATCACCGACAGCGCCTGGCGCTGTTCCGGCAGCTGATTTACCACCTCCAGCAGGTGTCGATAGTAGTATTCCAGCATCGCCAGAAACCCCTCACGCCAGTAGGCGGTGGTGTCGCGGCCATCGAACAGGCGCGCGCCTATAAGGATGGAATTTACTTGCGATGGCACCGCCGCGGTGGGGCTACGCAGGCAGCCAATAAAACGGGCATCCGGGAAAGCGTCGGCCAAGGTTTCCATCCACGGGGTAAACGACGGGTTCTTCGACAGCAGGATTTTTTCCGGGCCGTGGAAGTAAAGGTGGCGCTGAATAAAACGGCGGTAAGCGCGCATCAGCCGTTGTTTTTCTTCCGGGCGGCCATCGCGGTCCAGAAACGTCAGTTGCCACAGGGCAGGAACAGGCACCACAAGCACCAGCAGAAAGCAGCCCCACACCGGGATCAATCCCAGATAATCCTCTTCCGGATCCAGAAGCCCGGTTTTGTGCACCCCGTCCAGTCCGCCCAACAAACGCCTTTCCGCCCAGAACAGAAGCCGCGCACCCGGGCGACCGATCACTTTGTCCAGACGAGCGACACCGGTCCAGAAATAACGCTGGGTAATCGAGGGCGCAAACAGCAGCTCCCACAGCGCCGTGGTGGTGAAACGCGTATCCATGGCCAGCAGGCGATGCAGAAAGGTCGTGCCGCTTCGCGGCACTCCGGTCACAAACAACGGCTGACGCACCGCCACCCGCCGGAATGCCGGGAACAGCAGATAATCCAGCCCCAGGCCGATGCCATTGATGCCCTGCACCAGCAGGAATACCGGCCAGAACAGCAGCATTACCAGCAGCCGCTGCAACGAGAATCCGCGCAGTTGGCCCTGGTAGCCGGGGAACCAGCTGGCGGCAAACAGTGCGGTATAACGTTTCAACAGCGTTGGCATGGTCAGGCTCGAAGGGAAGAAACGTTGAAACAATAAAACAGTTTCAAGTCACAAAAATGACAACACCGCCTCTTGTGTCCAGGTCACAGCGCTGTCATCTTTCTCGCAAAGAATAGCGCTATGACACTGCCAATGACCGAACTGACACCTTCAACCTACCCTGCTCTGGTGGGTCACCGTGGCGCCCGCGGCGAAGCGCCGGAGAACACGCTGGCCAGCTTTCAAGTGGCAATAGAAGCCGGTGTGACGGAAATGGAACTGGACGTGCGGCTATCTTCCGATGGCCAGCTGATCGTGCTGCACGACAGCGACGTGACCCGCACCACCGGTGTCCGTGGCAATGTGCGCCAGTACACCCGTGCCCAGCTTGGGGTGATGGATGCCCGCCGCAACACCCCCGGCTGGCACAGCCCCACCGGCATTCCCTCACTGCAGGAAGTGGTTGAACTGTGCGGCCCGGAAATGCGTTTTCAGTTCGAGGTCAAAGGTGCAAACCGTACCGTCCTCCACCAGCTGGCCCATCACCTCACGCACATGATCCATGATCAGCAGCTGCAATCACGGGTGGTGATTACGTCCAGCCACACCGGCTTTCTACGCATGATCGGCACCATGGCCCCGGATATCGAACGCGGTTACGTGTGCCAGTATCGTTACCTGCAACCCACTCGCCGCGCCAAAGGGCTGGGCTGCAGTTGGGTGATCGCCCATTACTCGCTGGTTGGCCCCGCGTTGATGCGCCGTGCCAAACGGAGGGGCTTGAAGGTGTCCGTGTGGACGGTGAACGACCTGACCGAAGCCGAACGGCTGGCCAAGCTGAAAGTGCACAGCATCATCACTGACTTTCCCACCAGCTTTGTCAGCCACTTCCGCCGCAAACACCGTTATGGCTCTTCAGAAGCGGCCTCCATCAACGGCTGATCATTCAGAAACGCCATGATCTCTTCTTTACGGGCCATGGCGTCCTTGCGCCCCATCTCGATCAAGGCATTGGTGAAACCGGGCTCAAACAGCAGATAACTCATGGCGCTGGCCCCGGGGGAACGGGTCGCCCCGGAACTCCGTAGGAAGAACCGCAAGGTGCGGGGCAATTCACGAATATGCTCCGCCGCGATTTCATCAATGGGCCGCGAGGGATAAATCTTCAGCACGTCCACTTCGCGCAGTTTGATACCATGCTTTCTGCGGGTGCGCTCGCCCAGCGCAGACAGGGTGTGGTTGATTCGTTCAAGCCGCTCCACATCCCCTTCCAGCGTATCCACGAACACACTGTTCAGAACGTGGCCCAACACCTGTGCCATGGAAGGATAACCACCAAGCCGGCGCTGATGCCCGGCACTGACGTTGCCGGAGACACCAATCACCAGTAAGCGCGTGGCCCCCAGATGCAGCGCCGGGCTCAACGGTGCCAGCTGACGCAGTGCCCCATCGCCGTAGTAGGCACCATCCACATTGCTGGCGGGGAACAGGATAGGAATGGCCGCCGACCCCAATAAATGCTCCACCCCGATGTTCGAACGCTTACCCTTGCGGCGCGCACGGATCCATTCGGGCAGCTCGTCGGCGCCCTGGAAAAAACTCACCGACTCGCCACTGGCATAGGCAGAGGCCGTAATCGCCAATGCCCGCAGGTGTCCCTGATCCAGACTCTCCTGGATACGGCGAAAATTAATCACCAGCGACAACAGACGCTGCAACGGCGTGTTATCGAGCAGTGAACTGCGTTCCGGAGTTTTACCCGTGGCCACGCCGGAGAAAAACCAGCGCATGACGCCACGCAGACAGGCATACAGGTCCGTACGGTAGACCTGTTCAGCGGTAATGTTCGACCAGACCCGTTCCAGCCCTCGCACAGCAGCGCGGTAGTTGCCCGCATTGGCTGAAAGCGCCGCCGCATTGATCGCCCCTGCCGAGGTACCGCAGATGATCGGAAACGGGTTGGGCGCACCGCGCGGCACCATTTCCGCAATCGCCGCCAGGACACCGACCTGGTAAGCGCCACGCGCCCCGCCGCCGGACAATATCAGTCCTCTCACCGGATCCTGCTTGTTCATTGATACCCTCCCTGTTTGTTGCGCTCAGTATGCCGCGCTGCCCGCCACGCCACCACCGGCCAGCACATGAATAATACTGGCGGGACAATACGCGCTGCCTTATTCTGAACGCTCTCAAGGACACAGGATTATGTGCGCTTTCTCCCTCCGCCCTGCTCTTCCCGACGATCTGGATGCACTCACTGCGCTGGAACAGCGTTGCTTTTCATCCGATCGCCTGTCTCGTCGCAGCTTTCGCCAATGGCTTAACCGTCAACACGCGGGACTGATTGTTGCCTTGGACGAACAGCAGCAGCTGGCCGGCTATGCCCTGGTGTTGCTTCAGCCCGGCACACGCCTGGCGCGGCTCTATTCCATCGCTGTCGACCCACAGCAGCGTGGCAAAAAACTCGGGGAACGTTTACTGGACGCCGCCGAAGACTATGCGCACCAGCAACGGCGCCTGTTCCTGCGACTGGAAGTGCGCAAGGATAACGCGGCAGCCATCGCCCTGTATGAACGCCTGGGCTATCGCCTTTTTGCCCAGACGGCGGACTATTACGAGGATCATGAAGACGCCCTGCGTTACCAGAAACGGCTGCACTATCAACCCGGCAACCCACCCGGAAATCAGCGCGACAAGCCGACGCCTCGGCACTTGCCCTGGGTCCAGCAGACCACCCCGTTCACCTGTGGCCCGGCCTGCCTGCTAATGGCCCTGGCCGTACTGAAACAACAAACGCCCACGACCACAGAAGAACTGTTGCTGTGGCGCGAAGCCACCACCATTTTCATGACCGCAGGCCATGGCGGCTGCCACCCGCTGGGGCTGGCGTTGGCCGCCCGGCAGCGTGGGCTCAACGCCCGCGTCTGGTGTAACCAGACTGGCCCCCTGTTTGTGGACTCAGTGCGCGACAGCGACAAGAAAGCGGTGATTACCACGGTACACGACCACTTTGTCAGCGAATGTGCACGGCAAAAAGTGCCTGTTTGCTACGAAGATTTCGGCGCCGATGAGGTAGACAAGGCCATTGCCGCCGGCAGCATTGTCCTGGTGTTGATCAGCACCTGGCGGCTGGACGGACGCAAGGCTCCACACTGGGTTGCCATCAGCGGCAGCGACGGAGAATGCTTCTACATTCATGACCCGGACCCGGGCGAAGATCAGGTCCCCATGGATTGCCAGCACGTACCGATCACCCGGCAAAAGTTTGAGCAGATGCGGCAGTACGGCCAGGCAAAGCTGCGTACGGCGGTGATATTGAGCAGCTTCTGAATAGCGCCTTGCTGCAGGAGCGGCGCTGGCTGCACAATAAAGCAGTTTCGAGTCGCGAAAACCTGAAGTTTCCGCTCTTTGAGGTTGTGCTTTTCGACACTCGCTTCTCGCAACTCGCGACTGCTGTTATCGCTCCTGCGGGCCGTTCAGGCACAAAAAAGCCCGCACGGGGCGGGCTTCTTGTTGCCGGGCGCGGGCTTACATCTTCATCACGTCTTTACCCAATGCCGCCGCTTTTTCGCTGTTCACCTTGCGGGTATTCTCTTCGCATTCGTCGTCGTTACCGCCGCAGATTTCACAGTCCTGTTTCATGCCCAGTGAGGCCAGGCCACCACAGGAGCCTTTGACCGGCTTGTTGGAAAGAATCACGCCCACGGCCATGCCGGCGAAAAGCAGGCCAATGAAAACTACTGCTGCCACAATGGTCATGAACATGTTACTTACCCTCCACAATTGCATCGAAGGCGGGAGTCGATAACTCTTCCACGCCCTTATTGGTTCTGACAATAAAAAACACTGCCAGTTCTTGGTCTTTGGCGAAAGCCATCCCTTCATCCGGGCCCAGCACCGTCATGGCGGTGGCCAGACCGTCGGCCATCATGGCACTTTTGTGCAAAACGGACACCGAGGCCAACTGATGCTCCACCGGGTAGCCGGTACGGGGATCAATGGTATGGGAATACAAGCGGCCGTCCGACTCAAAAAAGTTACGGTAATCGCCACTGGTAGCCACGGCCATATTCTTCAGGTCTACCACCTGCTCCACCTCGCGAACACCCGCAATCGGGCGTTCTACGGCAACCCGCCAGGGCTGTTTATAGGGTTTGCTGCCCTTGCCCAGCAGTTCTCCGCCCACCTCTACCAGGTAGTTATTCAACCCATGGCTATCCAGTAAGGCCGCCACCTTGTCCACCGCAAAACCTTTCGCAATGGACGACAAATCCACATAGATGCCGCCGGGCTGCAGCAGTTGCTGGTCGCTGAGCAGCAGTTTCTGCCAGCCAACCCGTTCCTGCGCTGTCTCGATTTCGCTGGCCTCTGGTGGCTCAAACCGGTCCGGGTCCGGCCCGAAGCCCCACAGGTTAACCAGCGGCCCCACCGTCACGTCATAGGCGCCGCCGGTTTGTTCCGACAGGGAAAAGGCGGCAGTCATCACCTTAACGGTATCCGAGGGCAGATTCATCAGCGTCCCCGGCTCGGCGCTGTTGAAACGGCTAAGGTCGGAATCCGGTCGGTAGGTGCTCATCTGGGCGTTTACCTGCTCCAACGCCGCTTCAATATCACCCTTCAACGCTTCTACGCCTTCGTCCGGAGTGCCGCTGTATTTTACGCTCCAGGTGGTTCCCATGGTGGGGCCACTGAGTACCGACAGGCGATTCTTGCTGTCGTCACAGCCCGTCAGCAGCAGCGCCAGGGAAACAATCAGCAGAGGAAGAATGCGAGGCATTGTCATGTTCCGGTGGTTAACAAGGAGCGCAAGTTGAAAGTTCAAAGTTTAAAGTTAAAACGCGCGTTGCCCAGGCACTACACTGACACTGCTATAGCCGCGACGAGCGATTTCGCAGGGAAATGCACAAGATCACCGCTTACCTTTTCAACTTTGAACTTTGAACTTAAAGAAACGCCGGCCCGAAGGCCGGCGTTTGGAATCATCCGCCAAAGTCATCCAGCAGGATATTTTCCGGTTCCACACCAAGATCTTCGAGCATCTTGATTACCGAGGCGTTCATCATCGGCGGACCACACATGTAGTACTCGCAGTCTTCAGGAGCCGGATGGTCCTTGAGATACTGTTCGAACAGCACGTTATGGATAAAACCGGTGAGACCATCCCAGTTGTCTTCGGGCTGCGGGTCTGACAGGGCCAGATGCCACTCAAAGTTATCGTTCTCGTCCGCAAGCAAGTCGTACTCTTCGTTATAGAAGCACTCACGAACACTCCGCGCACCGTACCAGAAGCTGATCTTGCGCTTGGAGTTCAACCGCTTAAGCTGGTCGAAAATATGGCTACGCATGGGTGCCATGCCCGCACCACCACCGATGAAGACCATTTCCGCATCGGTTTTCTTGGCGAAGAACTCACCGAAGGGTCCGAATACGGTGATCTTGTCACCCGGCTTCAGGTTGAAGACGTAGGAACTCATGATCCCGGGCTGAATATCCTTGGACCCCGGAGGCGGCGTCGCGATACGGATATTGAACTTCAGGATGCCCTTCTCTTCCGGGTAGTTGGCCATGGAATAGGCGCGAATCACTTCTTCGTTGTTCTTGGTGTTCAAATCGAAGAAGTTGAAACGCTCCCAGTCACCGCGGTATTCCTCATCGATGTCAAAGTCGGAAAACTTCACATCAAAGGGCGGTGCTTCCAGCTGCACATAACCACCCGCGCGGAAATCCACGTTTTCGCCTTCCGGCAATTTCAGCGTCAGCTCTTTAATAAAAGTGGCAACGTTGTTATTGGAAATAACCTCGCATTCCCACTTCTTCACGCCGAAGAACTCTTCCGGCACCTGGATTTTCATGTCCTGCTTCACGTTGACCTGGCAGCTCAGGCGCCAGCCATCGCGAATCTGTCCTTTGGTGAAGTGGCCTTCTTCGGTGGGAAGAATGTCTCCCCCACCGTCGAGCACCTGGCAGCGACACTGCGCACAGGTACCACCGCCACCACAGGCTGAAGACAGGAAAATACCCTGGTCTGCCAGGGTGCCCAGCAGCTTGCCGCCGGCGGGCGCATCAATGCCTTTTTCGGCATCGTCGTTAATATCGATGTGTACGTTACCGGTTGCCACCAGACGGGAACGGGCAGCAAGAATCACCGCCACCAGCGCCAGCACAATGGCAGTGAACATGACGACACCGAGAATAATCTCAACACTCATGATTCAACTCTCCCCTTACAGCTGCACGCCGGAAAATGACATGAAGCCCAGTGACATCAGACCCACGGTAATGAAAGTGATGCCCAGACCTTTCAGACCATCCGGTACGTCGCTGTACTTGAGCTTTTCCCGGATACCCGCCAGCAATGTGATCGCCAGCGCCCACCCGGTGCCGGCACCCACGCCGTATACCATGGACTCACCCAGGGTGTAATCACGCTCCACCATGAACAGGGACGCACCCAGAATGGCGCAATTCACGGTGATCAGCGGCAGGAAGATACCCAGCGCGTTGTAGAGGCTCGGCACATACTTGTCGAGCGTCATCTCCAGAATCTGCACCAGCGCGGCGATAACGCCAATGTAGCTGAGCAGCCCCAGGAAACGCAGATCCAGCTCGGCCAGCGCCGGTACACCGGTCCAGGCCAGCGCCCCTTCATCAAGCAGGTAGGTTAGCAGCAGGTTGTTCACCGGCACGGTGATGGTCAGCACCACCACCACGGCAATCCCCAGGCCAATCGCAGTCGAGATCTTCTTGGATACGGCAATAAACGTACACATGCCCAGGAAGAAGGCCAGCGCCATGTTTTCAACAAAGACGGCGCGGACGAACAGGCTCAGATAATGTTCAAACATTACTCGTCTCCGTTAAAACGCGTCGCTGACACGGGTGTGTGGCTTCATCTTGAAGTCGTCCGGCTCTACCTGCTCCGGCTTCCACGCACGGATGGCCCAGATGAACAACCCGATCAGGAAGAAAGCACTCGGCGGCAGCAGCATCATGCCGTTGGTCATGTACCAGCCACCCTCAGACACCTTGGGCAGAATTTGATGACCGAACAGGCTACCGGCACCCAGCAATTCACGGGTAAAACCGAGGCCCAACAGGATCGCGGAGTAGCCCAGGCCATTGCCCACACCATCCAGGAAAGACGGGAGCGGTGGATTCTTCATGGCAAAGGCTTCCGCACGGCCCATCACGATACAGTTGGTGATGATCAACCCCACGAACACCGACAGCTGCTTGGAAATGCTGTAGGCGTACGCCTTAAGAAACTGATCCACCACGATTACCAGTGACGCAATAATGGTCATCTGCACGATGATCCGAATGCTGGAAGGAATGCTGTTGCGAATCGAGCTTACGAAGAAGTTCGAGAACGCGGTTACTGCGGTCAATGCGATACACATGGTGACCGTAGTACTCAGGTTGCTGGTTACCGCCAGCGCGGAACAGATACCCAGGATCTGCAGCGCGATGGGGTTATTGTCGAAAATCGGACCTAACAGAATGTCCTTGGTTTTCTCCGCCATTACGCGTCTCCTTCCGGCTGCTCGCTGGATTCAACGGCATCGGTGGCTTGAGCCACATCACCGCCACCTTGCTGCATGCGCTTCAGGTAGGGGCCAAAGCCGTTCTCGCCGACCCAGAAGCGAAGCAGGTTGCTGACACCCTTGCTGGTCAGGGTAGCACCGGCCAGGCCGTCTACCTTGTGTTCAGCATTCGGGGTGTTGCTTTCCACCGTACCCTTGATGACCTGAATTTCCACTTCGCCCTGATCACCGTACAGCTTCTTGCCTTCCCAAAGGGCCTTCCATTTGGGGTTATCCACTTCACCGCCCAGGCCAGGGGTTTCGCCATGCTCATAAAAACCCAGACCAGCCACGGTGTTGGCATCCGGCTCCAGCGCCAGGAAACCATAGAGGGTAGACCACAGGCCATAACCGTGAACCGGCAGGATGATACGGCTCAGTTCGCCATTATCACCACGGGCCAGGTATACCTCGGCCACGTCCGCCTGGTTCTTGATACCGGCAATGTCCACGTCGCCACTAAGGCGCTCGGACTGGGCCGGGTCCTTGGCGGCGGTACGCTGATCATAGCTTTCCGGCATCTCTACATAGTCACCGCTTTCGATGTCGACAAACTTGCGCTCGATGGACTTGAACTGCTCGTTCACGTCCTGGCTAGCGTCGTACATGCCGGCGGCAAGCAGGATGTTCATGCGCTTGTCGATCAGCTTGTTTTCGTTCTGCACCGGGCGCAGGCTCACCGCGGCGGTGGCAACCACCACACCGCAGACCACACACACCAGGAAGGCAACCAGCAGAGTCTTGCTGACGCTTTCATTTTTTCCAGCCATTACACTTCTCCCCCGGTACGACGCAGACGACGGCGAATGTTTGACTGAGTGACAAAGTAGTCAATCAGCGGCGCACACAGGTTACCGAACAGAATTGCCAGCATGATGCCTTCCGGGAAGGCCGGGTTGATGACCCGGATCAGAACGGTCATCACACCAATCAGGGCACCGAAGATGTATTTACCGGTGTTGGTCATGGACGCAGACACAGGATCGGTAGCCATGAAAATCATGCCGAAGGCGAAACCGCCCACGCTCAGGTGCCAGTACCACGGCATGCCAAACATGGCGTTGGTCTCGGACCCGATAACGTTGAACAGCGCAGACATGCCCACCATGCCCAAGAACACGCCCAGCACAATGCGCCAGGAAGCGATCTTGGTCATCAACAGGGCCGCGCCACCGATCAGGATAGCCAGAGTGGACGTCTCACCGATGCTGCCCTGGATGTTACCCAGGAAGGTATTCATCCAGCTCAGGCTGGCGGTCGCCGCCGCCGCGCCTTCAGTCAGGGCGTTACCGGTCAGGCCAGCCGCGTAGTTCAGGCTGCCAGAAGCGGCCAGAGACAGGGAGGTAGCGCCGGAGAAGTTGTCCACGGCGGTCCAGACTGCATCACCGGACATCTGCGCCGGGTAGGCAAAGTACAGGAACGCACGGCCAACCAATGCCGGGTTGAGGAAGTTCTTGCCGGTTCCCCCGAACACTTCCTTGCCGATAACGACACCAAAGGAAATCCCCAGGAAAACCTGCCACAGCGGAATGGACGGCGGCAGAATCAGGGTGAACAGAATACCGGTCACGAAGAAGCCTTCGTTAACCTCATGGCCACGCTTCCACGCGAACAGGCCTTCCCAGATGAAACCACCCAGGTAGACGGTAATCAGAATAGGAATATAGTAGACCGCACCATGCAACACGTTGGCCCAGATACTGGCCGGATCAAACCCGGTCAGCGCTGCCACCAGGTCACTGCGCCAGCCGGCCAGCGGGCTGGCACCGAGCTCGGCAATCTGCAGGTTGGCCTGATAACCGGTGTTCCACAGACCGAACAGGATCGCCGGGAAGGTGCAGAACCACACCGTCATCATGATCCGCTTCAGGTCGAGACCATCACGCACGTGGGCCGCGGAACGGGTCACCGAATCCGGGGTGTAGAGCATGGTGTCGAACATTTCGTAGAAGGTGTAATACTTCTCGAATTTGCCACCCTCATGGAAATGGGGGGACACTTTGTCATCCAGAAACTTTCTCATACCCATGCTCAGCCCTCCGCCTCAATCGTGGTCAGGTTGTCGCGCAGAATCGGACCGTATTCATATTTGCCCGGGCACACGAAAGTGCACAGGGACAGGTCTTCTTCCAGCAACTCCAGGGCACCGAGGGCCGTGGCGCTGTCAGTATCACCAACGACCAATGCGCGCAGCAGCTGCGTCGGCAGAATGTCCAGCGGCATCACTTCTTCATAGGCCCCCACCGGCACCATGGCACGCTCGGAGCCATTGGTGGTGGTGGTGAAATTGAAGCGCTTGCCCGGCATCAGCTTGGACAGGTAGATGTTCATCACCGAAAAACGGTTGGTGCCGGGTGAGATGTAACCCAGCAGCTCGCGTTCATGGCCTTCACGCAGGGCCGTCAGCTGGCTGGTGGTGCGGCTCAACCAGGCCACCGGACCACGGGCGTTGTGGCCGTTCAACACAGAGCCGGATACCAGGCGGTTATCGCCACTTTTCAGCTCGCCCTGAACGAAATCGTCCACGCTGGCACCAACACGGGTGCGCAGGGCACGCGGTGTTTTTGCCTGCGGGCCGGTCAGCGCAACCACACGGGCGGAGCTGATCTTGCCGTCGGTGAACAGGTTGCCAATGGCAATCACGTCCTGATAACCCACGGACCAGACGGTTTTCTTCAGGCCCACCGGATCCAGGTGATGAATGTGGGTGCCCACATTGCCTGCCGGGTGCTTGCCCGCAAACGCTTCTTCACGCACCTGGCCACCGGCAAAGCTCGGCAGGTCCGTATTCGGACCACGACACACCCATACCGGGCCGTCCGTCAAGCGGCTCAGCACCGCCAGACCATTGCGGAAGGCCTGTTCGTTTTCCTTGATCACCACCGCCGGGTCCAGCGCCAGGGGGTTGGTATCGAGAATGGAAACGAAAACGGAATTGGGGGTACTGCCCGGTGCGGGCACCTTGCCGAACGGGCGGGTGCGCAGCAAGGTCCACTCACCGGAATCTACCAGCTGTTGCTGTACCGTTTCGCGGTCCAGAGAAGCCAGCTGTTCGGCAGAGTGAGAGGCGAAGGTGACTTCTTCTTCCTGGTCTGCCACTTCAATCACCACGGATTGAAGCACGCGCTTGTGACCACGATTGATCGCGATCACCTTGCCGGCAGCAGGAGCGGTGTATTTCACACCCTCGGTTTTCTTGTCCGTGAAGATCAGCTGGCCTTTCTTGACCACGTCTCCCTCGCGGACTTCCATAGTGGGTTTCATCCCCACATAGTCACCGCCGAGCACGGCAACAGAACGAACCTGATGACCTTCCTCAATCGTCTGGCGCGGTGCACCAGCGATGGGCAGATCAAGGCCCTTCCTGATTTTAATCATAGTTTCTCGCCCACGTTGCGTGTTGCTGAAGTCGAGGCACACCCCCGGATCGCCCTGAAAAACAGGGAATTACCGGGGATGTTCGCAAATTCCGGAATATGCAATGGATGCCGACAAAAACCCGGCGGGCACATTATAAAGTCGTACCTGCCTGTTCGCCAGCACCGCCAGACCCGCCTTTTGTCGCATGGAACCATCTTGGTGCAACTTAAAAACGGGAAATGCACCGAAAAAAAGCCCGCGGGGCGGGCTTCTTCATTCCGGGGTTCAGTCCTTTGGATACACCGGGAATTCCACCCCGGAGATCTGCTGCAGGATACGCAGCACCTGGCAGCTGTAGCCGAACTCGTTGTCGTACCACACATACAGCACGCAGTGGCGGCCATTCACGATGGTCGCTTCCGCGTCGATCACGGAGGCGTGACGAGAGCCGACGAAATCCGTAGACACGGCATCCGGGCTGCTCACGAAATCCACCTGGCGCTGCAATGGAGAATGCAGACTTACCCAACGCAGGTAATCGTTGAGCTCTTCCAGGGTGGTTTCCTTGCCCAGAGTCAGGTTCAGGATCGCCATGGACACGTTCGGGGTTGGAACGCGGATGGAGTTACCGGTCAGCTTACCGTCCAGATTCGGCAATACCTTGGTGGCCGCAGTGGCTGCACCGGTTTCAGTCAGCACCATGTTCAGGGGTGCAGAACGACCACGACGGGGACCTTTGTGGAAGTTATCCAGCAGGTTCTGGTCGTTGGTGTAGGAGTGCACGGTTTCCACGTGGCCAAACTCGATACCAAACTTGTCTTCCAGCGCTTTCAGCGGCGGAACGATAGCATTGGTGGTGCAGCTGGCAGCAGAAATGATCTTGTCGCTGTCCTGGATCAGATCATTGTTCACGCCGTGAACGATGTTCTTCATGTTGCCCTTGCCCGGCGCCGTCAACATCACGCGGGAAACACCGTTGCACTGCAGGTGCTGGGACAGGCCTTCTTCATCGCGCCACTTGCCGGTGTTATCGATCACCACGGCATTGCTGATGCCGTAAGCGGTGTAATCGATGGACGACGGGTCGCTGGAGTAGATCACCTTGATGAAGTTGCCATTGGCGATGATCGCGTTCTCTTCTTCGTCCACGGCAATGGTGCCGGCGAACGGGCCATGAACGGAGTCACGGCGCAGCAGGCTGGCGCGCTTGTGCAGATCACCCTTGCCAGACTCGCGTACCACAATAGCCTTCAGGCGCAGGCCATCGCCGGAACCGGCTTTTTCGATCAGCAGGCGGGCCAGAATTCGGCCGATACGACCGAAGCCGTACAGCACCACATCGGTACGCTCAGGCATGCCAACCTTGCTGCTCACCGCTTCTGCCAACTCCTCGCGCACGTAGTCTTCAATAGACAGGCCGCGATTGTCTTTCTTGTACTCCACCGCCAGTTTGCCGATATCAATACGGCAAGGGCCGAGATCCGACTTCACCACTTCCTGAAGAATCGGGAAGGTATCGACCACAGACAGCTCGGAGTCCTCGACCTGCTTGACGAAACGGTGGCTCTTCAGAATCTGGATAACAGACTTGTTGACCAGGGAACGGCTGTACACGGTCGTGGTAACGTTCTTTTCACGATGCAGGCGGCCGATCATGGGGATCATGGCTTCTGCAATCTCTTCGCGGTTTTTCCAGCGTCCGAAATGGTCTTCCAGTTTGCTCACGGAGATGGCCCTCTCAGTTTGGGTTCAGGCGGCGGAAAGCGGCGTCATTGCCCTGCTTCCTGGCCCACCTGCGGTGGTGGAGTTCGGGGCGCGCATAATAGCGCCAAAAAGCGGCTTTATCCACCCGGGTTACGGGGATATTGCGCGCTACAAGCCCAGGGAGCCGGCCCTGTCGGAAACAAACCGCTAATACATCAGCCTTATCATCCCGCAGGCGGTGCCTGCAAAGCGGTGGCAACCTGTTCACGCAGCACCGGCACCACCTCGTCGTCAAACCAGGGCCGCTGGCGCAGCCACAGGCGATTGCGGGGGCTGGGATGGGGCAACGGGAAAAAACCCGCCTCCAGCGCCCGGGCAAAATGGCGCACATTGTCGGTGAGGGTTTTACCCGGCTCCGGCAGGTAATAGCGTTGGGCGTACTGCCCCACCAGCAACGTCAGGCGCCGGTTCGGCAACTCCGCCAGCAACCGGTCGTGCCATTGGGGGGCACATTCCGGGCGCGGCGGCAGATCACCGCCCTTTCCGCGCCCCGGGTAGCACAGCCCCATGGGCACAATCGCCACCTGGTCCGCGTCGTAGAACGTTTCAGGGCTGATCTGCAGCCAGTCTCGTAAACGCTCACCGGACGGGTCATTCCAGGGGATACCGGTTTCATGAACACGGGTCCCCGGCGCCTGGCCCACAATCAATAACCGAGCGCCCTCCCCGGCCTGTACCACCGGCCGCGGCCCCAGTGGCAGGTGCGGCTCACACAGCCGGCAAGCGTGTACCTCTTCCAGCAGGTCAATCAGCTGCGTCATTCCGCCGGGCTGTCAGAGGGGTGCAAACGCATCAGCCCTTCCTGGGCCACCGACGCCACCAGAGTGCCGTCCTGGCGGTAGATGGAACCAAAGTTCAGGCCACGGGAACCGCCTGCGAAAGGACTATCACTGCGATACAGCAGCCATTCATCAATACGGAAGTCCTCATGGAACCACATGGCGTGGTCGATACTGGCGCACTGCACATTGGGCTGCCAGAAATTCATCCCGTGGGGCAGCATGGCGGTGCCCATCAGGCCGAAATCCGAGCAATAGGCCAGCAGCGCACGCTGGGTCATGGGGTCTGCATCTACCCGATCCACCACCCGAAACCAGACTTCCCGGATCGGCGCCTTGGGCTCCGAAGAAATGGAATCTTTCGGCGTTACCGGGCGGAATTCCACCGGGCGCTCGGTCAGGAAATCCTGCCGGTACTGCTCAGGTAAACGATCCACCAACTTCATGCGAATCGCCTCATCATTTTCCAGCCCCTCCGGGCCCGGCACGTCCGGCATGGGCGCCTGGTGGCAAACGCCCTCCTCGGCCACCTGGTAAGACACCGCCAGAGAAAAAATCGGCCGGCCATGCTGGATCGCGTTCACCCGGCGTGTGGTGAAACTCTTGCCGTCACGGATACGGTCCACGTCATAGACAATCGGTATATTGAAGTCCCCCGGGCGCAGAAAATAGGCATGCAGCGAATGGACCTGCCGCGTGTCATCCACCGTCCGCGAGGCGGCCAGCAGCGCCTGCCCGGCCACCAGGCCACCAAACACACTGCGTTGGCCATTGGCCTCGCTCTGCCCGCGAAACAAATTGTTCTCCAGCTGCTCCAGATCAAACAGACCCATCAGCTCCCGAACCGGTGCTTTCATAGCCAATCCTCAGCGCAATAAAACCAATGGCCGTCATACTACCTGCAACTCAAAAAAAAATTGAGATTGACGGCATACTGGAAAGTAGGCAGGCGCAATAGCGGATACAGCTTGTTTGCTTGGCAATAAATTGCCTAATATATGCACAACGACGAAAGAAGGCCTGACCTTCTGCATCTCTTGGGGGACAATCTGATGCTTCAATCACTCCGCCATTGCCTGACGGCAGTGGTGTTTCTCTGCGCGTTTTCAACACCTTCCGCTTATGCGGAGGTTCCTTCCCGCCTGGTCGTGCAGGGGTATCTCACTGATATCAGCACGCTGCGCCCCCTGCACGGTACCTTTGATGTGGTGGTTACCCTTTACGATATGTCCGGGCGAACCACGGACTATCAAACCGCTGGCGGCACAGTCACCGACCCCCAGGGGCTCGGGGCGGTACTGTGGACTGAAACCCAGGTAATTACCGCAGAAGACGGCCGCTATAGCGTGGTTCTCGGCGACGACGCCAGCAACCCGCTACCCGAGGATTTACTCGGCAGCGATCAGGTAGAACTGGGCCTGGCCATCGATGGCGACAGCGAAATGACGCCACGCCTTGCGGTTACCACCGGTAGCGTCCCCTACGCCTTGCAGGCGCGTGAAGCCGAACAAGTTAATGGCGACATAACACCGCGCACAATCAGCATCGCCGATGACCTTGTCATTAATGAATTCGGCGAGTGGGTTGGGCCGGATAGCGGATTGATTGGCCCCAAGGGTGATACCGGTGACGCGGGGCCTCCTGGCGCAGACGGTGTTGATGGCGCAACTGGCCCCAAAGGGGATACCGGCGCCCAGGGGCCTGCGGGTCCCGTCGGTGACACTGGCGCAGTCGGACCGCAAGGCCCTGCCGGCCCGCAAGGTCCTACCGGTGCTGATGGCGCCACCGGACCCAAAGGGGATACCGGCGCCCAGGGGCCCGCGGGTCCCGTCGGTGACACTGGCGCAGTTGGACCGCRAGGCCCTGCCGGCCCGCAAGGTCCCACCGGTGCTGATGGCGCCACCGGACCCAAAGGGGATACCGGCACCCAGGGGCCTGCGGGTCCTATCGGCGACACTGGCCCCCAAGGCCCCATAGGCACTCCGGGTATGATGGGCCCCCCTGGCCCAATGGGTCCCACCGGCATGACCGGCCCTGCCGGCACTTTCAGCACCAGCAATGTTGCTCAAAAGGCCTGTACCAGTGCGACAAGCTGTCAATGTGACAGTGGCGTAGTACTCGCCGGCGGCGTTCAGTGCGCCAGCAATAGCTACATTACTAACAGCTACCCCAGTGCCGCCGGCACTTGGAGCGGCAGTTGCGAAACCTGGCAGACTGGCGCAGCCGCTACGCCCAGCGCCATCACCATCACTTGCGCGGTAGCCAACTAATGGCTATCACGCGACGGCAGTTTATCGCGGCAGGCGGCGCGGCCGGAATACTGCTCAGCACCCCTCTGGTCGCTGGCACCACGGCAACCCGCGTGGAATTGGTCAGTGCGGCGCGAGCGATTGCCCTGGGGAAGAACCAGCGCCTGCAGATCAGCGACCATGGCCGGCAAGCCCTGTGGTATCGCCATGGCAGTACCATCAACCTGACCACCGGTGCAGCCAACGAAACCCGCATCGTGGCCGCGGCCCTGGACGGTGATAACGCCGTCTTGCTGGACCGCAGTCAGCGCCGGCTAAGCTGGTTCCGGCCCGACGGCACCCTGGCCCGCCACATCAATCTGACCGATCTGCTGGAACCTGCCGATTTTGTCCTCAATGGTGATCATGCCGTGATCGCGGATGTACATGGCCATCGTCTGATGCGACTGGATATCCGCAATGAAACCAGAACCTGGCTGGAGAGCGACCTGCCCCTGAATGGTCCCGCCTCACTGGCCAAAACCCGAGAGCGTATCACCCTGCTCACCCTCGGTGATCGACGGCTGCACCACTTCACCCTGGCGGGCCACAGCCTGGGCAGTGAGGTCAGCACACTAACCATGCCCGGCGGCCTGGCCGCGGTAAACGGCCAGCTGTTGATCATGGACCGTTGCCAGAAGCAGCTCTGCTGGGCAGATCGTTCCAGCCCGCTACTGACACTCCCCCAAACCGGCGCTCAGCAGCTGGCTCACTTGAGCTGGCAACCGGGCAGTAACTTGCTGATCAGCGTATGAGGTCACTATGAGCGAACCCTTTCTCGCCGAAATCCGCATCTTTGCGAGTAACTTTGCCCCACGCGGCTGGGCTTTTTGTAATGGGCAACTGCTGCCGATCAGCCAGAACACCGCGTTGTTCAGCCTGATTGGCACCACTTACGGAGGAGATGGCCGCTCGACCACCGCCCTGCCCAACCTGCAAGGCCGGGCACCCGCACATCCCGGCAGAGGCCCCGGACTGCCAAACTATCGCCTTGGTCAGGTGGCCGCAAACAACCCGGTAGACGTGGTACAGAGCGTCGTGCCTGACCGTAACCTGGGCAATAGTCAGACCACCCGCAGCGTGGCCGCCAAAATACCTGCGGGCGATCAGCGCCACCCTTATCTGGGGCTGAATTTCATTATTGCCCTGCAAGGGCTCTACCCATCCAGAGGCTAGGAGTCATTTACTGATGAGCGAACCCTTTCTCGCTGAAATCCGCATTTACGGCTTCAACTTTGCGCCCCGAGGCTGGGCGTTTTGTGATGGCCAGATTCTGCCCATCAACCAGAATCAATCCCTTTATTCTCTGCTGGGTACCACCTACGGCGGCGACGGCAGAACCAGTTTTGCGCTTCCGGACCTGCGTGGCCGCACGCCCATGCATATTGAAACAAGTAACATCAATCTCGGCGCTAAAGGGGGAACGACGAACACAACCGGCCCTGCCGGCGACGGAGACACCCTGGACAGCCTGACCCTGGATCGCAACCTGGGCAGCACGCTGAACACCACCACCGTTGCCACCCGGGGCGCGCAGATGGACTCCATCGCGCTGAACTTTGCCATCGCCCTGCAAGGGCTTTTCCCCAGCAGAACCTAGAGGCTCCTATGTCTGAACCCTTTATCGGCGAGATTCGCATGTATGCCGGCAATTTTGCGCCGCGAGGCTGGGCATTCTGCGATGGCCAGATATTGGCCGTATCACAGAACGATGCGCTGTTTTCCCTGTTCGGCACCATTTATGGTGGCGACGGCAGAACCACTTTCGGTTTGCCGGATTGCCGTGGGCGCTCCCCGGTGCACGCGGGCACGGGCCCGGGGCTTGCGCCGGTTCGTCTGGGCGCCAAAAGTGGCAGCAATGCCAGTGGTTCGGTTGCAGCCACCACCAGCGTCAACATTGATCGCGGCCTGGGGAAAACACAACAGACCTGGGAGGCACTTCCTGTTAACGCAGAGTCGCTAACCCCACAATTGTTTGTGCATTTCATTGTGGCCCTGGTCGGCATTTACCCTTCCCGCTCGTAATGCACAGCTACCGTTTACGCCCGGTCAGTGCCAGCGACACGCCGATGTTACTGGCCATCTACACCAGCACCCGCCAGGAAGAAGTGGCGCAGACCGGCTGGCCCCAGGCGCAGCAGGATGCCTTTCTGGCCCTGCAGGCCAAGGCGCAGCACGAACACTACCTCAAGCATTACCCGGAAGCGGAACGGCACCTGATCGAATTAAACGGGGAGACCGCCGGGCGGATGTATGTCTCGGACTGGGAACAGGAAATTCGCATTGTGGACATCGCCCTGCTACCCGCCTTTCGCGGTACCGGGCTGGGGTCACAGATTCTCTCCACCCTGCAATCACGGGCTCGCCAGGCCGGCAAACCCCTGACTATTCACGTGGAAACCAATAACCCGGCGCGGCGACTCTATCTTCGGCTGGGCTTTGAGGAGCAGGAAGACAAGGGCGTCTACCTGCTTATGCGCTGGCAAGCTGACGATTGAACACCGCCTCGAAATGGCAGGTGCCATCGCTGGCGCCCAGCGGCCCCACCGGCACCAGAAACACGGACGCCTCACCCAGCATCTCGTTGCGCATAACCACCGCGCCTTGCTCCAGTTGTAACCGGCCCGCGAACAGCAGGGAAAAGCACTCCCACCCCTCGGGAGACACCGGCACATTCACTTCTGCCAGCGTCAAACTATCGCCATTTTCCAGCGCGAAAGTCTGCCCTTCACAATCTTTCCATTGTTGTAATGTGATCATGCCACCTCCCCAAATGATGCCCGCAGTGTAGACGGCGCTGACGGCACCGTCACCCTTGGCTACAATACGCCGCCTGATATCTCACCGAATGCGCAGGAACGGGTCTCGATGAAGCTACTCCCCGACAGCAACCTCTTTCCCAGCGGGCGAGAGCACTACAAGGACTGGGCCGGCCTCAATGCCGGCAGCATGGCCGCCGTACTGGCCGAGCTGGCCCGCAGCGAAGACCACCTGTTCGTGATCCTGGCGCCCAACAGCAGCCGCGCCCAGCAGCTCACCGACTCCCTGAGCTTCTATCTGGCCGGCAGCGACACGCCGGTGATGCTGTTCCCGGACTGGGAAACCCTGCCCTACGACCTGTTCAGCCCCCACCAGGACATCATCAGCGACCGCATTCAGGTACTGCACCAGTTGCCCACCACCCACAAGGGCATTCTGGTGGTGCCGGTCAATACGCTAATGCAGCGCCTGGCGCCGCCGATCCACATCACCGGCAACAGCTTCCTGCTCAAGGTGGGCGATCGCTTCGACATGGAAGCCACCCGCAGCCGGCTGGTCGCCAGCGGCTACCGGCAGCGCGACAACGTGTACGAGCACGGCGAGTTTGCCGTACGCGGCGCGATCATGGATATCTACCCCATGGGCGCCGAGCAGCCATTCCGTATCGAACTGTTCGATGATGAAATCGAATCCCTTCGCCTGTTTGAAGCGGAAAGCCAGCGCTCCACCGGCAAAGTGGACG
Source organism: Alcanivorax sp. (assembly GCF_002733835.1). Lineage (GTDB taxonomy): Bacteria > Pseudomonadota > Gammaproteobacteria > Pseudomonadales > Alcanivoracaceae > Alcanivorax. The sequence continues at coordinate 118,564 of NZ_NVWY01000002.1, forward strand.
ACATCACCTTGCTGCCTGCGGCGGAATTCCCCCTCAGTGCCGAAGGCATCGCCCGCTTCCGCAGCAACTTCCGAGATGTTTTCGATGTGGATACCCGTCACGTTCCCCTCTATCAAGACGTGACGGACGGCCTGGCAGCCCCCGGCCTGGAATATTATCTGCCGCTGTTTTTCGAACAGATGGCCACCCTGTTCGATTACCTGCCCGACGATGTGCGGCTGATAGAACTGGCCGACTGCCAAAACGCCATCGAACACTTCTGGCAGGATGTGGAACAACGCCACGAATCCCGCCGCCACGATATTCACCGCCCGATTCTGGCTCCCTGGCAACTGTTCCTGCGCCCGGACGAACTGAACGCGGCCCTGAAACAGCACCCGCGCGCGCGTCAGGCCCATAGCGAGGCGCCCGGCACGGACCAGGCCATTCACTTTGATGTGGCGCCCATGCCCGCACTCACCGCCGATGTGCGCGCCAATAATCCGCTTGCCCTGCTGCATACCTTCTCCGACGCGCGCCCGGAAACCCATATCCTGATCTGTGCGGAAACCGCCGGGCGACGGGAAGCGCTGCTGGAGCTGATGCAGAAAATTCAGATCCAGCCGGCCATGAAAGACAACTGGCCGGACTTCATCGCCAACCCGGCGCGCTGGAGCCTGACCCGGGGCGAGCTGGACGCCGGTTTCTACGCCCCGGAACACGCCTTGTTAGTGGTCACCGAAAACGACCTGTACGGCGAACGGGTGCTGCAACGCCGGCGCCGTAAATCCAGCAGCGACGATGGCGCCGCCGAACAGGCCTTCCGCTCTTTGGGGGAAATGACCGTGGGCTCCCCCGTGGTCCATCTGGAACACGGCGTGGGCCGCTATCTCGGCCTCACCCACATGGAAGTGCACCGCCAGCAACACGAATTCCTGCTGCTGGAATACGCCGGCGGCGACAAGCTCTATGTGCCGGTTTCCTCTCTGCACCTGATCAGCCGTTACGGTGGCGGCGACACCGCGCCACTGAACCGCCTGGGCACCGAGCAATGGACCAAGGCCCGCCAGAAAGCCGCCGAAAAAATCCATGACGTGGCCGCCGAACTGCTTAACACCTACGCCCGCCGCGAGGCCCGTGAAGGCCGCCAGTTCGATGTGGACCTGAACGACTACGATCGCTTCAGCGCCGGCTTTCCCTTCGAGGAGACCCCGGATCAGCAGGCCGCCATTGCGTCTGTGGTTGCGGACATGCAATCCAGCCAGCCCATGGACCGGCTGGTCTGCGGCGACGTGGGCTTCGGCAAGACCGAGGTGGCCATGCGCGCCGCCTTCGTGGCCGTGGAAAACCAGACCCAGGTGGCCGTACTGGTCCCCACCACCCTGCTCGCCCAACAGCATTACGAATCCTTCACTGACCGTTTTGCCGACTGGCCGGTGAATATCGAAGTGCTGTCCCGTTTCCGCAGTGCCAAGGAAAAGACCCAAGTGCTGCAACGGCTGAAGGAAGGCAAGGTGGATATTCTGGTGGGCACCCACCAGCTGCTCCAGGAAACCGTGGCCTTCGACAATCTGGGCCTGATTATTGTCGACGAAGAACACCGCTTCGGGGTGCGCCACAAGGAACGCTTGAAACAGATGCGTGCCGAGTGTGACATTCTCACCCTTACCGCCACCCCGATTCCGCGCACCCTGAACATGGCCATGAGCGGCATGCGCGATATTTCCATCATCGCCACACCGCCGCAAAAACGCCTCTCCGTGAAGACCTTTGTGCAGCAGCACAACGATACCGCCATCAAGGAAGCGCTGCTGCGTGAACTGCTGCGGGGCGGGCAGGTGTATTACCTGCACAACGATATCGACACCATGGAGAAAACCGCCGCGGACATCCGCAAGCTGGTCCCTGATGCCCGTGTGGGTATTGCCCACGGTCAGATGCGCGAGCGGGAACTGGAAGCGGTAATGAGCGACTTCTACCACCGTCGTTTCAACGTGTTGGTGAGCACCACCATCATCGAAACCGGTATCGACGTGCCCAGCGCCAACACCATCATCATCGATCGCGCCGACAAGCTTGGCCTGGCCCAGCTCCATCAGCTCCGTGGTCGGGTGGGCCGCAGTCACCACCAGGCCTACGCCTACCTGATTACCCCCAGCCCCAAGGTGATGACCAAGGACGCCATCAAACGGCTGGAAGCCATCGAGCAAGCCACCGACCTGGGTGCCGGCTTTATGCTCGCCAGCCAGGACATGGAAATCCGCGGTGCTGGCGAGCTACTCGGCGAAGAGCAGCACGGCAATATCGAAACCATCGGTTTCAGCCTCTACATGGAAATGCTTGAGCAAGCAGTGGAAGCGCTGAAACGCGGCGAGCAACCGGACGTGGAAAAGCCGCTCAGCGGTGGCCCGGAGCTGAACCTGCGCATTCCCGCACTGATCCCGGAAGACTACCTGCCGGATGTGTTCGGCCGCCTCACGCTCTACAAGCGCATCGCCGGCTGCAAAACCCGTGCGGGTTTGAAAGAACTACAAGTAGAAATGATCGACCGCTTTGGCCTGCTGCCAGAGCCGGTGAAAAACCTGTTTGCCGTTACCGAGCTACGCCAGCAGGCAGAGCGGCTGGGCATTATCCGCCTGGACGCCCACGCCACCGGCGGCAAACTGGAATTCGGCGAGCGCACCCCGGTGGACCCGCTCACCATTGTCAAACTGGTCCAGTCCGGCCCCAACCGCTTCAAGCTGGAAGGTGCCAACGCCCTGCGCTTTGTGGAAGACAGCGAGACAGCGGAAGAACGTATTCAGGTGGTGCAGGAACTGCTCACGCGCCTCGCGGCCCAAAGCATCCAGACAGGCGCCGCTGGCTGAATACACATTCAACCAGCACGTCGGAGAGCGGCTCAAATCGCACTCTTGTCACAAAATCCGTGCCGATCGCCCCATCGCCCGTGAGCAATCCTGGCTGATTGGGGTATAGTCGGCCCCCATATTAAACGCCAGACACATGACGCCAGATGCAATAAAACCGGAAAACAGGGTTTTGATCTTGGGGTCAGGGTTTAGGCATCCGGCGTCGTGCGTTATGCATTCGGCGTTATAAGGCGAAACAAGGAGTGTTCAATGCATCGCGCTTTACTGTTGGTTGTTCTGGTCCTGTTTGGCAACACCGCCATCGCACAAAGCTGGTACAAAGTGGAAGTGCTGGTGTTTGCTCAAAACAACGCCAGCAGTGAAGAAATCTGGGCCACCGGCCTGCAGCCTCACTACGCCTCACAGGCCGTGCCCATTGGCCAACCAGAAGCCAGCGAGATGGCCGACCCGGATGCCATTGCCCGGGGCGCCTGGCAACCGTTGTCCCAGGATGACGAAGTGCTTCGCTATATGCTGGAACGCATGGAAGGCACCGGCGACTACCGCGAGCTGTATCATGCCGCCTGGGAGCAGCCCATCGGCAGCAAGGCGGAAACCTTGCCGGTCTATGTGCGCGGCGGGCAGACACTGCCCACGGCAGACGGTGAAATACCGGAACTGGAAGGCACCCTGCAGTTCAGCAAATCCCGCTACCTCCATGTGACACCACAGATCTGGTTTAACACGGAAAGTAACGGCGAGCGCCTGTACGTGGACATTGACGAGAAGCGACGCCTTGCGGGCCACCAGGTGTACTATTTCGACCATGCCCTGTTCGGCATGCTGGTCCGCATTACGCGGGCCTGAACACCTCAGGCCGACGCAGGAGCATCCAGTTCCAGCAGCTCGGTCAAAAAATCCTGCCACAGTTCGTAGATCATAAAGTGCCCCTGTTCGGGGAAACTGCGAAACTGCACGTTCGGTAAATCTGCGGCAAGGTGACGCGCCCCATCAATGGAAATAATGCCATCGGTTTCACCGTGCCACTGCAGGATCGGCACGGTAATCTGCTTGAGATCCACCCCCAGGGGTTTGAGATGATTCAGGTACTCTTCCATCATGATGCGCGCGCCCTGAAAATGGCCTCGACGAGTCCGCTTGATGGTCCGCGCCAGCAGATCAGGATTGTTGAACACCGCCTGGTCCGACGCTGACATGCCCCGCGCCAGCATCTTGTAGAAGCGTTCCGGGGCCTTCTGTACCCCACGCACCCCCAGCCGTCCCACCAACATGAACAGGCGAGGATCGCGGCGGGAAATCTGCAGGCTCATCCGATGAATGGGTTCCAGCTTGTCCAGCTCCAGGTGATCTCCCGCCAGCGTCGTGCTCAGCAGGCCTAACCGGTCGAACAGCTCCGGATAGAGCGCCGCTGCACACAGTGCATAAGGGCCACCGCCACAGTACGCCGCCATGGGCGGTTTGCGGATATGCAGGTGCTCACACAAAAACTGGATATCCCGGCCAAGATCCTTGAACTGGTAATTACGCTTGTAGGTGGAAATGCCATAGCCGGGCCGGACGATCAAAATCATTCGCAGGCCGCGCTCACGGTACCAGTCTTCAAACACGGTATGGTCGGGCATTGACGCCCCCTGATTCTCCAGCGTCAGTACCGGCCTGCCCTTGGGGTCACCATACTCATACCAGCTCAACACCCGCCCATCTGCAAGGGTGACGGTGTGCTCTTCGTCTTCGTCCTGCAATCGGGGCAAGCGGGCAGCCTGCACCAGCGCATGCCCCATGGCATGGCTAACCAGCTGCACCTGGCTGGTGATGTTGAGCTTTCCCATAACCGATTTCAGCTGGCTGCGGGCAGTGCTAATCTTGATGTTCAGCAATTGCGAGCTCTGTTGGAGATTTCCAACCTTGCACAGAAGGTGTAACAACCGGGATTCTGCTTCCGTGATACTGAACACGGAGCGCAGCATTTCTGGCGACGGTGTCACTACGCTGTGCCCCGCCAGCACCCAGACGATGGTGCGCACCTGGGCGATCGACCCGGGCGCATCCGATTTTTGCACCGGCAGGCACAATAAAGAAATGCCGTCCTGAGGCGAGGTGAGCAGCTGCGTATCTCGTCCTTCCGCGAGCCGGTTTACCCGCTCCAGAGCCTGTTTCAGCTCCCTGTCCGCAATACTCAAGGTGCCGTTTGCGCGCAGCTGGACAGGTCCATCCGCCAGCACCTGCTGCGCCACCGGATTGGATTCCAGCACCTGCAATTGCTCACCCAGCATCAGCATGGGCCAGGGCATCTGGTTGTACATGGCATTGAGCACGGTGGTGCGGTCTTCCAGCGCATGCATATAGGAGCTGGAGCGTACAGCTCGCTCAAGGTGCGAAATCAGGCCTTCCACTTCTGCACGACGCGGTGCCGGGCCAGGCACCAGAGCCGATTCTGCAGCCCCCTGCTCGATGAGGGAGCCCTCTTCTACCTCCGTCCAACCGGCAATGGTATCCAGCAGTTCGACCCAGTCGCCCGGGGATAACGCGGTTTCATAGATCTTGCCGATCAATGCATCATTGTCGTTTTTCAAAACCGTCCCCGATTCGGTTAGCCATGAAATAGCATAGGCAGGGACCTGGTAAGCGGCAACCAAAAGGAGATGAAAAGGGAATCCTGAAGCGTGGGAGGGACTGGCAACGTGCCAGCATCTTCGACCACATAGCTGCCGGCACGCCTTTCAAACATCACGGCTTATGCTTCGTCCTCTCCTTGTGTATTCAGGTAGCGAACGCCCGTGAGCCGTTCGGACTCGTCCCATAACCGTTGCGCCAGGCCTTCGTTATCCGTGATTTTTCGGGCAAAGGCCTGTGCCGGGTAGCCTCGCAGCTCGAGAATTTTTCCATCCGGGCCGTAATAACCTCCGGAAATCACATCATCGCTGGTGGCCGCCATCACCCCCGGCAGGCAGCCCATCTCTGCCGGCTGGGCCATAAATTTGTTGAACAGCCCGCCGCCGGGAATGGTGTCCTGCAGATGGGTCGCCGAGTAGCCAGGATGGGCTGCCATTACCTGAATGTTTGAGCCGCGTTTGCGCAAACGGCGGTGCACATCCTTGGCAAAAATCAGATTGGCCAGCTTGCTCTGGCAATAGAACGGCCAGCGGGAATAACGCTTCTCCGCATTGAGATTCCCCCACATGATCTTTCCGCTACGGTGCGCCAAGCTGGAGATCTGCACGATACGCGGGGCCGGCGCCGCGTCCAGCAGATCAAGCAAGGGACCGGTAAGCGCGAAGTGCCCGAGATGATTGGTCCCAAACTGTATTTCAAAGCCATCCTTGGTGCGCTGTAGCGGCGGCGCCATCAAACCCGCGTTGTTGAGCAGAATATCCAGCGTGCTGATACGTTCTTTCAGCGCCACAACAAACGCCTTTACCGATGCCAGATCCGCCAGATCCAGCGACATGACAATCAACCTGGCATCTGGAGTCCGTTCTCTGACCTGCTCCACCGCTGCTTCCGCCTTGGCCGTATTTCGGCATGCCAGGATCACCTCTGCGCCGTTGGCGGCAAACAGCTTCACCGCTTCCAGGCCAATACCACTGTTGGCACCGGTGACCACTATGGTCTTGCCGGTAAGGTCAGGAATATGTGCTGGGCGCCAGCTGGATTTAGCCATGGCTCGTCCTTGGTTTATGGATGTTGGCAGTATTGTTCGCCGTCGCCAGAACGGTAGCACGTTCCTGTTGGGCCAATTAGTCAGATCGCTGCCAGGCAACCGCTGGACGCCGGATGCCCTACGGCGGACGCTTGCCTTCAAAACCTAAAAACCTTGGCCGCCATGCTCTCTGCGCAAAATGCCTTACTCACAATTGCCTGAATCATGACCCTGGCCCTTCTTCAAAGTGCCCCTCAAAGCAGGATGTCGCAATAACGACAACCTCTCAGGCCATGGGGTTTTACGTCAGACATCCGGCGTCGAGCGTTCGGCAAAATGCCGGGTATTCGTGATAAACCCATCAAACGGCAAATAGCGTATTCTTCACTCTAACCCGCGAAGAACCTAAAATAAGCCCCCACCCCCACTCCACCGGAGTCTCACCCCATGGCACGCGTTACACTCGATTTGCCCGAACAGTTTCTTTACACCCACACTATCAACGTGCGCATGACCGACCTGAATACCGGTAAACATGTGGGCAATGATCAGATGATTTCGCTGCTTTCCGAAGCTCGCTACCGATTCTTCTGCGATATCGATTACAGCCAGGAGCGCATTGTGGTGACCGACCTGGTAGCCAGTTATCGTGCCGAGAGCTTTGCGCAGGACGATTTGCAGTTTGAAGTGGGGCTGATGGATTTCAACAAGTACGGAGCGGACCTGATTTTTCGGGTAACCAAACAACCCAGCGGGCAACTGGTGGTGCTAGCCAAACAGGGCTTCGTGTTTTTTGATCACCAGAACCACGGCGTGATGCCCGTGCCCGATGACTTCAAGGCAAAGTTCCCCGGTATTGTCTAAGGCGCTACCGAATACTCCCTGCGGACGGTTACCCGTTTTCCGTATCCGCCGGTAATTCCAGCAACTCGCTGAGAAAGTCCTCCCAGACGGCATAGATCATGAAACGCCCCAATCCTGAAAAGCTGCGAAATCTCACGCCGGGGATCTCGGACGCCAGACCACGGGCACTACCGATAGAGATAATCCGGTCGTCTTCACCGTGCCAGTGAAGCACAGGAATGGAGATATCCCCCAGATCCACTTTCCAGGGAAACTGCAGACGCAGGTATTCATCGATAAGAATTTTTGCGCCCTGGAAATGGCTCCGCCGCATACACTTGATTAAACGGCCCAGTAGATCCGGATTACCCAGCACGTCCTGATCATGCTGACAGAGCGATTTGGCCAGCTTGGCAAAATACTTTTCCGGCGCATGTTGCACGCCGCGCAAGCCGAGCCGGCCCATCAACACAAACAAACGTGGGTCGCGACGAAAAAGCCGGAGGAACATCTTGTGTAAGCGGTCCAGTTTATCCAGCTCAAAATGCTCAATGGGGACGGTGCTGGCAAGAATACCCAACCGCTCAAAAATTTCCGGATGCGTAGCTGCGGCGCAGAGGGCATAGGGACCACCCCCACAATACGCCGCCATCGGCGGCCGCTGAATTTTCAGGTGCTGACAGAGGGCCAGAATATCGTCAGCAAAATCCCGAAATTCAAAGTTCTTCTTGTAGGTAGAAATGCCATATCCGGGGCGCACGATCATGATCATGCGCAAACCTTTTTCCCGGTACCAGCCATCAAAAAACGTATGGTCGGGCACCGCAGCCCCCAGGTTATCCAGCGTCAGTACCGGGCGCCCACTCGGATCGCCATACTCGTACCAACTGAGTACCCGGCCGTCGGGTAACGACAGTGTAAATTCCCGTTCAGCCTGCACATGCGGCAACCGGGCTGCCTGCACCAGGGCATGCCCCATGGCCTGACTGACCAATTGCACCTGGCTGCTGGCGTTGAGCTTGCTCATGGTGGACTTGAGCTGGGTGCGGGCCGTGTGCACGCTGATATTGAGCAGCTCGGCACTTTGGTTCAGATTGCCCACTTTACACAGCAGGTGCAGTAGACGGGATTCGGCATGGGTAATATGAAAGACGGACCGGAGCATCTCCGGCGAGGGCGTCACCATGCTCTGCCCGGCCAACACCCAGACAATGGTGCGTACCTGGGAAATGCTGCCTGGCGCATCGGACTTTTCCACCGGCAGGCAGAGTAAGGAAACCGAGTCCTGCCGGGAGTTGAGAAGCTGCGTTTCCCGCCCTGCTTCCAGTGAAATTACCCGCTTCAGGGACTGGCGCAGTTCACGATCACTGAACTGCAAAGACCCGTCCGGCAGAATCTCCAACGGCCCACTGGACAAGGCCTGTTCCGCTACCGGGTTGCATTCGAGCACACACATTTGCTCATCGAGCATCAGCATGGGCCAGGGCATCTGGTTGTACATGTCGTTGAGGATACGGGTGCGGTCCTCTAGTGCATGCATATACGCACTACTGCGCACGGCGCGATCCAGATGATTGATCAGTACTTCGACTTCGGCAGGCGTTCTTCTGTTATCAATAGCGATACTCACCGATTCCGGTGATGGGCCTGAGGGAACATCTGTCCAGCTGGTAATGGTATCGACCAGATCCACCCAGTCGCCCGGGGAAAGCGCCGTCTCGTAAATCTGACCAATCAGCTCGTCATTATCCGTGTCATTCACCACCACCCCACCTACCCGACCACGCCTCGTCATCACCATAATAGGAAGGGGGTATCAGAGGGGCAAGCGATTCAGTCCACCGTTCGCCTCATTCAATCGCCCACCAAGGCATGACTTACAGCGCCATCCCCGTACACCAGCCATTGGCCCACGCCCACTGGAAGTTGAACCCGCCCAGCTGCCCGGTCACATCCAGCACCTCACCAATGAAATGCAGCCCGGGTACCGTTTTGACTTCAAAGGTTTTTGAGGAAATCGCATCGGTGTCCACCCCGCCCAGGGTCACTTCCGCCGTGCGATAGCCTTCCGTGCCCGAGGGTTTGAACGCCCAGCCTTTCAGCGTCGCAGCAACACTTGCCAGCCGTTCATTGCTGAACTGCTGAAGATTGCCCTGCCAGCCGAATTGATCGGCCAGTGCAGCGGCCAGACGCTGGGAGAAATACTGGCGCAGCCAACGCTCCAGGCCACGATTAGGGTGCTCTCGCCGCTCCTCCACCAACTGCGCAAACGGGTCCGCCACCTGGGGTAACCAATCTACCGTCACTGGCTGTCCCGGCGTCCAGAAGCTGGATACCTGCAACATGGCAGGCCCGGACAGGCCACGGTGGGTAATCAGCATGGGCTCGGCAAAGGATGCACCTGCGGTTTGCGCCACCACATCGGTGCTGATGCCAGACAGGGCGGCCAGCCAGGCCTTGTCATCCGGTTGCAGGGTAAACGGTACCAGCCCGGCACGGGTGGGCAAAACGTCCAGCCCGAACTGTTCCGCCAGTTGGTACCCGAAGCCGGTGGCACCCATGGTGGGGATCGACAGGCCGCCGCAGGCCACCACCAGTTTTGTACACTGAACGCTGCCCCCACTGGCGCTCAACGCAAAGCCTGATGCCGTTTGTCTGACGCGCCGAATATCAGTCTTTAAGCGGATCTCGGCTCCGGCCCACTCACATTCCGTCAGCAGAATGCCAAGAATATCTTTGGAGGAGTCCGCACAGAACAATTGCCCCGGCGCTTTTTCCACGTGTTCGATGCCGTGACGTTCCACCAGCTCCACAAAGTGCCAGGGACTGTAACGCTTGAGAGCCGATTTGCAGAAATGCGGGTTAGCGGAGACAAAATGCTCCGGTGTGGTATTCAGGTTGGTGAAGTTGCAGCGACCACCACCGGACATGAGGATTTTCTTGCCAGCCTTGTTGGCATGGTCCAGCACCAACACCCGATGGCCCTGATACGCTGCCGTGGCCGCACACATCAGCCCGGCTGCGCCAGCACCGATCACGACCACATCTACCTCGGTTGTGCCTGCCCCTGTTTTACCTGACATGAAACCACCAGCCTGAATCCGGCCGGCAAGGATAACGGGGATGCACCGCCGGTGCCATCGGTGTGGCTTGTACGGCAGGCAGGTTTACGGCCCAGGCCGGCGATTACTGAATAACGGAGATTTCGGCGGTGGTGCTGTAATGTTCGCTGCTCGCCTTGATCGCGGCAGCGCCGTTGGCCACCTGAATGTCGTTACGGTGGCGACCGCTGCTCATGACCTGCTCGCCCGGCACCACGCGTGTACCTTGCGGCGCATCATTGTTCACGATAGGAAGTGGCTCCTGCCGGTCACTGCTGCTGATGTCATCTTCTTCAAAATAACAACCGTTGAGCAATGTGGCACCGCAGAGCATGACTGCGAGGTATTTCAGGGTGCTCTTCATGGTGTTCCCCCAATAGCCCGCCTCAAGGCGGAAAACTAACTGCCCGTTTCGGGCTTATCGTGCCTTTATACCCTGCCTGCCCCTGGCAGTACAGCACGTCGCCCGGGTTAACCCGCAAGGGATACCCGGGCACGCAGCGACACCCGGCGCTACTGGCCGAGCTCCTGTTCGGTAAAGGTATCGGCAAACAGGGGGGAGCTGAGGTAACGTTCGCCGGAATCCGGCAGCACCACCACAATGGTCTTGCCGGCAAACTCCGGCTGCTGGCTGAGGCGATCCGCCACACACATGGCCGCCCCACAGGAAATACCGGCCAGAATACCTTCTTCCTGCATCAGCTTGTGGGCCCATTCCATGGCATCTTCGTTGCTGACCTGCTCCGCCCGGTCCACCACTGCCATATCCAGATTCTTCGGCACAAAACCAGCACCAATGCCCTGAATCTTGTGGGGGCCATGGGTGGGCTCTTCCCCTTTCAGGGCAGCAGAGATCATGGTCGAGGAGTCTGGCTCCACCGCCACGGCAGTGATCGCCTTGCCCTTCTCGTTTTTGATGAAACGGGAGACACCGGTAATCGTACCTCCGGTGCCAACGCCACAAACCAGCACGTCAATATCACCACCGGTGGCGTCCCAGATTTCAGGGCCGGTGGTTTTTTCATGGATGTCAGGGTTGGCCGGATTATTGAACTGCTGCAGCATCAAATGGCTGTCCGGGTTTTCCTGTACCAGCTCTTCCGCCCTGGCAATCGCACCGGGCATGCCTTTCGGGCCAGGCGTCAGTACCAGTTTGGCGCCCAGCGCCTTGAGGATCTTGCGGCGCTCCAGGCTCATGGAGTCCGGCATGGTCAGCACCAGATCGTAGCCCCGGGCCGCCGCCACATAGGCCAAAGCAATACCGGTATTACCGCTGGTGGGCTCCACCAGGGTCATACCCGGCTTCAGTTTGCCGCTCTTCTCTGCGTCCCAGATCATGGACGCGCCAATCCGGCACTTCACACTGCCGGCCGGGTTACGGGATTCGATCTTGGCGAGAATATTGCCCTGACTGATGCGATTGATCTTCACCAGGGGGGTGTTACCGATGGTTTCGCTATTGTCTTGGTAAATGCCGGTCATAATGCTCTCCTCCATTCTCGGCGCGCGTTGCGCAATGCCTTACTGTGGTTTGTCCTGCTTTTTCAGCCGCCGGTTCCAGCGTTGGCGCGCATACAGGCGCAGGTCGGCCACGTTATCGGTTTCATCCATGATTTCACGGCCCAGGATGCTTTCCAGAATATCTTCCAGGGTGATCAGGCCCACCCAGGTGCCGTGGTCATCATAAACCACCGCCATATGCTGACGTTGGGTCAACATGGCGCTAAACAAGTCTTCAATATTCAGCGTGGTATGCACCATGGATACTTCACGGGCCAGCGTCTGCATGGTCTGGTCCGGGCCACTATCCAGTAAATCGGATTTATGGATATACCCTTTCGCTTCACCGCTGGCGCTCATCACCGGGTAACGGGAAAACGGCTGCCCCTTTTCACGTTCCTTGAATTCGCGGACGGTCAGGCCTGGCTCGACCACCCGGCAAACCGTGCTCGGGGTCATGATGGCGCCCACCCGGATATCGTGCAGGCGCAGGATGTTATGAATCACCCGGTGTTCATCGTCATCCAGGGCGCCCTGGTCCTCACCCATGTCTGCCAGGGCGCGAATTTCAGCCCGCACATCCACATCATGCTCGTTGCCACCAATACGACTGGTAATCAGCTTGGACAGCCAGACAAAAGGCAACAGCGACACCATGATGACCTTGAGCGTGGGCGGCAGCATCGGTGCCAGTGAACGCCAGTATTTCGCGCCAATGGTTTTCGGAATGATCTCGGAGAACACCAGAATCGCCAGCGTCATGATTCCCGACGCGGCCCCCAGCCAGGCTTCCCCGAACACCACTGCCACCTGGGCACCGACGCCGGTGGCGCCGACCGTATGCGCCACGGTGTTAAGAGTCAGAATGGCAGACAGGGGCTTGTCGATATCATCCTTGAACGCACGCAGGCTCTTGTAAAGCTTCGGGTTGCTGTCGCGCAGGCCGGCAATAAAACTGGGCGTAATGGATAGCAGTGCCGCTTCCAGCACGGAGCACACAAAGGAAAAACCGATAGAAATGGTGGCGAATATAATCAGCAACGTCACCGATGCATGCTCCTTATGACAGCAAGCAACCGGATAAACCGGCTGCTTGAATTGAGGTTATGACGGCGAATAATGCCGCGCAAAGTCCGCCAGCAACTGGCGAACATTGGCCATCCCATCGTGGATGACCGCTTCGATTTCCGCCATGGTAATTTCATGGGTGGACTTGCCGGCCGCCGGATTGACCACCAGAGACAGCATGGCATAAGGCAATCCCAGCTCCCGGGCCAGCACCGCTTCAGGCATGCCGGTCATGCCGACGATATCGCAGCCATCACGCTCCAGGCGGGCAATTTCAGCGGCCGTTTCCAACCGCGGCCCCTGTGTTGCGCCATAGCAGCCGCCATCATTCCAGCTCAGCTCAGCCGCCGCCAGGCGGGCTTTCAGGGCATTGCGCAATGTCACATCAAACGGCCAGCTGAAGTCCACATGCACCAGGGGTTCATCCAGGTCGTCGAACAGGGTCATCTCCCGGCCGTAGGTGTAATCAATAATCTGATCCGGCAGCACCAGCGCACCGGTGGGCGCCTGGGCGGTAATACCGCCCACCGCATTGGCCGCCACAATCGCTGTGGCGCCGGCCTCTTTCAGCGCGGCCAAATTGGCACGGTAATTCACCTGATGCGGCAGCAATACGTGCGGATCACCATGGCGAGCGAGAAACAGGACGTTCTGGCCATCCAGCTCCCCTTCCACTACCGGTGCGGAAGGGGAACCAAACCGGGTTTCCACCGTGTGAGTCTTGATGATGCGCAAGTTGTCCATGCGCGTGAGGCCGGTACCACCAATGAAAGCCAACATCAGAGATCGCTCTCTCTTACCGCATAAATACCCGGCGCATTACGCCAGAATCCCTTGTAATCCATGCCCATGCCGAACAGGTAATAATCATCCGCTTCCAGCGCGGTGAAGTCGGCTTTCAGGCCCGGCCTTGCCTTGCGGTCGTGTTGCTTGTCCACCAGCACACAGGTTTTCACGGATGCTGCTCCCTGGGCTTTACAGGCTTCAATAATCGACAACAAGGTAGAACCCACGTCCAGGATGTCATCCACAATCACCACATGGCGACCGGCCAGCGTGGCACTGGGTGTCACAATCCATTCCACATCCCCACCACTGGTGGCTCCCAGATAACGGCTGGCGTGGAGGTAATCCATCTCCAGGGGGAAATCCAGACGCTTGACCAGTTCCGCCGCAAAGATCATGCCGCCATTCATGATGGTGACGAACACCGGCACCTTGCCGGAACAGGCTTCAGTCACCTCGAAAGCCAGCTTGGCGATGGCTTCCTGCACCTGATCAGCAGAATGCAGTTCGATGGCATTACGGCGAACCGTCATCAATTCCTGTTGCAATTCATCAGCGCTGGACATGCTGTGCCTCCTCCGGGTTGTTATCTTCCAGGCCCGTCGCCGGGGCATCATCGTTCTGGCTGATCAGGTGCAGTGTACGCGTGGGGAACGCAAACTCGGCACCGTGCTCGTGGACAATATTCATGATTTTCATGAGCACGTCCTGCTTGATCTCATGGTACTGCACCCATTGGGTGGTTTTGGTGAACGTATAGATAAAGAATTCCAGGTGAGAGGCCCCGTAGCTATCGAAGTTCACGATCAGGGTACGGTTTTCCGTTTCCAAATCTTCGTGTTCAACCAGCATGGTGCGCACATCAGCCACAATCCCCGGCATCTTCTGCCAGTCATCATAGCGGATGCCGATTTTTTCATTGATACGCCGGTTGTACATCCGCGACGGGTTTTCCAGCACGATGGAGGTAAACATGGCATTGGGAATATACAGCGGGCGCTGATCAAAGGTGCGGATGCGGGTCAGGCGCCAACCGATATCTTCCACGCTCCCTTCGATGGAGCGGTCCGGTGAGCGCACCCAATCTCCGACCCGAAACGGCTTGTCCAAATAAACCATCATGCCGCCGAAGAAGTTGGCCAACAGATCTTTGGCGGCAAACGCCACCGCCATGCCGCCAATACCACCAAAGGCCAACACACCGGATATGCTGTAACCCATCGTCTGCAAAATAATCAACAGAGACGTAATAACGACGGATACCCGTAGCAACTTTGCAATTGCCGCTGCAGTGGACTGATCCATGGGTTTACGCATACGGCCCGGATCAATCAGGTTCTTTTCCGTATAGGAAATAAACCGGCTCAGAAACATGGCAATGATGATAATAAAAGCGATACGGCGTGCCTGAGGCACAAACTCAAACAGGGCATTTTCCTCTGCGGACACCGCCTGCAGCAGCTCCATGGACACCGACAAGCCGATCACCCAGAACACCAGACGAACCGGGATACGTGCGGCTTCCAGCAAGGCGTCATCCCACAGGGTCTCGGTCTTGCCAATCAACCGTTCGGCCACATCGATAATGCGCATCAGAATAAAGTTGATGGATACCGTGCACAGCACGATGATAAATAGCTGAGTCAGCCAGATATCCATTGGCGTCTCGACTGTTGGCCACTGCAGCAGTTGATTCCAGTCCCAGTTCATTAATGTCTTCCTTTGCTTTTACTGTTCAGTTAGAGCCTGTTTCTTTCGTTAGTTTTCACGCAGGCCTGTTTTACGTAATGCCCTGCTCACGCAGGGCCACAGCCAACTCGGTCGCAACCGCCCTGCGCTCCGCCACCATAGGCAAGCGTGGTCGCGCACGCAGCCCGGCTGCCGGGACCTGGCCCTGGAACCGGTGCGTCCCCAGGAAGTCGAGTACCTGCTCTGCCCCTTCGCGGCAATTGCAGGCCAGTACCATGTCGCAACCGGCTTCCAAGGCCGCCTGTGCCCGCTGCGGATAACCTCCCACACCGTGAGCACCGGCCATGGACAGGTCATCGGAAAAAATCACCCCTCGGAAACCCAGCCGCTCGCGCAGCTGTGTTTGCAACCAGAAACGGGAAAAGCCGGCAGTCTGCTGCTCCACCGCGCTATAAATCACATGGGCAGGCATAATGCCGTCCAGTTTCGCGGCCAGCGCCATGAAGGGGCGCATGTCGGCAGCCTCCAGCTCGGCCAGCGGGCGCGGGTCCACCGGCAATTCCAGATGGGAATCGGCCACCACATGGCCATGGCCGGGGAAATGTTTGCCCGTGGCGGCCATACCCGCGGCACTCATGCCATCGATAAAAGCCCCGGCCAGGGCGATCATGGCATCAGCATCACCATGAAAGCTGCGATCACCAATCACCGAGCTGTTGCCGTAATCCAGATCCAACACCGGCGCAAAACTGATATCGATATCCAGCTCGGTCAGCTCCGACGCCATCAACTCGCCCAGCAGCGCCGCTTCACGCACGGCCTCTGCAGGAGACTGGTCATAACGCTGCCCCAGCGCGGCCATGGGCGGCAGGCGAACAAATCCGTCGCGAAAGCGTTGCACTCGCCCACCTTCCTGGTCCACGGCGATCAGCATGTCCGGACGTACAGCCCGAACCTGGCGTACCAGCTCAGCCAGCTGTTCGCGGTTGGCATAATTACGGGTAAACAGAATCAGACCACCGGCACCGGGGTGTGCCAGCATGTCTTTTTCCGTGGCGCTGACCTCAAGCCCTTCCAGGTCGAGCATTAATAACGGGGAGGCGGATGCAGACATGGCAACCTTGTAGGCAGAAGACATTAATCGATGATCGTCACCCGGGTGCCCACCGGCACCTGGTCAAACAAACGGATCACCGCATCATTTCGCATCCGGATACAGCCATGGGAGGCAGGAGTGCCCATGGGCTCACTGTCCGGTGTGCCGTGAATATAAATAAAGCGCCGGAAACTATCCACGTCGGCACCCAGATTCCGCCCCGGTTCCAGGCCACCAAGCCACAAAATGCGACTCAGCACCCAGTCACGTTCGGGGAAGCGGGCGCCCAGATCGGCGTCGAATACTTCGCCGGAAAACTTCCGCCCCAGTAGTACCGCCCCAGGCGGCAACCCTGCACCAAAGCGGGCCCGAACCACATGGCTACCACGGGGCGTAGCACCACTCCCCATGGCTTCACCGGCACCGTTAGCAGCGGAGGAAATCGCAAAGCGCTCGGTCCGCGTGCCACGCAGCTCCAGCCATTGTTCAGACAAGTTGATAATCAGTTCCATGGGGATAGTTTCAAGTTGAAAGTGCGAAGTTGCAACGCGAACCCTTACCTCATCACCGGGCCAGGCAACCGGCCAGCCTCACGCGTTGCCGCCTTTACTTGCCCATATGCAACGGCTGATCCGGCACTTCCGCCTGAATGCCACCAACCAGAAACGGCAGCAAGCGTTTGGTGATATCCGCCGTGCTGGCGTCCATATTGAAATCGGCTTTGCTGATGCTTTGCAGCGATTGCATGCCCGACAGGGTGAAAATGACCGCCCCGAGGCTGAACTGCACGCGCCAGAACAGTTCCATGGGCGGCACATCCGGTACCGCCTGTTGCAGATGGCGCTGCAAACGGGCAAAGACGGCGCTGTAGTGCTGGTGGAGATATTCGCGCAAGTGGCTCTGTGGCTGACTGTACGCCTGCCCGGAAAGGCGGAAGAAGATGGCAGCTCGCTGGGGGTCCTCGGGATGTGTACCCAGCGCCAGGCGGAACACAATACCCAAGACATTTTCGGGGGTATCGGGAATGCCGGAGGCTTCCATCTCGTCGAGCTTGGCATCCAGCGCCAGGCTAAACGGTGTCAGAAACCGTTCAAAAACAGCCTGAATCAGCGCTTCCTTGGAGCCGAAATGGTAATTCACCGCTGCCAGGTTCACCCCGGCCTTGCTGGTAATGGCACGCAGACTGGTTTCCGCGAAGCCCTTCTGGGCAAACAATACCTCTGCGGTATCAAGAATCCGGTCTACTGTCCCCGCCTGTGCCATACCCTGCCCTGTGCGTTCAAAACATACGTTTCAAACATACGTTTGGCTGATAGGAGGGTCAAGAAGAAAGGGGACAGCTCCCGTCAGGCTTTCGGCGTCCAGCGTCAAGCACGGCTCTAGAAGTAATACACCAATTCCGCCTGGATAAAGTCAGAACGACTGATCGGCCCCAGCCCAGGGTTGGTATTCACATTGCGCAGCGCATCCCGGTACAGTTGTGAGGCGCTTTGCGGCTTCCTGGTATCGGTATAAAAACGGGCCTCCAGGCTGGCTTTCAGGCTGTTGCCGAAACGACGGCTGGACTCGAGGCTGATCGCTTTTTCCTCGTCCTCGGTGTCATAGATGATGCCGGCAAGTATCTCGGTGGAAGCGACGTCGTTGAAGGTAAACCGGGTTCCCAGCAACACATCACTGGCCAGAGGAGACGCCAGACTGTCATCCCGGTCTTCCCAGATGTACTCCACAATCCAGCCCAGATCCGTGGCCGTATCGAGCAGCCCGACCTGGGTATATTCAAAACCGCCATCCACGGCATTAAAGCGCTCGCCCTGCCCGGATCGGCTGATCGCCTCCAGCTTCCATAACCAGCCGCTGTTCAAGTATTGCAGCTCCAGGCCGGTCTGATCGATGACGTTGTACAGCGGGGTAAATTCCGGGTCGCTACCCGACGGCAATTGCCCGGTAGCAATCAGTGCCTGCAGCTCGGCCAGCGTCAGCGAATCCGGAATCAGTAGCGGGTCCCGGCTGGTACCGGAAAAATGCGACACGGCCAGCTCCAGCCCGTTGTCGAAGTACTGCTGGTAGCGGATGGCAAAATCCACACGCTGGTTTTCTTTCGAGGATTCGTACTGCGCGTTATCGGACACCGGCAAAGGTGTACGCGGACGCCCCTCTTCACCCGCGTAGGTACGCTCACGGAAACCCGGCAGAACGAACACATCAACGATCCCCCAGTCCCGTACCGTGGACAGGTTAATCATGGGCTGGCCGAGTTTTTCCTCGCCATCAACCTGATCCACCTGATCGGTCTGGTTGATGATATCCACCAGGTGGCGGCCTTCGGTAACGCCCCAGAAAACCTTGCGAATGCCCACCCGGGATTCCCAGCCATCGCCCACATGAATCCAGGACAGCTCGCGAATATCCCAATGGGTTCGCTCTGTATCGTGTTCGTCCACCCGGGCATAGGGGATAAAGGTGAACAGGTCATCACGATTGTTCCACTCATGGAAAACTTCCGGCTTGATGTAGCCGGAACCATTGGTGGAATAATCCGCCCGGGGATAGGGAGAGTCCTGAGTAAAATAACGCCCTTCCAGCGCCACTTCACCGCGAAATTCCCACGCAGAGGAGACGAGTGGCACTGCCAGCAGCGATGCCGTAACCAGCCAGTTCTTCATGTTTTTGGCGGAAGAAATCAACGGGCGCGTTTCAGGCTGTTCTTGTTAAAATCTGACTCACTCAGGCCAGTACCATAACGGTAGTTGCTCCAGAACAGGTCTGTGGATTTTCCTGTCTGGTGATTGACCATGGACATTTTGCCGGGCTGCCAGTACTTGTCCTGGTACTGTGAAAAATCACTGGCGGTGAGCGTCTTGAGCAGGCTTTTCTTGCGGTCGTAATAGTCCACTTTCCAGGTCCGGTATTCCTGCTGGTCGATCCAGGAAACCTGCCGGGTGTAGCCCGAATCCTCATCTTGCGGGTAACGCTCGACCACGAAACAGGTCAGTTCGCCGCAGGGTTCATCGCGCAGGTACTTGTAGGTGTACTTTTCCACCTCCTGCCCGCGCATGTCTTCAAAACTGAATTCACTGCCCATGAAAGGGCCGGATTTGTTCCGTGAGGCAATGGTTTTCACCCGGCGCAGCGCGGGCAGGTACAGCCATTGGTCGTCGTCACGGGTCTTGTAGCTGAACGTAAGCATGGCGGTGCCGCGCACGTCACGGGGGGTATCGAAGATGGTCAGGCTCTTGTCGCCCTCTTCCTCACCGGTTCCTTCCAGCGTCTTGACGCGCAGCTCGCGCTCCGAGGTCTGGCCACTCTTGCTGATCAGAACCATCTTCATGTCGGCCTGAAAGTCCCCAAAGCCCTCGCCACGGCTATCCGCCTCCCGGGCGATCTCCAGGCCTTTCTCTTCCGGGGTCTGGGCCAATACGACGGGCGCGGCCAGGGCCATTAGCAAAGCGGCGGGCAGTAAACGGACGTTCATGGAGCTCCTCGCGGTATACATGTCTGGGGCTGCACCGGCAAAGCGGGCAACAGCATGTTTACCATGATAGCGATCCAGACAAAAACGGCGATGCCCAAAGAGGCCAAAAAATAGTTGGAAGTGGATAGTCGACAGTTGACAGCTACGCGCCCCTACGATGCTTCTGGTTTCCAACATAAGAGGCCGCACCCGTTTTCCGGGCGCGGCCTCTTACGTTGGAGCGAATGAAAGTGTTCAGTCGCGCACTGCCAACTGTCCATTATCAACTGTCACCTGACCTTTGACCTTCACCACTCTTCCAGATAGCCCATGCAATGCTCCACCAGCTCTCCCACCCGGGTCACACTGTCGGCAAGGCGCTGGAGATCCCCTTCGGCCAAAGGCGCGTAACCGTCCTCGGCCATCAGGTTGAGAGCATTCTCTTCGCTGGGCGGCGCCGGACGGCGAGCCAGGCCTGCTGCGCCCAGTGCGGTCTGCATTTCCCCGTCCAGCCAGGCGATTAAATCCCCCCGATCGGCACGGGCGCGGGCCAGAATAGCGATCTCCGGGGCTTCAACCCCCGCATCCCGAAAGGCCTGCTCCAGCGCCGCCAGGCTGAACAAGGTGTCCGCACCGTCTACCTGAAAGGTCTTGCCGGATTGTCGCGCCAGCCCCACCAGCACCGAATACAGATGAAACACCACCGCACCGCGTAACGCCAGGCGCACGGTGGGCGCGGCCTCGACCTGCTCGTGGGTCAGTTGGCGTAACAGGGCGTTGGCAAAGTAGATCCGCTCGCGTAAACCGCTAACAGTATTGTCTCGAACCATTCTGGACATAAATCACTCCGCTGCACGCACCACGCGACACGCAGGCTATCGCCTGCATGCGTGAAGCGTGATGCTTGCTGGATTACTTCTTGGCGGCGGCTTTTTTGGCCGGAGCTTTCTTTTTCGCTGCTTTTTTCTTGGCGGCCGCCTTCTTCTTCGCGGGGGCTTTTTTCTTGGTCTGCTCTTCGACCCATTTGCCATCGCGGTAGAAGGCCATCCAGCCAGTGGCCTTGCCGTCAATTTCGCTCATCACATACTGCTCTTTGGCCTTGCGGCTGTAGCGCAGCACCCCTTTGTTGCCGTCAGGATCCTCAGCAGGGGCCTCGGCCAGATAAGCGTGTTTCGGGTCCAGCTGCTTGGCCACGCTCTGAATTTCTTCGATCAGCGGCGGGCGCGTTTCCCGGTTTTTCGGGAACTTGCTGGCGGCCAGGAACAGGCCGGAGGCTCCATCGCGCAGTAAGTAATGATCATCCACTTTCTGGCATTGCAAGTGCGGCATGGGAATCGGGTCAGCCCGCGGCGGAGCCGGTTCGCCACTCTTGAGCAGCTTGCGGGTGTTGCCGCACTCGTCATTGGTGCACTTGAAGAACTTGCCAAACCGGCCGGTGCGCAGCTGCATCTCATTAGCGCACTTCTCACATTCCAGTACCGGGCCATCGTAACCCTTGATACGGAATTCGCCCTTCTCGACCACATAACCATCACAATCCGGGTTGTTACCACAGATATGCAGCTTGCGCTTTTCGTCGATCAGGTAATTTTCCATGGCGGTGCCACACTTCTGGCACCGTTTTTTGCTGCGCAGTTCGTTGGTTTCCGCTTCGTCATCGTCATCCGCTTTTACCGCTTCGGCTTCTTCACCGGGCAGCAGATTCATGGTGGCGGTGCAGCGCTCTTTCGGCGGTAGCCCGTAGCCGGAACAGCCCAGGAACACGCCGGTGGAGCCGGTGCGAATCTGCATTGGGCGGCCACAGGTGGGACATTCAATATCCGTGTCGGTAGGCAGGTTGGCGCGCATCCCCCCCACTGCCTGCTTGCCAGTGCCTTCCCCCTGGGCGGCATCCAGCTTGCTGACGAAATCCTTGTAGAATTCGTTGAGCACGTCCTGCCAGTTTCGCTGCCCTTCAGCAACTTCATCCAGGGTTTCTTCCATGCTGGCGGTGAAGCCGTAATCCATCAGGTTGGGGAAATTTTCCACCAGACGGTCGGTAACGATGTCACCCATCTTTTCTGCATAGAAGCGCCGGTTGTCCTGACGCACGTAGCCGCGATCCTGGATCGTGGAAATGATCGCTGCGTAGGTAGACGGGCGGCCAATGCCGCGCTTTTCCAGTTCCTTGACCAGGCTCGCCTCGGTAAAACGGGCTGGCGGTTTGGTGAAGTGCTGGTTGGCATCCACATTGTCGATGGTCAGCACATCGCCTTCTTTCACATCCGGCAGCAAGGTATCTTCCTGCCCCTTACGTGACGCCGGTGGCTGAATGCGGGTCCAGCCATCAAACTTCATGATGCGCCCTTTCGCTTTCAGCTCGTAACCGTTGCCGGTGGCCGTCAGGGTGGAGCTCAGATATTCCGCCGGGGGCATCTGGCAGGCGATGAACTGTCGACGAATCAGCTCGTACAGGCGCTGGGCGTCGCGCTCCATATCTTTCAGGGAATCCGAGGTGCGCCGCACATCCGAAGGACGAATGGCTTCGTGTGCTTCCTGGGCCCCTTCCTTGCTGCTGTAGGACAGCGGCGCATCAGGCAGGTACTTGTCACCCAGTTTTTCACCAATCCACTCCCGGCAGGCCGCCACGGCGTCTGAACTCAGGTTGGTGGAATCGGTACGCATGTAGGTAATGTGGCCGGCTTCATAAAGCCGCTGCGCCATCATCATGGTCTTTTTCACCCCGAAGCCCAGGCGGGTGCTCGCGGCCTGCTGCAGGGTAGAGGTAATAAAAGGCGCAGACGGCTTGGAGCGGGTGGGCCGCTGCTCACGCTGGCTGATGGTCAGGGTGCCAGCGTTTTCCAGTGCCTGCTTGTGGGCGCCGGCGTCGTCACCGTTATTGGGCCGGAACGCCTGGCCGTTATGCTTGGCCACTTGCAGGCGCAGGGCTTCGCCGTCACCGCTGTGGGTGTCGCTGTACAGCTCCCAGAATTCTTCAGGGATAAAGGCGCGAATTTCACGCTCGCGCTCCACCACCAGCTCCACGGCCACCGATTGCACCCGGCCGGCGGACAGGCCACGGGCAATTTTTTCCCACAGCAGCGGGGAAATCATGAAACCCACTACCCGATCCAGAAAACGTCGGGCCTGCTGGGCTTCCACCCGGTGCAGGTCCAGCTTGCCGGGTTCTTCGAACGCCGCCTGAATCGCTTTCTTGGTAATTTCGTTGAATACCACCCGGTCGAACCGGTCATCGTCTCCGCCAATGACTTCCCGCAGGTGCCAGGCAATCGCCTCCCCTTCGCGGTCCAAATCCGTTGCCAGATAGATACGGTCGGCTTTCGCAGCCAGGCGCTTGAGTTCGTCGACCACCTTGTCCTTGCCGGGGAGCACCTCATAGTGAGCCGCCCAGCCTTTTTCCGGGTCGATCCCCATGCGGTTAACCAGCTGTTTCTTGGCCTTCTTCTTTTTATAGGCGTCCCGCTCTTCTTTGGGCAGGGAGCGGGTATACGCCGCCTCCTTGGCCCGCTCCTGAGGGGTGCTCTTTTTGGAGCCGCCACTGACCGGCAGATCCCGCACATGGCCGACACTGGACTTCACGATGAAGTCGTCGCCCAGGTAGCGGTTAATGGTCTTGGCCTTGGCAGGCGACTCCACAATTACTAGCGATTTTCCCATTCTCAGGTACTCAACATCCGGTCTAAGGCTCGTGATGGGCGCTATTTAGACAGCGCCGGTATAGGCGGGTCAAGCAGGAAGTGCCCCCGGTTTCCTTTTTTAGTAGTAGTACAGGCAGGCCTGCCAGGGCAACCCTCATCTGTGAAACAGCCCGCTGGCAACCCTGGCAAAGCGCGCTATACTGCAGGAAACCTCACGTTTTCAGGGAGAGAGCCGTGCCCAGTCCCTATCGTAAAATCCTGGTTGCCATTGATGGCAGCGACGAATCCGCACAGGTGCTGTCCCGCGCTGCGGGCGTACTGTCGGGCAATGACGGCGAGCTCCATCTGATCCATGTCATCGAACCGCTAGCTCTGGCTTACGGCGCGGATGTGCCCATGGATGTGACGGACTTGCAAAGCGGCCTGATGAAACAGGCCCGTGAAATGGCAGACAAATACGCAGGGCAATACAAGATTCCCGAGGCCAACGTTTACGTGGACATGGGATCCATCGAAAAGACCATTCTCGACAAGGCAGACAAGCTAGGGGCGGATTTGATCGTGGTGGGCAGCCATACTCGCAGCGGCCTGGCCCTGCTGCTGGGCTCAACCGCACGCGGGCTGGTGCCTGGCGCCCACTGCGACGTACTGGCCGTGAAAGTCGACCAGTAACAGAAAGCCCGGATGTCCCGCACCGGGGGGAGCGCCCCACACGGGAACTGACGCAAACGCGAATCAGGTAAGCTGCAGCGCCCCGGTACTGGCCTGGCTTTCTCCGTTCCAACGACACAACAATTCAGCCAGCCCCTGAGCCTGCACTTTCAGTGCAGCCAGCTCTTCCTGGCTGTTTTTCTCACCATGAAAAACCGGCAGCTTGCGCATGGAATGGACCAGCTCGTGGGTCGGCGCCTGCATCCGCTTTACTTCCAGGGTCCAGCGGATATGGTGAACAATCATATGGAAGAAGGCCAGACGAGTAGCCAACGAATAGGCACTGTCATCGTCGTTGAATTCATTGAAGTCCAGGCTTGCCAATACCGCCTCCCGAGCATTGTCCGCCACCTTTATGGTCGCGCTGCGGGGCGTTCCCAGAAGCATGGACAAGGTGCCAAATACTTCACCGGGTGAGACATAGTAAAGCGGAGCTTCCTCTGGGTTATCCGAGAGGACTTCAAGCTGCCCCCGGAGCAAAAAATACAGGGTGGAATCCACATCACCAGCACGGATGACACTTTCCCCGGAAGCGGCTACCCAAAGGCGGGTCGTCTTTTCAAGCTGCGCAAATTCGTCCTGATCATCACGGGCGATTTCATTAAAAAACGGCACACCGGCTAACAGCTGGCGCCGCCGTTGCTGGCCGAAATCATTATTATTGGCCTGCTCCATCTACTATCCCCACTGTTATGATGGAATTATTGTCATATGCTAGTGCCCGCGTCGCAGCAGGGCAACGACGGGGACGTAAAAGCAGTATAAAAACTTCGCCAACAACTGCTCAAATAGCACTGTTCATATAGTCAGCATCCATGCTAGCATCCTGAATGTAGCACCGCCTGTCAGCCAAGACTTACAAGCTCAGGCAAACAACCATATGAATGCCTACACGAATCGCGCAGCTAGCACCGAACAAGAGCGCCCCGGCAAGATTGACAAGCGCTCCACTCTGCGGGAAACAGGGAGAAGGTTATGAGCAGCAAACTTACCGACCGGCAACAACAGGTTCTCGATTGCATCCGTGAATGTCTCTCGGACAGCGGCATGGCCCCGACCCGCGCAGAGATCGCCGACATCATGGGGTTCCAGTCAAAGAATGCGGCGTCCGACCATCTCCGCGCCCTGGAGCGTAAGGGCTACATAAAACTGCACAGCGATCGTTCTCGCGGCATCCAGTTGCTGGATCATGCCTATTGGGGCGAAGAGGAACTGCCCATCGTCGGCAAAGTTGCCGCTGGCGTTCCCATTGAAGCCATTGAGAACGTTGAGCGCACGGTACCGGTCCCCCAGGGGCTGTTCAAGCAACGTCCTACCTATCTGTTGAAGGTTCAGGGCGACAGTATGGTGGATGCGGGTATCTTCGATGGGGACCTGATTGCGGTGCGCAAATCCAATGTGGCACGATCCGGGGAAATCGTTGTGGCTCGCATTGACGAAGAAGTCACGGTGAAGACCTTAAAGTTGAATAAATCCAGCGCCACCCTGTTGCCGGCCAACGAAGCTTATGAGCCCATCAAGGTGCCCGCTGATCAACTTATCATCGAAGGCATATTTGTGGGGCTGATTCGTGACCCGAATTCTTATTAAAGCCTGTATCCACACGGGTATAGGTATCTGCCTGATTGTATGGAGTGCGTTTGCCATGGCTGAAACCCATCTTCTTGCGCCCTGCCCCGATTCTCCGAACTGTGTGTCCAGCCTGGCCACACAGAGCGATAAGCGCGTAGCCCCTCTGCAGGCTGGCGCCGATCGGGGAAGCAGCCTGAAAAAGCTGGAAAGCCTGCTTGGCAGCCTGCCCCGCGTGGAATATGACGTGGTCGGCCAATCACGCATCCAGGCCCGCTTCACCAGCCGAATCTTGCGGTTTGTGGACGATGTGACTTTCTATGTTCGCGATAATGGCGTGGTGGAAGTGCGCTCGGCCTCGCGGGCGGGGTATTGGGATTTAGGTGCCAACCGTCGTCGGGTAGAATCTCTGCGCGAGCAGCTATCTGAACAGGACACCGATGACCGCACCTCACAGCAACACACCTTCGAAAACGCACAACACCGGGCCTGAGCAATGGGCCGATATCGGCGTTAACCTGACCGATCGGCAATTCAACGACGATCGCGACACGGTGATTGAACGGGCGGCCTCGGCCGGGGTTGCCTGGCAATTGATTACCGGCACCAGTATCGACGAGTCACGCGCCGCCATTGCCCTGGCCGGCGAATATCCCACCCTGTTCGCCACCGCTGGTCTGCACCCGCACAGCGCCCGCTTTTACTCGCCTGCCCTGGAAAAAGAACTGCGAGAATTGCTCGCCCATGAGCAGACGAAAGCTGCAGGTGAGATGGGGCTGGATTTCAATAGGGACTTCTCTCCCCGCCCGGACCAGGAACGCGCCTTCGAAGCGCAACTGACACTGGCGGCAGAGCTGAAGCTGCCTGTGTTCCTCCATGAGCGCGACGCCCACGAGCGTTTTCTACCCATCCTGAAAGCGTTTCGCGATGACTTGCCCGGCGCGGTCGTACATTGCTTCACCGGGTCACGTCAGGCGCTGTTTGACTATCTGGATCTGGATTGCCATATCGGCATTACCGGCTGGGTTTGCGACGAGCGCCGCGGCAAGCCACTGGCAGAACTGGTGCCCAATATTCCGGATCAGCGTCTGCTGCTGGAAACCGACGCCCCCTACCTGCTGCCCCGGGACCTGCCGGAAGCCCCCCCAAAAAAACGCCGTAACGAACCAGCGCTACTCCCCTGGATTGGCCAGCGGGTCGCACAGTTACGTGGTCAGCAGACACCGGACGTGGCCGCCATGACCTATCACAATGCGTTAGCGTTATTTCGCTAACCGGGACGCTGTTTCATCACGAAACCGCGGAGGCTGCGGGTCGGGTTTAGCCAAGGGCACAGAAAGCCTGGAAGGTATAACCCGGCAACCACAACTTCAGGAAAGGAACTGCTGCACGTCGAGCACGCCAAATGGCCAGGCCAGCTCTTTGCCCTCACGCACCAACACCGGAATCCGCTCACCATACTGTTCGATCAAGGCATCATCCTCGGCGATATCCACCGGGGTAAGCACCAGCCCCGGATTCACCATGGCCACCAGCTCCCTGGCCTGGTCACAAAGGTGACAACCCAGGGTGGTATAGAGCACAACCGTCATGCGTCCTCCACATGACGAATCGCGTAGCAGTAATGGATTTTTTCATTTCGCCGGAAATCCTCCGGAATACTCCAGCGAGAAATATCTTCCACGTCGAACCACTTACTGATGCTTTCATCCATCTGAAAACGGCGGTAATTACAGGAGAAATACAACACCCCACCCGGCTCCAGGCAACGCATGATTTTGCGAATCAAATCGCCATGATGCTCTTCCACCACGAAGTCACTGCGTGATTTGTTGTTGGAAAAAGTGGGCGGATCGCAGAACACCAGATCGAACTGCTCTTTGCACTCATCCAGCCAGCGCATGGCATCCATACGGGCCAGCTCGTGCTGATCGGTGGAGAAGCCGTTGGCCGCCAGGTTACAGGCCGTCCAGTCCAGATAGCGTTTCGACGAATCAACGGTCACCGTGCGTTTGGCGCCGCCGACGGCAGCGTGCACCGTGGCAGAACCGGTGTAGGCAAACAGATTCAGGAAGCGTTTCCCGCTGGCCTGCTCTGCAATGCGTAGTCGCGTGGGACGGTGATCCAGAAACAAACCGGTATCCAGGTAATCCTGCAGGTTAATCAGCAACTGCGCCTGACCTTCACGCACTACGCGGTAGTGCCCCTGGGTATCCAGCTTTTGGTATTGCTGGTTCCCCTTCTGTTTCTCGCGCGTACGCAGGTGCACTTGCTCACGGTGCACGCCAAGAGCCGCCCGCACCGCCGTTACCGCCCAGTCACGCCGCGCCTTGGCTTTTTCAGGGTCAATCGTTTTCGGTGCCTTGAATTCCTGCACCAGCACCTGGTCGCCATAGATATCCACCGCCACATTGAATTCCGGTAGATCGCGATCATAGAGGCGATAACACTGGATATCTTCCCGCTCCAGCCAGCGGCGCAGATGCTTGCCATTTTTACGCAAACGGTTGAGCAAAGGCTGCGCGCCTTCCGGCACATTAAAAGCGCCCTCATCAGCGACTTGCGCCACCGCAGGCGGCGTTTGCTTGCGCGGGGAATACAGGCGAATAAAGTTATTGAAAGGCCCGTTCTTCAAGCGCCATTGCTGTTCCAGGTTCATCCCGGAACGATCCATCACATCCACATCGGCGCCTAACAACAACGCTTGATAACCCGGCGCGCGTACCGCAAGAATCCGGCCGATGGAATAGTGTAGCCAGCCCGCCTGCTGTTTCTCGTCAAGACGCTCGCCCCAGGGAGGATTACCCACCACAATGCCGTTGGCGACAAAGTCGCGTGGCCGCAGCGCCCCCAGCTCCCGGCGCTCAAAATGAATCGCATTACGCACCCCGGCGCGCTCGGCATTCTGCAAGGCCAATGGCAGGGTTTTGCTATCGGCATCAAAGCCTTTCAATGACAACGCCGGCACTGGGCGATTCGCGCTCTCACCGGCTTCCTGCTGAGCATCCAGCCACAACTGGCGACGACAACCGCGCCAGTGCTGAAAACCATAGTGCTGGCGCTGGGCCCCTGCGGCCCGGCCTGCGGCCATTAGCGCCGCTTCGATCACCAAGGTGCCACTGCCACAGAACGGATCCAGCAAGGCCGGAGGGCGATCCTGCTTACCCCAACCAATGGCCCATAACATAGCCGCTGCCAGCGTTTCACGCAGCGGTGCGCGGCCCCCGGCGAGACGGTAGCCACGACGATGAAGTGGCTCGCCAGCCAGATCCAGCCACAAATGCGCTTCGTTCAAGTCCAGACGGGCACGGATACAGCAACTGCCCTTCGGTTCCCGCGAAATCGCAAACTGCTCTGGTAGAGCCTGGATAAAACGTTTGGCGCTGATCCGGTTATCACCCCGTACCTCTGCGCCGTGCTCAATGTGCACGTGTACCGGCGCATTGTTGCCCACCAAAGACAGCCAATCCTGGCTGGCAGCCAGCTTTTCCGGGGCAATATCAGGGGTGACCCCCAACGTGGCCAGATGCAACAGAACCCGCTCGGACAGGCGCGACCACAGGCACACCTTAAGGGCATCCGCAGAGCCCCCAGTGAAGCTCACGTGGGCGCGCCCGGTTTCTGTTACGGATATGCCCAATGAAGACAATTCATCACTGAGCAAATCTGCCAGGCCTGGCATGCAGGTGGCCACAAATTCCATTACCAAATCCTCTTAAGTGACTGATTCATGCCCCACCCGAAAAACTAACTGCTTGTTTTTCATGGCATTACACAAACGGTCATCAACCTGTCCTTTATACGTCATATGCTTAACCAGCACTGACCATATTGCTACATGGTATTCGACACCACCTTACCGCTTTCACATACTGAATGTGTCGGCCCCGCTACTTGGCTACATATTCAGCCGAGGGGCCATTTTTCGGTACCGCTATCTGTGAAAGGGAAAGCGTTTATGAAGCGACAAAAACGTAGTAAAGACGACCGCGCTTACAACCGGGGATACAACGCCGGCCTGGATGGAAAATCCCGCGAAGACTGCCCGTTTGGCACGCTCCAGGCACGCACCAACTGGATGGGGGGATGGCGCGAAGGTCGCACTGACTTTGCTCACGGAATGCTCGGCGTCGCCAGCATCCAGAATCTGAAAAATATCGGTTAATATCTTCCAGTTTCACAACGCCGACGCGTTCACGCGCCGACCCACAGGGCCCCACCCGGGCCCTTTTTAATATCCGTCTTTAATGTCCATCTCAATACGCAACCAGGATGAAAACCTTTTGACCACTGAGAACGCCCTCGCTGCACGAGGTTCGTCCCCTGGAAGGGAACGCCTACAGCGGCTTCGTATAAAGCGCTAGCAGGCGGCTGAAAACCCGTTGCGCCTTTAGCTCAAATGCCTTTCGGCCAGGCACGGGCAATATCACCGATCAGACCCGGCCCCTGGTAGATCAAGCCACTGTAAATCTGTACCAGGTCCGCACCCTGGCGCTGTTTTTCCAGCGCATCATCAGCACTATTGATGCCCCCCACGCCGATAATCGGGATACGACCATTAAGCGCATGGCGCATGGCAGCCAGCGCCCGGTTGGCAATGGGGGTTAACGGCGCACCACTGAGCCCACCCTGCTCCTCTCCATGCTTCAGGCCCTGCACGCCCTCGCGGGACAAGGTGGTATTGCCCACGCACACACCGTCGATTCCGTGCTGCACAAAGGCTTCTGCCATCCCCTGCAGCTCTTCTTCGCTGTTATCCGGGGCAATCTTGATCACCAGCGGCACCCGGCGACGGTGCTCCTGGTCCAGGCGCGTCTGGGCTTCGCGCAACGTACCCAGCAGCTCATCCAGAGCCGCACCGTGCTGCAGGGTGCGCAAACCCGGCGTATTGGGCGAGGACACATTGACCACCAGGTAGCTGGCATAGGCATGCACTTTCTGCTGGCAAATCAGGTAGTCCTGAACCGCATCTTCCACCGGGGTATCCTTGTTCTTGCCAATGTTGATCCCCAGCACTCCTTTATAGCGGCTACGTTTCACCGCCCCTACCAGGTATTCCACGCCAAGATTATTGAACCCCATCCGGTTGATCAGCGCCTGGGCCTGGGGAAGGCGGAACAGGCGCGGCTGAGGATTACCCAGTTGCGGACGTGGCGTGACAGTCCCCACTTCAATAAAGCCAAAACCCAGATCAGCCAGACCATCGATACAGTCACCGTTCTTGTCCAGCCCGGCAGCCAGGCCCACCGGGTTGGCAAACTCGATGCCCATGACTTCTTTCGGTGCCGCCGGCACCGCACCAGGCCACAGCTTGCCTGCTCGCTTGCGCAGCAATGCCAGCGTCAGCTCGTGAGAATGCTCTTCAGAGAGAGAGAACAGTAAAGGTCGTGCCAGGGAGTACAGCATGAAAGAGCCCGATCGGTGGTAATCGGCGGCATTATAGCCAACGGCTCCGGTGACTTCGATGTTTTGTGTCCGACAGTGAAGCGAACGGTGAACCCATTGGAAAACCGGTCCACGCGCTATCCCCTCCCAACATCCGCTACGCGGGGCATGTTGCCTGCAGCGTGAACCGTGTTGCAGCCGCAAAGCGGCACAAAAAAAGCCCGGCAGAGCCGGGCTTGAACATAACTAACGAAATCAGCGCGCCAGTTAACTGCGTAGTTTGGCGCGGGCCGGGTCCGGCTTGAGCAGGAAGCGAGCCAGAGCCGGCAGAAGCCACAGGGCACCGATCATGTTCCACAGGAACATAAAGGTCAGCAGGATGCCCATGTCCGCCTGGAACTTGATGGAACTGAAGACCCAGAAGACAACACCCACCGCCAGGGTAATCCCGGTGAACGCCACCGCTTTACCTGTAGTTTTCAGGGTCTGCTTGTAGGCATCTTCCAGTTCCATACCCTGCTTCAGGTATTCAGACAGCTTGCTGTAGATATAAATGCCGTAATCCACACCGATACCTACACCCAAAGCGATCACCGGCAGAGTCGCGACTTTTACGCCGATACCCAGGTGAGCCATCAGTGCCTGACAGAGAATGGAGGTAAGCCCCAGCGGTACAATGATACAAATCACCGCACGGAAAGAGCGGAAAGCGATCAGGATCAGTACCGACACCACCGCATAAACCAGAGCCAGCATCGGGTACTGGCTGGCGGCGATGGTTTGGTTGGTGGCCGCTTCCACGCCGGCGTTACCGGAGGCCAGCTTCAGCTCCATCACATCCTTGTTGTTACGAGCCTCGGCAAAGTCAGCCACTGCACCGGTAACACGCTCCAACGTTTCAGCCTTGTGATCGTCCAGGAACACATAAACCGGTGTCAGCGAGCAATCCAGGTTGTACAGGCTGTCCGGCATGAAACTCATGACGTTATTCAGCGCATACTGGTCCCGGGAAATGGTCGCCCACTTCATGGACCCTTCATTCATGTTGGTCGAGATCAGCTTCGTCGCAGACGCGATGGTCGTCACGTCTTGCACCCCTTCCACATTGCGCAGGTTCCACGCCAGGTCATCCACGATTTGCATGGCCGCATAGGTGTTACAGGATTCCACCGGGGTCTTGCCCATAACCACCAGTACGTCCGCACTCACTGAGTAATTGGATACCAGGAAGTTGACGTCATGGTTGTAGCGGTAGCGAGGTTTGGGCTCATAACCACGGGGGCAATCCATGTCTTCACACGGGTCCGGCCACAATTCGGGCGCCCCTTTGTCCAGATCACCAATTTTCAGGTCCTGGCTCAGATAAATACCGGCACCGTAACCCGCCACTGCCACAGCGATGGACAGCGCGGCCAGTGGGGTGCGAGTAAAGCGGGCAAACAATCCTGCCAACGGATGATCTTTTTTCTCCCCTGCCTGAATCTTGCGAACGGAAGCTCCGCTCACGCCCAGATAAGACAGTACCAGCGGCACCACCACCAGGTTGGAAATAATAATCACCGCCACACCAATACTGGCTGCCATGGCCAGCTCACGGATCACACCCACATCAATCATGTAGAGAGTGAGGAAGCCGATGGCATCCGACACCAGTGCCACCATGCCCGGCACACACAGCGCCTGGAAGGTAGAGCGTGCCGAATCCAGCGAGCTACGCCCTTCTGCGGCGTAGTTGGCCAGGGTGTTAACGATCTGAACACCGTGGGATACCGCAATGGCAAACACCAGGAACGGCACCAGCATGGAATAGGGATCGATGGTGAAGCCCAGGCTGCTGACAATGCCCAGCTGCCAGATAACGGCCACAAAGGAGCAGGCCGTCACGGTCAGTGCACTGCGCAGGCAGCGGGTATCGATTAACAGCAGAAGCGCGATCAGCCCCAGGGTGAAGAAGAAGAACATGGCCACTTCTTCCGCTGCCGCCATCACGTCACCAGCTTTTTTTGCCAGGCCGACAATGTGAATGCGAACGTTCGGGTATTTATCCTGATACTTGCCGCGGATCTCTTCCAGCCGGGCGGACAGAACCGGAATATCGACACCGTCATCGCCCAGCGCATCCAGCAAATAGGCGTGTACTACGCTGGACTGGAAGTTATCGGCGACCAGACGGCCCACCTGCCCGGAACGCAGCACGTTGGTGCGCAGTTGTTCCAGCGAATCTTGCGAGCCATCGTAGCCTGCAGGAATCACTTCCCCGCCCTGAAAGCCCTGTTCGGTCACTTCGTTCCAGCGTACATTGCTGGTCCACAGTGAACGGATTTTGCTCGGATCAACGCCTTCCAGCGCGAACACTTCGTCAGTGATTTCTTTCAACGCATTGACATAGTCTTCGTTGAAAATGTCATCGCCTTGAGTTTCCGCAACAATCACGCGGACATCATTACCCAAGCTCAAGTCATTTTGGTGTTCGAGGAAGTTCTGAATATAAGGATGATCCAGCGGAACCATCTTGCGGATATCGGTGTTCAGTTGGATCTTGCTAGCCTGGAACCCCAACAGCACGGTGGCTGCGATAAAGGCCAGCAGAATCAGGGGCCGAACAGCAAACAGCCCACTGGCAATACTTTTGGAAATACGACCTGACATTGCTGAGCCCCTTATTTAACGTCTTCAATCACGCGCAATCCACCCTGCCCGGCGACAAGAATGCCACCTGCATCACGGGGAAGAACTGCGGAGATAGAATCGCGATCCGGCAAGAACCGCAGGGAGAAAGATTGACCGCCATCATGGCTGGTAAGGATGCCACCGGCGTTAGTGACCAGTACCACGGTGCCATCCGCCAGTACCGTGCCATCGTTAACACCACGGCTCAGCTTTGAGGGGATTTTCACCCAACTGCGACCCCGATTGGCCGTCAACCACACATTGCCCTGCAGGCCGTAAGTGAGCGCTTTATAATCAGAGATCGCCGTCACCCCGAACAGGGTGCCGCTGTAAGGGCTTTGCAGTTTTTCCCAGCTCATGCCTTTATCAGCTGAGTGGAACATCACGCCTTTTTCGCCCACCACGTAACGATCGTTTCCACCTTTGGCAGCGGCATAGTCATACAAATGCCAGCCATCACGGTTATCCAGACGATCCAGAGCTTTATTCCAGGTTTCACCACCATCGGTGGTTTGCAGGAAGTAGCCATATCCTCCCACAGCAACGGCACGATCACGGCTATCACAGAACACATCCAGCAACGGTGCACCGGAGGTATCTACCGGTGCCATGGCAGCACTATCGCCATAGAGATCGTCGCCTTCATCACCGTAGGCATCATCACCATAGGGGTCGCCATAGAGATCATCCATGGCGTAGTCATCCAGCTCCTCCTCAACCGGCGCCGCATCCTCCTCGCCGCTACCCAAGGGGTCACTGTACTGCACGGTCCAGGTTTCACCGCCATCATCACTGCCCAGTACCACCGCATCGTGGCCAACGGCCCAGCCATGGCGGGCATCAGCAAAACACACCGAGGTGAGCAGTACTTCAGATGGCGTTACCGCCTGCTTCCAGTGATCGCCTTGATCATCGGAATAGAGAATTTTACCCCGGTCACCCACAGCAACGACCCGGCTATCCGCATAAGCGATATCCAGATAATTGTTAGCCGTGACCAGTGGAGCATCATTCGTAACGAAATCTGCCTGCAGGGGCGCAGACAGCATGGCCGACAGAGCCATTAACACTGTTTTTTTCATTGTCCCTTACTCTTCCCGAGGGCCCCGTTCCAGGGCCGAGCACAAAACGACCGGGGGCCATGGGTGGCGTCCCGGTCGTTTTGCCTTGCCGGCTTCATTGAGCCGGCATTTTTTATAATTAACGACCGCGGCGACGTAGCGCTGCCGGGTGGAAATAACGATCGCCCGGTACCGGCTGGCTGTAATCCAGGATGGAAGACTCTTCGTTATCCAGGAACTGCACGTGGTAACGCTGAGCACGCAGGTCGTGGAAGGTATCCAGAGCCGTCCACTGGGTCGGCACTTCGTAGTAGTTCTTGATGTAAGCCAAGCTCACGCGCCACAGCTCGCCACGACGGTCGTACTGGTCGATGGCGGCAATCTGCCAGGAATCCGCATCAATATAGAAACGACGCTTCTGGTAGATGTGTCGCTCACCTTCTTTCAGGTTTGCTTCCACCACCCAGACGCGATGCAGTTCCCAACGCTGGTAATCCGCATTGACGTGCCCTGGCTGCAGCAAGGTCTCGTACTTCACATCCGGGCTATCCAGCTTGTAGTTGTTGTACGGGATGAACATTTCCACTGGTTTCTCGCTAACCAGCTTCCAGTTGTACTTGTCCGGCGCACCGTTATACATATCGGTGTCGTCTGCCGTACGCAGGCCATCGGCCGCCGCAATCGGCGTGTCGTAAGCCAGGTTGGGTGCACGACGCACGCGACGCTGGCCGGCATTGTAGCCCCAAGCTTGGCGCGGCATTTTTTGTTGGTCCAGCATTTCGTGTACCAGTACCGCACCGCCAGCCAGACGTGCCGGCGCTTTGGTGAAGGACAGGTAGTAGAAAATGATGTTATCCAGGGAGTCAAAGTTGTACTTCGGATCGTAATAACGGAAATACACTTCCTGCTGTGAGGTAATCAGCGAGTAGGCACCGCTACGCTGAACGGCCACTTCTGACGCACGACGCACCACGTACAGACCACGCCAGCGCAGAATGTGATTCCAGATTGCCTGCTTGGCTTTCTGCTCGTTAGTACCGCTCAGAATCGGGAATGGAATGCCGCCGAATGCATTGTCCACGCCGGTTTCACCCAGCTTGGCCTTGGTGGCGTTGCTTTTGGTGTTGTCGTACACCCATTGCGGCGCAGACGTAGAGCGGTGGCTCGGGTACACATTCAGCTTGAAGGTATCCGGGTAGGTTTTCAGCATGGCCTGCACACCGTCCGGCACCTTGTCCGCATACTGGGACACGTTCTGGGCGTTGATGGTGAAGGCGATTTTGTCAGACTTGTACGGGTCCGGGTGATGCTGGCCCGGACGAGTGTACTCCTTGGGGATATCCTTGCGCTGGATGCCGCCGGTGTAATCCGGGATACCCAGACCTGTAGAGGTAGCTTTGCCGTTGCCCTTGATCTGTGCACCGAAAGGCGTCAGGGATGTACCCAGTTTCGCCGCTTCCTGGCTGGAAACACCAGCGTGCACATTGGCCGCTACGCTCAGAGACAGTGCCAGTGCACCACCCATTGCGGTCAATTTCTTCAACATGATTGCTCTCCGTTAAAAACAGGCCGGCACGCCGGCCTGGAACAAATTAGAAAGAGTACTTAACAGAAACCGAAGCGTTGTTCCGGTCGGCCAGTTTGTTGGAATATTTGGCGCCCCAGAAGGTGGTACCAGACATGGCCACTTCCAGGTTGTTCAAGTACAGGAAACTCACACCCAGGGTGGCTGCTTTACGGTCTTCCATAAAGTTGCCGCCAATCGGAGAGTTACCTTCGACATCATGGGCAAAACGGATACTGGGGCTCATCGAAATACCGGCCATGACATTGCTGTAATCTGCTTTCAAGACTGCACGGTAGCCCCAAGAGGTGGGGTCCAGACCATAATCATCAGTTTCATTCTTATCCGCAACACCATCACCATTGCCGTTCAAAATATCAGCTTCGCTACCCAGAATTGCAGCGGTAGAGTTGTAGTACTCACCAGATGTTTCAAGCCCTTCTACATGCTCAATGCCCAATTCCAACAAGGCAATCAAACCATCGGAGCCGAAAGTGGGACCAAAGTTGAAGATGCTAACCAAAGAACCGTTATAGCTTTCCACTTCGTCATAAAAATAGTACAGCTGTCCTTCGTCGACGAGTGTAGAGCCTTTAAGGCAGCTACCCCCTATCTCCGCACGCACACAATGGTTTGTCAGAGAATCAATTGTGGGTGCGGAATTTGCAGCAGCCCCTGCCAGGGCAGAAATCAGGTTATCCCCCACTTCGTTGATAATGGCTCTTTTCGGGCGGTAAGCCAGCTCGCCCGCCAGCGACATATTGCCAATGCTAGTGTTGAAGCTGGCACCAAACATGTCCTGATCTTCAACATAGGCCATTTGGTATTCAGTGGTATCAATAGTATTAGCAATCCCTACCGGATTGCCTGCCCCACCAGTATTAATGTTATTTAGCCGAGCGCCTACGATCGGCGTTTTTGCATGGGTTCGGGTGTAATACAGAGCAAACTCAGTCCCGTTGAGGCCTTCAGCAAAATACCGGTAGGCCAGACCGAATTGGCCACTATCGGAAGCTTCTTTATCACGAATGCGATCTACCGTTACCTGGGTCGCTTCATATTGATAGTCGCCGAATTGAGAGGTATAAGCAGCGAAAGCAGTCTCAAGACCAGGAGCACCAGCACTCAGAGCCACAACACGACCATCGATGATCACATTATCGGCACCCTTGCCCGGGAAGGCATCATGGGTGGAGAAGTAAGTACCCGTTGGCGCATCTTCCGAGTTCTTCCAGTCCAGCTGGTAGAACGCCTCAAGGGTGGAATTGAAAGTCAAGCCATAGGAGAAGTACAAGCTATTGAGGGGAAGCAAGGCCTCTTTGATTTCAGAACCCGGCAGACGCAAGGCATTCAGATCAAAATAGTTGGCAGTGTTAACACCATTCTGCATGAACAGCGCCTCACCCCAGTTAATCACCTGCTGACCAAGACGTACGTTCAGGGGGCGATCGAACATATCGAAGTTACCCCACACATACGCATCCAGCAGACGCGCACGCTGGCCCGCATAGCGCTCGGCGTCACGGGTAAAATCATCACCCGTGCCATTGTTCGCATAATCCGAATAGGTGGCGTAACGGCTAAAACCATTGCCTGGGAAATACGGAGCAGACGCATTCAGAACACCACCGTCATGATTGCCACCCATGATCACCTGATCATAGAACGCCGTACCACGCAGGAACATGCCGTACTTGCCCTGCCAGCTCAGATCCAGCTCCGGGGTGATTTTATACACCAGAGAGGCCAGGCCCGTATCGTAGTTATTATTGGCATCGTTCTTGTTGATCTGAGAACCGTAACCGGCCTTGGTCATGTCCACCACATCACCGGTGGCTGCCAACATGGAGTCTTGCCCTTCGGTCCGGAACAAGGCACCTACAGACAAGGTCGTATCCAGTCGCCCGGACCAGTCCGGGTTTTCAAAATCCAGTTGAACCGCTGAAGCAGGAAGGGACAGCCCGGTAAGGGCAGTGATGCTGGCGACAGCCATCGCCAGCCTGGTTTTACGCAGGTGATTATTATTCATGTAGCTCTCCGAATTGCCATGCGCATGGCTTTATTGTTTTTTACTCGGGCAACAGCAGCTCCCATTTGCAACAGGTCCCATCATTCTTCCTGATACAAACCACCGCCCGAGCTAATGCATAATTCTTACACATCACGAAAAAAAATAAATCCCCTGTGTACTCTATTATTAACGACTAGCCGGTCATCCCGTTATTCGCCCCGTACAGCTCCATCAGGCGACTCCCGGAAATCAGGATGAAAGTATACGGCCCAGTACTTCTGCCACGTTACCAGATGCATTTTTTTGCACATTGGCAAGCACTTCTGCCAGCCGCTCCCGGCGCTGCGGTTCAAGCCGAGGCAAGCGCGCCGCACCATTGGCAAGGCGGGCCGCCACCTGCGGATTGATGGCATCCAGCCGGGACAGTGCCTGAGCAAACAACCGGTAGCCCTCCCCATTTTCCGCATGGAAGGCTGACGGGTTGCCATTGGTGAATGTACCCACCAGTGCCCTCACCCGATTTGGCGTTTTCCAGTCAAAGGCCGGGTGTTCGAGCAGGCCATTGACTCGCTCGACGGTCTGCTCGCCCGGCACCGTAGCCTGCACCGCAAACCACTGATCCATCACCAGCGCCTCTTCCTGCCAACGCTCGGCAAACTGTGCCAGTGCCTGATCAGCCCCCGGCAAGCCATGGTGCACCAGTACCTTCAGCGCGCCCAGCTCTTCGCTCATGCACAGGGGAAGCTCGAACAGTTCCA
Organism: Alcanivorax sp.; assembly: GCF_002733835.1. GTDB lineage: Bacteria > Pseudomonadota > Gammaproteobacteria > Pseudomonadales > Alcanivoracaceae > Alcanivorax. The sequence goes on from NZ_NVWY01000002.1 coordinate 157,954, forward strand.
CCGCCAATCGCGCCGCTTCGTCGTGTCCGCCTGCTGCCAAAAAGTCCAGTGCCAGATTACGTAATTGCCGCCGCCCCATGGCACGGCCATCCATGCTCAATTCCGTCGCCAGCAGGTTTTCTGCCAGCGACAGCCAGTACGGTTGCAGAGCCTTGCCCAGTGCCCGTTTCATGGCACGGTGAGCCCGGTGAATGGATGCCGGGCTCAAGGGTGTATGCCGGTCACCCAATGCCACTTCACTGGGCAAGGTGAGCAACAACGCGGCCTGAGCGGGATCTTCATCGCTGCGTGCAATGACCTGTTCCAGCACGGGCACCAGCGCCGCAGCTTCAGCATCCGCCTCCCCAGGCTCAACCACCAGCCGATCCAGGGCGGCAAAGTAAAGGCGCTGAGCCGCATTCCAGCGGCAATAGCCATCACTGTCATACGCCAGCAGTCGTGCCAGCTGCGCCTGCGTGTAGGCATAATCCAGCACCACCGGGGCAGAGAATCCACGCAGTAACGAGGGCGTCACACCTTCAGGCACCGCGAAAGACACGGTTTGTTGCACCTGATCCACAATGATGACCTGCTCACCCTGCCCGTTCGCGCCCAGCGCACAGGGCGCACCCTGTTCATCCAGCAGGGCCAGACGGATCGGGATCACCAGAGGCTGCTTGTCCTCCTGACCGGGGGTGACAGGAGTATGTTGCCGAAAAGTGAGGTGATATTGCCCGTCACGGTACGCGTCGGTAACGGTCAGCACCGGCGTGCCCGCCTGGCTGTACCAACGCTTGAACTGGTCCAGATCACGGCCGGAAACGGCCTCCATGCTGGCTACGAAGTCATCACAGGTTACCGCCTTGCCATCATTTACCTCGAAATAATGGTCTGTCGCCCTGCGGAAATTCTCCGCCCCCAGCAGGTGATACTGCATGCGAACAATTTCCGCGCCCTTTTCATAAATGGTCAGGGTGTAGAAATTATCAATCTTCTGGTATTCCTCCGGACGAACAGCGTGAGCCATGGGCCCCTGATCTTCCGGGAATTGGTGATTCACCAGGAAATCCACGTTCTCCACCCGCTGAACGGCAGCGGAATTCATGTCCGCCGAAAACTGCTGATCGCGAAAGACCGTAAACCCTTCCTTGAGGCTTAGCTGGAACCAGTCGCGACAGGTAACCCGGTTACCGGACCAGTTATGGAAGTATTCGTGAGCCACCACGGATTCCACCCGCTGGAACCCTGCGTCTGTGGTAGTCGCGGGATGGGCCAGCACACAGGAGGTGTTGAAGATATTCAGGCCCTTGTTTTCCATGGCCCCCATGTTGAAGTGGCTGACCGCCACGATCATGTAGATATCCAGATCGTATTCCCGGCCGTAAACCTGCTCATCCCAGCGCATGGCGTTTTTCAGCGACGCCATGGCATGGTCCAGCTTGTCCAGATCACGGTGCTCGGCATACAGGCGCAATGCCACCTTGCGCCCGGATACCGTCACGAAAGTGTCCTCCAGACAAGCCAAGTCACCGGCCACCAGCGCAAACAGATAACAGGGTTTCGGAAACGGGTCTTCCCAGGTCACCCAGTGGCGATCCCCCTCTTCTCCCTGATCTATCGGATTGCCATTGGAGAGCAGTAGCGGATAGCGGGCCTTGTCGGCCCTTACCGTGGTAGTGAACCGGGCCAGCACATCCGGACGATCCGGGAAAAACGTAATATGGCGAAAACCTTCCGCTTCGCACTGGGTGCAGTACATGCCATTGGACTGGTATAACCCTTCCAGCGCGGTATTTTTTTCCGGCTCAATATCCACCACAGAAGTGAGTGTGCAGACTTCAGGTAAACCCTCAACGGTTAACAAACCGTTTTCATAGTGGTAACGGTCGCTATTGAGCACCACATCATCCAGCGCCAGAGTACGCAAGAGGAGGCCTTCACCATTGAAGGTCATTACTGTGGCGTCAGGAGAGGCAGGATTACGACGTAACGACAAGCTACTGGTCACGGTGGTGACGCCATCGCGGATATCCACATCCAGCGCCACCCGGTCAACCAGATAGGCCGGCGGCTGGTAGTCCGCCAGACGGGTGGTTTTCACTGCACTGTGCGCGGTTTCCATTTACTGCTCCTGACAAATCACGGGAACCGCCATCATAATCGCTAGCCCAGAACGACAACACCCCGCCGAAGCGGGGTGTTGTCGTTTTAGCAGACTGACTTAGCTTTTACGGGGTTTCAACGAAGTTTGCAGCGGCGCCGCCTCCTGCCGTTCCTACTGATGTTGCAGCCCCCCCGGACAGAATAAAGCTTACCACTTCGGTTTGCAGTTCACCTGTGGCCAAAAGCTCCAGATCAGTTGGAGCCACCCCGTCATCTCCACATTCATTAGGACGCAACAGAGACGCATGGTGACCGATGGTCAAGTTCACCAACTCCGCTGCATCGCCCAGCAGCATCGCCAGCGGTGTTGTGCCCGCCAAAGGCGCACCTTCAGCCTCATTAGGTACAACTTTATCCGATGTATGCAAAGGTAATTGCCCTCCAGGAACGTCGCAGCTGACACTTTCATCTGCTCCGCCACCGACAATCTGTTGTACCAGCACAGGGACATCCAGTGCGCCCAACGCCTGAGCAAAGTTCACCGGATCACCGGAATCCACAGTGCTTTGCGCAACATATAGGAACCGTTCGTAATTGGTAGTACCTTCTTCGACACCATTAGCAGCCAAGCCCGCCTTGATAGTCGGGCCCAAAGTCGAGGAATTATTAAGGATCTGACTTAACTGGCTGCCACCAGCCGAAACCACCAGCCCTTTAATGGGGTTCAAATTGGAATCCACCCCATCCAAGCCCCTCGCCTGCTCATTTACTGTGGCAAATACCGAACCGACAATGCTGCCCAAAGAATGCCCCACAACGTACAGCTTGCTCTTATCAAACAGCAAGGTCCCTGGGTCTGCATCATCATCAAGGTCCTGAGCCGCAATGGCATCCAGACTTGCATTAACATTCAGCAGGTCCATTACAGCCTGACGGAGATTATCACGGGTATTCGTCAGGTTCCCCAGATTAACAAACCAGGCGCCAGAGCGATCCAGCTCGGTTGGGGCATCAAAATTCATTTCCACTGGCTGCGCAGTCTCACTTTGCGCGACGTTAAAGTGGCGCTCACGAGGAGCCGCATCACCATATAAAGCAGGATACAAAAGAGTACCGGCCCCAGGTGCCCCCTCAGGGATCAAAACCTTCTCAACATTTAACGCCGATACAAAAGGACTATTGGCGGCAATACCATGGACCGGCAAATCAATCGCCACCGTCGCCACGCACTGACTAGCCAGCGTATGCGCCAGCGCAACAACAGAGGCACGATCACTGGTAATACCATGGATGTAAAGCGCTACGGGATAGCCCCCCGAAATCGGATTATCAGGCACTGCCGTCAGCTGCGAACAAGTAGCCCCGCCCCCAAAGTCAGGCTGATAATCAGGTTCAGGCAACGTCACCTGCAACGGCACGGACTCTGTGGTCTTTTCTTCAGCGAACGGGTACCGGTAGGTCACATTTAAGCTACCGTCCTCGTCTTGCGGAACAGTTGCTCCAATATTGCCCGCCAAAGTGGTATCAGGGCGCCAGCTCTCTGCCAGATAGGAAGGATCAAAAGGCACTGCCTTGCTAGCGGCAGACTGATAGTAAGGCAGGGTAATCTGCCCGGTGAACAAAGAGCCAACTTCGCAAGGCAACTGGCCTGGCTGAGGTTGCGCACAATCAGTCCCAGTCAAACGCGCAATATCCAGTGACGTTTGAACGCTAACAGCCACATCACGAGACACAGGAGTACTATTATCAAGCGCGCCAGGAATTCCTTGAGCCCGCGGTGCCGCCATGGCCACTAGCGGCGCAATCGGGTTGGTGGTGGTGAAGGTAAAGGAAATAGCCAGCGAGTCTTTGGCTGCCTGAGACGTCGGGTCACCAGTCAACACCGCCGCAGCCAGCGATTCCCATCCCTTAACCGCGTCACCAAGAGAGCCTGTGACGGGGCCACCTAGCGCCTTATATTTAAGCGACCCGACCACCGGCTTGCCAGTGCTATCCTTGACACCATTAGTGATAAAAACCAAGTACTTCGTTGCGGGCAGTAGCGGCTTGAGTGGGGTAATACGCAGCGTGTTTTTCACACTGTCGTCTTCGACGTCGAGCGACACTGCACTGGCGCTAATCGCCGTCTCAGCCAGCGCATCCACATCAGGCATTGGTACCACACCCTCAGGCGGGGACAAGGCATCACCCTCGATGGCTAAAGGCACCAGGAAGACATTGGGGGAAACATCGGGTTCGCATTCGACGGCCAGCGTACAAAGGCTGAGAGGGTCCAGACTGCCACCGTCATCACCACCGGCAAAGGCGATGTCAAAATACGCCGAGGTGGAAAATCCATCTAATTGATTCAGTGCCGCCGTCACTGGATTACTGGGAACGCCGGCATCGGCAGTGCCGTCGGTGCTGTCTGCGAAAACCAAATCTGTATTGAGCGGCAGATCCGAGGCCACGGGATTAAAACGGGCGTACGTGCCGTATTCAGCGGGGGGCGCGCCGTTTGCGTCAACGGGAATGCCCCCCTCACTCTGATCCGGTACGGTATCGTCGCTGCCGCCACAAGCAGCCAGCGCCATAGCTACTGCCAGAGGCAGTACCTTTTTATAAGTATTCATGATCTCTCCCAAACCACTTTTTATTATCTAATTCCTGCCGTTGCCTGCACTTACACTCAGGGGGGCTTGATACAAGCAGCAGAAGGCTCTTTAGCCAAACGAATTATTTGTGCCTACGCTAACCCCACTACCGAAGCAGGGTTTCTAGGAAGAATACATTAATTCCGTTTTTCCACAAACGCGCGTAACAGAAAAATAATGGCGAGAAACGCCGGCAGGCGTTTTTTCAGGGACGACTCGCCGGTCACCGACGAAAAGTATTCAAATACTTAAAATATGTTTACTGCAGCGTATCCGGGCCACGCAAGATTACCGGCTGCTCTTCCGGTTTTTCTTCACTGCTCTTGCAGGCCTGTTCCATATACCCGGTGCGCTGCTCTTCAGGCAGGTTTTTTTGCTCCCAGGCAATCACTGCCTGCAGGCAGAGCTCTTTTTGCTCGCGGGTTAAAACCCGGCCATCCGCCCACTTGCCGGTTTCCACTGCACGGCGCATGTTGTCGCAGGCTTGCGGGGTCATGGACGCAATAAGATCTTCAAAGCTCTGGTAGTTCATATCGATAACTCATTTTAAAACGGCAGCACGCCAAACGTCTGGCGCATCATGGGTGGTCGTTGCGGCTGCAGGAGCTTGCTTGCAAGCGAAAACGGTTCGGCTGCAAGCAGCTTCCTACAGACACACCATCAACTGCCATCACCAGGCCGGCTACTCCAGCCCAGCTTGGAGCGGCACGCCTGATAAAAATCATGCCCAGGAGGATGAATCAGCTGCAAGCGATGCGGTTTTTTGCGGATCGCGATCACATCATCCACCTGCAGACGAATCCCTTCTGTGCCATCGCAGCTGACCAGGGGCCGTACTTTTTCCGTGGTGATATGGATCTTGATTTCACTGTCACCCGCCACCACCAGCGGACGGCTGGTCAAGGTGTGAGGATTCAGGGGCACCAGCACCATGGCATCCAGCTTGGGATGCATGATGGGGCCACCACCGGACAGGGCGTAGGCGGTAGAGCCGGTGGGCGTAGAGATAATCAGGCCATCGGAGCGCTGTCCGTAGACAAAGTGCCCGTCGATCATCAATTCAAAATCGATCATGTGCACACTGTCACCCGACAGCAGCACAATGTCGTTCAGGGCGCTACCCCCACCCACCACCGTTTTGCCCCGCCGCACTTCCAGATCCAGCAGGAAACGCTTCTCCGTACTGTACTCGCCATCCAGCACCTGACCGACCCGGGATTCGATTTCAGAGGGAAGAATGTCGGTAAGAAAACCCAGGTGGCCGCGGTTCACACCCAGTACCGGCACGTTATAGCGGGACAACGTACGCGCTGCGCCCAGCAGGCTACCATCCCCGCCAACCACAATCACCAGATCACAGGACTCCCCCATTTGTGAGGCACTGGCGGCCTGCAAGCCCATCTCCGGGAGATTGCCGATAATGTGTTTATCGAGGATGACGGTGCAATCACGGCCATGCAGGAAATGGATCAGCTGGCGCAACGAATAGAGCGCCTGCTCACTTTCAGACCGTGCGATTAAACCAATATTGCGAAATTTCTCTTGCGCCACAGGGGGGGATCTCATTCAGGTAATGCTGCGTCGGGTGATGCGAAACCCGAAGGCCGGGCAGCCTCACCATCCGGCAAGCGCTACCCCTGAGTCAGGTACTCGTGCAGGGTACCAGCATTGGCATTCAGGCCGCCATCCAACACGATCACATCCAGGCCGGCGTTTTTTAACAGAAAAGCGGCGGTGGCGCTACGTCGGCCGGTATCACAGTAGGCGATATAGGTCTTGCCCGGATCCAACAAACGGGATTTGAGGCGCAATACGTTAAGCGGCATATTGGTAGCCCCGACCAAATGCTCCTGGTCGAATTCGTCACTGGTACGCACATCCAGCCACCAGGCCCCCTTCTCTGCGGAAGACAACACCTGATCGCCGGGCATGGTATTAATGATGGGCTCGCGCAGTAGCGCATCGAAGTCCTGCCGATCCAGCTTCATCAGCACACCGTCCGTGGCCATGGTCACCGTGGCGTTACGCGGCTTGCCGGACAACAGCGCCTCCTCACCAAACCACTGCCCTTCTTCCAGCATGGCCACAGGCGTGGGCTCACTCTCGCCCATGCTGATCGACACCTCGCATACGCCTTCTTTCAGGATATAGCAGCAATCAGCGGCCTCTCCCTGACGAATAATCACCTCACCTTCTTTGTGGCGGGTGGCTTTGAGACGCCGAAAGATTTCCAGGATATTGGTCGGCGGCACCCGATGAAAAAGCTTGGACTTGAGCAACCGGATCATCCATTCCCGGTCGTTCTGGTAGGCAGAGTTGGCATTAATATCAAGAATGACGTAACCCGCCGACTGGTCCCATGACAAAATGGTATCCAGCCGGAAGCTGTCAAAGCGCACCACACTCACCTCACCCACGGCTTTTGCGGTACTGCGCCGGGGCTGCACATGCTCCAGTGGGTGCCAGGATGCGGTATCCCCAGCACTGACTGTATGGCTATTGCCGTCTTCATCGGTTAGTTCAACCCGGCCGCTAAGCAGGTAAATCGTGGTGTTGTCCTGATCTCCCAGCGAAAAAAGGGCATCACCTGACGCATAGCGGCACACTTCCTGCTGGTCGAGCAGCCAGTCCAGTTGATCCCCAGACAGCGCGTTAACCGGCACAAACGTCTGTAACAGGCTTTTATCGATGGATTCCTGCGCCATAACAGCGGCTCCCGATGTTCTTGTTGTTGCAATGGTGATTGCAATTCTGCCAGGCCAAAGCCCCTATCAGAAAAAAGTACTGCAAAAATCTTACCAATCAAGCACCTGGCGGACCCAGTTCACAATTGCTCGCTCAACGGAATCGCAGCACATTGTCGATGGCAGAGTCATTGCGGCAGTTCGGGCAGCGGTTAGCATTGCAATCTGACACCCCGGGCTTGAACTGATTGGGCACCTCCACACGGATTACCCGCTTGCCACAGGGAGACTGGTCGGCCCCAACGGGAACCTGACAGGTGGGGCTTTCATAGTGCGCCAACCAGGCCCGGTAATGATCCTCGGTTACCAGGCATTTGCGTGCCGCAAAGGCGATCGGGTTTTCCATGTAGCTGGCCACCTGGTCCGCGGCAATGGAAATGTGCCCCGCTCCAGGGTGAAAGGCGATAAAGCTCAGCCCCAGTTCTTCCAGCTTCTCCAGGGTCTTCTGGGCCCCGCTGTTCGCATCTTTCGCCTTATTGCGTTTTTGTTCGGCAATTTCCCCACGGAGCTGGCCAATCAGGTCATCGCGGGTCAGTACATCCATTTCCAGTGCGTGCAGCTGCTCGGACATCTTCGCCCGCTCTTCCTCCAGCCGCTGCTCCAGCGCCAGTTTGTACTGTTCCGTCAGCACCTCCATTTCGCTTCCCTGGTGCTCACTGCGGCGGCTCTGCTCTTCCAAACTCTGATTCAGGGACAACAACTGCCCTTTCAGGGATTCATTCTGCTCCCGCAAGGCGCCATTCTGGGATTTGATCGCCTTGAACTGGCCCATCACCTTTTCCAGCTGGGCATTGAGGATTTCTTCTTTCTGCTGAGCCGCATAGCGCACCTTGGCGGCATCTTCAGACTGGGTGTTTTCCAGGGTCTGCACCCGCAGGCGCAGCTCTTTGATAATGCGTGCCAGGCGAACACGCTCCTGATCCGCTTTCTTTTGCGACTCATCGGCTTCCGGTGCGATTGTAGGAGCAGAGGATCCCACCACTGGCGGTGCAGCGGCATCCATCTCATCATCCATTTCCAGGCCCATTTTCGGGCCTCGCTCACGAATGGAATCACGGATCGCGATAAAATCATTGGCACCGGGCTTCATTCCCGGGTCCCACATCTGGTCCTGATGCCAGGCCACCGGGCACTGACTACGGCAGGCAAGACGAATCGGGCCTGCGCCCATGTCCGGGCCCTGGCCTGCGTGTTCCGCCAGATGACGCAACGGCACATTCCAGGTGGTATCGGCCATACCGTCTTCATCGAAATCAATGGTGAACAATACCAGCGAGCGCACTCGTAACTGGCCATTCACCAGGCAATAGGCCCCGCGCACCTCTTTGTCTGCAAACTCCGGCACCCCCACCATCCCATCAAGAATGGCTTCGAAATCCGCGTAGAGCATGCTTTTGGAAATACCCCGATGATCAAAAAACAGAATTGCTTCCGAGGTAACAGAGGATGCAGCCATGGTGCCGGTCCTTCCCTTGAAATTATTTTATAGGTGGCCGCCGCAGGCAGATGCGTCGCACATCGCGTCACTCCCAAAAGTGACACCTACAGTCGCGGCGCTGCCAATTATAGTCAGGCCTTATGGAAAGAGTGTGACCTGAAAGGCAGTTAAACAAAAGTCACGCCAATAGCTTGCGTCAGACAACGCCATCAGAACAGTACCGGGGTCACGTTGCGGCAGAAAAGGCAGACAGAAATGAGGCGGGATGGACGGAGGGGCAACCAAAGAGGGGCAGAGAACGGCGAAGGATTACAACTCCTCGCCGTCATCTGCCCAATCATCATCTTCCAGCCACTCTTCCAAGCTTTCCATCAGCAGCTTTTCTTCCAGACGCTCTTCCAGATAATCATCCATTGTCTTTTTCCTTCTATCGTTTCACATGTTGTCCGTGAAATTAGACAGAAAGAAAGTGACAAGTTCATGAAAGGTAACGCCAGATGCCTGACGCTGGATGCCTGACAAAGAAAAACCGGGAGCACGCAAGGACAAAGGCAAGAACTAACAACGCAGGAACAGCGACCGTTTTGCGTCAAACATCAGGCATTTGGCATCAAGCGTGCCGTTTTCAGCGTTTTTCACACACAAAAAAGGCCCTCCCGAAGGAGAGCCTTTCTTGCTGAATAGTGGCGGAGCGGACGGGACTCGAACCCGCGACCCCCGGCGTGACAGGCCGGTATTCTAACCAACTGAACTACCGCTCCACTTATCCCTTTCGGAATTCTTTCACTTGCTAAATATGGTGGGTGATGACGGGATCGAACCGCCGACCCTCTGCTTGTAAGGCAGATGCTCTCCCAGCTGAGCTAATCACCCTTGTTCGCGCTGCGAAGTGGGCGCCATTTTAGGGATTGGGCCGGGGGTGTCAACGGCTTTTTTTCAGAAAGCCGTTCGTTTGCCTAGAAAATGGGCGATACGCCTAAAACTTGGACAAAACAGCCACAAAACCGGCGAAAATGGCACCGATCCATGCAGAGCACCACAGACGATCTACCCTGCCTCCAGCGCCTCAATTCTCGCTTTTGCCTCTTCCAGAGTGAATTTTCCCGGCAGAGACTGCCCATTCGGCCGGGCAATCAGATAATGATGCACATCCAGCGCCCAGGTCTGTCGGTTCAGCTCGCCCTCCTCGATGATGGAGTAACCGGTTTCTCCCCAGGCTATGGCATTACCAATCATGGTGCGGACTCACCAATGACCCGGGCCAGCATGATATCGGCCAGGTCATCCAGGCTCAGCGGCCCTTCACGGTCAAACCAGTTTGGGGCCCAGCCAGTCATCCCCGTCAGCAGGCGACGCATAATGAAAGGGTCCGTGGTGAATTCGCCCTGATCGTGCAATTCCGACAATACATCCAGCCACAGCTGCTCATAAATACTGCGTAATTTGAGCGCTCGAGCCTGCTTGTCTGCACTCAGACAGCGCCATTCGGTGACCATCACGGTCATCGCCTCGGCCGTATCTCCCACAATGGATTGCAGCTCCGCCCGAATCAGTGCCCGCAACTTGTCCTTTCCGGTCGCATGGGAGGCCACCGCCTGACGCAGCCGCTCGGTATTGAAGTGAATCACCTCCTCCATCACCGCATAGAGGATATCCTCCTTGGTCTTGAAGTGATGAAAGATGGAACCACTTTGAATCCCCACCGACGCCGCAATATCACGGACCGTGGTGCGGTCGAACCCCTTATCCCGAAACAGGTGAGCCGCGGCACTGAGCAGACGCCCGCGGGGAGAATCATCGATTCCATTAATTGCCAGTGACTCAGCCATTGCCATCCTCTTTTTTGTATAGGGGCATTATCCCGACTCCGGTCTGCAAGCTGCAAGGGCAGCGCCACCACCCTGCTCCGATAAAACTGTAGGAGCTTGCTTGCAAGCGAACCGAGCCCAAGCGAGGAAATCGGTGACGTTTCCTTTCATGCTTTCAAAAAAACGTCCAAGAAATCTGGAATGCCAGATTGCTCCGACGTCAAGCCCGGAGATATGCCTCGATTGAGGCTGTGCTGACGCACGGTTCGCTTGCAAGCAAGCTCCTACAGCGGCTTCGTAATTAATGCTCCATCGACCCGCCAAGCCCTTTACAAACCAAGCGCTTGCTTGGTAGCTTACGAGACCATGAACTCACACGCAAATGGAGCCACCATGTCAGAGCCTGTTCGCATCGGTTGTGCCGCCGGATTCTGGGGCGATACCAACAGTGCTGCCTTCCAGCTGGTCCACCAGACCGAGCTGGATTACCTGGTGTTCGATTACCTGGCCGAAGTCACCCTGTCGATCATGGCCGGGGCGCGGATGAAAGACCCCAACGCCGGCTATGCCCATGACTTTGTCACCAATGTGATGGCCCCTCTCGCCAAGGACATCAAGGCGAAAAACATCAAGGTGATCAGCAACGCCGGGGGCGTGAACCCCCGTGCCTGCCGCGATGCCCTGCAAAAAGCGTTTACGGCCGCCGGCGTGGAAATGAAGATTGCCCTGGTAGAAGGGGACGATCTGAATACACGCCGCAACGATTTTGCCGATGTGACCGAACTGGACAGCGGCGCCCCCCTGCCCCCCATGACGGTCACCATGAACGCCTACCTGGGCGCCCTGCCCATCAAGGCAGCACTGGATGCCGGCGCCGACATCGTGCTGACCGGCCGCATAGCCGACTCTGCCGTGGTGCTGGGCCCGCTGATGCACGAGTTCGACTGGTCCGCCGAGGATTACGACAAGCTGGCCCAGGGGTCGCTGGCCGGGCACGTGATCGAATGCGGCGCCCAATGCACCGGCGGCAACTTCACCGACTGGCGCGACGTGCCGGACTTCCACAACATGGGTTTCCCGGTGGCCGAATGCCATGCGGATGGCCACTTTGTGATCACCAAGCCTGACAACACCGGTGGTTTGGTCACCTGCGCCACCGTGGGCGAGCAGATCGTGTACGAAATTGGCGACCCCCGAGCCTATTTGCTGCCGGACGTGGTGTGCGATTTTACCCAGGTGACACTGGAACAGGTCGGCGAGCATCGAGTCAGCGTCTCCGGCGCCCGGGGCCTGCCCCCCACGGACAGCTATAAAGTCTCCGCCACCTACCCGGACGGCAACCGGATTACCGCCTCCTTTTTGATGGGGGGCATCGATGCACCCGCCAAAGGCCAGGTGGTCGCCGACGCCATACTCAAAAAAGTGGCCGGTCTCTTTCAGCAGCTCGGCATGGCCCCGTTCCGCGACACCAGTGTGGAAGTGCTCGGCAGCGAAAGTACCTATGGCGCTAATGCCCGCCGCGCGGACACCCGTGAAGTGGTGGTCAAAATCGCCGCCCTGCACGATGACAAGAAAGCGCTGGGCCTGTTTGCCCGGGAAATCGCCCAGGCCGCCACCGGCATGGCGCCGGGCCTTTCCGGCCTGGTCGGCGGCCGCCCCAAACCCTTCCCGCGCATCCGCCTGTTTTCTACCCTGGTAGAAAAAAGCGCAGTAACCGCCACTGTGGACCTGGATGGCAACACGCAATCCGTCGACATCCCCACCGGTCAGGTCTTTGATGCCAGCGCCCTGCCCCAGGACACGGACTACGGCACCGCCAACGACGATGCTGACACCGACACCACAGTGCCCCTGGTCAAACTGGCCTGGGCCCGCAGTGGCGACAAGGGCAATCATGCCAACATCGGCGTCATCGCTCGCAAGGCGGAATATTTGCCTTACCTGAATGCGGCGCTGACCGAGCAAAGTGTGGCCACATACATGCAGCACGTGCTGGACCCGGACGCAGGCAGCGTGCACCGCTGGTCCATGCCCGGCATGAATGCCTTCAACTTTCTGTTGAAAAACGCCCTGGGCGGCGGCGGCATCGCTTCGCTGCGCATTGACCCGCAAGGCAAGGCCTTTGCCCAGCAGTTACTGGATATGCCTGTAAAAGTAAGCAACGAAATCGCCAAAACACTCACAGAAAATGAATAATTTTGTGGGAAGTCATGCTTGCATGACGAATCGACGCCCACCACGACCGAGCGCTATTCGCGATGCAAGCATCGCTTCCCACAAAGAAGGACAAACCAAGGACTAAAACATGTCATACCGTTCCGTCTTTAAAGAAAACCTGTTCGCCGGCCAGAATATCATTGTCACCGGCGGCGGCTCCGGCATCGGCCGCTGTACCGCCCATGAGCTGGCAGCACTGGGCGCCCGTGTTGTGCTCATCGGCCGCAAGCAGGAAAAACTTGATGCGGTGGCTGCAGAAATTGCCGAAGACGGCGGCCAGGCTCTGGGATTCGCTTGCGACATCCGCGATGAAGAAGCGGTGAAAGCCACCGTGGCCGATGTCTACAAGGCGGTCGAGGTTGTCCATGGGCTGGTCAACAACGCCGGCGGCCAGTTCCCTTCCCCGCTGGCCCTGATCAGCCAGAAAGGCTGGGAAACCGTGGTACGCACCAACCTGACCGGCGGCTTTCTGATGGCCCGGGAAGTGTTCCTGCAGGGCATGAACAAAAACGGCGGTGCCATCGTCAACATCGTTGCCGACATGTGGGGGGGCATGCCGGGCATGGGCCACTCCGGCGCGGCTCGCGCGGGCATGGTCAACTTCACCCAGACCTCGGCCTACGAATGGGGCAGCTGTGGTGTGCGCGTCAACGCAGTGGCCCCGGGCTGGATCATGTCCAGCGGCATGGACACCTACCCGGAAAGCTTCAAGCAAACCCTGAAAACCCTGCGCGCCGCCGTACCGCTACAACGCATGGGCAATGAATCGGAAGTGTCCGGCGCAATCTGCTTCCTGCTCAGCGACGCGGCCGCCTTTATCAGTGGCGACACCCTGCGCATTGATGGTGCCGCCAGCCAGGGCAATGTGGCGATCTTCCCGCTGCCCGCCCACGACAAGAGCAAGCCGTTCGATGGCTTCCACCGTGCCACCACCCCGGACGTGTTCAAGGATCTCTAATGGCGACTCTCGACAGCGCACTTGACCCCAACAGCGAAGAATACCGCCAGAACCGCGAGGCCTTGCTCGCGGCCGTGGAGGAATTCCGTGCCATCGAACAGGCCGTCGTGGATACCGCGGAAAGCAAACGCGCCAAGTTTGAAAAGCGCGGCCAGCTGCTTCCCCACGAACGTATCTCCCGGCTGCTGGATGCAGGCTCCCCGTTTCTGAGTCTGATGAATCTGGCCGGCTATAAGATGCACGACGACAAGGACGGCACCGAAGCCGGCGGCAGCACCATTGCCGGCATTGGCTATGTGTCCGGCGTACGCTGTCTGGTCACCGCCTCTAACTCGGCCATCAAGGGCGGCACTATTTCCCCCTCCGGCCTGCACAAGACCCTGCGCCTGCAACGCATCGCCCTGGAAAACAAACTGCCGGTGGTCAGCCTGGTGGAATCCGGCGGTGCCAACCTGAACTACGCCGCAGAAGTATTCGTGGATGGCGCCCGCACCTTTGCCAACCAGGCACGCCTGTCCGCCGCAGGCATCCCTCAAATTACCGTGGTGCACGGTAACGCCACCGCCGGCGGGGCTTATCAGCCGGGCCTGTCTGATTACGTCGTGGTGGTTCGCGAACGCGCCAAGATGTTTCTGGCCGGCCCGCCGCTGCTGAAAGCCGCCACCGGGGAAATCGCCACCGACGAAGAGCTGGGCGGCGCCGAAATGCATGCAGGTACCGCCGGCACCGCCGAGTACCTGGCGCAATCCGATGCAGACGGTATCAGCCAGGCTCGAGATCTGGTGAAGCTACTGGGCTGGCGCCGGGCGGCGGCAACCACTCCCGAGCATGAAGAACCGAAATTCCCGCCGGAAGAACTGCTCGGCGTGGTACCTGCTGACGCCAAGAAGCCCTACGACGTGCGCGAAATCATCGCCCGTATCGTTGACGGTTCCGATTTTCTCGACTTCAAGAATGAGTGGGACAGCGCCACCGTCTGTGGCTGGAGCACCATCGAAGGCAAACCCGTGGGCATCATTGGCAATAATGGCCCGATTACCCCACGCGGCGCCGCCAAGGCGGCCCAGTTTATCCAGCTGTGCGACCAGACCCGTCGCCCCTTACTGTTCCTTCACAACACCACCGGTTTCATGGTCGGTACCGACGCGGAACAGAACGGCGTTATCAAGAACGGTTCGAAAATGCTGCAGGCGGTGGCCAACGCACGGGTGCCCAAAATCTCCATCGTGGTGGGCGGCTCCTACGGCGCCGGTAATTACGCCATGTGCGGGCGCGGCCTGGACCCGCGCTTCATCTTTGCCTGGCCCAATTCCAAAGTCGCCGTCATGGGTGGCCAGCAGGCCGGCATGGTGCTGCGAATCGTGGCCGAGGGAAAACAGCGGGCCAACGGTATCGAACCGGACCCCAAAGTGCTCGACATGCTGCAACAGACCACCGCCCAGAAACTCGACAGCCAGTCCACTGCCCTCTACGGCACGGCGCGCTTGTGGGACGACGGCATTATCGACCCCCGCGACACACGCCAGGTGGTGGCCTACGCCCTGGATATCTGCGATGACGCAGAGCAACGCCAGCTACACCCGAATTCATTCGGGGTGGCGAGACTATAAAAGCTACGAGCTTCTAGCTACGAGCAACCAGAAAACGCGGTCTTGTTTTTACTGGCAGCTAGAAGCTCGTGGCTAGCCGCTTTGGCAACCCACATAGCCAAGAATGGCCGACACAACCGAACATAACGAACACAACAGGGAGCCTCCCATGCAATTCACTCAGGAACACGAAGAACTTCGCCGTACCGTCCGTAATTTTGTCGACAAGGAACTGAACCCCCATGTGCGTGAATGGGAAGACGCTGGCCGTTTCCCCATTCACGAAGTGTTCAAGAAAATGGGCGATCTGGGTCTGCTCGGGGTCACCAAGCCGGAAGAGTTTGGCGGCATGGGGCTGGACTACTCCTACGGCATGGTTATGAGCGAAGAAATGGGCCGCGTCCATTGTGGCGGCGTGCCGTTGGCTGTGGGTGTACAAACCGACATGGCCACCCCAGCCATCGCCCGCTTCGGCTCCGATGAACTGCGTCGTGACTACCTGGCCCCCGCCATCGCCGGCGACATGGTGGCCTCCATTGCGGTTTCCGAACCCCATGCAGGCTCCGATGTGGCAGCCGTAAAAACCACTGCGGTCAAAGACGGCGATGACTACGTGATCAACGGCACCAAGATGTGGATCACCAATTCGCCCAGCGCCGATTTTTTCTGCCTGTTGGCCAACACCTCCGACGCCAAACCCCACGTCAATAAATCCCTGATCGTGGTGCCCAGGGATGCGGCTGGCATCACCGTGGACAAGCCTCTGAACAAGCTGGGCATGCGCTCTTCGGAAACCGCCCAGGTGTTCTTCGATAACGTGCGCGTGCCCCAGCGCAACCTGATCGGTCAGGAAGGCATGGGCTTCATGATGCAGATGATGCAGTTCCAGGAAGAGCGCTTGTTTGCCGCCGCCAACAGCCTCAAGGGCATGGAACATGTGATCGACGAAACCATCGCCTACGCCAAGGACCGCAAGGTATTCGGCATGTCGCTGATCGATAACCAGAGCGTGCATTTCCGCCTGGCCGAGCTGCAGACCGAAGTGGAAGCGCTACGCGCCCTCACCTACCAGGCCTGCGAACTGTATGTGAACGGCAAGGACGTCCTGCAGCTGGCCTCCATGGCCAAACTGAAAGTGGGCCGCCTGAGCCGCGAAGTGGCCGACAGCTGCCTGCAGTACTGGGGCGGCAATGGCTTCATGTGGGAAAACCCCGCCGGCCAGCTCTACCGCGATGGTCGCCTGGGCTCCATCGGCGGCGGCGCCGACGAAGTCATGCTGGGCATTATCTGCAAGACCATGGACATTCTGCCGGGCAAGAAACGCTAGATGCCGGACGCCGGACGCCGGACGCCGGACGCCGGACGCCGGACGCCGGACGCCGGACGCCGGACGCCGGACAAATTGTGTGTTTTGATTTTTTCGCGTCAAGCATCTGGCGTTCAGCGTCAGGCCCGCATTTTCGAAGGACAAAGCAATGAGCCTACCGCAAACCGAAACAATCACCCTTAACCAGGACGGCCCGGTTCTGCATATCACGCTGAACCGGCCCGAAAGCCGCAATGCCATGAGCCTGACCATGGTGAACGAATTGATGGCGGTATTCGAAAGCGTGGCTGGCGACACCGGGGTTCGCGCCATTGTTTTGCGCGGCGCCGACGGTCATTTCTGTGCCGGCGGCGACATCAAGGATATGGCCGGGGCGCGACAGCAGGCCGCCGGCGGCGACGATAATGCCTTCCAGACATTGAACCGCCGCTTCGGGGAAATGATCACCGCAGCCAACCGTCAGCCACAGGTAATGATCACCGTGCTGGAAGGGGCTGTCCTTGGCGGCGGCTTTGGCTTGGCGTGTATTTCTGACGTGGCCATCGCCAGCGAAGACGCCACTTTCGGCCTGCCGGAAACCGGGCTGGGCGTAATCCCCGCACAAATTGCCCCCTTTGTGGTAGAGCGTATCGGCCTGACCCAGGCCCGCCGCCTGGCGTTGACTGGCATACGCTTCAAAGGAAACGAAGCCTTGCGGCTGGGTATCGTGCATGAGGTTGCTGACAACAGCGACGCCCTGGATACCGCCCTGGAAAACACCCTAAAGGCGGTGCGTCGCTGCGCGCCCCATGCTAACCGGGTTACCAAGGAGCTGGTGCTGAACGTGGGCCACATTCCCATGGACACCCTGTTGGACCAGGCCGCCACCGACTTTGCCGCGGCGGTTAACAGCGAGGAAGGCCAGGAAGGCACCATGGCGTTCGTACAAAAACGCCCGGCGTCCTGGAACACCCCAAGCTGAACCGATACACCGTAGGAGGCTGCTTGCAGGCGAACCGATGTAGCAGATCCGTCGCCGATGGTTCGCTTGCAAGCAAGCTCCTACAGGAAAGCATTTTCAACCGGAACACCGGTAAGGAATCACAATGAGCTTTGAAAAAATCCTGATTGCCAACCGTGGCGAGATTGCCTGCCGGGTCATCTCCACCGCCCAGTCCCTGGGCTACCGGACCGTGGCGGTCTATTCCGAGCCGGATGCCGGTGCCCGTCATGTGCAACTGGCTGACGAAGCCGTCTGCATCGGCCCGGCCCTGGCCAGCGCCTCCTACCTGAACATGGACGCCCTGCTCGCCGCCTGCCAACAAACCGGCGCCGATGCGGTACATCCCGGTTACGGCTTCCTGTCCGAGAACGCCGCCTTCTCCAAGGCATGCAAAGAGGCGGGCATCACTTTTATCGGCCCTGATGAAGACGCCATTCAACTGATGGGTTCCAAACGGCTTTCCAAGATCGCCATGCAGGACGCTGGCGTGCCGTGTATCCCCGGCTATCAGGGTGAAGAGCAAAGTGATGAGCGCCTACAGCAGGAAGCAGAGCGCATTGGCCTGCCGTTGATGATCAAGGCCAGCGCCGGCGGTGGTGGCCGGGGCATGCGCGTGGTTACCGACGCCAGTGATATCAGCGCTCAGCTGAAAAGTGCCCGCCAGGAAGCGAAAAACGCGTTCGGCAGTGACGAGCTGATACTGGAACGCGCTGTCCTGCAGCCCCGGCATGTGGAAATCCAGGTATTCGGTGATCGCCACGGTAACGTGATCCATCTGGGCGAGCGCGACTGCTCAGTGCAACGTCGCCACCAGAAAGTGGTAGAAGAAGCGCCCTCCCCGGCAGTGAACGAATCCCTGCGCCAGCGCATGGGCGAGGCCGCCGTACAGGCGGCCAGGGCCTGCCAATATGTGGGGGCCGGCACGGTGGAATTTCTGCTGGCGCCGGAAGGTGACTTTTTCTTCCTGGAAATGAACACCCGCCTGCAGGTAGAGCATCCGGTCACCGAGCTGGTCACCGGTCTGGATCTGGTCGCCTGGCAAATCAAGGTCGCTAGAGGCGAAGCCCTGCCGCTGACCCAGGACCAGGTACAGCTCACCGGCCATGCCATGGAAGTCCGTCTCTATGCCGAAGACCCGGCGCAGAACTACATGCCGCAAACCGGCCCGGTATTGCGCTGGCAACCGGCCAGTGGTGACGGAATTCGCATCGATCACGGTCTGGTGGAAGGCGCCGAGATTGGCAGCCATTACGACCCCATGCTGGCCAAGATCATCGCCGTGGGCGACAGCCGCGAAGATGCACGCCGCCGGCTGATTCGTGCCGTGCAGGACACCACCCTGATGGGCGTAAACGACAACCGCCGGTTTCTGGCAGCGATCCTGGCCCACCCGGTATTCGCCAATGGCGATGCCACCACCGCCTTTATCGGCGAAGACTTTGCCGACGACAGCAGCCTGGCCGGCGACGCCCCTGACAACACCCTGTGGGCACTGGCCGCTTTGCATCACTGTCGACGCGAAACACCCAATGACACCCTGCGAGGCTGGCACTCCAGTACGCTAGGAGCCCAACCGGTGGCGTTACGCAGCGGTGAACATAAACAGACGCTGTACATCCGCTATCAGGGCAACCAGGTCACCATCACTTTTGAGAACACCTCCGACACCCTCACGCTGACGCCGCTGAGCGGCGATCGCGTAGACGTGAACGGCGTGGAAGTAACCGCCAGCGTGATCCAGCATGGCAATCAATACTGGCTGCAGAGTCAAGGCCACACAGCTTGTTTCAGTGATGCTACCCACACCGCTGCCGGCAGCAGTGACCAGGCCGGTTCCGGCCTGATCCGTGCCCCCATGGACGGCGCCGTCATCGATGTGAACGTCAAAGCCGGCGATACCGTCAGCAAAGGGCAGGTTCTGGTGGTGATGGAAGCCATGAAAATGGAACACAGCCTCAAAGCAGACTGCGACGGCACCATTGAAGTACTGGATCTCAGCGTGGGCAGCCAGGTAAAACGCCAGCAATTGCTGGTTACTGTCACCCCGGATGCAGCGGAGTAACCCCCGTCACATTCGGTCAGTGACAATTTTCCCACGGAGAAGGACACTCCGCTGTGATCCAATAATCCGCGCCGGGCAGATCGGGCCAAAACGGCCCCTCCGATTTCCCCGGGCACTGCCACCGGGCAGGGTGCTTGCCCTGCCCTGGTGCTACGGTTAAGGTAAGCGCCCGCTTGCCAACACTGGGCTACGGGCTTTTCCGAGCCTTCCAAGAACACAGACAATGGAGATCCTATGAGCAACGCCGACATCATCACGTTGCCCAAGCTTCTGTCCAAGGTTCCAGAGGTAATCACCAATCTTCCCGGCCTGATCAAGGGCTCGAAGATGGCGAAAATCACTGACACCAGCAAGCCATTGGGGCTGGGCGTTGCTATCGAGCGCGCCACCAGCATGAACCCGAATGGCGCTGCCGTGATCTACCAGGACACAGAACTTACCTACAAGCAGTTCAACGCCTGGGCCAACCGCCTGGCAGACTACCTGGCCTCCATCGGCCTGAAAAAAGGCGATACCGTTGCCGTCAACGTGGAAAACCGTCCCGAGCTGCTGGCTGCGGTCCTCGCCTGCGCAAAACTCGGTGTGTGTGCGGCCCTGATCAACACATCCCAGCGCGGCAAGGTACTGATCCATAGTTTCAATCTGGTGAAACCCAAAGCTGCCATCGTTGGCGAAGAGCTGATCGATGCCGTGGAAGACATCCGCGGTGATCTGGATCTGAAAGACAACTTTTTCTTCTTTGCCGACCAGAACACCCTGGACGACCCCGGTGAAGCGCCGGCCGGCTACAAGAACCTGGCCAGCGAAAGCCGCGATTGCTCCAGCGAGAACCCGGCGTCCAGCAAGCAGACCTTCCTGCGCGACCCGCTGTTCTACATTTATACCTCCGGTACCACTGGCCTGCCCAAAGCCGTGGTCTTCAACCACGGCCGCTGGGAAAAAGCCTATGGCGGCTTCGGCTTCTCCGCCGTACGCCTGACCAAGGACGACCGCATTTACACCACCCTGCCGTTCTACCACGCCACCGGCATGGTGATCTGCTGGGCATCGGTCATCGCCAGTGCCGGCTCCATTGTCATTGCGCGCAAATTCTCCGCCAGTGGCTTCTGGGAAGACATCCGCCGCCATAACTGCACCGCCTTCGGCTATGTGGGCGAGCTGTGCCGTTATCTGCACGAGCAGCCGGAAAAGCCCAACGATCAGGACAACAAGGTCCATACCATTGTCGGTAACGGCCTGCGCCCGAGCATCTGGAAAGACTTCAAGAACCGCTTCGGCATTGATCGTGTGGTCGAGCTGTATGCCTCCTCGGAAGGCAACGTGGCTTTCACCAACGTATTCAACTTCGACAACACCGTAGGGTTCTCCCCGGTCAGCTACGCCATCGTCAAATACGACAAAGAGCGTGACGAGCCGGTGCGTGACAGCAAAGGTCACATGATCAAGGTCGGCAAAGGCGAATCCGGGCTGATGCTGGGCGAAATCACCGAAAAGACGCCTTTCGACGGCTACACCGACCCGGAAAAGACCGAGAAGTCCATCTACCGTGATGTCTTCACCAAGGGTGATGCCTGGTTCAACACCGGCGACATGATGCGCGACATCGGTTTCCGCCACGCCCAGTTCGTGGACCGCCTGGGGGATACCTTCCGCTGGAAAGGCGAAAACGTATCCACCACCGAAGTGGAACAGATTCTCGATGGCTACGACGGCATTCAGGAATCCGTGGTCTATGGTGTGGAAATCCCCAACACCAACGGCCGTGCCGGCATGGGCCAGATCCGCCTGACCGGCAACCACAGCGACTTTGACTTCCAGGGCCTGTGTGACTACCTGAAGCGAGAGCTGCCGCCTTACGCCATTCCTGTTTTCCTGCGTATCAACGAAGAAGCCATGGAAACCACTGGCACCTTCAAGCACCAGAAAAACAAGCTCAAGGAACAGAAGTACGACCTGAGCCAGCAGAGCAACGCCGTCTACGCGCTGCTACCTGGCGAGAGTTGCTACCAGCAACTGGACGAAGCCACGCAAAACGGCATCGACGGTGGTGAGTACCGCTTCTAGGTAATACCGACACCGAAGTACAAGAAAGGCGCCTTAACGGCGCCTTTTTTGGTTCTGGAGTTGCCTGAACGTGCCACGCAGAATGACACGACCAAAACCACCGGGCCCGGGAGGCCGTCGCTATTGCGGTATGCCTGCCGGGAATATCCAGGCCATACACGAAGCAAAATATAGCAGCGAGCGGTCAAGTCAGGGCCTGAATAAAACGTCAGCTATCTGCATTCGGCTCATCTTTGAATGCCACCATAAGGCCCTTGTTTCGTCCCACCCTCCTTAACACAAGGTTACCCACACCCCGTTTTATATCCACGGCATCTGTGGATAAAACTGTTAACGAACGCCGGATAACCCCCTGAAAGCCAGTGGTGGCAAAGGTTACAGCGACTTGCATGGTTTTTCACCAGGGCCGGCCACGTCCTGATCCATTGCCAAACGTCAAGACTGTTGCGATTTTTTTCTCTGCTGGGGATTACTCCACAAAAGCTGTGGACAACTTTGTGAACAACCTGACGAAAAGTCGCTGCAGGGCCCGCCATTCCGTCCTTTACGCAAACTGCTTCATTTTTACACGAATCGTAAAGTATTGATTATTCAGTGACTTATTGGTGTTTTTTTACACTGATCACAGAAAAGGCTTGACCCGGTCAGCAAAACGGCGGGAACGATCAACTTGTGCAAAAGCGCCAGATAAATCATATATCTGACATAACGAACCTGTGTTTTCGGTCTATGACGCATCCACGCCCTTGGGACTGACAGACTTTTTCCACAGATCCTGTGGATAACCCTGTGCATAGCCGGTAGAAAACATGGCAACATCACCCAAAAATCACGTCTCTGGACGACATGGCTAAATTTTGATCAATGATTTTTTTAATTTAAAATCAACGTGTTACGCTATTTTTTATGGCTATTTAACGTAGCTGTCATTTTTTTCTGCAGAAAAAGAGCATTGACAAAAAACTGTGTACAAAATTGGGGCACCCACACGTTACCAAGGGTGACACCCTGGTACAGCCGTGCATATAACAGGCCACTTTCCTTTCCCTCTATCCGGTTCGCCACTGCCACCCTGCCCCTCAAGCAGACCTTCAGGGCAAGAGTGGCAGGGTTCACTTAGCCGAAGGCCTGCAAGCCGGTCTGCGCCCGTCCCAGGATCAGCGCATGGACATCGTGCGTACCTTCGTAGGTGTTCACCGCTTCCAGGTTCATCACATGGCGAATCACATGGTATTCATCACTGATGCCATTACCGCCGTGCATATCACGGGCCTGGCGGGCGATATCTATAGCCTTGCCGCAATTGTTGCGCTTCATCAGCGAGACCATTTCCGGTGACCAGTTTCCCGCATCCATCAACCGGCCCAACTGCAACGCCCCCTGCAGGCCCAGGGTAATTTCGGTCTGCATGTCAGCCAGCTTTTTCTGAATCAGCTGGGTGGCCGCCAGCGGGCGGCCAAACTGCTTGCGATCCAGGGTGTACTGGCGAGCTGCCTGCCAACAGAATTCCGCCGCCCCCATGGCGCCCCAGCTAATCCCGTAGCGCGCCTTGTTCAGGCAACTGAACGGCCCTTTCAGGCCTTCCACGTCCAACCGGTTTTCTTCCGGCACAAAGCAGTCATCGAGCATGATCTGCCCGGTGATCGACGCCCGCAAAGAGAACTTGCCTTCGATCTTCGGTGTACTGAAGCCGTCAAAGCCCCGCTCCACCACAAAGCCGTTAATCTTGCCATCCAGATTCGCCCACACCACCGCCACATCTGCGATCGGCGAATTGGTAATCCAGGTCTTGGCACCATTGAGCACATAGCCGCCATCCACTTTCTTCGCGCGGGTACTCATGGAGCCCGGGTCAGAACCGTGGTCCGGCTCGGTCAGGCCAAAACAGCCCACCCATTCACCGGTGGCAAGCTTCGGCAGGTATTTCTCCCGCACCGCTTCGCTACCGAAGGTGTAGATAGGGAACATCACCAGGGACGACTGCACACTCATGGCTGAACGGTAACCGGAGTCCACCCGCTCCACTTCCCGGGCCACCAGGCCGTAGCTCACATGGTTCACCCCGGCGCCACCATACTGCTCAGGAATGGTGGGACCGAGAAAGCCGAGTTCCCCCATTTCCGTCATGATGTCCCGGTGGAAAATCTCGTGCCGGTTGGCTTCCAGCACCCGGGTCATCAGTTTGCTCTGACAGTAATCATGGGCCGCATCACGGATCATGCGCTCGTCTTCGGTGAGCTGGGTTTCCAGCAGTAATGGATCGCTCCAGATAAAGTTTTGCATCGTCAATGTCTCAGCCAAATCATGTTCAGTAAGTTGAGCGTTGATAGTGGAAAGTTGACAGCGAAACACCAAGAAATTGGGCTGGTTTTAGCTGTCAACTATCAACTGTCCACTGTCAACTATGTTGGTCATTGCCTTTCAATCACCATAGCCACGCCCTGACCCACGCCAATGCACAGGCTGACCAGCGCATAGCGACCGCCAGTGGCCTCCAGTTGCCGCGTGGCGGTGAGGGCCAGACGGGCGCCGGAGGCACCCAGTGGATGACCCACGGCAATAGCGCCGCCATTCGGGTTCAGGCGTTCATCATCCCCGGCCAGGCCCAGCTGCTTGCAACAGCCTAATACTTGGGCGGCGAATGCCTCGTTAATCTCGATTACATCCATCTGGTCCAGCGTCAGTCCGGCCCGGCCCAGTGCCTTGCGGCAGGCTTCCACCGGCCCCAGTCCCATGACCCGGGGCGCCACACCGGCCACGGCGCCGGCTAGAATCCGTGCGCGGGGGGCAATGCCCGCCGCGTCACCGGCAACACGGGAACCGATAATCAGCGCCGTCGCGCCGTCATTTATGCCTGATGCATTCCCTGCGGTAATGATGCCACCCTCAACGATAGCAGGCAGTTTTGCCAATTTTTCAGCAGTGGTGCCAGCACGGGGATGCTCATCGTCTGCCACCGTCAGCGGCTCTTTCTTGCGGCCTTGGGGAACAATAACCGGCAGGATCTCCTTCTGATAGAAACCGCGCTCTCTGGCTGCCTCATAACGCTGCTGGGAGCGTGCCGCAAAGGCATCGGCTTCCTCGCGGCTAATGCCCAGGTCGTCCGCCACGTTCTGGGCGGTTTCCGGCATGGTATCGGCACCGAACTGGTTGAGGATTTTCGGGTTGGGGAAACGGGCACCAATAGTACTGTCGAAAATCGTCATGTCGCGGCTGAACGCTTTTTCCGCCTTGGCCATGACGAAGGGCGCGCGGCTCATGGATTCCGTGCCACCGGCAACGATCAAATCACCTTCACCCACGGAAACCATGCGCGCGGCATCCAGCGTTGCCGCCAGGCCACTGCCGCACAAGCGGTTAACGGTGATTCCGGCCACGGATTCCGGCAGCCCTGCCAGCAACCCGGCATGGCGGGCCACGTTACGGGCATCTTCACCGGCCTGGTTGGTATTGCCGATCACCACGTCTTCGTAGCGAGACAGCTCGAACCCGTTGCGCTGCACCAGCTCACGGATCACCCCGGCCAGCAAATCATCCGGCCGCACCGGCGCCAACGCGCCACCGTGGCGGCCAAAGGGGGTACGCAGACCATCGTAGATATAGGCATCAAGCATTACATTCTCCCGTTCAGGGGAGTTGAAAGTTTCAAGTTCAAAGTTGAAACGCGGGATGGGATCCTGCCATTCGATAAGCCATATCGCCGCGCCTCAATGCTGGCCCTCAAGCCCGCAAACACGGGAAAGTGGGTGCTACAGATAGCACCAAGTTCAAACGCGTTTCAACTTTCAACTTTGAACGTTCAACTGCTTCTTGTCCGCTATGCGGAATGATGTTTTGAAACTTGACGGGCAGAATAGGCCGTGACAGAGTGCGATGCAAGTGGTGCAACCGGGCAGTCACAGGACATGCCTCCTCAAGCCGCAGCCACCCAGCAAGAATCAGCCGTTACCGCCCCAAACCCGATTATAGCCGCCGGACCCAGCCATGATTCGTGATGCCGAAATTCTCTCTCAATTGACCGACACCATTGCCCGTTTTGTGCGCGAACGCCTCGTTCCCGCCGAACAGCAAGTGGCCGAAAGTGACGCCATCCCCGACGACATTGTCGCCGACATGAAGGCCATGGGGCTATTCGGGCTGTCGATTCCGGAAGAGCTTGGCGGACTCGGGCTGACCATGGAAGAGGAAGTAATGGTGGCCTTTGAACTGGGTCGCACCTCCCCCGCGTTTCGCTCCCTCATGGGCACCAACAATGGCATTGGCGCCCAGGGCATCCTGATTGATGGCACCGACGAACAGAAACAAAAATACGTTCCCCAGCTCGCTACCGGGGACGTGATCGGCGCCTTCTGCCTGACCGAACCGGACGTGGGCTCCGACTCCGGCGCAGTGAAAACCCGTGCCGAAAAAGACGGCGACCACTATATTCTCAACGGTACCAAGCGTTTCATCACCAACGGCCCCCACGCCGGCCTTTTCACCGTGATGGCGCGCACCAACCCGAATATCCCTGGCGGTGGCGGCGTTACCGCCTTTATCGTCGATGGCGATACCCCCGGCATCCACCGCGGCAAGGCGGACGTGAAAATGGGCCAGAAAGGCGCCCACACCTGCGACATCATTTTTGAAAACTGTCGTGTGCCCGCAGAGAACATCATCGGTGGGCAGGAAGGCAAGGGCTTCAAAACCGCCATGAAAGTGCTGGACCGGGGCCGGCTGCATATTTCAGCCATCTGCGTGGGCGTTGCCTACCGGCTCATCGAGGACGCGGTGAATTTTTCTGCCGAACGCCAACAGTTCGGCAAACCCATTATCGAGCACCAGCTGATTCAGGCCATGTTGGCTGACTCCCGGGCAGAAGCCTTCGCCGGCCGCTCCATGGTACTGGAAGCCGCCCGCAGCAAGGACCGGGGAGAACGGGTCAGCCTGGACGCCTCCTGCTGCAAGCTGTTCTGCTCTGAAATGGTAGGCCGGGTGGCCGATCGCGCCGTACAGATTCACGGCGGCGCAGGCTACATGGCGGACTATCCGGTGGAACGCTTCTACCGCGATGTGCGCCTGTTCCGCATTTACGAAGGCACTACCCAGATCCAACAGATAGTTATTGCCCGGGAACTGGCACGTCAGGCGAAAAGCAGTTGAACGTTGAAACGTGGAAAGTTCAACAACGCGTTCCATGCCAAAGCTAATTGATGGAATCAGTGCCCGCAGTCCAATGCTCTATTCGCTATGCAAGCATAGCTTCCCACAAAAAACCTATCGTTCTTTGGGCCCTGTGGGAAGCGATGCTCGCATCGCGAATAAGACCTACCGGCGCGGTTCCGGCTTTGTTCGATTGGCAGCAACAGCGATTCGCGTTTCAACTTTAAACTTTCAATTCGCAACTCACCCATGTCCCTAACCCGCCCCCTCGATCACACCCTCCCCCTGTGCATGATCGGCACAATACTGTCTCTGGTGTTCGATCTGGACGCCGGGGCCTGGCTGGCGCGGATCACACTGCTGCTTTACCTGCTGGTGCAATGGCCCCGGCAAGCACGCATGGCCAAAGGCATTCTGCTGGTGGTTATCGCCATGGCCGGCGTTGTCATCTGCCGTGAAGCCCAGCCGGTTCCGGTTTTGCTGCAGGCCCTGGACCGCCTCTGTTTTTTCGCCACTTTCGTTTCATCACTGGGCCTGCTGCGCGTCTCTGCCATGCGCTCGCGGCTGGTTCGCGATGCCGGGCAGACCCTGATCCGCCAGAAGCCCGCCCTACGCTACCCCACCCTGTCCCTGGGGACAGCGCTGTTCGGCATCATTATTAACATCGGAGTGCTGAACCTGTTCGGCGCCATGGTGATGCGCAGCAATACCCTCAAGGCTGCTGGTGGCCACGATGATATCCAGCAAGCCCGCGAACGGCGGATGATGCTGTCCATTTTACGCGGCTTTGCCCTGGCCCCTCTGGTATCGCCGCTGGGGGTGACCATGGCAGTCATTCTGGCCAATATACCCAGTCTCACCTGGGCCAGCCTGGCCCCGGTGGCGCTGCCCACCGCCGTGCTCTTTTTTCTGCTCGGCTGGTGGCTGGACTGGCAGCTCAGACCCAAACAACTGGCGCAACGGGTACCTGCAACACAGCCGCCCTCACTATCGCCACTGATTCGCTTCACCTTGCTGGCCTTGCTGATCACCCTGAGCGTATTTGCCGTCGCCCTGGCAGGAAATCTGCGTTTGCCCGTCGCCGTCCTGATTGCCTGCCCGCTTGCTGCCATCCTGTGGATGGCAAAGCAGAGGCGGCGACTGGGTGGCGGCACCGGGCTGCGTCGATCGCTCACCTTGCTCGCCCGTCATTCGCGTTTGATCTTCGGTTCCAACCGGGGAGAAATTGCGGTGCTGGGCGGCTCCGCCTGCCTGGGCGCATTGATTACCCCGCTGGTGAATCAACAGGCCCTGCACGAGCTGCTACTGGCCACCCATCTGCAAGGCGCCGCCATGGCCGTGGCTGCCATGCTGCTGGTGGTGGCACTGGCACAGGTAGGGCTCAATCCTATTGTGTCGGTAACACTATTGGCTTCGCTGCTGGGCGATGGAGTGGGCGCAGACCCACGCCTGCTGGCTGTGGGCCTGATGTGCGCCTGGAGCCTGTCGATGATCTCCTCGCCGTTCACTGCATCGATGCTGGTACTCAGCCAGTTGATCGGCCGCTCGCCCTACCGGATCGCCTGGCGCTGGAACGGATTGTTCTTTGTGCTGGTCGTGCCGATGCTGGCGTTGTGGATCGGGGTGATGACGCAATGGTTGTGAGAGCAGTTGAAAGTTCAAAGTGTAAAGTTAAAAAGGACGAAAAATGGGACAACCAACCGATCAATGGCTTCCCACGTGTTTCCACCAAACGCTCAGCGCGGACACGGCTTAACTGTTCATGCCAGGCTCGTGCGCGCTTTTCAACTTTGTACTTTGAACTTTCAACTTACCCTCAGATCAGGCCGCAAAGAGCCAGATTCCATCGCGGTCTTCGCGCTGCACCCTGCCCTGCTCCAGCAGGCAATTAAGGTGCGCAATGCTCTCGCCCATGGCAAACATCATTTGCTGCACATCCAGGGTCCGCTTGAACATCACCGGCAACACATCGTGGGCATTATGAGGCTGCTCACAGCAGGCAGCATGCACCTGATCCAGCTGCTCGGCATGGTGATCCGCCAACGCATTGATCCGCGTATGCAGCCCCCGGAAAGGCAAACCGTGGGCGGGCAGCACCAGCGTGTCTTCCGGCAATGCATCGCGGATTACTGTCAGGCTATCCACAAAGGCGGTTACCGGATTGGCGTCCGGCTCCGTGGGGCGCACCATCAAATTACTGGAAATGGTCGGCAGCACCTGATCCCCGCTGAGCAATACCCGGTCACTACTGCGATACAGACACAGATGCTCCGGTGCATGGCCGCGGCCGATATACACCTGCCAACGCTCCCCATTAATAGTCAGCGTGTCACCCTCGGCCACCAACTCGGGGCTCTCAGGCAAGGGCATCACCACCCGGCGAAAACCGTTCCCCTTGCCCGCCACCTTCGCCAGGTCTTCACCTTTCAACCCATGGCTGCCCAGAAAGCCCTTGAAGCGCTCAATGGTCTGGGCATCGGTGGCATCACAAATACTGGTGGCCAGTTGCCACTCGCCGCGGCTCATAATCACCGGCGCCTGGCAGTGCTGCTGCAGCCAGCCGGCCATGCCGAGATGATCCGGGTGGTAATGGGTGACGATGATGCGGGTCACCGGCTTGCCGTCCAGTTGCTCGGCCAGAAGCTGTTGCCAGATGTCCCGGCTGCGGCGGACTCCCAGCCCGGTATCCACGATCACCCAACCCTGGTTATCTTCCAGCAACCAGAGATTGATATGGTCGAGGGCGAACGGCAGCGGAAACCGCAGCCAGTAAACCCCATCGGCCACCTTGAAACGCTGGCCTGCCGGCGGCAGATCAGTAAACGGGTAGATTAATGGGGACGTGGTCATAACGTTTTCCTTCTACTGCTAAATACGGCGAATAGGAGCACAACCATGCGCGCCTGGTGTATTGAAGATAAGCAACTGCAACTGGACACCCTGCCCGACCCGCAACCCGGGCCGGAGGAAATCCGCGTACAGGTCAAAGCCATTGGGGTTAACCGTGCAGACCTGTTGCAAGTGCTGGGCCGCTACCCGGCGCCACCTGGCACCAGCAGCCGTATCCCCGGACTCGAATATGCCGGCGTTGTCAGCGCCGTGGGCGAACGTGTGCAACAACGAAAAGTCGGCGACGCGGTGATGGGGCTGGTACCGGGCTGCGCCTATGCCGAACAGATCATCACCCATGAACGCGAAGCCCTGACCATGCCGGAAGGCATGGACTTTGCCCGCGCCGCCACGTTGCCGGAAGCGTTTCTGACCGCCTACCGGGCATTGTTTCTGGAAGGCGGCCTGCAACCGGGGCAATGGTGCCTGGTGCGCCCGGCTACAGCCGGGGTTGGCCTTGCCGCCACCCAGCTGGCCAATACCCTTGGCGCCCGACCCATCGGCAGTAGCCGGGACTTGAGCAAGCTCGACACCGCCAACGACATGGGCCTCGCTGCCCAGGTGTGCGACGACGGCACCCTCACCACCCAGCTCAACGCCATTACCCACGGCGATGGCGTGGCGGTGATTCTGGATATGGTCGGACCGGACTGGAACGATCTGCTCGGCGGGCTCCGCGCAGAAGGCAGCCTGGTGAACATCGGCATCCTTGGCGGCTTGAGCACCGAACTGAATCTTGGCGCCCTGCTGATGAAACGCCAGACCCTGAAAAGCATGACCATGCGCAGCCAGCCGCTGGAAAACCGCGTTCGTCTGGCGCAAATTTTTAACGACCGCCTGGCACCACTGTTTGCCAGCGGCGCCCTGTTGCCCCTCCCGCTGGAAACCTTTCCCTTTGACGACGCCAACGCCGCCCATCAACACATGGCTAGCAACGACTTCAGTGGCAAGCGTGTAATCGTGGTCGAATAATCGGAGGGTCAGAGAATGCATTGCGGCCCGCAGGAAACAGTATTCGGAATACTATTTCACGTTTTCTTCCTGCGCCTCAATGACCAAAACGATCAGGTGGTCGGTCCGCGGGCATTCGCGCAACCGCTTCATGGAACCAAAAAAAAAGCGGGTACCCAAGGAGGGTACCCGCTGAAAGACACCACTAAGGGGTTAGCGGTGTGCGCTACAACACGGTTTGAATGCCGTTAACTCTTTTTGCGAGTCTGGCGTTTCGGGGCAGGTTTTTCGGGTTTTTCCTCAGCGTTATCCAGCGCCTGAGTCAATTCCTGCACCCGTTTTTCAAGCTGTTCGACCTCACGTTTGTTAGGGAGGCCTAAACGGGATAAAGCCTTGTTAAAGCGGTCATCAAAGGCTTTTTCCATTTTATCCATGGTCTCGCCGGTATGGTGGCGAACCCGTTCTTTAATCTCTTCCACCCGGGACTCGGTTTTGTCCTTGGTGTGCCGCTCCACTTCACGACCGGCTTCCACCAGGGCATCAAAAAAACCGCTTCCCTCTTCTTCGGCGCGAGCAAACGCGCCCAGACCGGCTAGCCAGATCTGATGGGTATACTTGCGAATGTCTCGTGAAGCCCCGGTAAGGGCTTTCAGCGGGTTTTGACGCCCGTCTTTTTCGTTCTGGTTCTGTTCTTGGTCGGACATGGTCCAAACTCCCGAAGGCAATTCCACGAGCGAATGCAGCGGGAAAACAACACACAAGCATCATTAGCGCGCGGGACAAATTATAGGGGGGTGGTGACGCCAGCCAGCCGGCGCATTGTCAAACAATCATTCAAGAATAGTCAAGAATCGTTCCCTGCCGTGCCAACTGCTCAAAATCCGGGCAATCGGCATTATTCGTCAGCATCATCCTTGTCCATGGGGCCCTGCCGGCGGCCGCTGATCAAGCCAACGCCACGGGCCAGGTCCCGGGCCCTTTCACGGATGACTTCTCGTGAGCGGCCGGTCAACAGATCCATAAAACGCTGCCGTAACCGTTCTTCAAGTTGTGCGGCGCCCTCTTCAAGACGCCTGTCTACCTTGCGCTCAAGCCGGGGCCCCAACCAAAAGTGGCCGATAAGCCCCAGAAGAATCAGGGTAAGCAGCGAAGCCCCCGCCGCCGCCGCAAACAGCAACCACCCAAGGGTGGCCATGTCTATCTGCAGCACCTGCATTCAACTGGCTCCAAACATGAACACAAGCTGGAAGACACCGGCCATGGCACCCAGGAAACCGCCGACCACAATCAGGATCCATTCGTCCTCCTGAAAGGCGGGGCGCAACAGGTCCTGAAATTCATCGGAGCTTAGCGCCTGCATACGCTCGGACATAAGCCGCTCGACAATCTGCCCTCGCTCCTTGTTGAACCCCTGGTCTTCAAAGGGCTCCACCGCCAGATCCACCGCTTTCTCTTCCACCGCCTTCTTCAGGTCAGCGTACCCTTCCGGACCGACCGTGAGCTGGGCCGCAGTACGCACCACGCCACCATTAAGCAGCGGTTTTAAATGGCGCTTGATCAACGCTTTGGTACGGTCGCCCCGCGGCCCGTTCACCACCTGATACATGATATTGCGCAGGGTAATAACCTGATCCGTGGATAGCCGGGCAAAGGATTCCGCCACATCCTTCTGCCGTTTCAGGAATAACCCCTGAATTCGGAATGGTCCAACCTTGATGGGGTTCAGTGGGCGGAAAATCAGGTTCAGCGCCAGCCAGTTGGTGGCAATCCCGACAATAAAGCCGAACAGCGGCAACACCCAGTTTTCAGGCATAAATATAAAGACGGGAACCTGAATCAAGCCGAACAGAAAACCGAAATACAGGCCGGAGTTGGTGACAAAGCGAAATTCGGGATCACCGACTTCACGGAACATCTGCACCATGAGCTGCTTGTCTTCGCTCATCTGGGTGACAACCATGTGTTTCATGTCCACCAGGCTATCCAGATTACGGCTGATATCGTCAACCACATTATCCATGACTGCTGGAATCGCACGGCGGGCACGGCTGTAGACCCGCTTGCGCACCAGCAGCGGCAGGTTTTCCCACAGCACAGCGTTGCGCTCGGTCATCACTTCGTCGGTGTATTCTTCGATACGAATCTGGATCGTTCGGGTGAGGTGGGCAGAGATTTTTTCCGGTTCCATTTCGCGGAAGAACTCGTCCAGGCTACCCAGCTTCGAGAGTGCCTTGTCCACCACGATACCGGCCATCTTTTCCACCTTGGAGGGAATAATGCCCTGCCAGCCGAAAAAAGGTCGGATACCCAGAAACTCCAGGGGATAGAATGTCATCTGCACGGCCATCCAGTTGGTTGTCCAACCGACTGCACCAGCGATGAACGGAATACTGACGTACTTCCAGAAATCCGGGTACGCAAGCAAAGATTCCAGCATTGAAAAACAACTCCCCTCCAAGGGCTGGTGCACTGTAACTCGACAGCGCCAAGGCGAACAGGTCCCGTGTACACCTATCCAAGTCAAAAAAGCCAATGTTGTTTAATTATGAAAATGCATAGTATAGGGAGCCGCCATACCAAATATAAGCAGCATCGCGTAATTTTTGGCAACAAAACGGGACCGGAACGATCACCCCGGCCCAACATAATGACAGGACAGCGCTGCAACCATGCCTGAAACCACTAGTTTCCCCCAGCTTATCGTGCTCGGGGGGCTGGAGAGCGCCCTCAACCAGGCGCTCACCGGTACACAACAAGGACGGGAACGTCTCGCCGCTCTCCATGGAACCGTGGTGCGCATTCGTGCCGAGCGCCCGCGTTCGGTCCTGTATGTACTGATCTATGAAGATGGTGTGGAACTGCTCACCGACTACGAAGGCAATGTGGACATCCGGGTGCGCGGCCCGCTGGGTGGTATGGTCCATTGGCTGTTTGCCAGCGAACCGCTGGAAGAACACGAATCATTGCGCATTACCGGCAGCGAAGAACATGTGGCCCAACTGGCCGAGCTGATCAACCAGTTCAGCCTCTGGCCATTAATTCGCAACTGGCTGGACGATCATGTGCGCCTCAAGGAGTTGCTGGCACTGCTGCGCCGGGAAGATCCTGTCTGGCTGGAGCAGCTGGCCACCCTGCCCCGCCAAGTGGGCCAGCTGGCTGAACAGATGGCGCAACAACAATTGTTGCAGGAAGACATTCTGGATGAGCTGCGACAACTGCGCGGCGAGTTTCAGCGGGCACGCAAACTGGATCAGTTCTTTACCCTCACGGGCATGCTGCTGATTTTGCTATCGCTGATGAAAGCATCCAATCTGTGGGAAACTACCTGGCATGCGCTGCAGCAGGATTTCCTGTCGCTGGCGATGCTCAGCCTGGGCATCGCCTGCCTGGTAATTCGATTACTGCCAAAACGGCTTCAATAAAAGCCCGGCGCTGGTGGCACCACGCCTGACGCTATAACCCGGAACCGGCAAAGCCGGCCAAAATCAGGGCTTGTCTTTGCGCCCGAAGATTTGTCCAAGACGCTCCCCCACCATCTCGGCACTGGTGCGCGCCAGGTTACGGCTCGCGCCTTCCAGTAATTCCTTGGAGGGCAAATTACGTACCCCTTCCACCAGGCCCCGGCGAACCCCTTCCTCTACACGGTCCGAGAGCACTTGTGCAGCCTTTTCCACCTGCTCATCCAGTTCCCGTTGCAGACTGTCGCGCAAACGGGGCTGAAAATAAAAATGAGCCCACACCCCGACAGCCACCAGTGTGAACAGGGAGCTGAGCAGCGCCGACGCGACAATCCAGGTAACCGACATGATTGATTCCTCTGAGTGAAACCCGTTCCGGGCCACGCGTGCTGGCCACTGTTTGCGTAACAGTGGCCGACATTGTTGTTAAATAGAGTATGCACCCGATGCCGGACAGCCGTGAACCCGCTAGAGTCATACTAGCGGGAATGGAAGCCTACAACGTTGAGCAGGATGCCATCATAATCTCTGGTCCCGAGGTGCCAATGACTGCCGTGACAAACCCGCAACGCGCAGAAAGCCATAGCCAACATGTTTTACAACAAGCGTTATCCTTTTGCCGACGCCACAAACAACCCCTGGCACTGCTTGCCATCGACCTGCAGGAACTGAAAACACTGCAGGCAGAAATAGGCGAGCACCACATTGCGCCCCTGCTTGGGCAATTCTGCGAACACCTGAACAGCCGCAAACGCTGTGAAGATATCCTGATTACCGCACGCAGCAACCAGGTGGTGTTTCTGGCCCTGCCCGGCACCAATGCAGACGGCGCCGACATCGCAGCCGCGCGGCTACTGGACTGGCTTGACCACCACGAATTCAAGGTCGATGATTTTCGTGTCACGCTGAATGTGCGCATCGCCGTACATGTGCACAGCGGCGCCGACAACGAGGGCACCGGACGACTGGTCAACGATACCCTGAAGCTGTTGCGCCAACCCGCGGAGCGCGGCCAGCGCATTCTCTCCCCCCAGGCGCAGAAACAACAAAGCCAGCAAGCTCAGACTCAGGACGACACACAACAAAATGAAGCAAACCCGCCCCAGGCGCTTAGCGATGCGTTACTGGCGCAGGCCCGTAAAGATGGCTTGCTCGACACCCTCACCCCTTTCATCAACGCACTGGATGAAAGCGCGCGCCTGGAGCTGGTGGATCACCTGCTCGACGCCTCCACGCGCACGACATCGACGGCCAAACCTTACGGCTTTCGGGCAACCAGCACTGCGCGGCGTGGCGCCGGGTAACCTTCACGGGTAAGGCGGTGGTCGTTCGGATCCAGAAAATCCGGGAGCGACTGGAAACGCATCCAGTCAGTGGATCGCTGCTCTTGCACCGTGGTGTCGCTTTCATCCACACACCGCACATCCACAAAACCACACCGTTCCAGCCAGCGGGTGAGCATAGCCACGGAAGGCAGGAAAAAGACATTGCGCATGACCGCGTAACGATCTTCCGGCATCAGCACGGTGCGCTCATCCCCTTCCACCACCAGGGTTTCCACCACCAGCTCGCCGCCGGCGCATAATGCACCCTTTAATTCCAGCAGGTGGTCCAACGGGGAACGCCGGTGGTACAACACGCCCATGGAAAACACCGTATCAAATTGCCCACCGTCTGCCGGCAGCTCTTCCATGCGCAAAGGCAGGAACCACACGGGCAACTCAGGGGCATAGCGGCGCACTGCCAGGTACTGCACCAGAAACAGAATGGTCGGATCGATCCCCACGACCGCACTGGCGCCGGCGGCCGCCATGCGCCAGCAGTGGTAACCGCTCCCACAGCCCACATCGAGAATCCGTCGCCCCGCCAACGGTGACAAATGCGGCGCCACCCGTTGCCACTTCCAGTCAGAACGCCATTCTGTTTCCACAGGCACGCCAAAGAACTCGAACGGGCCCTTGCGCCAGGGAATCAACCCCTGCAACGCCTGCTTTACCCCGTCCTCGTCTTGCTCACCGGCAGCACCAATGGTCAGTGTGTTCTGATCCAGGGCGCACTCAGCTGGCCCCGCTGGCAACGCCTCCAGTGCCGCCAGCCAACGGGGCAAATCCCCGTGGGGACGGTCGACCAGACGCTCCCGGGACAGCGTCATCACTGCGGCCAGGGGTTGCGGAGCAAACAGGGGCGCAAGCCCGCGTTCACAGGCCTGAAGGTAATCGGTAAGCATCAGCGCACGGCCAGTAATGACATGAAATTAAAACAACGGAACCAGACATGAATATGCCGATAGCCCGCCTTTTTCAGGCGCGCCTCGTGGTCCGCCAGAGTCTCCGGGATCAACACATTCTCCAGCGCGGTACGCTTCTGGCTGATTTCCAGATCCGAATAACCATTATTGCGCTTGAAGGCATGGTGCAGTTCGGTCTGCAAGGCATTTTCAGCTTCGTTGGCAAAGCGGATTTTTTCCGACAACACCAGAATGCCGCCGGGCACCGTAGCATCTGCCAGGCGTTGAATCAGGGCATCACGCTTTTGCGGGGCGATGAACTGTAACGTGAAATTAAGCACCGCCATGGAGCAAGGCTCGAATGCCATCTCAGCCACATCACCTTCTTCCAGGGTCACCCGGTGGGCCTGTCCTGCATCAGAAAGCAAGGTGGCGGCCTGCTCGATCATGGCACGGGAATTATCCACGGCCACAATAGGGTTGCGGGTGTCGCCGGTCAGAGACGCCATGGCAGTGGCGGCCGCCCCCAGAGAGCACCCCAGGTCGTACAGACAGGTATCGGGCTGGGCATAACGGGCCGCCAGCACCCCGATCATATCGATAATGGTGGGGTAACCGGGCACCGAACGACGAATCATGTCGGGGAAAACCCGCACTACCGTATCGTCGAAGGAAAAACGCGCCACCTGCTGGTGGGACGTGGCGTAAATGCGATCATGCTGGTCTGACATAGAGGCCCCGGTATTCATCTGCGGGCCGATTATAGCGGTGTGGGGAGCCGGGGAGAAACGGCTGCGGATGCAGCCGTCTGAAAAAACGGGAAACGCGGGGCGACAGGAACGATGATTACTTCAGACTGACCCGCAAGTTGGGATTAAAGTCTTCGTCGGCCAGGTCATCCAGGTAACTATCGACAAAATTCCGGGTCGCCGTATCGCTGTCAGCGCCCAGGCGCGTCAGGGCATCCCCCAGGCTTACTGTCTGCCCATTCAGGCTTACCCGGGAAGCCGACAAACTCAGGCCCATATCAATCACCGCATATTCCAGGTTCTCCGCCTGACGGCCTTTGACCATATGGGAGAGCACCGTTTGCCCATCCGGGCAATGGATGGAAAGCAGAGACTCCCCGGCAGTCATCTGCACGTCTCCGCTTTCAATCAACTGATCCACCAGCGCGCCAAAGGCACTGTCCTGAGACGCCGCCTGACACAGGCGCCCCTCAACCGCCGGATTTAACTGAGCCTGGGCAGGCAACATAACGGAAAGAGTCAGAACAATTGCAAAAAAACGCATATTTAACCCCATTTCTTCCTGTTGCCAGCCCCCATAGGCGTGCACAGCAAGAAATCAATAAATCACGATTGCCGCTACTGCGGCCCGCATTATACGAACTAATACGTACACTTGTTAACCATTTTTAATCATTAACATGATAGAAAGATGACAAAAGCTAACCCAATGAGGCTAGCAATTTCACAGACAGTTCATAAATAAGGATTAGCATCAAAGTAGAAAGGATAGGTTTCGGCACGGTGCTTGCTTGCATCAATCGTAACCATGGGGATTATCTTTGGATGCTGGACATGCAAACAACTCATCATCACTCGTCATTTTCATTCCTCACCGTCTGCGCTGCAGCGCTCACCGCCTGCGGCATCGGCCTGACGTTCAATGATGTTCAATGGCAACTGGTCAGCATGGCCAGCTTTTTCAGTGGCATGATGCTGGCAGCCTGCGCTTGCCTTTTGCACGCCATACGCCGTCATCGGGCCTGGCGCATCGAAAGCGCGATTCTGGCAGGCCTGATAGCGCTGGTATGGTCTGCGCCTCTGCTCCCCCCGGCCATGCAGGACACCTTGATCTACCTTATGCCGTAACACCCAGATACTGGGAAAGGGCCTGTTTCATTGCCGTCAGAGTCAAGGGTTTGATCAATTGCCCGTTCATCCCCGCCCTGGGCACCCGACCTCCGTGCTCGGTAATGGCATGGGCGCTCAGTGCCAATATCTGGCACGCAGGCCAACCATGCTGAATTTCCAGTTCGCGGATATGATGGGCGCTGGTAAATCCGTCCATCACCGGCATATCCAGATCCATCAACACCAGATCCAGCCCCCCCTCTTCAGCATCAAAACAATCGACCCCCTGCTGGCCATCCTCCGCGACGATGATGTGCGCAACGCCCAGCCGCTCCAGGTAGCCCTTGGTGACCATCTGATTCACCGGATTATCTTCCACAATCAGAACACGCAAACTGGAGATGGATTCCACCGCCACCGGCTCAGTGACAATCGGGATCGCCCCGGGTACATAGCTCCCCAGTAGCTGCTGGAGGTCACTGACCGTCACCACCGAGCGACGTAGCACACGCACCTCCCCGGGTAGCCAGTCCGGCGTTTCACTACGCATGCCAAGCAATAACAAGACCTGGATACGGGCCGGATTCAGGCGCACCATCTGCAGCGCTTCGTCGAGTAGCGCCTGCTCAGGCAGGCCATTGATCAGCAGAACACCACTGCGGATCTCCCCGTTCACCTCCGCCAGTTGCCCCATGCTCCTCACCACTTTCACGGTGTCGAAACGCGGGTCATCGGCCAGCCAATCCACCAGGCTTCCCTGCACATCCCAGAGCCAACTGGCTGGCGGCAGCTCCGCCATCATCGGGATGTCACCCTGCTCGCTGGTCATCTGGATACTGAAGCTGAACCGGGACCCCAGCCCCGGAGTACTGTGCACATGGATCTCTCCGCCCATCAGCCCCACCAGTTCGCGACTGATGGACAGCCCCAGCCCGGTACCTCCATAGCGACGGGCGGTATTGGCGGAAGCCTGAGAAAAACGCTGGAACAGTTGCGCTTGCTCGTCCTGGGTCAAGCCAATGCCGGTATCGGTCACCGCAAAGGTGAACAGCGGGGCTTCGCCGCCACTGCGACGGCACACCAGGGACAATACAACCCGCCCATTGCGGGTAAATTTCACTGCGTTGCCGACCAGGTTGATCAGGATCTGGCGTAGCCGGATCGCGTCCCCCACCACATCCGAAGGAGTGTGCGGATCCACATCCAGAATCACCAGGGTGCCATTATCACTGGCCGGCAAATTGAACATCTGCACGCATTCCGCCAGTAGCGTCGGCAAGTCAAAGCGTTCTTCAACCAATTGCAGTTTGCCTGCTTCAATCTTGGCGAAATCCAGCACATCGTTGAGCAGCGCTGTGAGGGTACGGCCGGCGCTATCAATCAGGCTGATATATTCCTGCTGTCGTGGCGACGGGTCGGTCTCGCGCAACAATTCCGCCAGGCCGATCACGCCGTTCAGCGGCGTTCGGATTTCGTGGCTCATGCGGGCAAGGAAAAGGCCCTTGGCCTGGCTCTCGGCACGGGCATTGATCGCCCGGTAATTGGCCCGGTACACCCACAACGCCAACCCCAACACCAGCCCATACAGCAGCACGATACCCAGCATCATCCAGACCGTGGCCCGGGCCTTTTCCTGGCGAACATTGCTGAGCAGCTGGTCCGCCAGGGAAATCAACGTGGCGGACAGCCCGTCGAGGGATTTCATGGCACTGCGGCTGTGGTCGTAAGCCTCTTCCCAGGAGACCTGAATGCGTGGCGCCAGAATCAATTCCTGCTCGGACCACTCCAGAAACGACAGCAAACCGCCCTGCACCAAGCGCCACTGCTGCTGCAACTCAATGGCACCGGTACGTGCCACCAGCGCCTTGATTTCGCTATCGATGATAGTCACCTGGTGCTGCAAACGCTGCCAGGCATTCTCCAACCGCCGGGCGTCATTGTCCCCCAGGTAACCGCCACGCAGACTCACATACAGAGCCAGCGCCCGGATCAGGCCGATATCTTCCTGGGCCTGGCGGAATGACCC
Source organism: Alcanivorax sp. (assembly GCF_002733835.1). Taxonomy (GTDB): domain Bacteria; phylum Pseudomonadota; class Gammaproteobacteria; order Pseudomonadales; family Alcanivoracaceae; genus Alcanivorax. Next base: position 198,410 of record NZ_NVWY01000002.1, read on the forward strand.
CAGCGGCAAAGACAGCACCTCATTGGGTTCCAGCCCCTCGCCAATGGACAGATCCGACACAAACAACACCGTGGACAAGGCATTGCTCAACCGTTGGGTAATCTGGTTCACGTTGTCGAAAGGGCCAACCACATCCTCAAGGGGAATACCGGTTTTCACCGTCAGGTCGCGCCAGGCCTCGCTCAGCAACCCGCCCTGATCATTCAGCCCCGGAATATCCCGCTGCCGGACACGCTGCAGGAAGTCCAGCAAACGGCTGCCGGCACGGGAGCGGCTGAGTTCAAAGCGGGACACGATTTCCGGTTCCTGGGTGTGAATAGCGACCGGCGCCAGGTCGCGCATGTCGTTAAGCGGCGGGAACGCGGCCAGACCCGCATCGAACAGGCGCACGTCCTCACGCATGGTATCGTAGGTATCCAGCATGCCCAGGCGATGCTGAATCAGAAGGACCGAGGCGATGGCGAATGGCACGGTGATCAGCGCAAACAGCAACAACATGGCCGCACTGGTTCTCAGGCCGACAACCGGCAACCCCGGTGCTGATGACCGTGGCCTGTCTGGCGACATATTATGTGATGGCTTTTCCATCCGCCTGCCCTGAAAACGGTTATGCTCGTAGTTTGCCACACTTATGCTTTGCCACATCTCTGCACACAACGGCATATCCCTTCTAACAAGATATTTACCTTGCCCTATGCTGCGATCCATGAATGTAAAAGTTTGCTATCTCTTGCCAGTCTTCACACTGGTGAGCCTACTCTCTGGCTGCGCCGACAAGCCTGTGGAGGAAACCCCGGATTCACCGCTTCACGTGCAAAAACTGGACAAGGCCACCCTTAAAGCCACCGGTTCGGAGAACCAGGCCCGCGCACTGCCAGACCGTAAAGCACAACTGGATCTCTACCAGGCGCCCAAGACCCTGGCGGGCCTGCAATTCGACGGCGAAATCAGTTCCGAGCACGCGCGCACCCTGCGTTACCGGGATGCGGATGGCAAGGAACAGCTTTCCCTTACCCTGTCCGGCTTGCCTGCGGGCTGGGACACCATGCAACCCCGGCGCGCCGTGGCGGGCTACTACAGTGAACTGCGCCAGCGCCGGGTCGACAAGGCACTCAGCAACAGCGCCAACGCGCTCAGCATCATCAGTGAGCGACTGGTGGACCTGGAAGGCAACCCCAGTGCCCAGGCCCAAATGCGCTGGGTAGAACCCAACCGCCCAATTCAAAACCAGGCGTTACTGGTCACCTTGATCAACGACAACTTCATCCGCATCAGCAACGCCAGCTACCGGCAGAAAACCGTCTGGTTACTGCAACAGACAAAACGTGTACTGGCTGAGTTCAAGGCGGCCCAGAACGTGCCAGCTCCGTAATCGCAGCGTGTTACCCTAGGGCCTCACAGCGACGCCGCCTACCACACGGATTCCATGACCGCTCCCCTATTCACTGCGCTGATCCCGGTCCGACTAGAGGGACCACATTTGCTATGACCAAGACCGGCACCCTCCTCACCCAGCACCCAACCGACCAGCCCAGCACATCCCGGCACGCCATCGTCATCGGCGCCGGCCTGGCCGGCGCCACTACAGCCCGCGCCCTGGCCGAGCAACACTGGACCGTGACCGTCCTGGATCCGCAGGGCATTGCCGCCGGCGCGTCCGGGAATCTGGCCGGTGTCGTCTATAGCACCGCCAGCCCACACCTGACACCACAGAATCGTTTCTACCAGACGAGCTACCGCCATGCCTTGCGCTGGCTCCACCATTACGGCTTTCCCTCCAGTGACCAGGACGGCCAGCTCAATGGCGTCATTCAGCACTTTGTAAACGACAAACAACGGGACAAATTCACTGCCGCCATGGACAGCGGTGCCTGGCCTGCCGACCTGCTTCGCCCGGCGCTGGCCGGCAATGGAGTGGAACTGGTGGGCGGCGGTTACCTGCGCCCGGATCGCTGGTGCCGGCACCTTCTCAACCATCCAGCGATTACATTGCTTGATGACTCCGTGACGTCACTACAGGAAGGCTCCCCCGCCAGCGTCACGCTGGACAAAGGCACCCGGCTGCATGCCAACGCCGTGATAGTCTGCGCCGCCGGCGCCAGCCAGCAGCTACCAGGGCTGGGCTGGCTACCGCTCAAGCACATTCGGGGTCAGGTCAGTTATTGCCAGGCCACCGAGGCGTCCCGGCAATGGCAGCAGGCGCAATGCCATGGCGGCTACCTGACACCCGCACTGGATGATCTGCACTGCGTGGGTGCCACCTTCAATCTACACGACAGCCAACCCGCCCCCACCGATGCAGACGACGCTGACAACCTGGCACAACTGAAACACTACCTGCCCGGACACTGGCAGGCGTTAGGCGGGGAAGCCATTATCATCCAGGACCGGCGCGTGGCCTTTCGTTGCCAGAGCCTTGACTTTGTTCCTCTGTGCGGCCCGTTGCCCGTGGCCACCGACAACCCACATCGCACGGCCACCGGCCTCTACCTGAACCTGGCCCACGGCAGCCGTGGCATTACCGGCACGCCGCTGTGCGCCGACTTGCTGGCCAGCAAAATTACCGGGCAGCCGCTGCCCGTGGACGCACAATTGGTTGACGCCCTGGACCCTTCGCGGTTTATTGTTCGCAAACGAAAAAGACAACCTGAGTGGAAACCATGACCCTAGTAAGCTTGCCAGTCACCGCCCTGTACGCCGCCCTGTGCGGTTTTCTAGTCATCGCCCTGGCCGCCAACGTGGTCCGTTACCGGCTGGGGAAAAAAGTCTCCCTGGGCGATGGTGGCCATAAAGACGTGAACCGTGCCATCCGCGCCCACGGCAACACGGTGGAATACATTCCGCTGGCGCTGATCCTGATGGCATTGCTGGAAATCAATGGCGGCGGCAATAGCGCCCTGCACGTGTACGGCATCCTGCTGCTGGCCGGGCGCTTGTCCTACGCTTATGGCATGCTGGTGCCCCGCAGCAGCGCCAACCTGCCCCGCCAGCTCGGCGTCCTGTCGTCCTGGATTGTCATCATCGGCGCGGGCATCCAGTTGCTGTTGTCATAAGACGCAAGCACGACGCCCCAAGCCTGATGCCTGACGCTAAAGAAAAAGACAAAAGCGGAAAACTGAAATTCAGGGGCTGCACACGTTATCGAATTCGGCCCTTACCCTATTCACTTTTATAGAACTGGATTTATGCCCATCATTGTTCCCTGGAAAGACTTGCCTGCGGATACCCTTCACAACCTGATTGAAGAATTCGTCACCCGGGACGGCACCGACTACGGCGACACGGAAATTTCCACCGCCACCAAAGTAGAACAAGTGCGTGAACAGTTGAAAAAGGAACAGGTCTTTGTGGTCTTCGATGAGACCACCGAGAGTGTTTCCGTGCTGAGCAAGGAGCAACTCGCGGAAATAGAAAACAGCCTGTGATACCTGCCTCGTTTTTTTGACGAATGGTTGGGTTACGCCGCGTTGCGGAGCAACCCAACTGGCAACGGGTTTCAGAAGGTGAATCCCACTCCCAGACTGAACGCATAGACATTCATGTCAGCGTTGAACTCCGCGTCCCCCACCTCCGCATACTGGTACTGCGGCAAACCTGGCGCCCGGATGAAGGTTCTTTCCACCGTGGCCGAAACATCTTTCACGCTGATGTATTTAAAATCCGCCGCCAGCCACCAGTAGTCCGTCATCCGCCAGTCCACCCCCACCTGGCCAACCCAGCCAAACTTGTTCTCGATTTCCAATTCCGGCTCGCCCACTTCAGTAAGAATGGGGTTAGTCACGTGGCTGTCATAGGTGAATAAATACACCACTCCCAACCCGGCATAAGGGCGGAAATTTCGCTCGTTACGAAAACGCTTAACCAATGTCACCATGGGAGGCGCCACCTTGGTTTCCGCCACTTTTTCTCCCAGCGCTGGCACACCGGTAGGGATGCCATTCGCTTCCGTCACCAGAGGCACATCGGCAATGCGCCCCTTGGCCTTGAGTTCAAGAGTCGGCGGCATGGCGGCCATGGTCTCCAGCGACCAACCACCGCCCCAGACGCCCCAACGCAGCTTATAACCAATGGTGGCCGCCGGGATGGTGAGCGGATCACTGAACGCATCCCCTTCCTGTTCCCCCGGTTCCACCGCCACTTCCGCGATTTCCGACAAGTTACTCAGGGTAATGGAGTTGGTCTTCACATCCGGGCTCATGTAGATCGCCCCGAGACGAAAGTAGAGCCGGTCCTCGCCGAACAGTTTCTGAGTGAACTTCACCCCGGGATAGTCCGGCCCGTAAAGATCCTGAGCAGCAGAGGCATTAGAGGCATTAGCGCCAAGCAGCCCCAATACAACAGCAAGATAAAAACGTTTTTTATGGCTCATTGTTGTTCTCATTGTTACTGGTCTCCCGCATTTTCCTGACCCACCGAGGTAAAGCGTGCGTGGGCCGGGTTGTTGACCACACGGATACGGAAGTCATCCTTGCCAATACCCAGCTCAAGAGAGCCAACCCCCTCTTCCGGCAGCACCCCGCCAATAATCAGATCAAGCAGGTCGCCCAACACCGGGATAAGGGCACCCAGGTCGATACTCAGATTCAGTGAGGCCGCAATGGCCGAGGCATTGCTGGATTCCAGCGTTATCTGACCATTGCGCAGGAACTTCACCGGCCCATTCAGGTAGGCGGACACCGGCAGGCTTCTCACGTTGGCGTCAGCCACATTGGGAATGGCTGCGCCACCAGGAATCAGTGCTGAAAAAAGACGAACATCCGGAGCATCAAGCCAGGCATCCAGGCGGGTAATGAAAACCGGGTCTTCCATTTCCTCACCGGTGTCGGGATCGATGGCATTGATAACAAAACCGCGCAACGGCTGCGGCGGCATGTCGTCATAGGGCCGGAAACGCAGCACCAGCGCACCGGTTTCCAGCGGCAAGGGAATAAGATCACCCAGCACCGGGATCGCCAGATTGGCGTTGGCGGTCAGTGACGTTCCCATCACATGCTGGGCATTGATTTCCACCGGAATGGCCGTATCACCCACCGTCTGGATGCAATACACATCACCATCCGCATCCTCCTGGGTGGCACACCAACGGCCATTGCCTTCATCCACCAGACCGATGTAACTCAAGTCCAGCGGCGCCTTGGGCAAAAAGGCCATGGGCAAGGCCGCATGGGTAAATATCTGGTCGCCCTGATCCAGATTGGCACCACCAATCAGGCCACCGGTATTTTTGACGAACCCCCGGCCATGATTTTTTTCCGCCTCCGGTTCATCGGCATCCTGACCCCCGTTACCGTTTACGTCCGTGTACTTGCGTGTCAGCACGGTGGCATAAGCCGCCCCGACGTCAGCCGTCGCGGTAAAATCAATCAGAATTGGCGGGCCACCTTCACAGGGCATATTGGACAGAGAGCCACAGGTGCCCATGCCATTGAGCGGATCCGTATTGATACCCAGATTGTCGAACCGGTCATGGCTACGGAATACGTCCTCCCCATTGTCACCACCGTTGATCACCAGCCGATATGCCTTCCCCGGCACCATGGTGTTGGGGGGCGGCACCGCACGCAGACGCAGGCTGTTACGACGGGCAGACAGCGGAATAGACTCCCAACCGCTATCCGTTGCTTCAGCCAGACACATGGCTCCGCCTTCACAGGACTCGCCATCCGCAGCAATGGTGCCAAAGGTCATGGACGCCAGCTCCATGGGCATATTGAAGCTCACTTCAATGGGGCGGCTGACGTCGTAAAAGAACGGGTAATACAGTGAATCTTCTGCCAGGCCGCCGGCACAGCGCCCAGCCATTTCCAGGGTGTTCCCCTGGGCATCCTGCTGCTCGACGCCACGGTCTTCCAGGGCACAACCGATACCCGGATACAGCCCCAGCACCACGGGCGGCAGCACCGGTGCATCCGCGTTGGCCGCGTAGCTGGCGGTATCAAAAACAATCTGACCGCTGCCGTCGGTGGCATCACCGGGCACAAATTCCAGGTGCGAGGGATCGAAGATATCCATGTCTTTCAGGTTATCGCCCAGATCCAGGTTATAGCGCTCCCCCGCCGCCAGTTCATTGAGCGGTGTAATGACCAGATTGGAACCGCTGCTGCGTACCTGGATCGGCACCGGCTCGCTGCTGTTTTGACGGAACAGCTGAACCCCCTCCATGCCGTCATCGCTCACCGGCTCGTTGAATACCACAATGATATTGTTGCTGGGTTCCACCTGGACCTGATTATGTTCGGGGAAGGAGCCAGTGGCCTGCAGCGGGTCGCGGTTGAGTTGATCAAACTCGAATTCCGAATCGGCACGCACCCCCAAGGCAAAGTCGGCGCTAACCTTGGCCGCGCCACTGAGAATATCCAGTTCCAGAGTGCGGAAGACCTCAAACGTCAACGCCCCATCTTTTACGTCCACCACACCGACCGCCTGGACGTGCATGAGATTCTGGTTCACCGATGCATTGCCTCGCGGTTCCACCGCATGCATGGCGAGATCGAAATTCATGTAGACATACATCGGCGCAAAATCGTCATCGGGCTGAAAGCCCTCAGGCCGATAGGGATTGGTGGTCAGATAGCCGGTCACGTCAGTGACAAAGGTGCCGATCAGGTCACCGGTGAACATGGGCGTGCGTACTTCACCGCCCAACAGGATCGGGTCAATACCGGTAATGCGCAGCTGCTGCCCGGCACGGGCCACCACCGGTACCGCTTCCACATGCTCATCCGGGCGCCCCATCCAGCCTTCCAGCACCAGAGGCATGGCATTCACCTGGGTGATCCCCAGCGCCTCGGTTTCCAGGTTGAACTGGTTGAGCGGCAACCCATGCAGGCGCGAGGTTTGCGGATACCCCGGATCTCCCAGTGCAGGCTGGGCCTTCATCAACTGCTTGATCGGCGGGTTGCGGTCCGCCACATCATCTTTGGACAGCCGGGGCGTCAGCGTATAGGTGACCGTTTCCAACAAGTCCTCATCAAAATCTTCCAGGCCATCCAGTGTCAGCGTGTAGGTATCCCCGCCGATCAAGTCTTCCTTCGGATCAAGGGTGATGTAATGGCGTTCACTGAGAATCCTCACATCCACCAGTTCACCGGTTTGCTGATGCTCCAACTTGACCGTATCGCCGTAGCGCACGGTGGTTTGCACCAGTGGTTCGGTAAGGGTGATGCGTACCGACGAAAAATCCATGAACGGAAAACGTGCCGCGCCTTCAGAGTCGGGCAGATAGGCCTCGGGGTTTTCCTGATTAATGACCAGCACCTCCGGCGCCTGGTCCGGCACCGGATCGTATTGGCGAGTGCGGAAGGTGATCAGCGGACCGTCCTGCTCCAAGTTCACCACCCCCGGGGCAATCTCCGGTGATACCCAAAGGCGGTATTGCTCACCGGCACGCAGGCTTTCCATGGAAAACGTCAAGGTACGGTCCCGGTTCGACACTTCGGCGCTATTGAGATCGACCAGATTGCCTTCGCTATCCGCCAGGCAAAGCGCGCCGACAAAGTCATCACCGTCAGGGTGACAATCTTCCTTGGCCGCGGCCTCATCAATGCCATTGGAAAACGTCAGCAGCAGCTTGCTACCCAAAGGCAGGTCCACCATGCCGCTGGCCGGATAGGCGTAAATGAGAGCATTGCCAGGATCCGGCGGCACGAACACATCCGGTTCTTCTTCACAGGCATGCAGCAACGGCAAAAGCAGCAGGCAGGCGATGGTGGGGAATTTTATTGTTCGCATCATGTCACCCTGTTCTTGTTTTCGGACTACATAGTCACGGATGAATGCGACACTGCGCCAGCCCCTGCACGTTAGCTTTTGTAATTTAAAAACCTATAAAAATCAGTATTTTATTTACCTTTTCGGCATAAAAGACATTTTTAGTACATTTATCTCAACCGCTAACTCCTTCTTTTACAGAGTGATATCTCACTTCGTAGACGATAACCGTTTTTGTGTTTATCAATTTATTGCCCAATAAAAGGGTGACAAAAAAAACCGCAACATGACGATTAGTATCATGTTGCGGCCTGATTGAAACCGATATTGCAACGGATTTGGCACCCCGTCAGGCGTGTTCTACCCTGGCGGCAACACTACCCGGCTCGCCCGCCGGTTTGCCGGCATACCAAACACTGTCGGTATTACCATGGAAAACGCGCTTTGCCGTACGCCGGGCCATTTCCAGCAGCAATACACCCGCAACCAGCGCCGTACCATCCACCGCCAGTGGCCCCGGTGCGGTTTGTATCCATGCCGGCATGGCCGGGAACAGGTACGCCAGTAGAGCGGTGGCCGGCACGGTCAACCAGGCGACCCCGGCAAAGGCAATCAGCTCCACCGCACTGCGCCCCGGACCACGGACAAACGCCCAGCCCACCGCCGCCAGAAAGACAAAGTAATACGCCCACAGGTACAGCGATGCCGGATCGACCCCACGGTACAACCACTTGCCGGCAGTCATGGCAATCGCGATACCGGCCACGGAGCCCCAGCACACCCCCACGGTAGCGCTGGCCATCAAACGCGTGCTGCGCTTTTGTTCCACTTGCCCACCATTACGACGCTGTTTGCGGCGCCGGGTTTCCACCCACAACAGGTTGCCGGTATAAAACAGAAACGCACCAGCAAGCCCCATGAAGACATACACCCAGCGCATGAAGGCACCACCGTAGCTGCCAAAGTGCAGCGCAAAAATACTGATGACGATGTCCGTCCAGGCATTCTCGTGACCGGGCAGGTACTCGGTGCCTTCCAGTTCCCCGGTGTAAGGGTCCATGGCAGCAAAACCACGGTCAGCCCCGCGCACCATATGATCCAGATTTTCGCCACCAATGCGCACTTCCGCATGTTCGCTCACCGGCCCCAAATACTGCATTTCCCGGGGAATAAAATCCGGAGCGGCTTGTTGCAGGTTAGCCAACAGCGTCTGTGGAGGCAGGAGATTGCCTGCCACGGTTTCCCCCCCCTATCGTGATGCTCATGCATTTCGAACAGCGGGCGCTCCTTGTAGGTGGTCAGTGACAGGGCATCGTAGAGAAAGTCATGGAACGCAAAGACAATGACGGTCAGTGCAATCATCAGATGGAACGGGAGACTGGTCAGGCCAATAACGTTATGGGCATCCAGCCAGAAACGCTTCAGATTCTTGCCCCTGCGCAGGGCCAGAAAGTCTTTCACCAACGTCGGCAGCAACACGACCAGACCAGACACCAGCGCCAGTGCATACACCACGCCGATGGCTCCCATCACATAGACCCCGAACAGATGATGCCCGTCTCCCGGAATCCCGGCTGTCTGGTGGAGCATGTCCACCAGGTTGGCCATGGGCGAGGTGCTGAACGGTGCGGTTACCAATTCGCCCTGTTCATCCAGGGTAGCCCCCCAGGGCGCCTGGGGGTCGAAACGGGAGCGTTCCGGGTTGGCATCCCACACCAGTGGCGCGCCAATATTCTCGCTGGGCTGCAGGTGCAGGGTAAAACCCTTTGCCGCTTCTGGATGGGCTGCCAGGGTTTTCTGCATCAACAGTAACCACTGATCCCCCGCCACCCACTGGGCTTGAGCACCAGGCGGTTTTGCCCAGCGATCCAGCGTCCCCTTGAACATGGTCATGGCACCGGCAAAGAAACAGATAAAAAGCGCCATGCCGGCAATCAGGCCCGTCCAAGTATGGAGGGTTTTGTAGGTCTTGATGATATCCGCACGCATGTCAGGCAGCCCCAAGAATCTGCGGTGTAATAAACAAGGCAACATGGGCTGCCGTTGTGGCGCTGCCCAGTACCAACCAGGCACGCAGCCCAGTGCGGAACAGGTAGACCAGGCTCCATACGGTCATCCAGTAGAGAGAGATCGCCCACATATTGAACTGCACCTTGTCCGGCGCCCCTATGCCCCCGGGGCCCCACCAGGCAAACAGACCACTAATGGCCACCGCCAGCGCGAAGCCCAACAGGGCACCGGCGAGCGTTTTGCTGATCCAGTCCGGTTGTATCGCCGGCGTTTTGGGCTTGGCCATTATTTCCCCTCCCCGGTTTTCAGCAGCGACAGCAACGGTAACGTGCCAAACACCAGCATCAACACCACCAGCACCGCAAAGAAACCGGCTTTGCTATCCATGAGAAACATCCACCCCGCGACGCTGGCGACGAGGACGACTAACGCCAACGGTCGGCAGCGCGACGACAATGGCTGCTTTAACCATTGCTGATTATTCAGCGTCAGATAAAAGAAAAGGCCCGCACCCAACGTGGCGAGACCGGTTAAAAGGTATGTCATAACCTGTCCATCCAATCAGGCCGGCCCGCGCTCAATGGCGGGCCGGCTGATGGTTTACCAGCGGTAGCTGACCCCCGCCGTTACATGGCGAGCGGTGCCGTAGGAACAGCCATATTGGCTACAGGAGCTGAGGAATTCCTCGTCCGCCAAATTACGTCCCGTCAGGGATAACATGACGCCATCGAGGCCGACGTAGCGCATGTCATAACGCACGGAGGCGTCATACAGGGTGTAGCTGTCCACTTTGTAGCTGTTGGCTGCATCGCCATACAGGCTGTCGGTGAACCGTGCACCGGCCCCCAGCCCCAGACCGCGCAGGAAACCTTGTTGCCACTTGTAGTCCAACCACAGGGCCGCGCTATTCCTGGGCACATATTCCTTGTCGTTGCCCTTCAAGGTTGCGTCCGTTTCCTTGGTAATTTCTGCATCCAGATAGGTGTAGCTCACCGTCACGCTGAGCCCATCTTCCTGCCAGGCCTTGCCTTCCAGCTCCACACCCCGGGTTTGGGTTTCTCCGGTTTGGCGTCGGCAGGAATTATCCGCATTACAGGCAGCGGAAACCGGCGGGTTGGGATCAGACACCACCAGGTTGGTCTGGGTAAGATCGAACACAGACAGGGTGATCAGGCTGTTGCTGCGCGGTGGCTGATACTTGACGCCCAATTCGAACTGCTCGCCTTCAGACGGTTCAAAGGGGCTTTCGCTGGTATCAAAACCGGTCAACGGCTCGAAGGAAGTGGCATAGCTGGCATAAGGCGCCGCACCGTTATCGAATAGATAAGTAGCACCGGCACGCCAGGTGAAGGCTTCATCGTCGGCCTTATCAAGGCTACCGCTGGCCTTGTTTCTTGACTTACTATCAAAGTAATCCTGTCGTGCACCAACGGTAAAACGCCACTGGTCGAGACGGATCAGGTCTTGAAGATAGACACCCAACTGCTTATCGCTAACATCATAATCACTCTGCACCCGCATATTGTTCTCGAAGCCGGCGGCACCACCATAAACAGGATCATAGACATCAATCGGCGTAATGGGGGCAGTCACGGCAAAACGAGTATGCGTCCAGTCAGTATTCAGATAATCGAGCCCCATAATCACGTCATGACGCAGCCCGCCGGTGTTAAACAGCACCTTGAACTGGTTATCCACCGCAATGCTGTCCAGATCGCCTTCACCGCGAACGGCGCGGCGATTGATGGTGCGATTATCCGGCAGCAGACCACCGGGGTTCGCAGGAGGGAACGTTGCAGAAACGACGGTATTAAAAAGCGAATCGACATGGTTGTACTTGGCATTCTGACGGAAAGACCAAGCATCATTGATGTAGTGAGTCAGATCGTAGCCTATCGCCCACTGCTCACGATCATAGGTATTCCAGTCCGGCTCCCCCAGGAACGTGCTGCGATCAATGTAGCCATATTGAGTCGGCTCCAACACACCCTTGACCGGAAGAAACTGGAACGTAGAGCCGCCCTCATCCTTCTGGTAGTAAGACAGGAAGGTAATCTCGGTATCATCGGTGAGAAATACCGTGGCACTGGGCGCCAGGTAGGTGCGGCTCAGTTCGGTTTCATCCACCTGGGAATCGCCGTCGTTGTAGCTCCCCACCAAACGGCCAATCACCTTGCCGCTTTTGCCCAGGTCCCCGCCCACATCGAAGGAGCCTTCGTACTGGTCAAAGCTGCCAGCTTCCAGCACCACTTCGTTGGTTTGATCATAGGTCGGCCGCTTGGCGACCATGTTGACCAGACCGCCTGGAGCCACCTGACCGTAAAGCACAGCAGCCGGCCCTTTCAACACTTCCACCCGCTCCAGGCCATAGGCATCGATCTGCGGCGTAGTCCACTGACCACCCCGGGGCATACGCAACCCATCCAGGTACAGATTATTGCTCCAGCTGGAGGCATCAAAACCCCGGATGCGAATATCGTCCACCCGGCTGTCGATACCTTGCCCTTCGGTTTGCACCCCGGCGGTATAACGCACGGCATCCATCACCGTTTCAGAGCCACGGTCATCCATTTCCTGACGTGTGACCACGGAAACGGATTGGGGAATTTCAACAATTCGTGCGTCAGTCTTGGTGCCGGTGGCACTATGCGTCGCCATGTATCCTTGACTCGCCGCCCCCCAAGCCGACTCCTCTACCTCGGTTTGGGCGGACACATTGATCGCTGCCAACGTGCTGGCATCCTGCCTTGATGCCGCAGAAGGCTCGCCCACCAGCACCGCACCGTCATCGGTATAACGGTAGGTGATACCAGTCCCTGCCAGCAGGGTATCCAGCGCCAACGACAGCGCCATGGTGCCATTGACCGCGTTGACCACGGTGTTTCCTACCAGTCCACTGGCCTGCTGAATCTGGATTCCGGTCTGCCGGGACATTTGTGCCAGGGAGCGTGACAGGGCCTGGGCCGGTAAGGCGACACGGACCCGCTGTTGTTGGTGCGCGCTACTCTGGGCGTTGTCGGCCAAAACGCTCTGCGGCAACACTGCCCCTGCTGACGCCAGCGAAGCCAACCCCAGCAGCACTCCCCCGTGGAGACGGCTAATTCGGAAATTCATCAATACACCCCAATACAAATGAAAATGATTCGCAATACTATATACATTGCGAACCCTGCTCAAGTGAGGTGCTTTATTGGCTTCAGTGGCGAGTCGTCATGCCTGGCGCATACGCAGCGCCACCAGCACAGTGCGCAAGTGCGGCACGGGCACATTCAGGCGGTCCGCGATGGCCACCACATTGCCAAGAATCGCATCCAGCTCGATGGGCCTGTCGTTCAGGTAATCCAGCGCCATGGAATTTTTATACGCGCCCATGGCACGGGTGCCCGACAGGTTCTTCTCGATAATGCCGTCCGGCATGGGGTAGCCATCGGCCTGGGCCACCGCAATCACCTCTTCCATCAAGGTGCGAATCAGCCCTTCGCCGCCCGGCGCATCAAGCATGGCCAAGGTATCGGCCCCGTTGGCCAGTACACTCAACGGATTGAACGGGGTATTCCAGACACATTTGCGCCACCGTTCGCCAACCACAGCATCCGTCTCGTTGATATCGATACCACCCTCGCGGAACAAGCCCGCCAACTGCGCGCAGTGGTGATCAAAGCCCGTGGGGAAATTGCCCATCACCAGCTGCCCATAGGCCTGATGGTTAACGGTACCCGGGCCAGTGCGACTCACCGCAATAAACGCCAGGCAGCTCACCAGAGGATTGCGCGGGAAGGCATCCGCCAGCTCACGCTCGATATCCAGACCGTTCTCAATCAACACCAGCCCGGTCTGCGCCCCCATCCAGGGACGCACCAGTTCAGCCCGGTCCACCCCCGGCAGCACCTTGACGCACAGCAACACATAATCCGGAAGGCGCCCCGGAGTATCGCCCGGTTGATAGACCTGATCCGGTGTCCACGACAGTTCACCCAGGGGGCTGGTAAAGCGAAAGCCGTCAGCTTTTACTGCGTCATAATCCGACCGCAGTACCACGCTCACGGTACAACCCGCCCGCTTCAGAATCGCGCCATAAAAACTGCCAATGGCGCCGGCGCCGATTACCAGAATGTCCGGCTTGTTATTCCCGGTCTTGCTCATGCTCTTTGCTCTCCCAAATGTCGCATCCCCTGCTGCATGCTGCGTAGCGGCAACAGCGCCACCACAAAAATGGCCAGCAACAGCAGAAATGCCATATCAAAACCCGCCTCAAAGGATTGCGCCGCCGACGCATCCGGCCGGGTCTGTGCAAAAGATTCACTGAAAAACTGAATACACAGGGCGCACAGATTCACGCCCAGCGCGCCACCAATCTGGCGACCAAAATTGAAGATGCCCGAGCCCTGGGGAATCAGGCCCGGCGGCAACAAACCCAATGCCCCGGTGGACGATGGCGGCATCATCAGCCCCAAACCCACCCGGCCCAGCAAGGTCCACCACACCAGCCACACCGCCGAGGTAGTCAGGCTGGCACCGGCCATCAGCAGCATATTGAGAACGAACAACAGCAGCCCCGCCAGCATGATACGGGTTTCGGAAAAACGATCGGTCAGGTGCCCGGCCACGGGAAAGGTGAAGGCCATGGCCAGGCCCGCCGGCATCAGCATCAGGCCGGCGCTGGCGGCGCTCTCACCCAGCACCTGCTGGAAATACAGCGGCGTCACATAGGTGGATGCGAACACCCCGGCACCGATCACCATGGACAT
>NZ_NVWY01000014.1 GCF_002733835.1 Alcanivorax sp.
GGACGCGCTCTATTGTGACCCCCTAGACAGCACCAGACGCCGCGCTTGCCGCACCGTTGCTGAACTGAAGAGCAGTCGGGTCGCCCAAACCATCCAGCAGGATGCGGAACATGCAGGTTTCGCGGTCGCTCAACAGGCGGTGGAAGTGACGCTGTACCCACCGGTGCTGATCACAACCAACACCGACGTCTACGCACAGATTGCCGGCCTGGTCAGCCCGAACGTGCCCACCGAGCCGTTGGTCATGCGTGCCCGTTATGCCGACGATGGCAGCGGCAATCGCACCCAGCCGCTAACCGGCTGGATCCGCTATGACGCCGCTGAAGACCAGCTGATGTTCGATACCACGCTGGACCTGTTGCTCGACGCCCCGGAAATGGAAGCGCCGTTGGGGCTGCCGTTCAACCTGCACAGCTACCCGCTGGATGATCTCCAGTTGTCCGGTCCGGTGGATTTCCTCCCCGATGGCCGTCTGGTCATTGGCTTGCTGAGCCTGGCTGCGCAGAATATCGACGTGCGTATTGGTGGGGCTCTGGCCACCATCGACCTGCAGATCCCGGCGGGTGGGGTGAACCTTACCTTCCAGAGCGGGTCCATCAAGAAACCGCAGTAACGCCACCGTCCCTGACGGTGATAGTCAAGCCGGCCTGCGGGCCGGCTTTTTTGTGGATACGGATTCCCGGCCCAGCCTATGCCGCCCGGCCCCGTGTCGATATAATTCCCCACTCACTCGTTCCATGGTGCTTTTTATGGCTCACCGCACAGCTTTATACGACGCCCATCTCGCCGCCGGCGGCAAGATGGTGGACTTCGGCGGCTGGGATATGCCGATCAACTATGGGTCCCAGATCGAGGAACATCACGCCGTGCGTCAAAATGCTGGCGTATTCGATGTCTCCCACATGACCGTGGTGGATATCGCCGGTGCCGGTGCCGGTGCCCGTGATTACCTGCGCCAGTTGCTGGCCAACGATGTGGACCGCATTGATTCGGGCCGTGCCCTGTACACCGGCATGCTTAACGACAATGGCGGCGTGATCGACGACCTTATCGTCTATAAACAGGACAATGGCTACCGACTGGTGGTAAATTGCGCGACCCGCGAGACCGACCTGGACTGGATGGAAAAGCAGGCCGGCGGTTTTGCCGTGGATATTCATGAGCGCCCGGAACTGGCCATGCTGGCGATTCAGGGGCCGAAGGCCCGCGAGATCCTTGCCGGCCTGCTCAGCGGCGCCCGTGCCGAGGCAGTCAGCAGCTTGAAAATTTTTGCCTTCGCGCAGGACGGTGACTGGATGATCGCCCGCACCGGCTACACCGGCGAAGACGGCGTGGAAATCATGCTGCCCAACGCGGATGCCGTGACCCTGTGGGGCCAGTTGCTGGCCGCCGGCGTTGCCCCCATCGGCCTGGGCGCCCGTGACACTCTGCGCCTGGAAGCCGGGTTGAACCTGTACGGCAACGATATGGATAACACCATTACGCCGTGGGAAGCCAACATGGGCTGGACGGTGATGCTCAACGACCGCGAATTCATCGGTCGCCAGCCACTGCTCAACCAGCAGGAAAACGGCCACGCCGAGCAGGTGGGCCTGATCCTGGAAGGCAAGGGCGTGTTGCGCGCCCACCAGAAAGTACTGATGCCCAATGGCGAAGAAGGGGAAATCACCAGCGGTACCTTCTCGCCCACACTGGGCAAATCCATCGCCCTGGCGCGGTTGCCGGCAGGGGCGACCGGCAAGGTGGATGTGGAGATCCGCAACAAGCGCCAGGTCGCCCAGGTGGTCAAGCCGCCGTTCGTGCGTAATGGCGAGGTCGTGTACAAAGAGCTGTAAGTTCCACAACGGTAATCGAAACCTGCTGTAGGAGCTTGCTTGTAAGCGAACCTGCTCGCGGTACCCTCGGGGGAATTCGCTTGCAAGCAAGCTCCTGCGAAAACACATTTACTATTTCAGCGTGCATGCGTGAAGCGTGTCGCGTGCAAGCGACTCTTAACAGGAGAAAACAATGAGCGAGATTCCAGCCGAGCTGCGTTATGCCGCCAGCCACGAATGGGCCAAGGTAGAAGACGGTGTTGCCACCGTTGGTATCAGTGACCACGCTCAGGATGCCATGGGCGATCTGGTCTATGTGGAACTGCCGGAAGTGGGCCAGGTGGTAGCCGCCGGTGATGAAACCGGTGTGGTGGAATCCGTGAAAGCGGCCTCCGACATTTACAGCCCGGTGTCCGGTGAAATCGTTGAGATCAACGAAGCACTGGAAGATGAGCCGGAACTGGTCAACAACGTTCCCTATGAAGGCGGCTGGTTGTTCAAAGTGCAGCTGACCGACGAAGGCGAGCTGGACAACCTGCTCACCGCCGACCAGTACCAGGCGCAGATCGATAGCGAATAACGGCATTACCGTTATTCGCAGCTGCGAGCTTCTAGCTACTAGCTGCGAGTAAAAGATTTTTCTCGTAGCTCGAAGCTCGTGGCTCGTAGCTGATCCTCAACACGTTTTCAGTGCTGAGGAATGCAAAGCCAACACCCAACCTATCCAGGTAGCCCCCATGCCCTACATCCCCCATACCCCCGATGACGTTCGTGCCATGCTCGTCGCCATTGGCGCCGACAGCATCGAAGATTTGTTCGATGAGATTCCTGCGCACCTGAAAGCCGCTGGCAAGCTGGATGCCTTGCCTGAAGGCCTGAGCGAAATGGAAGTGACCCGCCTGATGAGCAAGCGCGCCGCCCAGGACGCTGGCGCGGTGAGCTTTATCGGGGCCGGTGCCTACCAGCACCACATTCCGGCGGCGGTATGGGAAATTGCCACCCGGGGTGAGTTCTACACCGCCTATACGCCGTACCAGGCAGAGGCCAGCCAGGGCACCCTGCAGGTGATCTACGAATTCCAGACCCTGATGACTCGCCTCACCGGCATGGACGTGAGCAACGCCTCTGTCTACGACGGTGCGTCCGGCCTGGCCGAAGCGGTGCTGATGAGCCTGCGTGCCAATCGCAAGAGCAAGTCCCGCAAGGTGCTGGTCCCCACCGCCTTGAACCCGCGCTACACCAGCGCCACCCGCGCCATCGTGGAAAACCAGGACGTGGCACTGGAGATGGTGGAATTCGATGCCGCCGGCGGCCAGACCCCACTGGAGATGCTCAAGCCCTATGAGGGTGAAGATTTTGCCGCACTGGTGATCAGCCAGCCCAACTTCTTCGGTTCACTGGAAGAAGTGGATGCGCTCACCGATTGGGCCCATGCCAACAAGATGCTGGTTATCGGTGTGGTGAACCCCACTTCCCTGGCGCTGCTGACGCCTCCCGGTGAATGGGGCACAGAAGGTGCGGATATCGTTGTGGGTGAAGGGCAGCCGCTGGGTGTGCCGTTGTCCTCCGGTGGCCCGTACTTCGGCTTCATGTGCTGCAAGCAAAAACACGTTCGGCAAATGCCGGGCCGTATCATCGGCCGCACCGTGGATATGGAAGGCAAGCAGGGTTTCACCCTGACATTGCAGGCCCGCGAACAACACATCCGCCGCTCCAAGGCCACCAGTAACATCTGTACCAACCAGGGCCTGGCCATGACGGCGGCGACCATTTATACCTCCCTGCTGGGGCCGGATGGCCTCGGCAATGTGGCGGCCCACTGCCATGCCAACACCCAGGCACTGGCCGACAAGCTCACCGCCATCGACGGTGTAGAGCGTGCCTTCACCGCGCCCACCTTCCACGAGGTGGTGCTGACTTTACCCAAGCCGGCGGATCAGGTGCTGGCGGCGCTGGCCGAGAAAGACGTGCTGGGCGGTGTGAGCCTGGCGAAAGACTACGACATGGCCAGCGCGATTTTGGTGAACGCCACCGAAGTGCACAGCGAAGGTGATCTGGATTTGTTTGCAGCGGCGCTGAAGGAGGTGCTGGCATGAGCGAGACACAACTGATTTTCCAACTGTCTCACCCGGGCCGTAGCGCCACTTCCCAAGCGCCCAAGGCGCTGGCGGAGGACAAGTTGTCCGCCATTCCTGCGCACCTGCGCCGCAAGGAAAAACCGGGGCTGCCGGAAGTGTCCGAGATGCAGGTGGTGCGCCACTACACCAACCTTTCAGCCAAGAACTTCGCCATCGACAAACAGTTCTATCCGCTGGGCTCGTGCACCATGAAGTACAATCCCCGTGGAGCCAACCGTGCCGCCATGCTGCCGGGCTTTTTGAACCGCCACCCGCTGGCGCCGGAAAGCCACAGCCAGGGTTTCCTCAGCTGCATGTTCGAACTGCAGAACTTCCTGAAAGAAGTCACCGGCATGAAGGGCGTATCCCTCGCCCCCATGGCCGGGGCCCAGGGTGAGTTTGCCGGCGTGGCCATGATCCGTGCCTACCACGATGCACGCGGCGACGATCAGCGTACTGAAATCCTGATCCCCAACGCCGCCCACGGCACTAACCCGGCCACCGCCGTCATGTGTGGCTACAAGGTCCGTGAAGTGCCGGTCGGCCCGGATGGCGACGTGGACCTGGAAGCGCTCAAGGCTGCCTGCGGCCCACAGACCGCCGGCCTGATGATGACCAACCCGTCTACTTGTGGCGTGTTCGAACGGCAGATTGAAGACATCGCCAAAGCCGTCCACGAAGCCGGTGGACTGCTTTATTACGATGGCGCCAACCTGAATGCCATCCTCGGCAAGGTGCGTCCCGGTGACATGGGTTTCGACGTGATCCACATGAACCTGCACAAGACCTTCGCCACCCCCCATGGCGGCGGTGGTCCCGGTGCTGGCCCGGTGGGTGTCTCCGAGCGTCTGTTGCCTTACCTGCCCACCCCCATGGCCGGCCAGCGTGATGATGGCAGCTATCACTGGATCGACACCGACACTCTGGACACCAGCATCGGTCACCTCAGTGCCTTTATGGGTAACGCCGGGGTGCTGCTGCGTGCCTACTTCTACGCTCGTTCACTGGGCCGCGAAGGCATGATCCGCGTGGGCGAATTCTCCACCCTGGCCGCCAACTATCTGCTCAAGCGACTGGAAGCGGTGGGCTGCACCGCCGCCTACCCGGATCGTCGCGCCAGCCACGAGTTCATCCTCACTTTCGCAAAAGAAGCGAAAGAGTTGGGCGTCACCGCCATGGATATCGCCAAGCGCCTGCTGGACTACAACCAGCACGCACCCACCACCTACTTCCCGCTGCTGGTGCCGGAGTGTTTCCTTATCGAACCCACCGAAACCGAAAGCAAGGAAGCGCTGGACGAATTCGTGGAGGCCATGGCCGCCATCCTGGAAGAAGCGCGCAACGAACCGGATAGGGTGAAAGAAGCCCCCTTCACCCAGCCGGTACGTCGCCTGGATGACGTGAAAGCAGCCAGGGAACTGGACCTGACCTGGAGCGAATAAGAGACGCAGCACGCAACACGCAACATGTCTGAAGCGATTAAAACCCGGCGAAAGCCGGGTTTTTTATGCCGCTTCGCGGCTGCAACACGCTTCACGCAACATGCAGCACGCAAAAATCAAAAGCGGATTTACCACAGAGGGCTCAGAGTTCACGGAGGGTGGATTTCGGAGTATTGCTGTTCTCGCTGTAGGAGCCCCACTGGAGGGGCGAACAAAACCCAGGATCAAAGACCCTTCGTTCGGCAAGCTGAATCTCCCACCCGCCTACCCCCGATCCAGCGGACTGATTACCCCTAGTCCTCCCCGATTCATCACATGCAGATAGCGCTCGGTGGTCGACACATCGCTGTGGCCCAGTAGCTCTTGGACGGTGCGTATGTCGTAACCCTTTTCCAGCAAGTGAGTGGCGAACGAATGTCGGAAGGTGTGGGGGCCACAGAGTTTGGTGATCCCCGCTTCTGCAGCTGCCTGCTTTACATGCTTGCGAACATTGTCCTGATGATAGTGATGGCGGCGGATAATGCCGGTTTGAGGATCTCTGGCGGGCTCTTTGGAGGGAAAGATAAATTGCCAGATTCGTTGCGAGCCTGCCCCTGAATATTTTCGGCTCAATGCATGCGGCATCCAGGCAGGGCCAACGCCATTTTTTCGGTCCATCTCATAAAGGTTGGATGCAATCGCAATTTGCTGGCGCAGACGCTCCTCACAAGACTTGGGAAGCAGTGTTCTCCTGTCCTTGTCGCCTTTACCTTGATGCACAGTAATGATCATCCGATCAAAATCGAGATCCTTGATACGAATGCGAAGTGCTTCTGACACCCTTAGCCCTGCGCCATAAAGCAGTTCACAGATAAGTTGAGACGGTTCAGAGAGCAAGGCAATCACCGCCTGGGCTTCCTGCTCAGAAAAAACGGCAGGGATGCGGGGTTTACGCTTGGATTGGCGAAAATTCAATTCACCATAATCCTGCTGCAAAAATCGACGATAGAAACAATTCAAAGCATTCAGAACAATTTTCTGAGTTGAGGGGCTGCAATGCCGCTGGACAGACATATAGGACAGGAATGCCTGTATTTCCTTGGCCCCCATGGTAGAAGGATGGCGCAGTTGGTTATAGCGGATGTATCGAACCACCCAGAGTACATAGGTCTGTTCTGTACGATAGCTGTACTGGTTTTGCCTGAGCCAAAACCGGAACTGGTCCATCAGCTTTACTGGCTTTGCAGGAAGAGAGCGAGGGATGTCATCCATGACAACTCCTTACTGTTCAAAATGACAGTATAGTATAGTGCAGTTGCCCTGCCCCTTTTTCAACGGAAGCAGTGTTTATTCCGAAATCATGATGCTTGCATCATGGCTATCTTATTGATGAATATGGGAAAAATAAAAAAAGGGTTTGACGGTCGGGGTACAGAGTTATGAGGAACGTTCCGCATAACTCCGTGTAAGAGATTGGCTATAGCATCTTAACCTGTTGTTATGGCAGGATTTTCCTCGGGACGACGCTCCTTGGTTTCAGAGTTATGAGGAGCCGAGTTATGCGGAACGTTCTAACTAATACGCTGTTAGCCAGTTAAAACTGGAGAGTCTACTTGGAGAATCAGAGACAATCTCACTTAGAGTCCATCAAAGAAGAGAGTGCCGAAGAAGGGCGTCAACTTCTGCGTATGCTGAAGTTGACGCCGTTGATTGTCTTCTACGGCATGTATGTCTCTGGTATTTATAAATCAGAAGGACTTTTGTCTGCTTCAGTTGCTTGGTTGTGGATTATTTTTTTGGTTGTCGGTTGGCCGAAGGGCTTCATAAAGCAAACGGGGTTGGTTGTGGTGTTTGGAGTTGTTCTTCCGTTTATTGTGCTGCCGTATTTTGGTCATTGATAGAGGCGCGAGCCATGTACACTGCTAACAATGCCATGCATGCGACAAGCGCATGATGGCCGGCGTTAGCCTCACAAGGAAATCAGAGCATGGTTTATTCAAATGCATCTATTTATAAGGAAATATCAGAAGAGGCATATTTGAAAATGTGCTCTCTTTTGGATGAGGGAAGAACTCCGAAAAATGATGGGTCTGATGGCTACATTATTAAGTATGATCCGACCCATAATTCATTTAAACAGTCGATGATTGTGGTGGTATTTACGGGTATGTGGCTAGAGGCAATCCTACATCAGCAAATAGTCGCCAAGCACGGCGAAGATGAATTCAAAAAGTATGATTTCAAGTCATATCGAGAAAAGTTAATTTTACTGGGTGTTTCATCTCCTGAGATATTGGATAAAACAGATTCATTCAAAGCGACACGTAAAGAGCTAGTGCATGAAAAAGCCTTTTTCGATAGTGGCGAAATTAAGGTGGCTCAACAAGAAGCTGAGTTGGCTAACCAAGTAATGTCGAGTGTGTCTCATGCACTGGGCATCTGAGGCTAACAAGTTTGTCAACAGGACATTTTTTGCTGCGCTCCGTTTTGCGGTGGCTTCGCCACTTTACCGCAAAACTCCACTACACAAAAAATGCCTGTTACAAAGGCGTTAAATGGCTCTGCCTTTTTCTATTTATCGAAGCGCAGAGCCAGTTCATAAATCGGTGCCGGTAGTTGGCGCCGCAGCATCAGGCTCCGTGCCGGGCCACATATCCGGCAGCTTCGTTCCTGGTGCCATCGTTGGATAAAGTGTTTGTGGCTGCGCTTTCCCGTTCGTTGTGGGTTGCCACAATCCAGTTTGGGGGTAGCTGCAAATTCTGCGTTCTTGCGGGTGCCATAAATTCAGTCTGGTTCGCAGGCTCACACCGTGCCAGTAGTGGCGTTGGCGTGTCGCCACTTAACCAGGCAAGGCAGCGGACGCAAAATACGCGCCGCTGCTCGCAGCGTTAGGTCTGGTGGTTGAATGAATCGAATACCGGATGATTTTGATCTAAGTGCAGTTGAAGGGGAGGAATTGTCCCAGATTTGCATCGATCAGTATCAAGTACAGCTTAACTTCGATGGGGCATCTATCGTAGGTGGTGGCGAGTTACTGCTAGAGAAGAATGGGGGGGGCGAAGCAACTTTTCTCCGGTTCATGGATAACCACCTGTGGGTTAGAGGATTTGATTGGAAGTAAGGTCGTTGGGTGGGGGAAAAGGGATGATTTCCATTTCTTTCTATCGTTTTCTTGCGATACGGTCTTAGTGTTTGTGACCCAAGAGGGCCCATATGAGGATTTCACTGTTCAAGTTTGTGAAGGTGAATTCTATGTTCTTTAAGCATGGAAGACCTAACAAGCGGCGCCAGGCAGACCAAATTTCCGTTCGTTCCTCACTACAATTTGCCTGCTGCGCCGGGCGTTAAATGGCTCTGCCTTTTCTATTCACCGAAGGGCAGAGCCAGTTCATAAATCGGTGCCGGTAGTTGGCGATCCAGCATCAGGCTCCGTGCCGGGCCACATATCCGGCAGCTTCGTTCCTGGTGCCATTGTTGGGTAAGGTGGTCGTGGCAAGGCTTTCCCGTTCGTTGCGGGCAGCCACAATCCAGTTTGGCGGTAGCTGCAAAGCTCTGCGTTCTTGCGGGTGCCATAAATTCAGTCTGGTTCGCAGGCTCACACCGTGCCACTAGTTGTGCTGGTGTGTCGCCACTTAACCAGGCAAGGCAGCGGACGCAAAATACGCGCCGCTGCTCGCAGCGTTAAATGGCTCTGCCTTTTCTATTCATCGAAGGTCAGAGTCAGTTCATAAATCGGTGCTAGTAGTTGGCGCCGCAGCATCAGGCTCCGTGCCGGGCCACATATCCGGCAGCTTCGTTCCTGGTGCCATTGTTGGGTAAGGTGATTGTGGTTGGGCTTTCCCGTTCTTTGCGGGCGGCCACATTCCAGTTTGGGGGTAGCTGCAAAGTCTACGTTCTTGCGGGTGCCAAAAATTCAGTCTGGTTCGCAGGCTCACACCGTGCCACTAGTTGTGCTGGTGTGTCGCCACTTAACCAGGCAAGGCAGCGGACGCAAAAACACGCGCCGCTGCTCGCAGCGTTAAATTTTATGAGGTTATGAGTGTAAAAATTGCTCTATACACTGTTTTTATCTTCTTCTCAGTTTCTTCCTGGGGGTTGGTTCCTTATGAGCCTCTTCCTGATACAGGGCTGAGGTATGAAAACTTGACGGATTATGAGATCGAGAAAATAACGCGGAGGGTGAATGATATATACCCTGGTGTGATTGTTTCTATTGGCGGCTCGTCAGAAGGATGCAAGTGCTTTGAGGGTAAGGATTGTTCCTCGCAAGTTGTTGTAAACGGAATGTTGGATGAAAAACCTGTTCACGTAACACTTTCAAAAGTTGGGGGTGAATGGGTTATCTCTAAAGAGTGGAAGTTAAGGAATAAAATTGAAGTTTTACTTGGTGAGCCTATTTATAGAGTAAGTGACTTTCGGGAAAGGCTAAGAAATAATGATAAGTTAAGAGCGGCATTCATTGATCTTTCGGTATTAGTTAATAGCTGCTAAGAATTTAACAATTAGCTGCACAGGAAAATTTGCTCGCAAGCTCGCAATTTTCCTGTGAGCAAGGCGTTAAATGGCTCTGCCTTTTCTATTCATCGAAGGTCAGAGTCAGTTCATAAATCGGTGCTAGTAGTTGGCGCCACAGCATCAGGCTCCGTGCCGGGCCACATATCCGGCAGCTTCGTTCCTGGTGCCATTGTTGGGTAAGGTGGTTGTGGCTGGGCGTTCCCGTTCGTTGCGGGCGGCCACAATCCAAGTTGGGGGTAGCTGCAAAGTCTGCGTTCTTGCGGGTGCCATAAATTCAGTCTGGTTCGCAGGCTCACACCGTGCCAGTAGTGTCGTTGGTGTGTCGCCACTTAACCAGGCAAGGCAGCGGACGCAAAATACGCGCCGCTGCTCGCAGCGTTAAATGGCTCTGCCTTTTCTATTCATCGAAGGGCAGAGCCAGTTCATAAATCGGTGCCAGTAGTTGGCGCTCCAGCATCAGGCTCCGTGCCGGGGCACATATCCGGCAGCTTCGTTCCTGGTGCCATTGTTGGGTAAGGTGGTTGTGGCTGGGCTATCCCGTTCGTTGTGGGCAGCCACAATCCAAGTTGGGGGCATCTTCAAAGTCTGCGTTTTTGCGGGTGCCATAAATGTAGTCTGGTTCGCAGGCTCACATCGTGGTCTTTGGTTAGGCTGGTGTGTCGCCACTTAACCAGGCAAGGCAGCGGACGCAAAAACACGCGCCGCTGCTCGCGGCGTTATGTAGTAAGGAGAATGTAGTGCCAGCGAGACCTGAAACCATTTCCTTCCAGAGGTTTAGAGGAAGAATCCACGATTTGAAGCAGCATGTTCAAACTGTCGATATTGCCTTGGTGAACGCCTATAAAGCGATGAAAGCAGAGCCTGACAGAAATAAGAAAATTGCCGAAGCGTTAGGATATTCATCGCGAAAGTACACGGAGCTGAATCATCCAATCCGTGTTAATCCGCGAATTCTGAGTCACTCCAAGTCATGCACTCACCAATATACGATAATCATTCTCCACACTCATTTTTCTGAGTATGTTAAAGGGTTGCTTTCAGAGATATATCACCACGACCCATTGCGAGTCGTTGGAAGTCATGGAGGCAATATCCCCTACAAGAAAATAGTAGAGCTTGGAGATATCGAAGCAATTAATCGTGAAATGATAGAGTCCGTATTCAGAAAGCTTGAAAATCAACGAAGTACGCAAAAGCTACTGGATGAAATTTTGAGCAAAGGGAATGCGTCTGTTGATGAAGCTGTAAAGAAAACTGCGATGGCCCATCTTGAAATGAGGCATTTATTCATTCATGCATCAGGCATAGCTGATGGTGAGTTTGTCAGTAAATATGGCGATATTGTGCCAGCGATATCTGGAGAAAAGCTTCCCCTGGGATATCCATTGGTTGAGTCGGCAATAGATTCGGTAAGGGAACTGTGTAAACAGGTAGATGCTTCTATGTTATCGGGAGGATACGTAGTTAGCCGAAATGGCACATAACCAGCGGCAGCACGGTGACCGCTTTTTCGCCGCTTCGCGGCTACAAATCGGCACGTGTGCCGAGCGTTAAAGGGGGGGGGAGATGCTCAGTTCTTATGTGGCTATTGGGGTTAGGCTCGTAGCTATTTTATTTTTCTTTCAAGCCGTTAGAGAGTTTTTTGGGGTATTTCAGTTTTTCTACCAGGGTAGCCCCTATGGTGATGACACCTCGGTATGGCCTATTTTGGTGGTGGCTTTAACAAGCTGGGCTCTTGTGTTCATTCTTTGGTTCTCCGCTCGAGTGGTTGGTCGCTTGATGGCATCTGGTGGCATTGATGCTAAGCCTGAAAAGATGCCTCCTGTCTCTTTGCTGGCGGTTTTTGTTGCTGCGATTGGTTTGTTTGTTTTCTGGTACGGTGCGGTTGATTCCCTGTATTACCTATCGGTAATTATTATGGGGAAGGAGTTGGGTGTTTCTGAAATGTCCGTAGAAATAAAAGCCAACATGGTCGCTACTGCCTTTGAAGTCATAAGTGGGATTTTTCTTGTGATGAAAGCGAGGACGGTTGCAGGCAAGATTAATGATGTGGCGCGTTAGTAATCCTTTAACAAAGCCATGCATGCGACAAGCGCATGATGGCGGGCGTTATGTCCAGGGAGGGTGAAGGCTTTGCTTGTGGCTAGATTGATCGTTGGTACCTTTGTCTATCTGGTTTTGGCTTTTGTGTGCCTTATAGCAACGACAGTTATATTTCAGCCAAGTGATGTCCATCCAGATCATTGGGAAACAAGTGTTTATGACTATGTTGCTCAGGTTGCCTTGTTTGTTCTTTATGTGTGGCAAGCTGCTCGCCAAGTCAAAAGACATAACAAGTAGCGGCAGTTCGCCCCTGCGGGGCCGGACGCTCGTACCTCGCGCCGCTGCGCAAGGCGTTAGGTTGCTCTGCCTTTTCCTGTTTATTGAGGCCGGAGCGATTTTGAATTCACTGCCAGTAGCAGGCAGTCCAGCATCAGGTATCGTGCCGGTTCACATATCCGGCAGTTTCGTTCCTGGTGCCGTTGTTGAGGTTCGTGATTGTGGCAAGGCTCTCCCGTTCGTTGTGGGTTGCCACATCCCAGGTTGGCGGTAGCTGCAAAGTCTGCGTTCTTGTAGGTGCCATAAATTCAGGTTGGGTTCGCAGGCTCACATCGTGCCAGTAGTTGGCAGTGGCGTGTCGCCAACCTAACCAGGCAAGGCAGCGGACGCAAAATACGCGCCGCTGCTCGCAGCGTTACACGTGATCGAAATGATAAAGAAGAGCGGTGATAAACCAGAGAAAATATTTGAGCAGTTTGTGGAAAACTGGTTCGAGCTGATCTCGGAAGATAGATGGGAAGAAGCATTCGTCCTAATAGATTTGCCGCCATCATACGGCGAAATGTACACCCCTGAGACCTTTCGGCAAGAAATAGAAAATGACCACTTTTGCGAGGGTACCATGTTCCGTAAACAGCACCCGGAGATTGTGTATAGCAACCCCAAAAGCATTTCCGGCAGCGGCAGTCCAAGTGTTTATCCGCTAGAGGGAACGCATAATTATGCCTTTGAGTACGATGTGCCTTTAAACAATGAATTCAGTGATCTTACTTCGGGGTGGGAATTCATTGATGCAGGCTCATTTTATAAGGTGAAGTTGGATTTCCTGCATGTACTCTAGCCAAACGTGTAACAAGGGGCTCAAGCCGACCGGTACTCCGCTGCGCTCCGTCCCGGCGGCTTAGCCCAGGCGTTATGTGTATGCCCGTTGTCGAGTTTGAGCCATGGCGATAAGTGAGTTCGAAGAGAAGCGCTGCGAGCGAGAAATGGAGAAATTCATGGAGCTCCGCAGGCCAGCTCCGCATATTCGGAAGGAGTTTGATTTGGGGTATCGTATTCACAATCAAAGTGTGGAGATATTCGAAATCCGGCCAGAATGGAGAAATCCAGCCTCAAAAATTGAGATTCCTGTGGCAAAAGCTACGTATGTAAAGACTCAGAAATGCTGGAAGATATATTGGCAGCGCCAGGATCTGAAGTGGCATTCCTACCAGCCAAAGCCAGAAGTGAATTTCTTTGAGGACTTCCTGTCAGTGGTCAATGAGGACTCCCATGGGTGCTTCTTTGGCTGAAAGGACACATAACAAGTGGCTGCACCGGATAAATTTCCGCTGTCACCCTTTGTGCATAAGGCCGCACAAAGGCCGCCATCAAAAATTTACCCGGTGAGCCGGGCGTTATGCACAGGGAGGCTATGGTGCAAGCTTTTGAAACGGAGAGGTTAGTTTTACGCCGGCTATCCCTCGGCGATGTTCCCGAATTGAGTAAAATTCTCAGCGATCCGGAGGTGATGAGGCATTCAGTTAATGGCGTTTGTGATGAGGCTGCTACCCGAAAATTCGTTGAGTGGTGTTTATCCTGTTACGAATCACATGGTGTGGGGCCGTGGGCACTAATCGACAAAAAAGCTCCTGAGCTCATAGGCTTCTGCGGTGCTGCGCCAGAAATGGTTGGTGATGTCGAGGAAATCAATCTCGGCTACCGCCTGGCCAGGCGCTATTGGAACAAAGGGCTAGCATCTGAAGCGGCTAGAGCAGTTCTCAATTATGTTTTTGGAGAGAAGCTGTTCGATTCAGTGGTAGTGATCATAGAGCCCGAGCATCTGGCATCGTTAAAGGTCGCTGAGAAAGCAGGATTTTCCAGCTTTGATGTACTGGAATTTCATGGTCGACCGGTGAGGCTATACTGCCTGACCTTGGAGCAATGGAAAACATTGCATAACAATGCCATGCACGCGACAAGCGCGTGATGGCGGGCGTTATATTCAGCGGAGTACGCATGACAAAGGATGAAATTCCGAGCATTGCTAAGGAGAGCCTCTCGGATCTATTGGGGGAGCCAGGAGGCATCCTTTACAGCAGCCATGAGACATTGACGCCCGGAAGTGTTTACTTGCTCGGCTTTAATCCGGGTGGCAGCAATGGAGCGCCACTTGGTGAAAGCGTACAGTTGATGCTGTCATACAGTGATAACGCATACATTGATGAGAGCTGGAGCAATGGTAATGGCGCATGGGAGCCTGGGGAAGCTCCACTTCAAAAAAGAATTCGCTGGTTGCTCAACGAACTTGGGCTGGAAACTTCAGCGGTCTGTGCGAGTAACTTGATTTTCTTTCAAAGTCGATCGGCTAACGACATAAGTTTTTCTTTAGCCAAGAGATGCTGGCCAGTTCATGAAGCCATTCTGAAAGTAGTACAACCGAAGCTAATAATCGCATTCGGAAACTCTGTCGATTCCCCTTACGGATATTTGCATGCGATGTTTGGGGGAAAAGAAGAGAAAATGCCATCGGGTCATGGCAACTGGCAGGTAAAAGGCTTTCGTTGTCGTATCAATGATAGGCCAGTTTATGTGGCAGGCTTACCACATCTTAGTCGGTACTCCCCTGTGGGGAAGCCTCGAGTAGTGCAGTGGTTAGTTGAGCATCTATGAATATAACAATCGGCTGCACAGCGACCAATTTTCCGCCGCTTCGCGGCTCCCAATCGGCGCGTGAGCCGGGCGTTAGATGAAAAGGGAGTCCATGACGTTAACTACGGCCCAGATCGGAAAGTGTGGGGAATTGTTGGTTCAGTACCGTCTCCTTTTGTGCGGGATAGAATCCGCACCCATGACTACTGACACCGGTGTCGATCTGGTTGCTTATTCACCCAAAGACGGCGATGCGCGGACGATACAGGTTAAAACAAACAAAGAGGCGAAGCCTGGCGGTGGCTCGGGTAAGTCTGCGCTCGACTGGTGGCTTCGCGATGACTCACCCGCTGAATTGGTGGCTCGTGAGCTCGGTATCCACCCTGGTCAGATTTATAACTGGCGCAGGCAGTACAAACGACTTTCTGATAAGCAGTTCAATAGCATGCAAGGTGTTGATTACTCCCGGCAGGAAAGCGAAGAGATGCGTGCGCTCAAAAGAGAGATCGCGGATCTGAAAGAGGAAAATGAATTCCTAAAAAAGGCGACGGCGTACTTCAGCAAAGACAAGGAGGGTGTTCAAAACTCTGTGTCACAGCCAGCAGCCTCACAGGCTGATGTATTCGTCCAGGCGCTCGGGGAAGTGGATGGCCATCTGTGACAGCGTCAGATTCCAATTCTGCACCGGGTGCGTCCAGCGCTCGGACGCCTTGAGTATACCGGCATAGAGTAGCTTCAGTAAGGCGTTCTCACTGGCGAAGCCGCCCTTGGTCTTGGTCAGCTTGCGGAACTGGCGATGCATAGCCTCCACCGCATTGGTGGTGTAAATCGCCGTGCGGACGTAATCGGGATATTTGAAGTAGGCCGACAGAGTTGGCCATTTGTCCCGCCAGGACTTGATCACCATCGGATATTTCTCGCCCCATTTGGCCTCCAGTTCATCGAGTGCGATTTCTGCAGCGTTGAGCGTGGCAGCTTTGTAAACAGGCTTCAGATCGGCCATGAAGGCTTTCTGGTTTTTCGAGGCCACATACTTCAGTGAGTTACGGATCTGGTGAATGACGCAGTGCTGGATTTCCGTTTTCGGGTAAATGCTCTCGATGGCTTCAGGGAAGCCTTTCAAGCCATCCACACAGGCGGCATAGCGCGCTGGGGTACAAAAGCCCAAATACGTATGAGCAGGAATACCTGAAGATGTGTGCGTAAATCAGTGTCTACTTTTGGTGGGGAATATCAGCTAAAAGCTTAACTTTAATTATTGCGTCTTTGTTGTTGATAGTTGGAAGGTGTCATTTTTATTTTCTGCTTAAAGAGACGACGAAATACGCTATCGTCCGTATAACCCAGAGAAAGGGCGATTTCCTTTACGGACGTATTGGTGGTTGCTAACAATGTGCAAGCATGGCTTATTCTAACCCCGTCAATAAAGGCTTTGGGGGTTTCTCCGGTTAACTCTTTTAACTTACGATTTAGCGTACGTTCAGAAACAGCCATTATTTTTGCCAAATCACCAGCGCTCATGGTTTGGTAGTGTGCTTTACGAATGGTATATTCCGCTTTTGCCAGGAATGGATTGTTTGAAGCCTGATACCCCTCCGGCACATACAGGTTTTGAGATTTTGGTATCGCATCAACGACAGAAAAATCAGCCACAACCTTCGCCGTTTCAATACCAGCAAGCTTTTTCACTATATGCAATGCAATAGTGACCCAGGAAAGTGGGCCACCAGCAGTGATGATACCGTTATCATCAATTAATTCACTTGCCCATACCGCATTCGCCTTTGGGAATCGTTGCTTTAATTCATCATGTAACCACCACGTGGTAGTGCATTTTCGGTTATTAAGTAAGCCCGCCTCTCCAAGTGCAAATACACCGCTACAAGAGCCACACATGAGCGCTCCTTTTTTATATTGTGTAGCCAACCATGAGCAGGTAAGCATATCTGTAGTGGTTTTGGGTGGGTGTCCTTGACCATTTGGAATAAACCCCGGTACCAACACTGCATCGCAATGCTTAATTGAAGCAAAATCAGAGTCGACCTCAAAAGTACGCCCATGCCCGTCAGTTATCGGCTGCCCATCATGATTCGCCAAAATCACGTTTGGGTGCCACTCCACCTTCGAAAGTGCTCCATCTCCAGACTTCTGCACAAAATGCAAACCACTTAATGCAAAGATATCAACCATGCCCATAAGCCCTGATGGCAAGGCGTTATTCACTGAAAGAATCACAATTGTCGTCATCCATACACTCCAAACAAATAATGGCAGATATTGCATGAATGTTGTCTTTTTTGCCACTACCGGTCAAGCTGCGCCAATCCCTACAATGGCACCTCGATTTCAACGTAAGGGGAATTTATGAAAATTTTCAATCCTATGCGTAAAGCAAGTATTTATCTAACTGTATTTCTATTCATTTTAATGAATGCGTCTATATCACGCTCAGAAGTACCAAAACAGGAGACTATCATGAAAGAAGCAACCTATATTCCATTTGAGGCCAAGTCTGGACAAGACAAAGAGCTAACTGCTTTTCTAAAGGAAGGCGCAACACTGGTCGCGCAAACTGAACCCAATACATTGTATTGGTATGCGCTTAAAAAAAACGATGGCAGTTTCGGAATTTTTGATTTTTTTCCAGATGAAGCGGGCCGGTCAGAGCACTTTGCAGGGAAAGTAGCAGCCGCATTAAATACCAATGCAGATACGCTCGTAGAGCATGGTTGGGATAAGGGGGTTGTTGCTAATATTTCTAACTTTAGCGTTTTATCCTATAAAAAACCTGACACAGACTTAGAAAATGCAACAAGCGCAACTTATATATTGTTAAAAGCCCAACCAGGAAAAGAGCAAGAATTACAGCAGCTATTGATCGGAGCCGCATCTGTTGTCGCAGAAACTGAACCAAAAACGTTGTTATGGACATCACTTAAATTAGATAGCAACACTTTTGGTATTTTTGATACCTTTACCGATGAGAGTGGAAGAGAAGCTCACTTTGCCGGGAAAGTTGCTGCTGCCCTCCAGGCCCAAGCGGATGATCTTGTCGTTGGCGGGTGGGATAACGGTGTTCTAAAAAATATTCATAATTTTGATATTATTGCAGAAGCTGGCAAATAATTTTGGTCTTCTGGCTTGTTTGCTCACAATTAGCCTAAGAGAACCTCTGAATAACTCCTTGCGTACTCAGTCTTCCAGGCTGGTTCGCAATCTATACCCCATTCGGGGCACAGAGGGCGCGCTTTTGAAGGTGTCCCCTAACTGGGATCGAGATATGTCCATCCATCGAAAAAGTGCAACAACGAGTGCGAGCCAGCCTGGAAGACCCGAAGGGCGTGGCCTGAAGCGCACATCTGCTGCGCCTTGCCTTTCGGAAAGGGAGCCACCCTGACCATCAAGGCAAGACACAACAGCTGCACGCTTCAGGCCACGCTGAGCATGCAAGGAGTTATTCAGAGGTTCCCTAACAAAGTGTTCAACTGGACCCAGCTACGCTGGGCCAGTTAACACGGCGCTAGGATCAATTAAAAATCAATTAAAGTGCCAAGAAAAAATAAACACTGGTTAGAAGAAATTACCGTTGCCATGGAAAATAATAGCTATGGCGGCGTGGTTGAAAAGCAATCTACAGAAATTTCTGAGGTACTTAAGATTGCAATTTGTGCCACAAAAGATGCAGCAAAAAATCGAGGTATATCAAAAGCGTCGGTTATAGAAAATGTCATTTCAGAGATTGAAGAAATCGTCAGAGATGACATGAATCGGGATATGGAGCCGGAAGGCGTTTCTTTAGAGGTTCAGTATTTTCTTTCTTACTTAGACGCAAGTGTACTTTTCGGTGTGATCTCAGAGCGTAAGGCTGAGGAAATCATGAACCACTATACGGAGTCTTGAGGTCCATCAGCCTAACAAGCAGTGGCCAGCGCTACGCACCTTTTGTGTTACTCGCTGGCGCTCAAACATTAACACAAAATGCGCTCCGGGCTGGCTGCGCCGGCACTGGACGTTATGCCCTAAAGCAAATGCCCCTCAGGCAACATGCGTTTGTGTAGGATGCGGATAATTTCAACAATTCCCTCGGTGGCTAGACGATAAAATATGATGTGGCTCCCCTGAGGGTACTGTCGGTAGCCCGGACTTATCTCATCGCAAGCTTGCCCCAAGTTCGGATTATCGGCCAGAAGGTGGAAGCATTGGTCGAACTGGTGAAGATAGTGGTTTCGTTGATCCCGACCCCATTCACGCTCCGTGTATAGGGCAATAGATTTGAGGTCAGCTTTGGCCTTCCTGGAAAGCCTGAAACTTGGCATCAGCGCCCTTCATTGTCCAGTTCACGAATAAACGAGTCATAGGAGTAGTCTTCGAAACCACTGTCCTCGCCTTCCTTGAGCAGTTTACGAAGTGTCGTCAGGCGGGTTTCAGACTCTTCAAGCAGGCGTAATGCGGCACGAACGACCTCGCTGGTTGAGCTGTATCGGCCATTTTTGAGCTGTTCTGCAATGAACGCATCAAAATGTTGGCCTAAAGTGATGCTGGTGTTCTTTTGCATGATGCTACCTCGATAGTACCAATAATTGGTATATTTTGGTCCAAGCGACATAGCAATGCAATCCACGCGACAAGCGCGTGAGCGCGTAGCGGTATGCCTGCAAGTAAACCCATGAAAGGAATCACCGGTGTTCAAAGTAAAAGCAACCCAGCATGTGCTGGCAGTCAGGGACCTCGAAATCACGGAAAACTACTTTCTGGACAAGCTTGGATTTTCCGTCCGTTTTCGTGTGGACGGCTGGTCTTTTCTTAGCCTGGGCGGTTTTCATGTAATGGTAGGCCATTGCCCGGACGAAATGTCTGCCGGTGATACCAACGAGCATTCGTATTTCGCCTATGTGAATTGTGAGAGCATCGACGACCTTTACCAGGATTATCAAAAGCGTGGCGCTGATATTTGTCAGGAGATCGCGGATAAGCCCTGGGGATTGCGTGAGTTTGGTGTAGCCACACCGGATGGTCACCGGATCATGTTTGGTGAGGATATTGATCCAGGCGGGCCGTAAATCAGGTCGATACAACTTACGGGGCTGCACGCGTGGCCCCTCTTCTTCGTTTCAGTGAGCCCCCTCCTCGCTAGTCCCTCCGCCATTAATATGCTATCCAGAAGTCATTCAGAATGAGGATGAATGGATGCATTTTCTCAAGGCAACCTTGATTGGCGGGGTGGCGTTTCTTATCCCGGTTGTTGTGCTCATGGTGGTGTTTGGCAAGGCGTTTGATCTTATGTCGCGCCTGGCGGCGCCGGTGCAGCGCTTTGTGCCTCTGGAGTCGATTGGCGGGATTGCGGTGGCGGACCTGGTGACCGTTTTAGCGATGGTGCTGGTGTGCTTGCTCGCCGGCCTGTTTGCCATGAGCCGGGTGGCGCGGCGGTTTTACCATCGCCTGGATGCCCTGTTGATGCTGTTGCCCGGCTATGCCTCAAGGAGCCTCTGAATAACTCCTTGCATGCTCAGTCTTTCAGGCTGGTTCGCAATCTAGGCGCGCTTTTGAAGGTGTATGTCCATCCATCGAAAAAGTACAACAACGAGTGCGGGCCAGCCTGAAAGACCCGAAGGGCGCGGCCTGGAGCGCCCATCTGCTGCGCCTTGCCTCTCGGAAAGGGAACCACCCTGACCATCGAGACAAGACACAACAGCTGAACGCTCCAGGCCACGCTGAGTACGCAAGGCGTTATTCAGAGGCTCCCTAGCTTTTCATGATTTCTGCCAGACGCTGATTAATAGTGCCGGTACATTCACTGATAATGTCATCGATGATTTCCGCACAGCTCGGATAACTATCGATCAGCCCCTGCACGATCCCCGACGTCCAGATACCACCATCAATTTCACCGGAGGTGAGCGCCGCCTTGCCTTTCACACCAGCCACCAGATCCACGATGTATTCAAACTTCATGTCCTGACCTTTTTCGCGTTCGATTTCGTTGACCTTGGTGGCCACCGCGTTCTTGTACACACGAGCGGTATTTTTCAAGGGACGGAAGATCAGCGCGGTATCCAGTTCGGACGCCTCGGCAATGGCTCTCTTCATGTTTTCATGTACCGGGGCCTCTTTGGAGGCCAGGAAACGGGTACCCATGTTGATGCCATCGGCACCCAGCGCCAGACACGCCGCCATCTGCGCCCCGGTGCCGATACCGCCGGACGCCAGCATGGGAATTTTCAGTACACGGACCGCCGCCGGCAGCAGCACCAGGTTGGGAATGTCATCTTCCCCCGGGTGGCCGGCACATTCGAAGCCATCCACGGATACCGCATCCACACCCACTTTTTCCGACTTGAGCGCATGGCGCACTGAGGTGCACTTGTGCACCACCTTCACCCCGTATTCCTTGAACAGGGGCATATGCGGTTCCGGGTTACGGCCGGCGGTTTCCACCACGGTGACACCGTTTTCACAAATTACCCGGGCGTATTCATCGTAGGGCACCGGCTTGATGG
This sequence comes from Alcanivorax sp., assembly GCF_002733835.1. Classification (GTDB taxonomy): domain Bacteria; phylum Pseudomonadota; class Gammaproteobacteria; order Pseudomonadales; family Alcanivoracaceae; genus Alcanivorax. The sequence goes on from NZ_NVWY01000014.1 coordinate 21,315, forward strand.
TCGGCAGAATGGTCAGGTTCACACCGAAGGGCTTGTCGGTCATTTCCTTGCAGCGTTTGATTTCCTTGTCCAGGTCTTCCGGGGTCGGCTGCGTGAGGGCGGTGATGATCCCCAGGCCGCCAGCGTTGGAGACTGCACTGGCAAGCTCCGCATAACCCACGTTCTGCATGCCGCCCTGAACGATCGGGTACTCAATGCCCAGCAATTCGGTAATACGCGTTTTCATCGGTGTTCCTCTCTCATTGTGCCTGTCTCCACCAGCCTCTCAGTTCAGCGTCGTTTCAACGTACGGAGGGCGTCTCGCGGAGCACGATGGCGGGAAATTAATCACGCCGCACGGCGTGCCAGCAATGACCGGAATTCTCACCGACTGGGTTGGTTCGGGTAGCAACGCCGACAACCATCGCCCAACACCCGCTGAATTCGCGGCCTGCGCGTTTCGCCGATCCACGTCGGCCGAAAGCACCAAACTACACAGCATTTTCTGTTTTGTATGCCATTGCTGCCTGCTTTCTGGCCCGTGCCGGGGTGTTTCCCGTCCAGCGCCGGTAGGCGCGACTGAAAGCACTGTGCTCGGAAAAGCCCAGCAGCAAGGCAATATCCCCCAACGTCAGTGACTGGTCGGCCAGGTAGTGGCGGGCCAGTTGCTCGCGGGTGCGGTCCAGCAATTCCCGCCAGGTTAACTGCCGCTCGGTTAGGCGACGCTGCAAAGTGCGCACGGACATGTGCAGCTCCGCTGCCAGACGCGGCAGGGTCACCGCCGCTTCCGGCATCAAGCGCACCATCGCCTGCTGCAGGGCACGATCAAAACTGTCGGAATCCGGCAGGGCCAACAGCATGGCTTGGGCCTGCCGGTCCAGCAGGCTGCGCATGCTCGGGTCGCTATGCGGCAAGGCAATGGCAAGAAAGTGGACAGGAAAGGCAACGCAGGTGTGCGCCTGAGCGAACTGGACCGGACAGCCGAAAAAGGCTTCAAACGCCGCCCGGATCGACGGCTCGGGGCCAGGGAAAGCAAAATCAACACGGGTAGGCACCGGCGGCGTATCCACCTGCCGACGCAGAAAGCTGACCAGCGCCGCGATAGCCACACTGTCCGCCAGCTCCCCGGTGGAGTCCTCCCCGGGCCAGCGCACCAGCATCTGATCACCTTGCCCCACCACCTCCACCATGTCCTGACCGTAGAACAGGGTCTCATAGCGCTGGTAGGCCAGCATGGCTTCGCCCAGGGTCCGGCAGGTGAGAATCAGATAGCCCAGCATGCCCACATGGCGGGGCTGGATCATGGCGCCGATTTCCAGCCCCGGCGCCAACCGCTCCGGGCGCAACAACACCGCCTGCTGTAGCAGATCCCGCCACAGCGGCAGCGGCACCACATCCGCTGGCGAGCGGCTGTCCAGCACCGTGCGCAATGCAGGGGCAGGCAGGTTTTCCCGGTCCAGCCAGTCGGTCAGCAACTGTACCCAGGCCCCGGTGACGCGCATGGCAGCGGCCATGGTCTCTCCTTGTGGGTGACGTTTACCCTGTTGGCCTAAATTGTCAAAAATAAGGCATGGATAGTCAATACTATCCGCCGCGCTTGTCGCACACTGCCATCTTCCACGTTCCACCGCGTTCCTCACCGAGCTTCGAGGTTTCTATGGCACTGATGGACTGGTTCAACAACGTCTGGCTGAACAGCGGCCTGGCGCCCCTATGGAATGCCCTGCCCGACTGGCTGGCGCTGGATGCCCGACAGCTGATCTTTGTGGTGGCCACGCCGCTTTTTATTGGCCTGTTCCTGTGGGAATACCGCAAGATTCGCCACAACAACCGGCTGGTGGATGGCCGTGAATCCTGGCTCAATTTCATGCTGGGTGCCGGCTACCAGACCACCGAGCTGCTGTTCGCCGGGCTGATCGCCTTCCCCGTGTATGCCTTTGCGTATCAGCACCGGTTGCTCGATATTGAGCTCAACGTCTTTACCGCCATCGCCCTGTGGTTTCTGGTGGATTTCTGCTACTACGGCTTCCACCGCACCTCACACCGGGTGCGCTGGTTCTGGGCCGCCCATGTGACCCACCACTCCTCCGAGCGGATGAATTTCTCCACCGCCATGCGCCAGAATGCCACCAACATCTTCAACGGCGGCTGGTTGTTCTACGTGCCGCTGGCCTTTCTCGGTTACAACCCGGTATGGATCGGGGTGTGCTATGCCCTGTCGCTGGTATACCAGTATTTCATCCACACCACCCTGGTGGGCAAACTGCACCCGGCCATCGAATACATTTTCAATACGCCCAGCCATCACCGGGTGCACCACGGCCGCAACCCGGAATATATCGACCGGAACTACGCGGGGGTTTTCATCATCTGGGATCGCCTGTTCGGCACCTTTGTGGAAGAGAAAGACGACCAACCGGTGGAATACGGCATCACCCGCCCGGTGTACAGCAACAGCCTGGTGGTGAACTGGTGCCATGAATACGCAGACATGTTCCGCGCCATGCGCCAGAAAGGCCCGCTAACCCAGCGCCTGAAACACCTGTGGAAACCGCCGGAATGGGAGAGGGAGAGCAATTAATAGTTAATAATGAATAATTAATAGTTGCGCGTTTACTCGCCGGGATGTTCAAAACGCATGAGGCCGCGCCCAGAGTCTGGGCGCGGCCTCATGCGTTTCAGTAAAACAAAACGTGACCGTGACGTTATTAATTATTCATTATTAACTATTAACTGCCTTTCCCAGCGCCTGCTGATAGAAACCCCACGCCATCACCCCCGCCAGCACATTGCCGAAGGCCGCGCCCAGGGCAAAGCCACCAAAACCGCCCAACTCGAAGCCCAGCCACAACAACGGCAAATAGCACAGGAACAGCCGCAAGAAAGAAATCAGCACGGCACGCATGGGCCAGCCCAGCGCATTGCTGGCGGACACCACCAACATGCAGACGCCCAGAAAACCATAGCTGGGCGGCATCCAGCGAATCAGCAAGGTCAGATAGGCCTGCACCGCCGGGGTGTCGACCAGTACGCTGGCCAGCGGCGCCGCCAGCAACGCCATCACCAGCCCCAGCAGCACCTGCCAGGCAACCACCATGCCCACCGCCACCTGCATCAGCCGCCGCACAGTGGCCCAGTCGTTAGCGCCATAACAACGCCCCAGCCAGGGCGGCAGCGCCATGGTCATGCCCAGCACCAGCACGATGGAGAAACTTTCCAGGCGACTGGCCATGCCCCAGGCGGCCACCGCCTGGTCACCGGAGCGGGCCACCAGCGCCGTGGCCACCATGGCCGCCAACGGCGGCATCAACTGGCTGATCATGGCCGGGCCAGCAATCTCCGCAAACGGCCAGGCCGACGCACGCATCTGCACCAGCATACCAGCGCGTTGCACCCAACCCTTGCCCCGCAGAGATAGAGCAACAATCACGCCACCGAGGGAAAACGCCAGCAAGGTCGCCAGCGCCGCACCGGGCAAACCAAACCCCTGCCAATCGCCGATACCAAAAATCAGAATCGGATCGAACAGCAGATTCAGCAGGCTGGTGAGCACCATCATCATGCCGGGAAAACGTGTGTTGCCGTGGGCACGGAACAGGCTGTAACCGAAGTACACCACCCCACCGACCCACATGGCCGGCACCTGCAAGGCCCAGTAGGGCCGGATCATGGCGCGAATCTCTTCACTGGCGCCGAGCAACGCAAAGGCAGGTTCCTGGATCAGAAACAACACCAGCACCAGCACACCCTGCAGCACACCACCGCCGACCAGCACCAGCGCCCCCAACCGGTTGGCCTGCTCCTGCTGGCCGGCACCGATGGCCCGGGAGATGAGCGCGGCAATGGCAATACCGATGCCCACCTGCACACCGATGACCAGAAACGCCAACGGAAAAGTGAACGACTGGGCCGCCAGCGGTGCGGTGCCCAGCCGGGCCACGAAGATACTGTCGACCAGGTAAAAGCCCAGCAGGGACATGACGCCCATGGCCATGGGCCAGGTCTGCTGCCAGAGCTGGCGGACCAACGCCAGGGTTGGCAGGTTTGCAGTATGGGTTTGCGAAGTCTCGCTCACGTCTTGTCCTGTTGATCATCCACATCGCCGGGCTGGCGACCCTTACTGCGTTCATAGGTCACGATGGCACTGCCGATGCTACCGATCAGCATGCCCACCGACCCGATAATAAACAGCCAGGTACCGGCCCGCTGCCAGCTTTCCCAGAGAAAAAACACACTGCCAATAACAAAGGTACCATTGCCGATCAGGCCCAGAGTGACGTGAAACCACTGGTACTGGTGGACCAATGCACGGGTCAGTGCCCAGCTGCTGGAGTCGGTGGAAGATGGCGCTGTCGATGTCATCATGTTCCCTCTTGCCGCATGGGTGAGGGAGCCTAACACGGCCACCTGGGGCTGTCCGTCATCTCCCCGTGACAGTATGGCGGGCAATCGCAACCGTTCACAGCAGCGGTTGCAGGCGGTCCACCAGTTTGCCGGTTTCCACCAGCTCCAGAAATTCATCGCCCAGCCGCTGGCTTTCGGTTACCGCCTTGCGCCAATACGCCTCACGGCCGGCATCATCGCCAAGGTAATGTTTGAAGTCGGTGCGATCAGGCAGCTTGCCGTGGGGCAGACTGGCCAGATACTCCCGGGACGGGGACACCAGCAACAGGCGTCGCAACCGCTGCGGGTCACCGTTGCGCCAGCGCAGGGGCTTGTCGAACCAGCCGGGGATCACCCGGTCAGTGAAGTGCGGGTACAGCACGATGCCGTCACTCTGGTACGGCAGGTCCAGGTGATAGTCGAGCATACCGCCATCGCGATACACACCATCCGGCGCACCGGGCAAGGCAGTCACGCCATCTAGCACCATGGGAATGGCAGCGCTGGCCAGCAACGCCGCCCGCAAATTGTCTGCCTGCAAATCCACATGGTGGGTGGTGAAATCATTGAGCGGCCCCACCGGCAAATCGTCGCCTGCCGGATAGACCAGCCCACGCTCCATAAATAACCCCGTGGCACGGCGACTGAGCAGATTGGTACCGATCAACCCCGCCAGCCCGAGCCCCAGGCCCAGACCACCGCTACGGGCCATCAGGCCACGGCTGCGAATCACCACGATCACCAGGCGATAATCCGGATTGTGCAAAATACGCTGGTCACGATCCTCCAGCAGTTCCGACAGCATCTGCTCGCAGCGATGGCTGACTTCTTTCGCCGTTATCCCCTTGGGGAAACGCTGCCGGGTGTAGAGGTCGGCCAGCCGGGACAGGCCGCTGCGGACATCATCGCCCATGGTGATGGCGGCAAAGCGCCAGCTGCCGATGGAGGCGCCAATCAAGGTACGCGGGCGCGGCGCCGACGGCAGGAAGTCGCCGAACACGGCCTGGTCCAGGCCGTTGATGCCCAGCGCCTTGGGGCCACCAGCCGCCCCGGGAACGATGTCCACGTCGGCGGCCCGCAGGCCATGCTCGCGTAAATGCGCGATGGCATCACTGCCCGCGCGCAGGGTCAGCGCCGGGGCTGAGGTATGAATGGCGACCACCCGATCTCTCCGAATCCGTTCCAGCAAGGGCCGCTATGGTAGCGAGAAAAAGAGGGAGGGCGAAATAGCATTCCACTATCAGAGAAGAGAAGCAGCACGCACCACGCCGCACGCGACACGCAAAATCACTCCGTGCTGGCCAAAAAGTCACCCAGTGCGCGGGTAAACGCCAATGGCTGGCTCATCAGCGGCACATGGCCCGACCTGGGCAACACCACGTGACGGGCACCGATCAGCTCGGCAAATTCCCGCTGGCCCTCGGGCGGATAAAGCGGCGAGCGGGCGCCGGTGATCACCGTAGCCGGCACCCTGAAGTCGGCGGCCGAAGCCCGGTAATCGTGGGCACCAAACAGGTAGGCATGCAGATAGGCACGGATATCCGCCAATTCTGCCAGGGGCAGTATGCGCGCCCACAAGGACGACCAACGGGTCGTGGCGCTAAACGCGGAATGCAGGCCCTGGTGGCCCGCTATCTGGCCGAGAATATCCGTCAGCCGCATCAGCACGGCGTTGCGCAGGCCCGGAGCCAGCCTGGCGATATCGCCCTGATCCGGGGCTGCGTCCAATAGCGCCAGCAACTCCCGTAGTTGCGCATAGAAGTGTCCCTGGCGTTCACCAAACAACCCGTGGGGCCAGTCCGCCTTGTTATCCGTGCACGGAGACTGATCAATATGCAGGTAGCGCTTTACCGGGGAAAAATCCCCATGGGCATGCCAGTGCAGGCTGGTGGTCGCCCCCAGCGAGTAGCCCACCAACAGGAAATCCCGCAGGCCGAAATGGTGAACCAGATCTTCCATGTCCTGCATGTGATTGTGGAACACGTCCGCCTGGTTGAAACGGGCCGCAGCGGAACCGCCAGCACCGCGCAAATCGGGAATCACAAACTGGAAACGACGCAGAAAGGGAAACACAAAGGGAAGCCAGTCACGCCCCTGCATGCCCAGGCCATGCAGCATCAGCACCGGCTGGCCACGGCCCAGCAAACGCACGCGTAGCGTGGCGCCATCCCTGGCAGGAAATAATGGCATCAGGCTCCCCCTGGTGTTGGCACCTGTTTTTCGCAGGTGCTCTTATTCTTTTGGCCGGGCAGATTATTCGCCGTACAGGCAAAGATAGGCCGTATCGATGGCCACTTTTACCTGAAATTTCTGGTTAGCCTCAATCTCGAAAGTCTCACCGGCAGCAAACGTCTGCCAATCGGCACTGCCCGGCAACTTCACCGTCAGGGCACCACTGGTTACCGTCATGGTTTCGTGCTCACTGGTGCCGAATTCATAATCCCCCGGCGCCATCACGCCGACGGTGGCTGGCTTGGATTCGGTTTGAAAGGCAATGGATGCCACCTTGGCATCGAAGTATTCGTTGACCTTGAACATACAAGGGACTCCGCTGATTCAATGGAGGCGCGAGTATGCCAAAAGCCGGGACAAATCGCCGCTTATTTCCACATGCTGGTAATGGCAACGCCCTGCCGAACCGTTTTGGTCACCGGCGTTTTGGCGGCGATTTCCAGCAGGCGCTGCCGCTGCTCATCGCTGAGGGGCGCGCTGCAGGCCAGGGTACGATCGATGTGCTCGCCGCCCGCCTCATCCCGGTAAAAATCCAGACGCACATCGATATCACCCAGCTCCCATCCCTTGCGCTCGGCATACATACGCAGGGTAATCGAGGTGCAGGCACCGAGCCCGGACAGCAATAGTTCATACGGGTTGGGGCCGCTATCTTCGCCCCCCATTGCCGCGCCTTCATCGGCACAGAGCTGATGTTGGCGAGCGCTGATCTGCTGGGCATAGTGAAGGTGGCTGTGAAGGCTGACCGTGGCCATAAGGCGTGTCCTTTCCCTTGCTTTCCATTGTTGTCACCGCGTTCCATACTCGAAGCGCAGTGACACCCCGCACCTGAACTATGCCACGGAGACAGCCATGAGCAATACCCACGCCAGCGGCGAAACGGTGGAATGCCCCAACCTTGCCAGCCAGCCTACCCTGAAGTCTGTCGATTCGCGCAAAAGTATCCTCGGCAGCGGCCTGCCAATCATTCGGCATTTGCCCAGCCGCTCGCAACGGCTCATTGGTCCCTGGTGTTTTCTCGACCACATCGGCCCCACCGACCTGAGCGCCGACAACGCGGTCGATGTGGGCACCCATCCGCACATCGGGTTACAGACCGTGACCTGGTTATTTGAGGGCGCCTTGCTGCACAAGGACAGCCTGGGTTATGAACAGGTTATCGCCCCCGGCCAGCTGAATCTGATGACCGCCGGCCATGGCATCTGCCATTCCGAGGAAAGCCCGCCAGGATTCAGCGGCCCCATGCACGGCCTGCAATTCTGGATCGCCCTGCCCGCCGAGCATGAAGATACCCCGCCAGCCTTTGCCCACCACACTGACTTGCCCCGATGGCAACAGGATGGCGCCGAGATCACTCTGGTGGTGGGGGAGCTGGCCGGGCGACGTTCTCCAGCGGCGGTGTTCTCGCCGCTGGTGGGCGCCGATATTGTGGCCACACAAGCCTGTCAGCTGACCTTGCCCGTCCCTGCCGATTTCGAGCTGGGGCTGTGTATCAATGATGGCCATGCTGAACTGGAAGGGGAAACCCTGAAGACCGGCGAGCTCTACTATCTGGGGCAGGGCCGCGACACCCTGGCTCTCACACTCTCCACCGACAGCCGCATCATGCTGCTGGGCGGCGAGCCGCTGGGGCAGCCGGTACTGCTGTGGTGGAATTTTGTCGGCCGGGATCAGGAGCGGCTGAATCAGGCGGTGAGCGACTGGCAACAATGGCCCAACGATCGCTTTGCCGAGGTCTCCGCCTACCAGGGAGCCCCCTTGACGGCACCTACACTGGATCCGTCGGTGCGACTGAAATAAACGCGGGGTAGATCGCCCTCCCCGTAGGTCAGATTTACCCAAGGGCACAGAGAGCCTGAAAGGCGTAATCCGACATTCAGTGATGAGGCAAATAGCAAGGTGGGTTGTCGGCTTACGGCTACGCCCTAAGCCGACCTACACGAGGCAGATAAATCGCTGCTCAGGAGCCGTGCACCTGCTGGCAGAAAATATCCATAGCTACGCCATCACCAAAACCTGCCATAGCCACGATCACATCGTAGCTCTTGCCCACCGTGATGGTGTCGCACTCCACGTTACCTGTGGGGTTTGAGGTCTGATCAATTGTCACCATCAATTTACCGGCAACGGCGGGAGTGACTTCGGTGAACGTGCCAACGTCTCCATACGCCAGCCCCGCAGCGAGATTAACCGGGGTGGCCTCATTAGTGCTTACCGTGATCGGCTGGTCTTCCCGCTCGGACAACGCATTAATCACCCGAACCTTTACCGTGCCGGATGCCACCGAAGGGCGGCTCTGTTTATACAACTTCAACATCGGCTGCTGAGCTGTACCAACTCCACCGGCCACCTGGCCCATGGCCACAAGGGTATATTTATCACCGGCGGAAAGACTTAGGGAGGCATCATCCAGCAACGTGGTTGTGCTGTTGTTGATATCAAACAACACCGATTCCGTATCCGCATTCAACTTGAAGGACATGCCGTCCTGCTCATCCCTCGAATAAGGACGCTGTTCAAACAACGGTGAAGACAGGCTGTTACGAGCCACCAGATCAACCGTAGTGGAAGCCGCGTCTGCGGCGCCTGTATCGGTAATCTGATTGTGAAAATAAATTGCTGCCGGCGGACGCAGCAAATCTTCCACGTCATCATCGTCACCGCCACAGCCGGACAAGACGACTGCGCTGGCCACCGCCAGCATTCCGATCATTCGCATAACTTCTCCCGAGGCAAACGCAAAAAGGGCATCCTAATCACGAAGGAGCCCCACTTTTTGGTATTGGTTGGCAGTTCAGAGGTTTTTCGTAGCGAGAAGTTCCAGCCGTTCAGTTGCTGAACGGCTGGCAGTACAGGGAAATCTGGTCGTCGTCACTGTCGAATTCTGTGTACGCGATGATGGCATCGTAGCTGCGACCGCTGCTGACGCTGCAGCTCACGTCATCAATAATCACGCCCTGGGTTTCGTTGTTGACGGTCACCGCCAGGTTGCTGCCGGCACTCAGAGACACGTAGCTGCTGCCGTCGGCATATTCCAGCCCGCTGACCAGTGCCTGGCCACCGGGGGTACTACCGCTGGCGGTGACGCTCAGCTCATCCCCGGACAGGCGTGACAGCGTGTTGATAAAACGCACCCGGATCTGCCCGCTGCCCACATCCATTTTCTGGTGGCTGAAGGTTTTCAGCTGGCGGTTATCCAGGGTGGTGTCGCCCATGAGCACCACCGTGTAGCGGTTGCCCCCGGTCAGCGTCCGGTTGATCGGGCCGTTAACCAGGGAGCTGCCGGAGCTGCTGCCGCGGGCATCGAACGCCACCGACTGGCTGTCGTCGTCCAGCTTGAAACTGTTGGCGCTCACGCTGCCCCGCGTCGTATAGGCCACATTACTTTCTTCTGCCGTGTTCTGGTCATCCACGAACAGATCCACGGTGATATCGTCTTCACTGCCGCCACCCACCTGGGTGAGCTGGTTATGGAAGTACAGTTGGGCGCTGTCGTTGGAGAAGACGTCATCGTCTTCGTCACAACCAAACGCGGACAACCCGGCCACAGAAGCCGCCAGCACCAATCGCAGAAAAATCATCGTTACGCACTCCCGGAAGGTGTCTCATCCGGCTCGCTTTCCACCGGCAACGCAGCGACACCGTCCTCGTTAAATTCACGGATAAAGATACCCCAGAATGCCACGAAAAGGGCAGCCAACAGTGGCCCCACCGCAAACCCGGTGATGCCAAACATGGCCAGCCCGCCCAGGGTGGAAAACAGCACCACATAGTCCGGCAGCTTGGTGTCGCGGCCCACCAGAATCGGGCGCAGGATGTTATCCACCAGACCGATGACAAAGACCCCGAACAGAATCAGGATCGTCGCCTCCTTCATGTCCCCCACGGCGTAGAGGTACAGCGCCACCGGAAACCAGATCAACCCCGCACCCACCGCCGGGATCAACGACAGCACGGCCATCACCACGCCCCACAGCAAGGCACCGGGAATGCCCAGCCACCAGAAGATCAGACCACCCAGCGCGCCCTGGGTAATCGCCACCAGCAGGTTACCCTTGATGGTGGCACGGGTGACTTCGGCGAACTTGGCAAACAGCAGTTTTTCCCGCTCATCGCCCAGGGGCAGGGCGCGGATCAGCATGGCCACCATGGAATCGCCATCGCGAATCAGGAAAAACGCCAGGTACAACATCAGGCCCAGATTGAGGAAAAACTGGAACGTATTCTGCCCCACAGCCAGCGCCCGCTTGGCGAGGAACTGGCCCGCCCCGGTGAACGCCTTGACCGCCTGTTCCTTGATTTTCTCCAGGTCTATATCAAAGCGCTCGGCCAGCGACTGCAGGCCCGGGAAGGCATGCTTGATCTTGTCCACATAGCTGGCCAGATCGATCTCACCACTTTGCACCTTCTGGAACAGGCCGACGCCTTCGGATACGAACGACGTGGCCACGGCCAGCACCGGGATCACGACTAACACCACGCACAGCAGCAAGGTGAACAACGCCACCAGGTTGCGCCGTTGCGGCCAGCGGGCCAGCAGCCGTTTATGGAAGGGATAGAAAACCACACTGATGGCACAGGCCCAGAAAATGGGCGCGAAAAAAGGCTGAATCAGCAGGGCAAAAACGGCACTGACCGCCACCAGCGCCCACAGGAACGCGCGCTGTTCCAGTTTTTCCGATATTCCCGTGTCCCGCATACCCTGCCGCTTCCCTGTGTCACGTGATTAGGTGTCATGCCAATAGAATCAATGACCCGCCATATGCGCTAACGGGGGATCAACCGCCCGTCAGCATGGTGGAGCCCAGATACCCCATGTACGCCACATAGACCACCAGCAAGGCGATACCGTTAGTCCGGGTAATCTGCCCCTTGCGGCCCAACACGCCGAAGCCCATAACGAACAGCACCAGCGTCAGCCCCATCATCAGGGACCAGTCCCGCTGCAATACCGCAGGATCCACCGACATGGGCTTGATGGCACCGGCGATACCGACCACCGCCAGGGTATTGAACAAATTCGAGCCTAGCACGTTACCAAAGGCAATATCGTGCTCGCCCTTGCGCACCGCCGCAATGCTGGAAGCCAGCTCCGGCAGGGAGGTGCCGATGGCCACAATAGTCAAGCCGATGATCAGGTCGCTGACCCCCAGGGATTGCGCAATCAGCACCGCCCCCCACACCAGCGCCCGGGAGCTGACCACCAGCAGGATCAGGCCCACCACCAGCCAGAACAGGGATTGTTTCAGCGGCAGCGGGTGCTCTGCCAGGTCGGTTTCCACTTCCCCTGCCAGCACATCCCCCTTGCCGGTCATGGCCGCATAAATGGACCAGCCCATCAGCACCCCCAGCACGCCGATCAGGATCCAGGCATCCATGCGGGAAATGTGCCCGTCAATCAGCTGGTAGCCCGCCAGCAAGGTAATCAGAGTGAGAATCGGCAGTTCTTTCTTGAGGATGGCGGAATTCACCAGAATCGGGCTCATCACCGCCACCACCCCAAGGATCAGGGCAATGTTGGAAATATTGGAGCCGTAGGCATTACCCAACGCCAGCGACGGGTTGCCTTCCAGGGCCGCTAACGCCGACACCACCATCTCCGGGGCTGAGGTGCCAAAGCCCACAATCAGCATACCGATCAACAGCGGCGGCATGCCGGCATGGGCCGCCGTACCGGCCGCCCCTTCGACAAACTTGTCCGCACTCCATACCAGCAGTATCAGCCCGCCAATCACGGCGGCAATGGCCAGCAACATCGGCACTCCTTGGGATCATCAATTTGGGATGGTCAATAATGTCAGGCGGGCACATTGTGGCAGAGAGGGAGGTGGCTGGCACCTACTCAGACGCAACACGCAGCACGCCCCATGCAGCACACCGCGCGGGGACGTGTTGCGTGGGGCGTGGCACGTTATTCACACATGCTGATCGGCACCCGGCTTGATGCCATAGGCCAGGGTGTACAGCACCGGCACCACCACCAGGGTGAGCACGGTGGCAAAACCCAGCCCAAACATGATCACCACCGCCATGGATTCGAAGAAGGCATCGAACAGCAGCGGAATCATGCCAAGAATGGTGGTGACCGCCGCCATACATACCGGGCGCACCCGGGAGATGGAGGCCGACACTACCGCATCGAACGGCGCCATGGTTTCCCGGTCCAGCTTGATCTGCTCCACCAGCACGATGCCGTTTTTCACCAGCATGCCGGACAGACTCAGAAAGCCCAGTAATGCCATGAAGCCGAATGGCGAGTTGAGCAGCAGCAGCCCGAAGGTCACACCGATAATGGCCAGCGGCACCGTGGCCCAAATCACCAACGGTGAGCGCACCGCGTCAAACAACAGAATGGTGATGATGAACATGAACAGGTATCCCATGGGCAGGCTGCCGAACACCGCTGCCTGGGCATCCTTGGAGGCTTCGTATTCACCGCCCCACTGCAGGGAGTAGCCCACCGGCAGCTCCAGCGCTTCGATGGCCGGGCGAATCCGCCGCAGCACCTGATCCGCCGTTTCATCCCCGAGCACATCCGGTTCCGCCTGCACGGTAAGGGTTCGTTTACGGTCGCGGCGCATGATCAGGGCATTTTCCCATTCGGTCCTGAAGTCCGACACCACCTGCGTGATGGGAATATACGTGGCGTAAGCCGGCGACCAGACCTGTACATCGTTCAGGTTGTCCGCACTGAGGCGCTCGTTGTCCGGTGGCCGCGCCACGATCGGCAACAGCTTGCTGCCATCCCGGTACAGGCCCACATCACGGCCACTGAAGTTCAGCGCCAGGGTGTTATCCAGGTCCTCACGGGTAATGCCGGCCCGCCGGGCCTGGGCTTCCTGAAACTGGGGCCGGATCACTTTTTCCTGCTGCCGCCAGTCATGGCGGATGCTTTCCAGTCCGCCATCGTCGTGCATGATGGCCTGGGCTTTCAGGCCCAGCGCCCGCAACTCTTTCGGGTCCGGCCCGCTGAAACGGGCTTCGATGGAAGCCGCCGGGCTCGGCCCGATCATCAGGCGCTTCACCTTCGCAAACGCCTGCAGATGCTCGTTTCGAATCAGCTCGCGGGTCGCCGCCAGGGTCGGATTGATCTGCTCCCGGTCGGCGACCTGCACGATCAGTTGCGCGTAGCTGGGGTAACTCTTTTCCGGTGCATAGGGCAGCATGAAACGCTGCGCGCCCTGGCCGACGGTGGTGGTCACCTGCTCCACGCCGTCCATCTCCAGCAACGCCTGCTCCAGCCGGGCGGCAGCATCCTGGGTGGCGCGAATATCGCTGCCCTGGGGCAACCAGTAGTCCACCAGAAACATGGGCGTATTGGAGGGCGGGAAAAACGCCTGTTTAACGAAACCAAAACCGACCACCGCAATCACCAACAGCGCACCCATGGCGCTCAGGGTGATCACCCGATGATGGATGGCACGGTCCAGCAGGCGGCGATAAAGCACAAAGACCCTGCCGGCGTAAGGGTCTTCACCCTCCCCGTCCTGGCCACCCACATCCTTCTCGCTGAAGAACACATTGGCAAAAAACGGCACCAACGTAATCGCCGTCACCCAACTGAGCATCAATGAAATCAACAGCACCCAGAACAGGGTATTGGTGTATTCACCGGTGGCGTCGTCCGACAGGCCAATCGGCGCAAACGCCATGATGGCAATGACCGTGGCACCCAACAGCGGCCAGACGGTCTGGCGGACAATCTCTTTCGCAGCCTCCAGTTTGGACAGGCCACGCTTCATGCCCACCAGGATGCCCTCCGTCACCACGATGGCATTGTCTACCAGCATGCCCAGGGCAATGATCAACGCCCCCAGGGAAATCCGCTGCAAATCAATGGCCATCATTTTCATGACGATGAAAGTGCCCAGAATGGTAAGCAGCAACACCCCGCCCATCAGGATGCCGGAACGCACCCCCATGAACACCAGCAGCACCGCAATCACAATGGCCACCGCTTCACCCAGGTTGAGCATGAAGGCGCTCACCGAGTTATCCACTTCTTTGGGCTGGTTGTAGACCGTCGCCAGCTGCATGCCGACCGGGCGCTGGTATTCCAGCTCCGCCAGGCGCTGATCCACCCGGCCCCCCACGTCCACCACGTTCACGCCGGAGGCAAAAGAAATGCCCATGGTCAGCGCCGGACCGGCATTAAAGCGGTACAGATGGTTGGGCACTTCCGCATAGCCACGTTCGATGGTGGCCACGTCGCGCAGGTAGACCAGCTCGCTGGCACCGGGCTCAGAAATCAGCAAATCCCCCATGCTCTGCACAGAAGGGAATTCGCCGGTGGGATAAATACGGATGTATTCATCACCCACCCGTACCTTGCCCGCCGGATTCACCGTGTTCTGGGTCTGCAGCAAGCCAAAGATCCGGTCCGGGCTGATGCCCAGCGACGCCAGCCGGGTACGGGAGATTTCTACCAGCACCTGCTCCTGGCGCTGGCCGCCAATGGTGACCTTGCCGACGCCCTCAACCAGCACCAGTTCGCGGGTCAGGTAGTCGGCATAGTCCTTCATGTCCTGGTATGAATAGCCTTCGCCGGTCACCGCCAGCAGAATGCCGTACACATCACCGAAATCATCAATCACCTGAATGGTCCCGGCACCGGGGGGAAGCTGGCCCTGCAGGTCGGTCATCTTGTGGCGCAGCTCATCCCAGATTTGCTTGAGCTGGCTGGCCCGGTATTCCGGTTTCATTTCCACCTGCACCTGAGACAGGCCATTGCTGGAAATGGAGGTGACGTTCTTTACATAGGGCAGGCTCTGAATGGCTTTTTCCACCGGCAGCGTCACTTCCTCTTCCACCTGCCGGGGTGACGCGCCCGCGTAGTTAGTGATCACCATGGCGATCTTGAGGGTGAATTCCGGGTCTTCCAGTTGCCCCAGGCGAGTAAAACTCACCACCCCGCCGACCAGCAGAATCAGCGTGAATAACCAGCTCACCACCTTGTGGCGAATACTGTACTCGGCAATATTCATTTACAGGCCCCGCTCTTTCACCAGCTCGCGAACGGCTTGCCCTTCTTTCAGGCGGTGAACGCCGGCCACCACAATCCGGTCACCCGGCTCCAGCCCGGCCGTGACCTGGACGCCGCCACCGACCACTTCACCGAGCGTCACCGGCACGGCGCTCACGGTGCCATCGTCCTGATACTTCCACACATGGGCACCATCCTTGCCATCCGGGTTGAACACCGCCGCGGCCAGCACTTCCGGCAAGGCGTCCGTGGCCCGCATGATCTGGCTGAGATCAATCACCACATCCACACTCATGCCCGGCAGCACCATGATGCCTTCAGGGTTGGGCATGGTCAGGGTAATGATGTAGGTCTGGGTGCGATCCCCGGCACTGGCCTCGTGCTCCTTGTAGCTGGCTTTAAAGGTGGTATTCGGGGCCCCTTCAAAGCGCACATCCGGCTGGTAGTCTTCACCGTCCTTGCGCAGGTTGGTAAAGAAGCGCTCGGACACGGCAAACTCGATATCAATGTTCTTGTCGCCCTGCAGGTAGAGAATCGGCTGCTTGGCCTGCACGAACTGGTAGTTCTCCACTTCGGTACGGGCCACGGTGCCACCGTAAGGGGCTTTCAGGCGCGTGTAGTTCACGTTGTCGCGGGCCAGGCTCAGGGCGGCCTGGGCCTGGCGACGCTTGGCCTGGATTTCATCAAACTGGGCTTCGGAGATAACACCACGGTCACGCAGGCTGATGCCGCGCTGATACTGGCTCTCGGCCAGATCATACTGGGCTTGGCGGTCGGCCAGCTGATTGTTGAAATCCGCTGGGTCCAGCGCCGCCAGCAACTGCCCTTTCTTCACCTGTTCCCCGGCCCGCACCGGGAAACGCTCCATCTGGCCGGACACCCGAAAAGCCAGCTCGGACCCTTCCGTGGCGACCACCTTGCCCGGGTAGTGGCGCAACGTGCCGTCGCCACCATTCACGGTTTGCAACTTCACCGGTTGCGGCATCGGGGCCTCCGCCTGCGGTTCCTCACCACAGCCCCACAGGGCCAGCGTCAGGCCAAGGGCCATCCAAAAACGTTGCATCGTGCTCTCCCCGATCTAAACGGTACTTGTTAGTACCAATTGTCGCACAGGTACGGCCGTATCAGGTGCAGCTTTTTCACCCACTGCAGAATTTTGACCTTATCAGACGAGGGCTCAGGGAGCCGCCCTTGCCAGGAAAAGATCCAGCACAAAAAAGGGCCGACGAATGTCGGCCCGGGTCATGGGTTAAGAAAATGCGTGCACCGAGGCGCGATCAGCCCAGATGGGCAGACAACATCCAGGCAGACTTTTCGTGAATTTCAATACGATCACTGGCCACCGCACCAGAGCCTTCATCTTCATGCTCGCCCGCCAGCTTCAATACCCGGTTGGCACGCTCCGCCACCCGACGGTGGTCTTCTGCCAGCTCCTTGATCATGCCGGACGCATCCGGGTCGCCGGTGGCGTCCTGCACCGTGGAGAGCTTGGCAAACTCGGCATAGCTGCCCGGCGCCTTCCAGCCCAGCGCGCGGATACGCTCGGCAATGGTGTCCACCGCCTCCGCCAGCTCGATGTATTGCTGCTCGAACAGCAGATGCAGACTGTGGAACATGGGGCCGGTCACATTCCAGTGATACTTGTGCGTCTTGAGATAGAGGGTGTAACTCTCGGCCAATAGCTTGCTCAGTTCTTCAGCGACCTGCTTGTTGTGTTCAATCATGGAGTGCCTCCTTTTCCAGTATTGTCCTTGCCAGCAGAGCCAAGGGCGCTCCCGTTGATTGCCGGGAAACGTACTCCCTAACACCATTGGGTTCGCCAAGCGCATTTCAATGGCGACGCCCTTTCGGCCCTCTCTTCTTGTTGCTACAACGCTTGTTTCTACATAATCAGACGCGGTACCGCCACAGACGTTCCTGGACTGGCAAGGCATTTGCGTTATCGCGCACATAGGGAAAATCAATCTGCCGATCTGTCCGATTTGGCGCTTTACACCCGGGTCGACGTCTCGGCATGATGCAACCTCATCCGTTAACCGAAAGTAGACCGCCAATGGCTGTAGCCCCCAATCCGGAACCTCCTTATTCGATTCTGGAAGAGTGGTTGAATGGCCTGACTCATGGCATTGGCGCGGCCATGAGCATCGCCGGCACGGTAATCCTGGTGGTGTCGGCCAGCCTGCTGGGCGACCCCTGGAAAATTGTCAGCTTCAGTATTTTCGGCGCCAGCCTGATCCTGCTCTACAGCGCCAGCGCGCTCTATCACAGCCTGCGCAACCCGAAGTGGCGCGCCGCCTTCAAGATGCTGGACCACTGTGCGATCTATGGCCTGATTGCGGGCACTTACACTCCCTTCCTGCTGGTCAATCTGCGCGGCCAAACCGGCTGGATTCTGTTTGCCGTGATCTGGGCGCTGGCGCTCACTGGCATCGCCCTGAAGGCCCTGTACGGGCACCGCTTCAAGCTGATGCGCGTGGGTATTTACCTGGCCATGGGCTGGCTGATTCTGGTGGCCTCCAACGACCTGACCAGCAAACTCAATGACACCGGCTTCTGGCTGATCCTGGCCGGCGGCATCACCTATACCGTGGGCGTGATCTTCTACCTGGCGGACCGTTTTATTCCCTTCAACCACGCCATCTGGCACCTGTTCGTCATGGGCGGCAGTATCTGCCATTTCTTCGCGGTCTATTACGGGGTGCTGCCTTTCACCGCGCCCATCAGCTGACTCAGCCTGCATTTCATGAACAAAATTCAAAAAAGACTTGAGGTCTACGTCTCATCAATATATTTTTTACTTAATTATATATTGTTGGACCCGTTTTATGATTGCGATTAACCCCGATACCCTGCGTGACAATGCCCTCCAAGCCAGCCAACTACTCAAGGCCCTGTCCCATCCGGACCGGCTGATGCTGCTATGCCGCCTTGCTGAAGGCGAACGCAGTGTCAGTGAACTGGAGCCCCTGGTGGGTGTTTACCAACCCTCTCTTTCCCAGCAACTGGGCATTTTGCGTCGCGAAGGGCTGGTCAGTAGTCGCCGGGAAGGCAAGCAGGTGTTCTACCAGGTGGCCAACCCGGACGCCCTGGCCGTACTGGAAGTGTTGTATCAGCGCTTCTGCGGCGACACCCCATGAGCATCGACTGGAACGCCTTCACCCCCTGGTCCTCCCTGGCCGGCGGCGCCTTGATCGGCCTGGCCGCCCTGTTGCTATTGCACACTAACGGTCGCATCGCCGGTATCAGCGGCATTGTTGGCGGCCTGTTGCGCCCGGCAACGCAGGACCGGGGCTGGCGAATTGCCTTTATCCTCGGCATGCTCATCGCCCCCACCGTCTGGGCACTGGCCGGGAACTTGCCCGCAATGGTAATCGATGCCGACCTCCCGCTTCTGATCGTGGCCGGCCTGGTGGTGGGCATAAGCACTCGCTACGGCGCCGGGTGTACCAGTGGCCACGGCGTGTGCGGCATATCGCGCCTGTCCCCCCGTTCCCTGGCAGCCACTGTCGCCTTCATGGCCAGCGGCTTCATCACCGTCTTTGTGGTTCGCCATCTGCTGGGAGGGGGATAATGCATCGCAGTCATATCACCGCTTTTGCGGCCGGCCTGATTTTTGGCCTCGGCCTGTTGCTCGCCGGCATGGCCAACCCGGCCAAGGTGCTGGCCTTTCTGGATATCACCGGTAACTGGGACCCGTCCCTGGCCCTGGTGATGGGTGGCGCTATTGCGGTATCGGCCATCGGTTTCTACCTGACCCGGCAGCGATCCGCTCCCCTGTTTGGTGACAGCTTTCAGGTGCCCACCAACCGCAAGCTGGACAAGCGTCTGGTACTCGGGGCGCTGGGCTTCGGTGTGGGCTGGGGGCTGGCCGGCTTCTGCCCGGGCCCGGCGCTGGTGGCCCTCGGCACGGGCAGTCTCAAGGCCGTGGTGTTCGTAGCTGCCATGCTCAGCGGAATGGTGATCTTTGAAATGTTGGAACGCAAGAAACCGGATTGATCCGTCCACGACATAACGTCCCGAGACACTATGTCCAATATCGAAGGCTTGTTGGCCTGGCCTAGAATCTATCGGCATGAATGGAGAGAACCCGTGGCATTTTGCGCCATGCCTCTCCTTGTCAGGTCAAAGGGCTGGAGATACCCGACATGTTTCATTGGGTTCCTATCATTTTTCTTGTCTTCAAGCTGGCCGTGTTTGGCACGGGCATGTTCTTCGCCATCAAGTGGCATTACGACCAGGACAAGAAAAAGAAAACGGCCCCCGATTCCACGCGGGAAGGGAGCCGTTAACAGTCAGGGCCAGACCGCGCCCTACAGCAGAGATTCGACGTCTTTCCTGATCGACTCAGGTTTGTCGGTGGGCGCATAGCGCTTCACCACCTTGCCGTCCTTGTTGACCAGGAACTTGGTGAAATTCCACTTGATACCCTTGCTGCCCAGCACGCCCGGCGCTTCCTTCTTGAGGAAGAGATAGAGCGGATGCGCGTTGTCACCGTTCACATCAATCTTGTCGAACATGGTAAAGCTGACACCATAGTTCTTCTGGCAAAAAGCACCAATTTCTTCAGCCCCACCGGGCTCCTGTTTGCCAAACTGATTGCACGGAAAACCGAGAATCTCCAGCCCCCTGTCCTTGAGATCGTCATACAGCCCTTCGAGCCCTTCAAACTGGGGAGTGAACCCGCATTTGCTGGCCGTATTGACGATCAGCAACACCTTGCCCTGAAACTCGGACAAGGATTTTTCTTCACCACTCAAGGTGGTGGCGCTGTAATCATAAATCCCCATGATCTCTCCTGACGATAAAATCCAAACATGAATAATAAGGCGCCCGCAGGGAGTGGCAACCACAACCCACCACCAAGGCCTAACAATACGGCAAGCCCTGACCCACTGCGAGGATAGCGTGCCTACCGCCAGGCGCTACTCGCTATAGAGCTGTGCAATCACCGCCTCGGCCACCACACGGCTGGATTGTGGGTTCTGCCCGGTGACCAGCTTGCCGTCAGTGACCGCATGGGGGGTGAAATCCTCCGCCAGATCCAGACGGGCACCCAGCTCCTCAAGCCGGGTGGCCAACAGAAACGGCATGATCTCATCCAGCCCCACTTCCCGCTCTTCGCTATTGGTAAAGCAGGCGAGCGTCTTGTTCTGCACCAGTGGCACGCGCTCTTCGTTGCGCAGGCCCACCAGTGCTGCAGGGCCATGGCATACCGCGCCTAACAGGCCGCCCTGTGCCCAGGTACGCTCCATGACCGCCGCCACCAGCGGGTTGTCTGGCATATCGAACATGGCACCATGGCCGCCGGGTACAAAGACTCCGCAGTAGCCATCTTCCCAGACGGCCTCCAGTTCACGGGTATCCTGCAAGGCCGTAATGGCGTCAGCCCAGGCCTCTTTCTCACTGTCATCCGGCACCGAATTGGGGTCCACCGGGATCTTGCCCCCTTTCGGGCTCGCGACCACCACCGGAATATTATTTTCCCGGAACAGCAGAAACGGCACCGCAAATTCCTCCAGCCACAGGCCGGTCTGTTGACCCTGGCCCATTTGCGATGCGCTGGTCACCAACATCAGCAGCGGTTTATCCAGATTCATAAATGCCTCCGAAAATTCGCAACGAGAGATACAATATGCACAGAGGGTGTGGCACAAAGTCGTCGCATGCAAGGATAGCCTGCGTGTAGCATGTGGCCTGCAAGCATGTAGCGGGGAACCCCATGGATTGGCATCAGTTACTGAACAAGGCCCGCCTGGGCGGACGCAGCGCCAAGGATGAAAGTGGCCGTACCGCGTTTCTGCGCGACCACGACAAAATTATTTTTTCCGGCGCCTTCCGGCGGCTTGCCCGCAAGACCCAGGTCCACCCGCTGGCCACCAATGACCACGTGCACAATCGCCTGACCCACTCGCTGGAAGTGTCCTGCGTGGGGCGCACTCTCGGTATTCGCGTGGGAGAACGCCTGCAACAGCGCCAGCTGCTCCCCGACACCGTCAGCGCCACCGATTTCGGCGACATTGTTCAGTCCGCCTGCCTGGCCCACGACATCGGCAACCCGCCCTTTGGCCACACCGGTGAGCGCGCCATTCGCGCCTGGTTTCAGGAACGGGGGCAACATTTTCTCGACATGCTTCCCGCCCACCAGCAAACCGACCTGACCTTTTTCGAAGGCAACGCCCAGGGATTTCGCATCATTACCAAAAGCGAGTATCACCAGTACGACGGCGGTATGCGCCTGACCTACGCCACCCTGGCCACCTTCCTGAAATACCCCTGGCTGTCCGCCGATGCGGGCAACGCCAGCAGCAAACCGGGCAAGTACAGTGCCTTTGTCTCGGAAGCTGCCGCTTTTCAGGAAGTCGCCCACGCCACCGGCCTGCTGCAACACAGCCCCGGACGTTTTTGCCGCCACCCACTGGCGTACCTGATGGAGGCGGCCGATGACTTCTGCTACGCCATCATTGATCTGGAAGATGGCCTGGAAATGGATCTGCTGCACTGGGATGAGGTGTATGCATTACTGCAGCCGGCCCTGCTGGATAGCGAGGAAGTACGCGAATTGATCCATTCGGATATGCGCGATGGCCGCAAAGCCGCCTTGCTGCGCGGCAAGATTATCGAACGGTTTATCGAGGCAGGGGTAGAGGCGTTTGTCGCCAATCACGAACGGTTACTGCAGGGACGCATGGAAGGCGACCTGATCAGCCACTGCGAACCGGCGGTGCGGGATGTGGTGGAAAATGCCAAACAACTTTCCCGCTCGAAAGTCTTCGAACATCCGCGGAAAATCGAACTGGAAATTGGTGCCTTTGAAGTGATGGGCGCATTACTGGATGGTTTGATAGAAGCCGCCGTATCCCATGCCTGCAACAGCACAAAAAGCACATACAACAATTACCGCCACGAACGCATCATTGATCTGATTGGCCGCCACAGTTTTCCGGAAAACCTGGAGCAATTACCGGAACAGGAAAGAATTTATCAGTGCATCATGCGGGCGCTGGATTTTCTCGCCGGCATGACCGACAACTACGCCACCTATCTGGCCAAGCAATTTTCCGGGATGGCGGAGACACGGTATTAGGCTCAGCATACCTGCAACGAAAAACGCCCTGACAAGTCAGGGCGTTTTTCGTTCTCATTCTCGTTATGAGAATCGCAGTTTAGTCAGCCAGTCTTATCCCCACCGCCACGAAACTATCAACTCCATTTGTGCCACCACCTACGTCAAGGCTACCACCACCTGACGCAATGACATTGCCATCCAAAGAGACGGTGAAGGATTCAGACTCTCCATCTCCAAAGGTGACGGTGAGCGTCTGACCACTAATGGACCAAGAGCCGTCGCCAGTTTCGTCATCACTCCAGGTATCCACGTAGTGAGAACAGTTACTACCATCCGGATCACAGATTTCATCCAGACTGATAAAACGCCCATGCTCGATACGTGTGTCGTTCAAAGTCTCATTGCTGTTGAACGTCATAGTAATAATGCCACCATTACGCTCCAGATTAGCACCGCCGCCTTCGTCGAGTTCAATAATTCCACCAGAAAAATAAAGCTTGTAGGTGGAACCACTCACGATATCCGCCAGCTCAGCGACTTCTCCTGCTGCCTCTTCCAATGCACTTATACGATCGTTGTTATCATTGATCGCAGCGATCAATGCCGCAAAGTTATTATTGACCTCGCTGGCTACCGCCTGCGTGTTAGGATTGAACTGCGTTACCTCACCTTCCTCGACGTTAGAAGCCATCGCATTCGCGCTCAATGCCACTGCGGTGAGGCCGGTCAGAATTACTTTTTTCATGTCTCTTACCCTCATTAGGTTTTGTGCTTTTACCAACGGCCTCACTGCCAGTTGGCTTCATCCCAGTTGAAATCATTCCAGACGGCAGCGGTCGTACCGGTGCCTTCTTCCTCGAAACTCACGCTAATTGCGCAGTCTTCGGTGATTGCATCAGTGGTGTAGGTGGTTGCATCCGTCATCGAGCCACCACAACCGGAAGCAGTGTTGATTACATAGCCTTCGTCCGCGGTCACGGTGAAGGTTTCGGTGCTGCCATGCTCCACATTCTCAACCAGGTTCGGACCGATCATGCCGTTGCCACCGTCGACGCTGGCGGTAAGGGTGTAGGTCTCGATCGCAAAGGTAGCAGTGACATCACATTCCGCAGTGATGATGCCGGTGGTGAAGGTGTTGCCATCCTGTGTACCGCCACACCCAGAGATCTCGGACACCTCATAGCCTTCATCCGCCGTCACCGTAAATCCCTGGGTTTCGCCGTATGCCACTTCAGGATTGGCCGGTGTAAAGCTGCCGTGATCCGCTTCGGTGGTTACTTGGTAGAGAATTGGTTCGAATTCGACCAACACGGTGCAGTCACCGGTAATGCCTGCGGTGGTGAAGACATCATCCACCCGACTACCGTCACAGCCACTAACGTTGGCCTGGTGGCCTGCATTCGGGAACAAGGTGAACGCGGTAGCACTATTGTGCTGCACTGTCACCGCTCCGGCAGGAGACACTGAGCCGTTACCGCTTACAGAAGGGGTGACGGTGTAGCTCATCAGGCTGAAGCTGGCTGTCACGTTACAGGCAGAGGTGACCGGACCCACAGTGTACTCACCCGGGTTGCCCGTTGGTGCCACTTCGCAGGCGTCCCCGGTCGGGACTGCAGACAGCTCAAAGCCGAACACCGGGGTCACCGTCAGCGTGCCAGTCTCACCATGCAACACCCCCTGGCTCTCCGGCGTCATGCTGCCTTCGCCTGCTTCTACGCTGGTGGTGACGTCATACTGGTTCTGCGCATAGCTCGGAGAGAGGGTGCAGGCTTCGGTAATCGGCCCGGTGGTGTAGGTGGTGCCGTCCAGGGTGCCGTCGCAGCCGTCGACCGAGAGCAGCGTCCAACCCGTGTCCGGTGTCACCTCGAACTGGGCGGTGCTGCCATGGTCCACCTGCGCCGATGCAGGCAGGACCTGGCCTCCTGGGACGTTAGTCACAGTCACTTCATAGCTGTTGATCTCGAAGGATACCGACAGCTCGCAAGCCGCTGACAGCTCATCCGTGGTGAAGGTCGCGCCATCAAGGGTACCGTCACAACCACTGGTACCGGCAATGCTGTAACCGGTATCCGGTGTGATATCGAAATTGGCGCGGGCACCAGCCAGCAAGGACACCGACGACGGCGACACGCTGCCGTTGCCGTCTGTGCTGGCAGTTACCGTGAAGCTGGTGAACTCATTGAGCTCATCGTTGCTGGAGGCATAGCTGTTGATGGCGGCCACCAGATCATCACCACTGGTTACCGGCAAGGGGCCTTCCGCCTCTCCGATGGAGATGTCTACGCCATCCTTCTTGCCATCCACCACGCCGTCACTGGCATCTTCAATCAGGGCCATGACGGTATCAAACGCATCCGTACCGGAACTAATGGTATGTGCCTGCTTGGAGAGGCCGCCCAGCACCGCCGCGTACTGCTTGGCAGCCGAATCATCACCCGTGGTGCTGGGCACAGTGGTCAACGGGTCAAATGTCACACCCAGTACGTCATCCAGCACCCCAACACCGGCATCGATACCTTCTTCGATGGAGGCTCCGGGAGTGTTTGCCAGATGCTCACGGGTGGAGCGCACCAGCAGCTCACTTAGCGGTGTTACTGCAGCGGTTGATGCGCCCTCGGGCAGGAAGGAGTTGAGGCTACCCGCATTCACCGTCTCGCCAGTGGCTTCATCGGTGTAGGTTCCGCCGCTGGATTCGATCAACAGCGGACGCGGAATGGAATTGGCCAATTGCACGGACCAGGAGCCATCGGCACCGGTCTGGATCGGCCCTGCCACTGCGTCACCCATTGCCTTGCCATCTGCCCCCATCTGGTAGAGATACAGCTCTGCCCCGGCCACCGGCCCTTTGGTCACTGCCCCACTGACTGCGCTTTTGGCAGCAGGCTGCGGGGCTTTTCCCCCGCCACTACTACCGCCACCGCCCCCACATCCAGCAATGGCGACCGCCACCGCCAGACTGGCGATTCTGAACGTTCCCTTCATGAGTGTTATCTCCGATCACCCCGGTTTTTGGATTCGTTATTAACCTAGAGGATCGGCAATTCATCCCGCATCGCCCATATGGGGTATATCCAGGAATCAACTTGGGAAACGGCAACAAGGGATCGTCACCGGGATCGTTATTTTTCGTTTTTTCTACACGTTTTCGGCAGCCACCCAGCTCAATCCGGATCGAAAGGAAAACCTCAACGGACGAATAAACAAGACCAGCGGTCGCAGAGAGAGGAAATCAAACAAAAGGAAGGAAAGCCCTGCCGGCCAACACCGGCAGGGCAGAGATCAGATCTGCTCCAATACCTTGGCAAACACATCTGCAAAGATTTCCGGCTGTTCCATTTGCGGGAAATGCCAGGTGCCGGGTTGCAGCCACTCGGAAACATGGCCCGCGCAACGGGCTTTGGCAGCATCCCCGACCAGATCGCCATTGATGGCATGTATGGGGCAACGAAGTTCCGAAAAGGCAGCAGCAGGAGTCCAGCGCAGCAAATCCGACCAGAGTGGCAGCATGGCTTCAGCAGGTGCGGACGCCATGTCTTTCGCCAACGCGGCCTTCTTGTCTGCCGGCATATCGGGGCCGGCATTGTTGGCCACCAGATTTGCAATCGCCGCCGGGAAATCCGCATAGAACGCGCTTTCAATTCCCTTGGCACTGTCCTCATCCAGATCCCCGTAGGGAATGACAAAGGTGTCCACCAGCACCACCGCCTTCACGGTTTTACGGCGAGCCAGTTCCAGTGCCACGGCTCCGCCCATGGAATGCCCGACAAGCACCGGAGCATCCAACCCTTCCAGGGCCGTCACTAACGCCTCTGCCAACGCACTTACCGCCCAGGGCGAAACATTCACATCCCGCGCCTCACCATGCCCGGGCAAATCCACGGCATACAGCGTCACGCCTTCCGGCGGATTCGCCAGCAAAGCCCGCCAATGACTACGCTGACAGGTCCAGCCGTGAATCAGCACCACCGCCTGCTCGCCACTGCCAGCCTGGGTAACCGGCAAGGTCTGACCGTTCGCTAACGGCCATTGCGACTCCCCCATTCTCACGCTCCTCACGCTATTCCGTCACACCCAAAATGTGTACAGGTTCTAATTTTGATATCAATTAGGTACCTTAGGGGGTACTGAGGGGGACGACAAGATCATCATGACAGCTTCTGCGCTCAATGGATTGCAGGGGAAGGCACACGAGTCCTTGCTGGACACGCTCTACGATGCGCCGTGCAATCCGGATGCCTGGCCCAGGTTTCTCGATCAGCTGATTGAGGCGACCGGGTCTCGCTCAGCCAGAATGCTGGTGATGGACCGTTCCGCCGAATCCGTCAAATCCAGTATCAAACGCAACATCGACGACACGGATCATCAGGCCTACGTCTCCCATTTTGTGAATACCTGCCCTTGGCGCCCGGAACTGAAGCGCAAGGCTCCCGGCCAGCTTTACTCTTCCTATCTGGATTTTTCCTGCCCCCAGAAGCAGTTTTACCAAACCGAATTCTTTAACGACTGGGCATCCCGCCAGGATATCCATCACGGGGTCTGCGGCACCGTCTGGCAGGATGAGCACCAGACCGTTCAGCTCCTCATCCAGCGGGCTCGCGGCCAGGGCCATTACCAGCGCGACGAAACCGATCAGATCAATGAACTGGTCATGCACGTGCGCCGCGCCCTGCGACTGCAAACCCAGGTGAACGCACTGGATCACACCCGCATGGCGCTGGAACAAACTCTGGAGATTCAGGCCCAGCCCTTTGCACTGCTCACCCAGGCTGGCACGGTTATCCATATTTCCAGCGAAGCCGCCGGCCTGATCGCCGAGCTGCCCATGGCCAACATCAGCGATAATCGCCTCACTCTGCTCGATCCACGCCAGCAAGGTGAACTGATGCGCCTGCTGCGGGACATCACCCGACCCGATAATGGCCCGGGCGGGCTCATCACCCTGGCACTGCCCAATGATCAGCGAATCCGTTGCCTGGTCAGCCCGCTTCGCGGCAACCCGCTATCGCAGCACTACAGTGACACCCGCCAGCCGCTGGCCATCCTCTATTTTCAGGACCCTCGCACGGAAGTCTATGTGGATCTGGAGTGCCTGATGCAGCTGTACGGGCTTTCTGAAGCGGAATCCCGTGTTGCCGCCGGCATCAGCCGTGGACTGGGACCACAACAGGTAGCGGACACCTATCAATTATCCGTCCATACCGTGCGCACTCAGCTAAAGAGTGCCTTCAACAAAACCGGAACCACCCGGCAAAGTGAGCTAGCCAAGGAAATTCTCACTTCTCCGGCGGCTCGTCACTGGCGAAGCCCTGAGCTCTTGCTGTCTCGCTCTGCATAGCCTCAGCTGCCACCTGCAAAAATTGTTCAAACTGGTATTCGAAACGCCAACGCGCCTTGCTGAGTGACGATAACGGATACCAATCAATAGCCGAGACTTCGGCCAGTCCCGAGCGAGGCACATCCACTGGCCCACCGCTATCCACGGGTTGTTGCAGGTGGCAGCGATACAAGTGAAAGCCGTTTTTCATCACCTGCAAACGCTCGCCCACTACAACCCGCACACCGCTCTCTTCAAGGGTTTCCCGATACGCCGTGCACTGGGCCAACTCCCCTGGCTCCAGGGTTCCACCGGGTACACCCAGCTTTCCACCCCAGCGATGGCTGATCAGCAACACCTGCTGATCACGAACGATCAGGCAGCCGGCATTGGCCCGCCGGTCATCTTCCTGACCGGGCACGCGGGGGCAATCCGCCAGGGCCATGGCGGGCAGGAGAAGTAGCGTTGCGATGAGGTAGCGGGTGGTGGTCATGAAGGCAGCTTGCCTCGTAAATATGACGGCGGTGGGTCGAATTAATAATGAATAGTTAATAATTAATAATGCGCGATCAAAATTAAGGGTTTTCCGCCAATGATGCCCTCGCTCAAGCCTGTTCGCGGCCTCTCACCGCGAAGAAATGAGTACGCCTTAACGCGCAGCTATTAACTATTAATTATTAACTGATCAAAGGCAGCCTGTGCTCCATGGTCGCCGAAATCACGTCGTCCGGCACAATGATTTCCGTGGCCAAAGGCAGATGGTCCGACAGCAGGCAGTCGGCGAGCACACGGGTGTGGCGACTCTCCAACTCCGGCGACAACAGGATGTGGTCGATATGACGATCCGGGGCCCAGCTGGGATAGGTATTGAGGTTATCCGCCTGCACCGTCTGCAAGCCCAGGGCTGCCAGCGGCGAATTGTCCAGATGATCCAGGCGACAATTGAAATCGCCCATCATCACCACGTACTTATAGTCCGCCAGCAAACGGGCCAGGTAGGACAACTGGGTATTGCGCACCTTCTCACCCAACGCCAGGTGCGCCACGACCACAACCAACGGCTGAATCGGGTGACCGTACTTGATCACGATGGCGCCGCGACCGGGCAAGCCGGGCAAACGGTGATCGGTGATTTCAAACGGTTGGTGGCGACTGAGAAAGCCATTACTGAACTGGCCAAGGCGGCCAAGATTGCGGTTCAACTGCTGGTGCCAGAAGGGAAAATCCGCCATGGAGGCCAGGTGGACCAGCTGGTTCATGTTGCGCGAACGCAGGCTTCCGCCATCGACTTCCTGCAGACCTACCACGTCGAAGTGGCTTAGTACCTCGGCAATCTGTTCGATGGTTTCCACGCTGCGCGGATGCGCCACCAGATGCTTCCAGCTCCCGGTAATGTAATCACCGAATTTCTGGCTGCCGATACCCGCCTGGATATTGAAGCTCATCAGCTTCACCGTGTCAGGGAGCAACACTTCCCGTGTCTGACGGGTTTTCCTTACCCCCTCCCTTGCGAAGGAAAAGCCCGCAGGGCGGGCTTTCCAGTCACGATAGGCAAGTCTTGCGCGATCAAGCAGCATTCATCAGCCGCCTTTCTTTTCCTTGTTCGCCAGGTACTCGATCACGGCGAACAGCTCTTTATCGCTCTTCAGGTTCTGGCGCAGCACCAGGTATTTGCCGTTCACCACGAAGTTCGGCACCCCGGGGATCTGGTACGCCTTGGTCAGTGCGTCGGCCTGACGAATCTTGGTGGACACACCGAAGGAACCGTACAGCTTGTTGAACTTCTCAGGCGCCACATCGTATTTGCGGAAGAAATTGGCCAGCGCTGGCTCATTGAACAGCGGCTCACGGTGTTTGTGGATCGCATCGAACAGCGGACCGTGGATTTCATCGACCAGGCCCAGGGCTTCTTCTACATAATAGGCGCGGGCCAGCGGCTCAGCATTACGCAAAAACAGCACCGGGGTGCGCACGTAGTCGATGTAATCCGGTTTGGTTTTCAGCCACTCGTCAACGGAGGGCTCCAGGGAATAGCAGTGCGGGCAGGCATAGGAAAAGAATTCCCGCACTTCCACCTTGCTGGGGTCATCCACAGAACCCGGCACGTCCAGAATCTTGTAGTGGGTATCAACCGCAAAACGGGTGTGGTCTTCAGCGGCAGCAACTCCGGTCGCCAGCCCCAGGCTCAGCAGCAAAGCCGTCACAATGCGAAACATGCATCCTCTCCTTTCTTGTTGGTTTGCGCCCACTGTGACAACCGGGGCGGCATTTTTCTCCCTGGTGAGTGCAATCGGCACTCAATCAGAGCCATATCTTTTCATGTTGGCCATAAAAAAGGCAGCCCGCAGGCTGCCTTTTCTACAAACCGTAACCGAACCGCCTTATTTGGACAGCCCGGAAATGAAGCTTGCTACGGCCTTGATCTGGGTATCGGTCATTTTCGCCGCCACCGTCTGCATCATGCCCGGCGCATCATTATCCGAGTCGTTGGTGCGCTTGATGATGCCGTCGCCCAGATCGTTACGACCTGCCGCACGGAAAGCCTTCAGCTGATCTTCCAGGTATTGGGCGTTCTGGCCGGCCAGATGCGGATACTTGGCCGCGTCAATACCCTGGCCTGCGGGGCCATGGCAACCGGAACAGGCCGGAATGCCGTTGGCCATGTCGCCACCACGGTAGAGCTTTTCACCCTGCTCCACCCAGTCAGCGCTGGCCTGCCCGGCTTCCGGTGTCAGGCTGGCGTAGAAGGCCGCCACGTCCTGCATATCCTGCTCACTCATGCCGGCCACCTGGCCTTGCATGACGGCGTTTTCACGGGTGCCGGACTTGAAATTTTCCAGCTGCTTAACCAGGTACTCTTCCCCCTGGCCAGCCAGTTTCGGGTACGTCCCGGTAAGAGTCTTGTTACCATCCTGACCGTGACACGCGGCGCAGGGGGCGGCTTTTGCTTTGCCTGCCTCAGCATCACCGGCCGCCATGGCCTGGGTGGCTGCCACGGCAGCAGCCATCAGCACGAACAGTTTGAAAAACTTCATGGCCTATCCTTCAGTACAGCGTCTTATTTGCTTTTGGACATGTACTCAATCAGAGCACGGTATTCTTCGTCGCTACAGTCGTTGCACATGCCTTTTGGCGGCATGGCGTTGAACCCTTCCTTGACGTGTTTCACCAGCGTATCCATACCTTTATCCAGGTGTGGCTTCCAGGCGGCTTCATCATGGGAAATCGGCGCTCCAGCTGCACCGGAGGCATGACAGAATGTACAGCTGCTGTTGTAGCGTTCTTCTACAGTTGCTGCATTGGCAGCCCCCGTCACCAGAACCATTGCAAGACCTGCTACAAAACCCTTCATACCCTACCTCTTCTATGCTGGCGTCGCCGCTGGCGAAGTCCGTTTGCCGTTGCAGGCAAACCGTTGTAGAACGTCGGCTGCCCTTAACACACCGCTACATACCGTTAAATATGCCGTTAAGGAACAAGCGGGCGGGATTATATACCAGTCCGGTGGGCGCCGTCATATTCCATGTGAAGGGTAGGGGTATAGACAAGCCAAGTCACCCCCTCGCCGCATCAGAACGGGCAGAAAGGTCGACTCGAACGTGCGGATTGGCCATTTACGGCGCACTCTGCGGCCCTTCATTTTCACTTGCCTGTGGGTATCCATTGCCAGCCGCAGGCGAGACAGCAAGAATAGCCCCCCTGACCCGACCCAAAGGCCCTTTGCTATGCCCATGCACCCCATGGAAAAAATGCTCCACCAGGCCCTGTTCCTGCAAAGCGCCCAGCGCCTGGACCAATGCCCACCCGATGAAGGGCTGGAAGTGGCCTTTGCCGGGCGCTCCAACGCCGGTAAATCCAGCGCTATCAACCGGCTCACCGGGCAACGCACCCTGGCTCGCACCTCTAAAACGCCGGGCCGAACCCAGCTATTGAATTTCTTCCAGCTGGACGAAGAACGGCGCCTGGTGGACCTGCCCGGTTACGGCTATGCCAAAGTCTCCAAGTCCAAGCGCAATGAGTGGCAGGAACACCTGGATCATTATCTCTCCGAGCGCCAGGCACTGGTGGGCCTGGTATTGATGATGGACATCCGCCACCCCCTCAAGGACTTCGACCTGCTGATGCTGGAATGGTCAGCCCAGGCCAACATGCCTATCCACATCCTCATGACCAAGGCAGACAAGCTGAAGTTCGGCGCCGCCAAGTCCACCCTGCTGCAAGTGAAAAAGCACCTCAAGGAGCATCCGGCACCGCTGTCATTGCAACTATTTTCGGCTACCAATGGCACCGGCTGTGACGAAGCCTGGGACAAGTTGGGGGAATGGCTGGAGATAGGGACAGACGTCGAACGTCAGACGCCGGACGACTAGGCCACCTTTTAGCGTCAGACCTCCGACTTCGGACGTCCGACTTTTCTACAGACAAAAAAATCCCCGGCAGCAATCTTGGGGGAAGGGAACGATTGCGCTGCCGGGGAGGCTTGCCACCCTGGCCTCTTTGGGGGAAAAAACCAGGGTTATACAGCGACGGATCGGTGAGGGTACTGGGGGATCGGGGTTCCAATCCGTCGCTATGTAGTGAGAGTGCCCTTTTCTGGAAAAAGTTCCAGCCCCCGAAAGTATTTTTCTTCCCAGCTGTCGATCTGCGTCACAAAACTGGCGCGTTACGGCACACCCGTCCTACCCCTCAGCAGACACAATACGTTCGCACCCTCGTATAAAACGGATATCTCACTGATCAATAACGGGTAATTGGCGCAAAGGCAAAACTGGCATGGGGCTTGCTTATTCTTTAACCAACAGGCCGAATAACCTGTGGCCGGCAGAAATGCCGCGCAAAAAAAATCCCTGGCAGCAATCTTGGGGGAAGGGAACGACTGTGCTGCCAGGGAGGCTTGCCGCCCTGATTTCGGGGGAGAAATCAGGGACTCCAAAAGACTACGGATCAGCGAGGGTACTGGGGGATCGGGGGTGCCAATCCGTAGCTATTGATTAGGACCGCCGCTTTTTTCGGAAAGTTCCAGGCGGTTTTATCTTTTACAAATTTTACGATCGAGTCCAACAGCCCTCCGCAGGAGCCTGGCAGCTAGAAGCTCGCCGCTTCCTTACTGCTTCCACGGCTCTCCCCGCGTGCCTTTCATCCGCTTCAGCTGCCGGTGCATGGCAGCCTTGGCCAGCATATGCGCAGACACCGGCGCGGTGATAAACAGGAACAGGGTAATCAGCACCTCATGCAGCTGCAGCCCGCGTTCCTGCCAGGAAAAAAACAGCAACGACGCCACGATGGTGCCACCTACGCCCAGGGTGGTGGCCTTGGTGGGGCCGTGCAGCCGGGTATAGAAATCCGGCAACCGTGCCAACCCAATGGATCCCACCAACGCAAACACGCCACCAATAATCACACTGGCTGACACCAGCCATTCAATCAGAGAATCCATAATCGCTCCGCGCCTGACGCTTGAGGCCCAATGCCCGACGCAAATTCACTGCGTCCAGCGTCAGGCCTCGGGCATCCGGCGTTCATTCAATAATATCCCCGCGGGTGACGTACTTCGCCACCGCCACGGTGCTGACAAAGCCGATCAGCGCGATCAGCATGGCCGCTTCAAAATAGAGCTTGCTGTCCACCTGGATGCCGTACACCACAATCAACGCAATGCTGTTGATGTACATGGTGTCCAACGCCAGCACCCGGTCCGGTAGCGACGGGCCGATGACCAGCCGGTACAGGTTTAATACCCAGGCCAGGGTAATCAGTGCCAATGCAATGGAAATAGCCGTCTCTAGCATTCGAAAATCTCCTTTAGCGGCCGCTCGTAGCGCTGCTTGATCTCCGCCACCAGCGCCGCCGCATCATCCACATCCAGCGCATGCACCAACAATGTCTTGCGGTCCGGGCTCACGTCCGCCGACACGGTACCCGGGGTCAGGGAGACGGTGCTGGCGAGCAAGGCAATGGCAAAGTCGTCTTCCAGCTCCAGCGGCAATTCCACAAAGCCCGGGCGAATGGAACGCAATGGCCCCAGCACCTTGATCGCCACAGACACGTTGGCCACCACAATGTCATACAGCACCACCACCACAAACCCGAGCAGCCGTGGCAGGTTACGAATGCGCGGCACATTCGGCCAGAACGGCCGGGTCCCCAGCGGCAACAACACCGCCAGAATAGCGCCCAGCACAGCATGGCCCGCCGTGAAACCACTCAGCAACATCCAGGTAAACCACAAAATCAGGCTCAGACTGGGATACGGCAACACCCGATATAACAGCGTCATGCGCCACCTCCCAATACCGCAGACAGATACAGGTCCGGGTTACGCAGCTGCTCCGCCACTGCCGCGGTCAACTGCAGCAAGGGCTCCGCATACACTGCCATCAGCGGGCTCAGCAACAGCAGCCCCACCACGGACAACAGGTGCCGGCGAGCCGGCCGCAGGCCGCTGCCCTCGCCGGTGGTGCGCCAGAACAGGGTGGAACCAGCCCGGCTCAAGGCAACCAGGCCACACAACCCGGCGATCAACAGCAGCACCCAGTAGGTCGGGTCTGGCACGCTGCGTAACAACGCCACCTTGCCCACAAACCCGGACAGCGGCGGCAGCCCCACCACGGCAATGGCGGCCACAAAGAACAACAGCGACAGCCGGCCGCCATTAAGAATCGCCGGGCCGATCTGCAGGCAATCCGCCACCTCGCCACGGCCGCGGGCAATCAGATCAGTAAGCAGGAACAAGCCGCCACAAATCAGGGTGGAATGCAGCAGGTAGTACAGCGCCGGCCCCAATGCCTGCAGCTGACCGAAGGCCAGTGCGGCCACCAAGGTGCCCACCGACATCACCACCAGATAGGACACCAGCGTTCCCAACCGCTTCGCACCCAGCACACCGATACAGGCCAACCCCAGTGTCACCAGCGCCAGCCACCACAACGCTTGCTGCCCCAGCCCGGCAAAGGGGCCATCGGCAAACGCCAGGGCATACACCCGCACCATGGCGTAGAAGCCCACCTTGGTCATGATCGCGAAGAGCGCCGCCACCCCAGCAGTGGCGCTGGCATAGGCAGCGGGCAACCAGAAGTACAGCGGGAACATGGCCGCCTTGAGCCCGAACACCACCCACAGCATCAACACTGCCACTTTCAACAAGGTTGCATCGGTCCCCGTAAGCGCTTGGGCTTTCACGGCAAAGTCCGCCATGTTGAGCGTCCCGGTGGTGCCGTACACCAGCCCCAGGGCAACCAGGAACAGGGCTGACCCCACCAGGTTAAGCACCACATAGTGCAGCCCCGCCTTCACCCGCTCCGGGCCACGCCCGTGCAGCGCCAGGCCATAAGACGCAATCAGCAGCACCTCGAAAAACACAAACAGGTTGAACAGGTCGCCGGTGAGGAAGGCGCCATTGACGCCCATCAGCTGGAACTGGAACAGGGCATGGAAGTTGGCGCCTTTGCGGTCATCGCCGCAGCTGGCGTATAACAGCGCGGGAAACGCCAGCACTGCGGTCAGCAACACCATCAAGGCACTGAGCTTGTCCAGCACCAGCACAATGCCGAACGGCGCCTGCCAGTTACCCAGCGCATAGACGGTGATCTCCCCACCCCAGGCCTGATCGCCCAGAAAAACAGCCACCGCCAACATCGCCGCGCAGGACAACAAGCCGGTGAGCCGTCGCAACCGATGCCGCTCACGCACCTCCAGCAGCAGCAACATGCCCGCCAGAGCCGGTATCAATACCGGCGCGATAATCCAGTGGTTCATGAACGGCCTCCGTCATCCGGTTTGCCATCCACATGGTCGTTATGCAGCTCGCCCTGGCTACGCAGGGCCAGCACCACCAGGAACGCGGTCATCGCGAAACCAATCACGATGGCAGTCAGCACCAGCGCCTGGGGTAGCGGATCGGTGGGGTCCGGACTCATGCCAACCACCGCCACCTGATTTATTTTCAGCCCGCCCATGGCGAACAGGAACACATTCACGCCATAACTCAGCAGCGTCAGGCCCATGACCACCGGGAAAGTCCGTGCACGCAGGCACAGGTACACCCCGGAGGCCACCAGCACACCAATAATGATTGCGACCAGCAGTTCCATCAGGCGTTCTCCCTCTTGTCATCCAGCAGCGACAGCTTGCCCAGGTTGGCCAGCATCAGCAGCGTTGCCCCCACCACAGTGAGGAACACCCCGGTGTCGAACAGCATGGCCGTGGCCAATTCAAATTTACCGATCACCGGCAGAGACACATAAGTAAAGGAACTGGTCAGGAACGGGTAATCAAAGACCCAGCTTCCCACCCCGGTCAGCCCGGCCAACAACACGCCCATGGCCACCACCGGGTGGTAGTCCCCGGGCATGCGGCTATGCACCCACCCCACCCCGGATGCCACATACTGCAGCACCAGCGCCACCGACGTGATCAACCCGGCCACGAAGCCGCCACCGGGCAGATTGTGCCCGCGCAGGAAAATATACACCGCAATCAGCAGCGCCAGCGGCAACAAGGGCCGGGAAATGGTCACCAACACCAGCGGATGCGCATCCGCAGCCCAGGGGCGCCCCAGCGAGTCGTACTTGGCCGATGCCAGGTTCAGATCCTTGAGCAGCGCATAAATACCCATGGCGGCAACGCCCAGCACGGTGATTTCCCCGAAGGTATCGAAGCCCCGGAAATCGACCAGAATCACGTTGACCACATTGGTGCCGCCACCACCAGACTTGCTGTTATCCATAAAGAACTGGCTGATGGTTGTGGTTTCCCCGGTCATCACCAGGAAGGCCAGCACCGCCACACCGGCGCCCACAACAAGCGCCAGCAGCACATCGCGCAACACCCGCACCGACGACGATTCCACCTGGGTACGCACCGGCAGGAAGTACATGGCCAGCATTAGCAGCAGCATGGTGACCACCTCCACCGATAACTGGGTCAGCGCCAGATCCGGCGCCGAGAAGCGCACAAACAGCAGTGACACCATCAACCCCACTACACTCAACGACATGATCGACGTCATCCGGTGGCGGTGCAGGAACGTGGTCAGCAGGGCCGCCGCCACCAACATGGCGGTACACAAGATCGCCACCCCATCCATAGGCAACATGCCCACATCCAGGCTCAGCGCCGGCAGATGCCACATCTGGGTAAGCAGAATCACCGCCACCAGCGTGACCGCCCAGGCCACATAACTCTGTAGCGACCCGTTCTGCAGCCGCCCGGTAATGGCACTGGCCACCCGCCCCAGCTGCTGAATTCGCCCTTCGAACACCAGTTTGGCATCCACCTCGGGCAAGCGCGCCCACAGGTCAAACAAGCGGCGACGCTGGGAATAGATAAAGATGCCACCGAACAGGGCAATAAAACTCATCACCAGCGGCAAATTAAAACCATGCCAGATCGCCAGGTGGTATTCCGGCAAGTCGCCGCCCAGCGTGGCAGCCGCCGCCACCGCCAGCAGGCCCGCCACGGTGATCGCCGGAAACACGCCCACCGCCACACACAGCGCCACCAGAATTTCCACCGGCACCTTCATGTAGCGCGGCGGCTCATGGGGCGGGTACTTGGGCAGGTTTACCGGCTCGCCATTAAAAAACACGTCATGGATAAAACGCGCCGAATAGGCCACCGAGAACACCCCGCCCAGGGTGGCACCCAGGGGCAGCAACCAGCTCAGTGCGCCCAGCTGTTCAGACTGCAAAGTCTCGGTAAAGAACATTTCCTTGGACAGGAAGCCATTAAGCAACGGCACCCCGGCCATGGCCGCCGACGCCACCATGGCCAGCACTGCCGTATAAGGCATGTACTTCCACAGGCCGTTAATACGACGCATGTCCCGGGTACCGGTTTCGTGATCAATAATCCCCGCCGCCATAAACAGGCTGGCCTTGAAGGTGGCGTGGTTGATGATATGGAACACCGCCGCCACGGCGGCCATCTCGCTGTTCAAACCGAACAACAGGGTAATCAGCCCCAGGTGGCTGATAGTGGAATAGGCCAGCAGGCCCTTCAGGTCATGCTGGAACAGGGCCACAAAGGCCGCCCACAACAGCGTCATCATCCCGGCCAGGGACACCAGCATGAACCACAGGTCGGTGCCGGCCAGGGCCGGGTATAGCCGCGCCAGCAGGAACACCCCCGCCTTCACCATGGTGGCAGAGTGCAGGTAGGCACTCACCGGCGTGGGTGCGGCCATGGCGTGGGGCAGCCAGAAATGGAACGGGAACTGGGCGCTCTTGGTGAACACTCCCAGCAGCACCAGACACAGGATCACCGGGTACCAGCTGCTGGCGCGGATCACATCGCCGCTTTCCAGTACCGTCTGCAGGCTGAAGGACCCCACCACATTGCCCATCAGCAGCACACCGGCCAGCAGGGCCAGGCCGCCCATACCGGTCACGGTCATGGCCATGCGCGCGCCCTTGCGCGCCCCGGTCTGGTGTCCCCAGAAGCCGATCAGCAGGAAGGAACTGAGGCTGGTGAGCTCCCAGAACACCACCAACAGCAGCAGGTTGTCACTGGTGACCACCCCGAGCATGGCGCCCATGAAGAGCAACAGATAGGCATAGAAGCGCCCGGCTTTCTCCTTGGCGGAGAGGTAATAGCGGGCGTAGAGAATCACCAGCAGGCCGATGCCCAGCACCAGCA
The DNA here is from genome assembly GCF_002733835.1 of Alcanivorax sp. GTDB lineage: Bacteria > Pseudomonadota > Gammaproteobacteria > Pseudomonadales > Alcanivoracaceae > Alcanivorax. The sequence goes on from NZ_NVWY01000014.1 coordinate 59,907, forward strand.
GGGCAAACAGCAGTGCCAGGCCATCCAGGCGGAAGGCCAGCGACAGATCCAGCGAGGGAATCCAGCGCAGGGTGCTGTGCAGGGTTTCCCCGGCAAACACCTGGCGAGCCGGGTTAAAAAGCAGTGCCAGCGCCAGGGCCGGCAACGCCGCCGCCCCGCAGGCCAGCAAGGTGCGGTTCCCCGTCACGCGTTCCACCAATGGTGGCAGAAACGCACCCAGAAAGGGCAACATCACCACAAAGGCAAGATTCATAGTCAATCCGTTGTCATTGTCACAAGGGCGGCAACCCGCCCGTTAGCTTGAACAGGCTGAACCAGAAAGACAACGGCGGATCAGGAAAATACGGACGCCGCCCCCGGCGCGGGCACTGGGACAGGGTGATGCAACAAGGCTGGACCAGAGAAGCGGTCATGGCATCCGTATCAAAAGAAAGGAAGCCCGAGTATGCCATGGAGAAGCGGTGACGAACCAGACGCGAGTAACGAGTTTCGAGAAACGAAAACCTGGACAACAAGCACCTGTAGGAACACCTCTTGAGGTGCGAACCGAGCGCCAGCGAGGCGGCACTCTTGCCGTCCACCCGCACAGGCCCAAATAATACGGCACCGCCGGCCAGCATCACCCACCGCCGCCGGTTTACGTTGCCCCTCACCGGGTTCGCACCTCAAGCGGTGCTCCTACAATTACCCCCCGCCCTGCCGAATCCCGCCATTTCCGCTACACTCTCCCCACTCACTCATCAGCAGAAGCCGAACACCATGTCCGCAGCCGAAAAACCCATCATCCTCGTCGATGGCTCCTCCTACCTGTACCGCGCCTTTCACGCCCTGCCGCCGCTCACCACCTCCAGCGGCCAACCCACCGGGGCGGTGCGCGGGGTAGCGGCCATGCTGCGCAAGCTGATGAAGGACTACGAGCCGGAATACATGGCGGTGATTTTCGACGCCAAGGGCAAGACCTTCCGCGACGAACTGTTCGAGCAATACAAATCCAACCGCCCGCCCATGCCCGACGACCTGCGCGAACAGGTACAACCTCTGCACGACCTGATCCGCGCCATGGGCCTGCCGCTGATCATTGAAGAAGGCGTGGAAGCGGACGACGTGATCGGCACCTTTGCAAGCATCTTCGGCGAGCAGGGCAAACCGGTGCTGATCTCCACCGGTGACAAGGACATGGCCCAGCTGGTCAACGACAAGGTCACCCTGATCAACACCATGAACGACGCCCTCTACGACATCGACGGCGTGATCAAGAAGTTCGGCGTGGGCCCGGAACTGATTATCGACTTCCTCGCCCTCATGGGCGACAAGGTGGACAACATCCCCGGTGTCCCCGGCGTGGGCGAGAAGACCGCCCTGGGCCTGATCCAGGGCCTGGGCTCGCTGGAAACCATCTACCAGAACCTGGACAAGGTGGCCGAGCTCAGTTTCCGCGGCGCCAAGACCCTGGGCAAGAAACTGGAAGCCCACAAGGAGCAGGCCTTCCTCTCCTACAAACTGGCCACCATCAAGCTCGACTGCGAACTCAGCGAAGACCAGGACGACCTGAAACTGCAGACTCCGGACGCGGAAAAACTGGCCGAGTACTACCGCCAACTGGAATTCAAGGGCTGGCTCAGTGAACTGCTGGGCGGCAAGGACCCGGTGGCCGAAAGCGCCGGCGCAACGGTGGAACTGGCCGAGGACGACGGCCCCAGCGCCGGCTTCAGCCGCGACGCCTACGACATCGTCTACAGTGAGGCCATGCTCGACAAATGGCTCGACAAGCTCAAAGCCGCCGGTGAATTCGCCTTCGACACCGAAACCACCAGCCTCAACTACATGGACGCCCAACTGGTGGGCGTCTCCGTGGCCGTGGACGACAAGGCCGCCTATATTCCCTTCAGCCACAACTACCCGGGCGCCCCGGATCAGCTGCCCAAGCAACGGGTGATGGACAAGCTCAAACCGCTGCTGGAAGACGACAACATCAAGAAGATCGGCCAGAACCTGAAGTACGACATGAGCGTGCTGGCCGAAGATGTGGGCATCACCCTGCGCGGTGTGGCCTACGACACCATGCTGGAATCCTACGTGCTGGATTCCGTGGCCACCCGCCACGACATGGACTCCCTGGCGCTCAAGTACCTGGGCCGCAAGACCATCAGTTTTGAAGAGATCGCCGGCAAGGGCGCCAAGCAGCTCACCTTCAACCAGGTGGGCCTGCACGAAGCCAGCCGCTACGCCGCCGAAGACGCGGACGTGACCCTGCGCCTGCACCAGACCCTGTGGCCCAAACTGGAAGCCGAAGGCCGCCTGCCAGACGTGTTCCGCGACATCGAACTGCCGCTGGTCACCGTGCTCAGCCGCATCGAACGCAACGGCACCTATGTGGATGCCACCCTGCTCAAGCACCAGAGCCAGTTCCTGGCCAAGCGCATGGTGGAACTGCAGGAGAAGGCGTTTGAGATCGCCGGGCAGGAATTCAACCTGGCCAGCCCCAAACAGCTGGGCGAAATCCTCTACGAAAAACTGGACATCCCGGTCATCAAAAAGACGCCAAAGGGCGCGCCGTCCACCGCCGAAGCGGTGCTGCAGGAACTTGCCCTGGAATACCCCCTGCCCCAGGTGATCATGGATTACCGTGGCGTAGCCAAACTGAAGAACACCTACACCGACAAACTGCCGGAGCTGATCAACCAGCGCACCGGCCGCGTGCACACCTCCTACCACCAGGCGGTGGCCGCCACCGGGCGTCTGTCCTCCAGTGATCCGAACCTGCAGAACATTCCGGTGCGCAGTGAAGAAGGCCGCAAGATCCGCCAGGCCTTCCTCGCCCCCAAAGGGCGCAAGATCGTCGCCTGTGACTATTCCCAGATCGAACTGCGCATCATGGCGCACCTGTCCGGCGACAAGGGCCTCACCGATGCGTTTGAAAAAGGCCTGGATATTCACCGCGCCACCGCCGCGGAAGTGTGGGGCAAGACCCTGGAAGAAGTCAGCGACAACGACCGCCGCAACGCCAAGGCCATCAACTTCGGCCTGATCTACGGCATGAGCGCCTTCGGCCTGGCCAAGCAACTGGGCCTGCCGCGCAAGGAAGCCCAGGACTACATCGACCTCTACTTCGAACGCTACCCGGGCGTAAAACGCTACATGGAAGAAACCCGCGCCCAGGCCTCCGAGCAAGGCTACGTGGAAACCCTGTTCGGCCGCCGCCTCTACCTGCCGGAAATCCGCAGCAGCAACGGCCAACGCCGCCAGGCCGCCGAACGCACCGCCATCAACGCCCCCATGCAAGGCACCGCGGCGGACATCATCAAGATGGCCATGATCAAGGTCCACGACTGGCTCGACACCACCGACTTTGATGCCAAGATGATCATGCAGGTACACGATGAACTGGTGTTTGAAGTGGCGGAGGATCAGGTGGAGGATCTGGTGAAAGAGGTTAAGGAACGCATGGAGTCAGCGGCGGAACTGAAGGTGCCGTTGATTGTGGATGCGGGGATTGGGGAGAATTGGGATGAGGCGCATTGAGCGCCTCTATTGAAAATGCTGTAACGCAGCTTCCAGCCAAATAGACCAGTTATCTTTCACCCACCCCCCCACAAAAACCAAGGGCAGATAGATTACATACCAAACTGCATGCGCCTTCAAATGGTGGCAAAGCCCTCCCACCTCACCCTTCTGGTGAATACTCCGGTATTTATTGAGTGCTTTATCTATGTCGCCTTCTTTGGAGTAAATCAACGCTGATATGCTGTCAAAGCTAAATGCCGCATCTAGATAATGGGACAGGACTTCATCATTAGTTTTTGCATCTTCACCCAGCCTGATATCTATTGTTTTCGCTTTCTCAAACAAGCTTACCGAAGATCGATATTCCGCTTTAATCTTTGGCAGAAAATCACCATTATCCACAAGACCGGATGCATCATTGTCAATCCTCTTGACCGCCGCTTCCACATTATCCTTGGATTTATGACTAATCAGCTTAAGCACATCCAGCGCAGCCCTCTGAAGATGTCCTTCCATCTTCACAAGATGCCCCCCAGCATCCCCGTCCGTCATATCACGAAAGAAATGATCAAGGGCATTTCGATATTCATTCCAAACTTGTATTGGAATCTCGCTGTAGCGACTTTCATAAACCGCCACGAAATATCTAGCTATAAAGTATAGCTTTAACGAACGGGCAAACTTCTCATCAACCGAGGCAGCTGTTTGCTGCGCAGCCTCTAGCAATTCTTCTTTTGAGGAAAATAAAGCAAATAGCTTATCGGTATCATCACTCACAACAACTCTTCCATGAAAACAAAAAAGGGGCCATTAAATGACCCCTTTCTCAAAACAGACTTATTATCAGCGAATAAAGATTCGCTTCAGAAATGAAGGTTTCTGAACCTCGGCATCAACATTCACCGTTCTATCCAATATGACACTGCCTTGGCTTGGAACGCGAGAATCAAGACCCACAGACAGATCTGTAACTTTCACTTTCAAGAACGCAGACTCGATCTCTTCCAAGTCTTTAGACCAAAAAGTAGCAGAGTCGACATTTCTGTAATTCATTTCCATCACCCGTCCCTTATTATCCTAATCCATCTGGACTAGTAACCATCCTTGAAATGGTAGTCCGCACAAAAAGGACTATGGCCTTGGCCATAACCCTAAAAACTTAGTCAAGATCGGATTGGGGCCGAGATTCTACCTCTGGCACAGCCCAAAGTACAGCCCCTGTTGAAAACATGTGGATAACCATGCATCTCTTCTACCACTTACCGCAGAAGACAACAAGCTGTATGCACTGCAGCGTGACATAACTCAACATAACCGGGACGAATGGCTCAACTTGGGCAAATAACGGGTAAAGGGTTAAATTAAGGGGTACGCACCAACCCCCACCCTACCGAATATCATACTTCTCCGACCACAGCCGCAAATCCTCCAGGATATCCAGCGCACTGCGTCCCAGCTCGGTGAGTTCATAGGTCACGGCAATGGGGCGGTCGTTGATAACGGTGCGGAGCACCATGCCGCGGGCTTCCAGTTCCTTGAGGCGCTGGTCGATCATCTTTTTGGTGGCGCCGCCGAGCATGCGGTTCAGATCATTGAAGCGTACCGGGCCATCCTTGAGGTGGTAGATCAGCGAACCGGTCCACTTGCCGCCAATAATGCGCATCCCCCGCTCAATGGCGCAGGGCTCCATGCAGGCATCGATGACTTTTTTTCGGCCATAACCGTCTGTTTCGATGCGACTTTTCATTTTCTCACCGCCGTTTTCACCAGGTTTCCAAAAGGATACTAATTGATCCGCGTCACAAGGTGTAAATAGTACACCTGAAATAGATTGGTAACCATCCGCCGCTGCCCCTTTACTGTTTCATGGAGAGCCCAATGAGCAAGATCCTGATTATCAACGCCCACCATCCTTACCCCTTTGCCGAGGGCAGGCTCAACGCCTCGCTGGTGCAACGGGCCAGCGAACAGCTCCAGGCCAATGGCCACCAGACCCGCATTGTGGAGGTGGACAAGGGCTGGGACGTGGAGCAGGAGCTGGCCAATCACCAGTGGGCCGATGCGATCCTGCTGCAGACCCCGGTGAACTGGATGGGGGTGCCGTGGGTGTTCAAGAAATACATGGACGAGGTGTACACCGCCGGCATGGGCGGGGCGCTGTGCAACGGCGATGGCCGCACTGAAGCCGCGCCCAAGGCCAACTACGGTGCCGGCGGCACGTTGAACGGCAAGCGCTACATGCTCTCGCTGACCTTCAACGCCCCCGAAGAAGCCTTTGATGATCCGCAGGAATACCTGTTCCAGGGCAAGGGCGTGGACGACCTGCTGTTCCCCATGCACATGAACTTCCGCTTCTTCGGCATGACACCACTGGACACCTTTGCCTGCTTCGACGTGATGAAGAATGCCCAGGTGGAGAACGACTTTGTGCGTTTCCAGCAGCATCTCGACACCCAGTTCCCGACCGTCTGAAGGAGTGCCCCTGATGAAGACCTCTGCGATTGCCATTGTGCTACTGGGCATGGCCCTGAACCTGAGCGCCTGTGCCACCGCCAGCCAGCAGGATCACCGCTCTGCCCATGTGACTTCCCCCGACCAGTACCGGGTACTGTTGGAGAACGATCAGGTGCTGGTACTGGAGATGGTGTTGGAACCGGGTGAATCCGACCGCCTCCATGACCACCGCGATGAGACCGTGTATTTCCAGCAAGGCGGCTCTCTGCGCATCAGTCTGCCCGGCGGCGAAGCCATGGACGTGACCGTACCCGACGGCCATGTGATGTGGCATCAGGCCTGGACGCACCAGGTGACCAATACGGGCAGCGAGCCGGTGATGGCCATTATTGTGGAAGCGAAACCCTGAACACGAATACCGGTAGGCGGGCCATCGGGCCCGCCATCGTCGCAACGAAAAGGAGCACACCATGACAGAACAGCATCAGGTGCATTGTGATTGTGGTGAGGTGGTCATCACCCTGAACGGCAGCCCCAGAGTGCATGCCCACTGCCACTGCGAAGATTGCCGCAACCTGCTACAGGTGCCCTACCATTCCGTGCTGGCCTGGGACGGCGACCTGGTCAATATCAGCAAAGGCGCTGACGCACTCAGCGTATTCCAGTCCCCCACCAGCAACATGACCCGCGCCTTCTGCCGGCATTGTGGCGAGGTGCTCTACAACACCAATGCCATGGGCTGGAAGATCGTTTCACAATGGCTGTACCGGAAAACCCACCACGACACCCTGCCGGAGAGCTGCCAACCCAATGCGCACTTTTTCTATGATCGGCGGACGGTGGACATCGACGACACCTTACCCAAACGATGATCTCTTTACGGTCTCTCCACCAACCGCTCAAGCAACGCATCGATTTCTGCTTTCAGCTCTTTGTCTTCCAGCTTGTTCGCGTTCACCTTTGCCGCCTCAAGGCTGCTGATCGCCGCCTGGGTTTGCCCCAGTTCTGCCTGCAGCCTGGCCATGGACAAACCGATGGAGGAAAGATGATCTTTGGCATTGATCGCCTGCGCCTTACCCATGGCTTTTTCATACAGCGCCAGCGCCGCATCGAAATCCTCGGTGAAGTCGGCCAGCGTTTCCCATTGCTCGGGATAGTCTTTATCGGTGTTTTCGTTATCCGTGCAAATGGCTTTGAGCTGGCCATACAGAGAATCAAACTCCGTCTTGTTACCTTTTCGGTCCGCCTCCATCAGCTTTTCAGCCAGGCTGTAAACGGCCTTGTATAACTTGGTGTTAATCATTATCTATCCATCAAAGTAAATAAGCGGGAATTCGAGTGCACTTACGCATTTATCCAGCGACGCAAGATATCCTCTGACATGGGAATCCCATTCTTTTCTGCTATTGCAAATCAAATCGCCGCTCAAGACCAGATAGCATAGGGAACCGGGGTCGGGTCTGAATGGCACTTACCATATCAGAAATAGGATGCGGACAGGCCTTCCCGTAAACCCTATGCCCACTGTAGGAGCAGTGGTTCCACCGCGATTCTGAGGCGAACGCCTCTTCGTGGTCGAACGACCACTCCTACAAAAACACAGGCCTGCAACGGCGGAGATTTCCTTTCGGAAATTTCCGCCCTACGAATCCAGGAGTGGAAATAAGCCTCTGCAGGATCTCCGGGTGCGTTACTGCCCTTCCCGCCACGCCCCCGGCGACACCCCCACCCACTGTTTAAATGCCCGGTTAAACGAGCTCTGCTCGGCAAAGCCCAGCA
>NZ_NVWY01000027.1 GCF_002733835.1 Alcanivorax sp.
TTCCCACCAATCCCGAAGTTTGAGGGAGGTTGTGGGAAGCGATGTTTACATCGCGAAGGCTTTAGGCATGGCACAGAACCTTAAGTGAACGGTATTACCTTTCGAGGGGCTTTTTTGTGCCGTTTTACGGCAACGACACGCATCATGCGGTCGTAACACGCAAGAACCTTATTCCCGCTGCAGGAACCGAGCTTGCGAAGGTAACAGCCACAGGCTGGCCGTAAGGGTGAGCGAAGCGAATAACGCCACTTGAGGCGCGAATAGCGGCCCCTCGCAACCCCTTCTGGTTACTCGAAACGACATCCCTCGCCAAGGCTCGGGTTCGCGCCCCAAGCGGCGTTCCTACCCTCGCAACGAATGTACCCCGCGACACGGATATTCCGGTACACTATGCAACCCGAGGCGGCACTCGTTTTGACCGCCCCTGCGGAGTCCTGAATGAAAACCCTGCTTATCCTCGGCGCCCTCAACAGCGCCCTTGCCGTCATGCTCGGCGCCTTCGGTGCCCATGGCCTGAAAGCCCGCGTGGATGAATCCCTGCTCGCCACCTGGGCCACCGCCAGCGAATACCATTTCTTCCACGCGCTGGCGCTATTACTGGTGGGCTTACTGGCGAAAACGTTCGGCGCCTCCAGCATGGTCACTGCCGGCTGGGTGTTGTTTGCCGGAATGCTGGTATTCAGTGGTAGCCTGTACGTACTGGTGTTGAGCGGGCAGAAATGGCTTGGCGCCATCACCCCGCTCGGTGGCACCGCACTAATCATCGGCTGGCTGATGCTGGCCTGGTCCCTTTTCAAACACGCTTGATAAAGATCATGAAGCTCACCGTTAATGGCGATACGCTTTCCCTGGACGGCAATACCATTGCCGATCTGGTAACCCAGCTGGAGCTGGCCGGCCGTCGACTGGCCGTGGAAGTGAACCGGGAAATCGTCCCGAAAAGCCAGCATGCCGATTTTTCCCTGAACGAGGGTGACGTGGTGGAAATCGTCCATGCCATCGGCGGCGGCTGACACTCACACCTGAATTGCCCTGACAGCCAATTACTTACCGAATTATCGAGGCCAGAATGTCCGATCTGCTTACCATTGCCGGAAACACCTACTCCTCCCGCCTGCTGATCGGTACCGGCAAATACAAGGATTTTGACGAGACCCGTGACGCCATCGAAACCAGCGGCGCCGAAATCGTCACCGTCGCCATCCGCCGTACCAATATCGGCCAGAATGCAGACGAGCCCAACCTGCTCGACTACATCACTCCGGACAAATACACCATCCTGCCCAACACCGCCGGCTGCTTTACCGCCGAAGATGCGGTGCGTTGCTGCAAGCTGGCGCGGGAACTGCTGGATGGCCACGACCTGGTGAAACTGGAAGTGCTCGGCGACCAGAAAACCCTGTACCCGAACATAACCCACACCCTGCATGCCGCCCGCGAACTGATCGACGACGGCTTCAAGGTGATGGTTTACACCAACGACGACCCCATCGTGGCAAAAGAACTGGAAGACATGGGTTGCGTGGCAGTGATGCCGCTGGGCTCGCTGATCGGCTCCGGGCTGGGCATTCTCAACCCGCACAACATCAAGCTGATCATGGAAGAAGCCAAGGTCCCCATCATCGTGGACGCCGGCGTAGGCACCGCCTCGGATGCGGCGCTGGCCATGGAAATGGGCTGTGACGGCGTGCTTCTCAATTCAGCCGTGGCCCACGCCCAAAAACCGGTACTGATGGCCTCCGCCATGAAGAAAGCCATCGAAGCCGGTCGCGAAGCCTTTCTGGCCGGGCGCATGCCGCGCAAGGCCTACGCCTCGGCCTCTTCACCGCTGGATGGTCTGAGTCGCTAGTACAAGCCCGCTGCCGGCAGGCAAAAAAACGGCGCCACTCTGGGGGAGAGTTGGCGCCAAGGGGAAGTGTTGACCGTTGATGCTCGTGCACTTCAGGGCAGAGTTGTGCTGAATCTCTGTGCTCACTTTACCCATCATCGATCAAGATAGCGTGAAGAGGGAGCGCTCACCGTCAGCCGGTCCTTTTTGTTATAATCCACTGCTACAACGTCACTCTTTCATCCGCCTCTTTCATAACGGTAGTCCGGCCCCATGCTCGATTTCATCAACCACGATAAAGACCCGGAAACCGGCAAGGTCATGCGCAAGGTGCGCAGCTTTGTCCTGCGCGAGGGCCGCCTGACCGCCGGGCAACGCAATGCCCTGGATAACCTGTGGCCCCGCTTCGGGCTGGAGCGGGATCAGGGCGCGCTGGATCCCGAACGCGTTTTCGGCCGCGATGCTCCGCGGGTGCTCGAGATCGGTTACGGCATGGGCCAGTCGCTGGCCCAAATGGCCGCCGCCGCCCCGGACAAGGACTTTGTCGGTATCGAAGTGCACCGTCCCGGTGTGGGCGCCCTGCTCATGGAAATCGAGCAGCAGGGCCTGAGCAATCTGCGCAGCTACTGCGACGATGCGGTAGAAATTCTGGAGCTGTGCATTCCCGATAACAGCCTGGCGCGGGTGCAGCTGTACTTCCCGGATCCCTGGCACAAGAAAAAGCACCACAAGCGCCGCATCGTTCAGCCCGCCTGGGTGGCACTGGTACAACGCAAACTGCAACCCGGCGGTATTCTGCACATGGCCACGGACTGGGAAAACTATTCCGAACACATGATGGAAGTGATGAACACAGCCGAGGGGTTCAACAATGTGGCGGGGCCAGGCGTCTTCTCGCCGCGCCCGAGCTGGCGCCCGGAAACCAAGTTTGAGCGCCGCGGGGAAAAACTTGGCCACGGAGTCTGGGACTTGTTGTTCGAGAAAAGCGCTTAACAGTAAAGAATTCGGCCTAAAGGCGGGCAAAGAAAAACCGCAGCGCAGGCTGCGGTTTTTCTTTGCTCAATCTCAGCGGAAGTAGCCTTCCACCCCCAAATTTAAACTGTTGTATTCCAGCTCTTCACCCATTTCATCTTCAAAGCTGTAGAAGGTGTAACCCGCGACAATACCGCCGTTCCCCTGATTGAAAAGAAATTTACCACGCAGGCCATAGAAAAAATCCCGACCATCGCTGCTGCTTTTCGACGTCCCGAGGGCAGTGGTAGTAATGGATTCGCCATCCCAGTTCTGCAAACCCAATGCCCCCCAAGTAAACCGTATCCGCAAGTGGGAACATGATATCAGCCGCCAGGTACAAACCATCGGCATCCACCTCATATTCGCCTATCTTCATTCCACCCGTGAACACCTCTCCGGATTGCTCCCCGAATTGGCGGTAGCCAATACGAAAAGAGGAAGCGCCACTAAAAGCATACCCCCAAGTACAGGTCTGGCCCTGTGCTGGCACCATCATCTTCTACGTTGAAACCACCACCCAGAGCATCTTCCAGCTCATCAGCAAAATTACCGGTATCCAGCGCAAAGCCTCCACCCACAAGAAAGCCCCCTCGCAGGCTATCTTCAACAGCCCAGGAGTTTCCGGTGGCCAAGGCCACCAGCAGCGTCACTAGGGAACCTCTGAAAAACTCCTTGCGTACTCAGTCTTTCAGTCTGGTTCGCAATCTATACCCCATTCGGGGCACAGAGGGCGCGCTTTTGAAGGTGTCCCCTAACTGGGATCGAGATATGTCCATCCATCGAAAAAGCGCAACAACGAGTGCGGGCCAGCCTGGATGACCCGAAGCACCCGTTCGGGCATAAAGGCGCGGCCTGAAGCGCAAACCTGCTGCGCCTTGCCTCTCGGAAAGGGAACCACCCTGACCATCAAGACAAGACGCAACAGCTGCACGCTTCAGGCCACGCTGAGCATGCAAGGAGTTTTTCAGAGGTTCCTTAGTTACCGCTACGCCACCTGCGCCAGGGTGAGCTGGGCGAAGCGCGCGAGGATAGCGCTGGCATCGTGGCATTCACGCACTTCCTGCAGATGCGTATCGACCTGCTGCTGGCTCAGGCTGTCGCCACTCAGGGCCTGCAGGTAGGCGCGCATCACATCAGCACTGAATTCCGGGTGAAACTGCACCCCCCACACCCGCTCCCCATAACGGAAGGCCTGGCAGACATCATGCACGTTACTGGCCAGCACCGTGCAGCCTGGCGGTGAAGTAAGCACTGACTGCTTATGCACCACTTGCGCCCACGGATGACCCACCATAGCGCCTAACAACGGATCCTGCTGCCCCGCTGGCGTAAGCCGTAACGGCACCGTGCCCACCGCCATCCCCAGCGGATTATCCGCAACCTCACCGCCCAGAGCCTGGGCCAGCAACTGGTGGCCGAAACACAGCCCCAGCACGGGTAACTGCGGGGTGCTGTGTAGCGTGGCAAACAGCCAGTGGGCCAGCTGCCGCATCCACGGCTGCGCTTCGGTCACCATGGCATGGGAGCCGGTAATCACCACCCCCGCCAACGATGTCGGAGCAGGCAGCGGGCGCGCATCGGTGGCATCCACCTTTATGACCGGCAATGACAGGCCCAGTCCCTGGGCAATCCAGTCATCGAAATCGCCGTAATGCTCACGGATCTGCGGGTAGGTATGACCGGCTTGAATAATGGCGATCGGCTTGTGATTGTTCATAACACTCTCCTTGTGAGAACAACCTCAGCAAGGGGTGTACCAACTTTTCAGGAGCTATAAACCTCAGTTGTAGGAGCTTCGAAACAGCTCGGGCAGCAGCCTCCCGCAGAAACAGGTTTAGCCGCTATATGAGATCCCGGTGCCGCGGGCAACTGGTAAGGTGGTCGTTGACCATGCCGGTGGCCTGCATGAAAGCATAGACGATGGTGGGGCCGACAAATTTGAAGCCGCGTTTTTTCAGGGCCTTGCTCATGGCCTCGGCCACCGGAGTGGTGGCCGGTACCTCCTTGAGGCTGCGGAAGTGGTTGATCTGCGGGCTGCCGTCGACAAAATCCCAGAGGAAATCACTCAAGGTCAGGCCCTCATCACGCATGGTCAGGTACGCCTGGGCGTTACCGATGGTCGCCGCCACTTTCAGGCGGTTGCGGATAATACCCGGGTCGGCCAGTAACGCGGCCACCTTGGCCTCGCCATAGCGCGCCACCTTCTCGGCATCGAACCCATCGAACACCTGTCGGTAATGTTCCCGTTTACGCAGCACGGTAATCCAGCTCAATCCGGCCTGGGCGCCCTCCAGATTCAGGCACTCGAACAGGCTCCGGTCGTCATGGTCCGGCACGCCCCACTCGTGGTCGTGGTAGTGCAGGTAGAGCGGATCATCCCCGCACCAGGGGCAACGGTCGTTCATGATGGTGTTTTCTCCTCGACGGCGGTCTGTGGATCGGTGGATTGTGGGTCGGTGCACCGCGCATCCATGGCGGCTTCATAATCGGCCAGGGTGTGGCCGGGCAGATGCGGATAACGGTCGCCCAGAGTCTGCAAAATCACGATACGGTCCACCCGAAAATGGCGAAACGCTTTGCGCAATTCACACCAACCCACCAGCGTCCAGCAGTGGCCCCAGAAATACAGCCCCAGCGGCCAGATAACCCGCTTGCTGAACTGCTCCTGAACGTCACGATAATGCACCCGCACCTTGCTGCGTTCGCGAATGGCCCGCTGCAGCGGATCCAGCAACGCCCCGAGCATGCGCCGTTCCGGCAAGGCCGGGGCTGACACCGGCGAGGCCAGCGCACGCAGATGGCTGGGCACCGCCATGGCCAGCTTTTCCTGCACCGCACGCAGCGCCTCGGCCTGGCGTTGACCGGCCCAGCCCTGGGCCATGGACAGGCCGGTCAGCAGGGCCTGCCATTCTTCCACACTGAACATCAGCGGCGGCAGCTGATAGCCCTCCAGCAGGGCGTAGCCTTTTCCCGCCTGGGAATACAGCGGCACGCCGCTGGCCGACAAATGGTCCACATCCCGGTAAATGGTGCGCTCGGACACCTGCAGCCGCTCGGCCAGCGCCTGGGCGGTGGTCCACTGGCTGGCCCCGATGACCTGCACAATCTGAAACAGGCGCTCTGCTCGACGCATGATCCTTCCCTGTAGTTAACCTGACGCGGCACTTATCTTCCTCCGTTCCCGATCCGCATTCTAGCGCCAAGCTACTGACACCGTGCTGTCAGTATCCGGTCGGGGCCGCCACCGGTATCACCGACCGGGCCGGGCCGGTATACTTGGCGCCTTTCGCGGCAATCTCTCGCGATCACTCGCAGCAAGACTGGTACCGGAACACCATTACCGAATAACAGGATTCACCATGGCGGAACAACCGCAAACGGATATTTTGACCTTTCAGGGCCTGATTCTGGCCCTGCAACAATACTGGGCAGAGCAGGGCTGTGTCGTTGTGCAGCCACTGGATATGGAAGTGGGCGCGGGCACCTTTCACCCCTCCACCTTCCTGCGCGCCATCGGCCCGGAAAACTGGAACAGTGCCTATGTGCAGCCATCCCGTCGGCCCACCGACGGCCGCTACGGGGAAAACCCCAACCGGCTGCAGCATTACTACCAGTTCCAAGTGGTATTGAAGCCATCACCGGACAATATCCAGGAGTTATATCTGGGTTCGCTGCGCATGCTCGGCTTTGATCCGCTGGTGCACGATATCCGTTTTGTGGAAGACAACTGGGAATCACCCACCCTGGGTGCCTGGGGTCTGGGCTGGGAAGTGTGGCTCAACGGCATGGAAGTCACCCAGTTCACCTATTTCCAACAGGTGGGCGGCATCGACTGCTATCCGGTCACCGGGGAAATCACCTACGGTCTTGAGCGTTTGGCCATGTATATCCAGGGCGTGGATTCGGTCTACGACCTGGTGTGGTCCGACGGCCCCTTCGGCAAGGTCAGCTACGGTGATGTGTTCCTGCAGAACGAAGTGGAGATGTCCACCTTCAACTTCGAACACGCCAATGTGGACGAGCTGTTCAAGCAGTTCGATTTGTTCGAGGGCGAGTCCAGCAAACTGATCGAGGCCGGCCTGCCGTTGCCCGCCTATGAGTATGTGCTGAAAGCCTCCCACACCTTCAACCTGCTGGATGCCCGCAAGGCCATTTCTGTCACCGAGCGCCAACGCTTTATTTTGCGTGTGCGCACCCTGGCCCGGGCGGTCGCCCAGGCCTATTTCGACAAGCGCCGCTCGCTGGGCTTCCCCATGGCGGATGACGCCATTCGCGAAGAAGTGATGGCAGAGCTGCAAAAACAGGATGACAAGGCCGCTAAAAAAGGCGCCGCCGAGAAAGGCGATAGAAAGAAGGGGAAGCAATAATGTCCCGGGATTTGCTGATTGAACTGGGCACCGAAGAGCTGCCCCCGAAAGCATTGGCGTCACTGAGTGCCGCGCTCACCGACGAATTTGTTCGCCAACTGGATGAGGCCGGCCTCAACCACGGTGAGGTGGAACGCTTTGCCGCCCCTCGCCGTTTGGCATTGCTGGTGCGCGACCTGGACGAGAAACAGGCCGATCGCGATATTGAACGCCAGGGTCCCGCCGTGCAGGCTGCCTTCGACAGCGACGGCAACCCGACCAAGGCCGCCCAGGGTTTTGCCGCCTCACTGGGCCTGACCGTGGACCAGCTGGGCCGTCAGGACACCGGCAAGGGCGAGCGCCTGGTGGCGCAGATTACCGAGAAGGGTAAAGGCGCCGCCGAACTGATTCCGGCCTTTTTCACCCAGGCCATCCAGAAACTGCCAATCCCCAAGCGCATGCGCTGGGGCAAGCGCAAGGTGCAGTTTGTGCGCCCGGCCCACTGGCTGGTAGCGCTGTTTGGTGACGAGGTGATTCCTTTCGAATTGCTGGATCTGCAATCCGGCCGTACCAGTTACGGCCACCGCTTTCATGCACCCGGCGCCA
This sequence comes from Alcanivorax sp., assembly GCF_002733835.1. Classification (GTDB taxonomy): domain Bacteria; phylum Pseudomonadota; class Gammaproteobacteria; order Pseudomonadales; family Alcanivoracaceae; genus Alcanivorax. The sequence continues at coordinate 7,795 of NZ_NVWY01000027.1, forward strand.
TCGAACTGGCCAACGCCGGCGAATATGCGGAGCGCATCGAACAAGACGGTCACGTCCTCGCTGACTTTGATCGCCGCAAGGCCATGATCGAAGAGCAGACCCTGGCGGCGGGCAAAAAGGCCGGCGGTGTCGCCCAGATCAACCCGGACCTGCTCAACGAAGTCACCGCCCTGGTGGAATGGCCCGAAGCGCTGATGGGCAGCTTCGATGACGACTTCCTTCGCGTACCCCAGGAAGCCCTGATCAGTGCCATGGAAGAGCACCAGAAGTACTTCTCGGTGCTGGATACTGACGGCAAGCTGATGCCGCGCTTTATTACCATCAGCAATATCCAGTCCAAGGATCCCCAGCAGGTGATCCACGGCAACGAGAAAGTGATTCGCCCGCGCCTGGCCGATGCCGCCTTCTTCTACGACAACGATTGCAAAAGCACCCTGGCCCAGCACGCCGAAGGGCTGGCCAATGTGGTGTTCCAGCAGCAGCTGGGTACCGTGGCCGACAAGTGCCAGCGCATCGGCCGCCTGGCCGCCATGATTGCCGGGCAAATCGATGGTAACGCAGACAACGCCAAGCTGGCCGGCGAACTGAGCAAGGGCGACCTGAACAGCGAAATGGTCGGCGAGTTCGACACCATGCAGGGCATCATGGGTTTCTACCTGGCCCAGCGCGAAGGCCAACCAGACGAGGTGGCCAAAGCCCTGTATGAGCAATACCTGCCACGCTTCGCCGGTGACACCTTGCCGCAGAGCAAAACCGGCATGGCGGTGTCCCTGGCCGACAAGATCGATACCCTGGTGGGCATTTTCGGTATCGGCCAGAAACCCAGCGGTACCAAGGACCCTTACGCCCTGCGTCGCGCCACCCTCGGCGTGCTACGCATCATTATTGAAAATGAACTGGCCCTGGACCTGCGCGAGCTACTGGACCAGGCCGCCGCCCAACTGGGCGAGCGCATCGATGCCAATCAGGTGGAAGATGCCTTCGACTTTATCAAGGGTCGCTACCGCGCCATCTACCAGGAACAGGGCATTGCCACCCCGGTGATCCTGTCGGTGCTGGCCATTGACGAGGCCTGCCGAAAACCACTGGATTTCGACCGTCGAGTAAAAGCCGTGGCCGCCTTCCAGCAACGCGAAGAAGCCCAGGCGCTGGCTGCCGCCAACAAGCGGGTATCCAATATTCTCGCCAAGCTGGACAGCGCACCCCCGGAAGAAATCGATGGCGCCCTGCTGGAAGATGAGGCCGAAAAGACCCTCACCAACATGGTGGTCGCTGCCTTCGAACAGTCCTACGAACTGCTGGAGGCCGGCGACTATGCCAGCGTGCTGGAAATGCTGGCAGACCTGCGCGAGCCGGTGGATGCCTTCTTTGATACCGTCATGGTGATGGCAGAGGATGAGGCAGTCCGCAATAACCGGCTGGCACTGCTGGCGTTCCTGCGTGACCTGTTCCTGAACGTGGCGGATATCAGCCTGTTGCAAGAGTAAGACGCAGCACGCTAAACCAAAGGCCGCTTAATCAGCGGCCTTTGTGTATATCGCGGTAGGAGCGGCGCTTGAGCCGCGAACAACCCCAAGACTGTTATCACTACAGAAACCACCGAGGCTCCCGAAAGTGATGCCTGTGTGTCTTATAGTGATTCAAAGTCCGATTCGCGGCTCAAGCGCCACTCCTACGGTAAAGAGAGAAGACAAGCCCCATGAACAAACTCATCATTCTGGATCGCGACGGGGTCATCAACGAGGACTCTGATGCCTACATCAAGGCCGTGGACGAGTGGATTCCCATCCCCGGCAGCATCGAGGCCATCGCCCGGTTGAGCAAGGCGGGGTATACCGTCACGGTGGCCACCAACCAGTCCGGTATTGGCCGTGGCTATTATGATGTGGCCACCCTGGATGCCATGCACACGCGTCTGCGTGAGTTGGTGGCGGAGCAGGGCGGTGCACTGGGCAAGATCGTCTATTGCCCCCACGGGCCCGATGACGGCTGTGATTGCCGCAAGCCGCTGCCAGGCCTGATCGACCAGATTGTTACCGAGTATGGCGATGTCACCGGAGCGCCCCTGATTGGTGATAGCCTTAGGGATCTTGAAGCGGGAGTCGCTCGCCATTGCACACCGGTACTGGTGCGAACCGGCAAAGGGAACAAGACCCTGGAAAAAGGCCTGCCTGAATCCCTGGGCCCGGTTGCCATTTACGACTCACTGGCTGACTTTGTTGATCACACCTTGAAGGATTAGGCATGACCCAGCACGCGCCACCGTCGCTGTCGATCAAGGTCCGCAGCGCGCTGTTTTTCGTGCTGTATAACCTTGCCGGTATTTTCCACAGTTTCCTCTGTATCCTGATTGGCCCCTTCCTGCCACTTCGCGCCCGCCACCGGTTTATCAACCTGTGGACCCGTTTTGCCATGTGGCTGGACCACCGCCTCAACCGCATTACTGTGAACGTGGAAGGAAGGGAATACCTGACGGATGCCCCCTGCGTCATTCTTGCCAACCACCAAAGTAGCTGGGAAACCTTTTACCTGCAGGTGCTGATTAGCCCGCAGGCCACGGTGCTGAAACGGGAACTGCTGTGGATACCTTTCTTTGGCTGGGGGTTGGCACTGCTTAATCCCATTCGCATTAACCGCAGCGATGGCAAGGCCGCGTTAAAATCGGTGCTGTCTCAGGGTAAGCAGCGCCTGGCAAGCGGCCTTCGCGTGGTGATTTTCCCGGAAGGCTCCCGACAAGCACCGGGTACCCATGGCAAGTTCAACCACGGTGGCAGCATGCTGGCGACTCAGGCCGGGGTGCCTGTCATTGCGCTAACCCATAACAGTGGTGATTGCTGGCCCCGAAAAACCTGGGTCCGTTACCCCGGCACGATCACACTGCGTATCAGCCCTCCCATCGACACGCACAATAAAAAAGCCAAGCAAGTCAGCGCCGAAGCCCAGCAGTGGATTATGGAGCATTACCCCGGTTAAGGAACCTCTGAAAAACTCCTTGCATGCTCAGCGTGGCCTGAAGCGTGCAGCTGTTTCGTCTTGTCTTGATGGTCAGGGTGGTTCCCTTTCCGAGA
>NZ_NVWY01000015.1 GCF_002733835.1 Alcanivorax sp.
GCCTCGCGTTTGAAATCATCGCTGAAGTAGCGCTTGGCTTTGTATTTCATGACACCTTCTCTCCAAATGAAGGTGTCTACTTTTTCCGGGGCATTCCAGCGACACGCCGCAGCACGTCATGTTTTGAAACCGTAGAGGCCGCGCCCAAAGTTTGGGCGCGGCCTCTTTTATTTCAGAAAAAACAGCCCTGTTCCGCGTAGCTGTCAACTATCAATTGTCAACTTTCAACTGCTGTCTATAGGCCTGGGTGTGTAGCAGTTCCAGTAACTCGTTTTCCGGCACCGGGCGGCTGATCAGGTAGCCCTGGATGCTGTCGCAATGCATGTCGCGCAGAATGCTCAGGTGGTCTTCGGTTTCCACCCCTTCGGCGATCACGTTCATCTTCAGGCTGTGGGCCATGTCGATGATGGCGCGGGTAATGGCGGCATCGTCCGGGCTCTTGTCCAGATCCATGATGAAGGAGCGATCGATCTTCAGGGTGTCCACCGGGAAGCGCTTCAGGTAGCTCAGCGACGAATAGCCGGTGCCGAAATCGTCCAGCGCCAGTTCAATGCCCCGGGTGCGCAGTTGCTGAAGCAGTTCGATGTTCTGCTCCATGTCTTCCATGATCAGGCTTTCGGTGAGTTCCAGTTCCAGCAGGTGCGGGGGCAGTTCGGTGGTGGACAGTACCCGGTCCACGATTTCTGCCACGTTGCCTTTGCGGAACTGGTGGGCTGACAGGTTTACCGATACACAGATGTTGCCCAGCCCCTGTTTGTACCACTTGTGGGCCTGGCGGCAGGAGCGCTCCAGCACCAGTTCACCGATGGCGGAAATCAGCCCGGTTTCTTCGGCCAGGGGAATGAAGTCCGCCGGCGGCAGCAGGCCCATGGTGGGGTGCTGCCAGCGCACCAGGGCTTCCACCGAGGTGATGCGGTTGCTGGCCAGCTCCATCTTCGGCTGGTAGTGCACCACGAATTCATTCTTGAAGATGGCCTTGCGCAGGCTGGTTTCCAGGGCCAGCTGTTCCACCGACGCTACCCGCATGTTGCTGCGATAGAACTGGAAGTTATTGCCGCCGCTGCGCTTGGCCTGGTACACCGCCATGTCGGACTGGTTGATCATGCTCTGGGCTTCTTTGGCGGTATCCGGGAACAGGCTGATGCCGATGCTGGCGCCCAGCAGCAGTTCGTGGCCGTCAATCAGGAACGGCTTTTTCATGGCGTTGATCAGTTTCTGGCACTGCTGGCTGATGCTGCCTTCGCCGCCGTGATTTTCCAGCAGCAGGGTAAATTCATCGCCGCCCACCCGGGCCAGGGATTCTTCGCCGCCAGCATGTTGGGCAATACGCTCGGCGGCAGCCTTGAGCAGGCGGTCACCGATTTCATGGCCCAGGGATTCATTGATGGGCTTGAAGCGGTCCAGGTCGATCATCAGCAGGGCCACTTTTTCCCGGTTCAGGCGGGCCAGGGTCAGCGATTTGTGCAGATGCTCACGGAACTGGGTGCGGTTGGCCAGGCCGGTGAGGCGGTCGTAGTTGGACAGGAATTGCAGCTGTTGCTCGGTTTCCTTGCGGGAGGTCAGGTCAGACATCATGCCCACATAGCGAATCACCCGTTTCTGTTCGTCGCGCACGGCGCTCATCTGTAGCCATTCCGGGAACATTTCACCATTGCGACGGCGTTCGCTGATTTCCCCTTCCCAGAAGCCGTTTTCCTGCAGGGCAGCGGTAATGCCCAGGTAGACGTCCCGGTTGGGGTGAGTCTGTTCATCCTCGAGAATGCGGCGGCCGATGACCAGGGATTCGGAATAGCCGGTGATCTGCTCGAAGCGAGCATTCACGGCGAGGAAGCGGAACGCCTGATCGAGGATGAAGATGCCTTCCGGGGCATTTTCGAACACGGTGGCGGCCAGGCGTTGCTGTTCCTGGCTCTGGCGGTCATCGGTGATGTCCCGGCGGGTGCCGATCATGCGGGTGGCGCGGCCGTCGCGGCTGCGGGAGACTACCCGGCCTTCATCCTCAATCCAGCGCCAGCTGCCGTCGGCGTGGCGCAGCCGGTACACCGCGTGGTAGCGGCTGTCCTCGCCCTTGAAGTGAGACACCATGGCACGGCGGATGCGGGTCAGGTCGTCCGGGTGGACCAGGGTTTCCAGGTCGCCGAAGAAGTTCTTGAAGTAGGCGCTGTCGTAACCCAGCAGCCGGTCGAAGTTGGTGTGGTAGTTGCGCCCGGTATCCAGCATCCAGTCCCACAGGCCGATGTTGCTGGCTTCCAGCGCCAGTTCCAGCCGTTCACTGGTGGCGGCCAGGGCGGTGTTGGTCTCGCCCAGGGCCTGGGTGCGTTCCTGCACCATGCTTTCCAGCCGATCGTTGGTTTCCTGCAGCCGCTGGCGGGCCTCCTTGCGCTCATAGATTTCCTGCGCCAGCTTTTCGTTCAGGGCTTCGGCGTCGCTGCGGGCCCGGTTCAGGTAATCAATCAGGGAGCGGTTGCTGGCCTGCAGCATCATCGCCTGGTGGCCGGTGCGGTTGATGCGGCGGGCGGCGACCAGAAAAAAGAGCCCCAGCAGGGATATCAGTGTAAACAGTGAGAGCGGGTGATTCTCCTGGGTTTCCGCCAGGCGGGCCACGGTCGGGCCCAGCAGCATCAACAGATACAGGAACACGGTGGGGAAATGGCTGCTGTAGGCGGCCAGCGCCATCACGCTGAGGCCCAGGCCCAGGCAGGCACAAACCAGCTGGGCGCCCAGCATCTGTGGGGTAAACAGGCTTTCCAGCGGGTTGAACAGGTAGCCGGCCAGGCCGATCAGCAACGGCGTGGACAGGGCCAGCCCGGAGAGCATGCGGCGGCAGAACGGCATGGTTTCCTGGGCATCAAGACGGCGGTGACAATAGGGCAGGACCAGCAGGCGGACAATCTGTACCGCCGCAATGACACCCAGCCAGATCAGCAGGGACGAGTGGGCGATCGGGGTAAACCAGTAAGTCCACACCAGGGTAATGGCGGCGGCACTTTCCAGCAGCAACAGGGCGGCGATGCCGCTTAGCAGCAATTGGCACTGTTCATTAAGTACACCGTTGAACGGTGGTACCGGCTGGGATGATGGAGACTGCGAAGACACCGTGTTTTCTTCCTCTGGCTCGGGGCCGAGTGTTTTTGTTTTCCAGTTTACCCACAGGTAGGGGGCGAGGGAAACCGACTTTCGTGGATGAATAATAGAGAAGGGGGCCGTCAGGCAAAATTGCCCGCCCTGGCGGGCATCACCGGCAGGGACATTCTGCTAAACTTTCGCGCCATGGACGATGTGACTTCCCTTATTGATGGCTTGAACCCGGCCCAGCGCGATGCGGTGGCTGCCGATGACCGACATTTGCTGGTGCTGGCCGGGGCCGGCTCGGGAAAAACCCGGGTGCTGGTGCACCGGATCGCCTGGCAGATTGCCACTGAGCAGGCCTCGCCGTTTGGCATTCTGGCGGTGACCTTTACCAACAAGGCCGCCGCGGAGATGCGTGGGCGTATCGAGCAGCTGCTGGATATGTCCGCCGACGGCATGTGGGTGGGCACCTTCCACGGCATTGCCCACCGGTTGCTGCGGGCCCACTGGCAGGAGGCCGGGCTCCCCCAGGGCTTCCAGATCATCGATGCGGACGACCAGATTCGCCTGATCAAGCGGGTGAGCAAGGAGCTGGGGCTGGATGAACAGCGTTGGCCGGCCCGGCAGGCCACCTGGTTTATCAATGGCCAGAAAGATGAGGGCCTGCGTGCCCGGCATATGGATGTGGGCGGCGATCTGTTCGCGTTGACCATGCAGAAGATCTACTTCGCCTACGAAGAGGCCTGTGAGCGTGGCGGGCTGGTGGACTTCAATGAAATGCTGCTGCGGGTGCTGGAGCTGTTCCGCGACAACGAGAACCTGCGCGGCCACTATCAGCGCCGCTTCCGGCACATTCTGGTGGACGAATTCCAGGATACCAACAGTATTCAGTACGCCTGGCTGCGGTTGCTGGCGGACGAAAATAACGCGGTCACCATTGTCGGTGACGATGACCAGTCCATCTATGGCTGGCGCGGCGCCAAGATCGAGAATATCCACAAATTCAGCCGCGACTTCCCGGACACCCGCACCATTCGCCTGGAGCAGAACTATCGCTCCACCGGTACCATCCTGAAAGCCGCCAATGCGGTGATCGGCAATAACAGCGACCGCCTGGGCAAGGAGCTGTGGACCGAGGGTGGCGATGGCGATCCGATTCGGCTCTATTCCGGTTTCAATGAAGTGGACGAGGCGCGCTTTATTGCCGGGCGCATGGACAAGCTGTTTCAGGAAGGCACCGCGCGGCGGGAAATGGCGGTGCTGTATCGCTCCAACGCCCAGTCACGGGTGCTGGAAGAGGCATTTCTGCAGGCGGGGATTCCCTACCGTATCTATGGTGGGCAACGCTTCTTCGAGCGGGTGGAAATCAAGAACGCGCTGGCCTACCTGCGCCTGCTCAGCCATCGTCATGCGGATGCGGCCTTCGAACGGGTGGTGAATACGCCTACCCGTGGCATCGGCAACAAGACCCTGGAAACCCTGCGGGAGGTGGCCCGCCAGCGAAGCGTATCCCTGTGGGAAGCGGCTCAGGCGGTAGTAGGTGAGCAATTGCTTACTGCCCGTGCCACTAATGCCCTTGCTGTGTTCCTGAACTTGATCGCCCAGCTGGAAAAGCAATGTGAGGGTTTGAACCTGGCGCAAACCACCGAACATGTGATCGAGGCCAGTGGCCTGCTGGAATTCCACGGCAAGGAAAAAGGCGAAAAGGGCCAGCAGCGGCTGGAAAACCTGCGCGAACTGCTTTCCGCCACCCGTGAATTCGGTGACGAAGACGAAGAGTCGGAACTGGACAGCCTGACTGCGTTTCTGGATCACGCGGCACTGGAGTCCGGCGAGGGGCAGGCCGACGCCCACGAGGATGCAGTGCAGATGATGACGCTGCATTCGGCCAAGGGGCTGGAATTTCCGGTGGTCTTTATCACCGGTATGGAAGAGGGGCTGTTCCCGCACAAGATGTCCAGCGAGGAACCGGGCCGGCTGGCCGAAGAGCGCCGTCTTTGTTACGTGGGTCTGACCCGGGCCATGCGCGAGCTGTACCTGACCCACGCGGAAAGCCGCCGTCTGTACGGCAACGAAAACTACAATCCTGCCAGCCGTTTCCTGCGCGAAATCCCTGCCGAAACGCTGGAAGAAATCCGCGCCCGCGCTGGCTTCAGCCGGCCCATGGGCGGGGCGGCCAAGCCGATTCGGGAAACCGAATCCAACGGCATCAGCCTGGGGGCGCGGGTGCTGCACCCGAAATTCGGGGAAGGCACTATCTTGCACTTTGAAGGGCAGGGCCCGAACGCGCGCCTGCAAATCAATTTCGACGGCGCCGGCACCAAGTGGCTGGTCAGCCAGTACGCCCGGCTGGAAGTGATTTGACGCAGGTCTGACGTCGGACGACGGACGTCTGACGCGGAGATAACAATTGGGTACGGGATGTGTTGTTGCGTCTGACTTCCGACGTCAGACGTAAGACCCGTCGACAAGAACAATGGGGTGGCCGTTCATTGCTGCCCAATGATGGAGGATGACTCTTGGACCGCCGTAAATTTGTTTCTGCCCTGGGTCTGGGGCTGGGTGGCCTGGCACTGGCCGGCTGTGAACAGAAAGATTGCCCGCCCACAGACAAGACGGTGGCGGCACCGCCGGAGCCCGAGAAGAAAGCGCCAAGCCAGCAGACCTACGAATGGAAAATGGTCACTACCTGGCCCAAGAACTATCCGGGCCTGGGCGCAGGGGCGAACCGTTTTGCCAAGCGTGTGGAAGAAATGTCCGCCGGGCGGATCAAGATCAAGGTCTATGGCGCGAAAGAATTGGTGCCGGCCTTTGAGGTATTCGATGCGGTGCGCCAGGGCAGTGCGGAAATGGGCCATGGTGCCGCCTATTACTGGAAAGGCAAACACCCGGCCACGCCGTTTTTTACCGCGGTGCCCTTCGGCCTAACCGCCCAGGAAATGAACGGCTGGTTGCACCATGGTGGCGGCCAGGAACTGTGGGATGACCTGTATGCCCAGTTCAACCTGAAACCGTTCGCCTGTGGCAACACCGGTACGCAGATGGCGGGCTGGTTCAACAAGGAAATCAACAGCATTGAGGACCTGAAAGGGTTGAAAATGCGCATGCCCGGGCTGGCCGGGGAGGTGCTGGGCAAGGTCGGCGCCACGCCGGTACAGCTGCCCGGTGCCGAGGTTTTTACCTCGCTGCAAACCGGTGCCATTGATGCGGCGGATTGGGTTGGCCCCTATAACGACCTGACCTTCGGCCTGCAGCGGGTAGCGGAGTATTACTACTACCCGGGCTGGCAGGAGCCCGGCCCGACGCTGGAACTGACCATCAACAAGAAGGTGTGGGAAGGGCTGCCTGCGGACCTGCAGGCGATCATCCGTTACGCCGCCCAGTCTGAAAACCAGGACATGCTCGACGAATACACCGCCCGCAACAATGCGGCTCTCGATGAGCTGGTGAACAAGCACGGTGTGAAGCTGCGCCGTCTGCCTGACGACGTGCTCAAGGCCCTGAAAGACGCCAGCGATGAGGTCATCGAAGCGCTGGTGGCGGGCAACAAGGATGCCCGCAAGGTGTACAACTCCTACCGCCGTTTCCGCGACGAGTCCATGCAGACCATGGCCGTGGCAGAGCAGTCGTATATGAATGTGCGTAGTGAGCTTGCCAAGAAAGCTTGATCAGAGCCGCTGTAGGAGCACCACTCGAGGTGCGAACGCGACGAGGCTCATGTTTCTGTCGCCGTTCCTGGATCGATCTGTCGAGCGCTGCAATCCCTGATCGCCCTGTGGGCGATTTCCGCGTTTGCACGCGGTTCGCACCTCGAGTGGTGCTCCTACAGTAGCTTCGTAGCCTGCGCCTTGCAGTTTGAGGTGTGCAGTCAGTCCCTGGGCACCGCCCGGGTCCGTCCGGTGTCATCAATGGCCACGAAGGTGAAGTGCCCTTCGGTCACTTTCGACAGGGTGCCGGTGTCTTCGCGTACCCACACTTCCACCAGAATCTGCATGGAGCTGCGGCCGATGTCCTGCAGCCGGGTGTAGCAGCTCACCACGGCGCCCACGGGCACCGGGCGCAGGAAGGCCATGGAGTCGATGGCCACGGTGGCCACGCGGCCCCGGGCTTTTTTGCGGGCGGTGACGGCACCGGCCAGATCCATCTGTGAGACCAGCCAGCCGCCGAAAATATCGCCATTCCAGTTGGCGCTCTGCGGCATGGCGATGGTTTGGATGGCAAGGGTCCCAATCGGCTGGGGTGCGTCGTCAGTATGGTCTGTCATGTTGTTATCCGTAGAGCGTATGCGGCAGCCAGGTGGCGAGTTCCGGGAACAACGCCAGAATGCCCAGCATGATTAATTGTATGGCGATAAAGGGTATCACGCCCTGATAAATGTGCGTGGTTTTTACCTCCGGCGGCGCCACCCCGCGCAGATAAAACAGCGCGAACCCGAAGGGTGGGGTCAGAAACGAGGTTTGCAAGTTCAATGCAATCATTACGCCAAGCCAGATCGGGTCCAGCCCCATGCCCAGCAATACCGGGGCTACAATGGGCACCACCACAAAGGTGATCTCGATAAAATCGAGAATAAAGCCGAGCAGGAAAATCAGCAGCATCACCATGACGGTGGCACCGACCACGCCGCCGGGCATGGCAGCGAACAGGTTATGCACCGCCTCTTCGCCACCAAAGCCACGGAATACCAGCGAAAACAGGCTGGCGCCGATCAGGATCATGAACACCATGGCGGTGACCCGGCTGGTGGCGCGGACCACCTCGCCAACTATGGCCCGGTTCAGGTGCCGGTTGGCGGCCGCCAGCAGCAGGGCGCCAAAGGCGCCGACCCCGGCGGCCTCCGTGGGGGTGGCCTTGCCGGTGAGAATAGAGCCGAGCACCGCCGCGATCAGCAGCAGCGGTGGAACCAGGCCGCCCAGCAGGGAGCGCCAGCCTCGGGGTTCGCCGTCAGTGGCGGCGAAGGCGGGTGCCCATTGCGGTTTCCACAGGCTGATCACCACCACATAAAGCAGGTACAGCCCTACCAGAATCAGCCCGGGAATCAGCGCCCCGACAAACAAGTCCCCCACCGACACGGTGTCCAGTGACCACAAGCCCTGCTTGAGCTGGGCGTCCTGATAGGCGTTGGCCAGCACATCGCCCAGCAACACCAGCGCAATCGACGGCGGAATAATCTGCCCAAGCGTGCCGGTGGCACAGATCAGCCCGGTGGACAGCTGCGGTTGGTAGCCCTGACGGAGCATGGTGGGTAGCGAGAGCAGGCCCATGGTGACTACGGTGGCGCCCACAATGCCGGTGCTGGCGGCCAGCAGGGCGCCCACCAGGATGATCGCCAGCCCCATGCCGCCGGGTAACGGGCCGAACAGCTGGCCCATGCTGGACAGCAGCTTCTCCGCCACCCGGGATTTTTCCAGCATTACCCCCATGAACACGAATAGCGGTACCGCCATCAGCGTGCTGTTCTCGATAATGCCGAACAGCCGGTTGGGCACAAAGGTCAGGTCCGAGGGGGAAAAGGTGCCGGTGAGGATGCCGCCGGCCGCAAACAGCAGCGCGGTGCCGCCCAGAGCAAAGGCCACCGGGTAGCCGGTGAGCAACACCAGGCAGACAGCCACGAACATCAGCAGCGGGAGCCATTCCATCACAGGCCCTCCTCCGGATGTTGATCGTGTTCGCTGATCCTGGCGGGTGGGCTGGCGCCCAGTAGCGTCAGGCCGTGGCGTAACAGTTCGGCGATGGCCTGAACGGTCAGCAGCGCGGGCAGCACCAGCAGCAGGGTCTTGAGCAGATAGACAAAGGGCAGGCCGCCATTGGCGGAACCTTCCTGCTCGCGCCAGCTGCTGGCCACATAGTCCAGTGACAACCAGAACATGGCGGCACACACGGGTAATAGCAGCATCAGGGTGCCCAGCAGGTTTACCCAGGCCCGGCCGCGCGGGCTGAAACGCTGATAGAGCACATCCACCCGGACATGCTCGTCTTCGGCCAGGGTGTAGGCGATGGCCAGCATGAACAGGCCGCCGTGCAGGTAGGTCAGGGACTCTTGCAGGGCGATGTTGCCGATATCGAAGCCGTAGCGCAGCACCACCACCAGCACCATGCCAAGTACCAGCAGCAGGGACAGCCAGGCGCTGCCACGGCCGACGGCGATGGTGAAGGCGGTAAGCCCTTGTTGGCAGTGCTGTAGGCGCTGTTTTGTCATTATTGTCGGGAGATCGGTGAAAATGGGCATTATACGGAAAACGCCACAGGCAGCACGCATTCAGCATACATGCCCGGTTGGGCGTGGTGCATGATGCGTGTAGCCTGAATGCGATCTCGCTGTAATGTGGCTGTAACAAACCCTCTCTAGCATGCGCTGTGCTGAAACATGAACTGGCTTGCAAGACTTGTTGTTAAGAATAAACCGGGGTGGATCTTTCCTTACCAGCGCCGGTGCCATGTAACTAGGAGGCTTTTACTGTGAACTTCAAGATGAAAACAACACTGGCAGGTGCCGCGGCAGCGCTGGCTATGGCTAGCGTACCGACCACCGCCATGGCGCGTGACACTATCTCTATCGTGGGTTCTTCCACGGTCTACCCGTTCGCCACCGTTGTGGCTGAGCGTTTTGGCCGTACCGGCAACGCCACCCCGAAAATCGAATCTACCGGTTCTGGCGGCGGCATGAAGCTGTTCTGTCAGGGCGTGGGCACCCAGCACCCGGACATCACCAACGCATCGCGTCGCATGAAGAAGTCCGAGTTCGAGCTGTGCCAGAGCAACGGTGTGAAAGACATCACCGAAGTGAAGGTCGGTTATGACGGTATCGTGATTGCCAATTCCGTGAAGGGTAAGCACATCGACCTGTCCCTGCGTGACGTCTTCCTGGCCCTGGCCAAGGATGTACCGAACCCGGATGGCAGCGAAGAGCTGGTAGCCAACCCCTACAAGACCTGGAAAGAAGTGAACCCGGCCCTGCCCAACGTGAAAATCGAGGTGTTGGGTCCGCCGCCGACTTCCGGTACCCGTGATGCGTTCAACGAGCTGGCCATCGAAGGCGGCTGTAAGACGTTCCCCTGGCTGAAAGCCATCAAGGGTGAAGACAAGTCCAAGTACAAGGCCATCTGCCGCAGCGTCCGTGAAGACGGCGCCTACGTGGAAGCGGGCGAAAACGATAACCTGATCGTGCAGAAGCTGGAAAAGAACCCGGATGCCTTCGGTGTGTTCGGTTACTCCTTCCTGGATCAGAACCGCGGTGTGGTACAAGCTGCCAACGTTGGCGGTGTTGAGCCCACTTTCGAAGCGATCGGTTCCGGCGACTACCCGGTGTCCCGCTCCCTGTACTTCTACGTGAAGAAAGCTCACGTGGGTGTGGTACCGGGTATCGAAGGTTACGTGAAGGAGTTCACCAGCGAGAAAGCCTGGGGTGATCAGGGCTACCTGGCTGAGAAGGGCCTAATCCCGCTGGGTGATGACCTGCGCAAGTCCATGGCCAAGCAGGCCCGCGGCCTGAAGTCCATGACGGGCAACGAGCTGTAAGAAAGGAAATAATAAAAAGCATGGATGCTTTTGGCCCGGTGGTATTTGCCACCGGGCTTTTTCGCCCCTGACAAGGCGTGTTTGTTCCACCAAGATTGCTGCGGTGATCTTGTTTGAGCAAATCCGATCGGAGTGATACATGCAAACCGGAAACCTGCTGTTGCTGTTGGTAGTGATGGTGGCCGGCGCTTACTACCTGGGGCTTCGCCGCTCCTTTGCGCTGGCCCGCCCGCTGGGCGGCATTCGCCACCTGCACTCGTTGCCGTTCTATTTCGCCATGCGTTCGGCCATGTGGTGTGCACTGCCAGCATTGGTGGTGCTGGGGCTGTGGCTGGCATTTGATGACAGCATCATTCGTCAGCAGGTGCTGGCCAGTTTGCCGGCGGAACTGCAGCCGACGGATGCGTCCAGTTATAACCTCACGCTCAGCAAAATCCAGAACGTTGCCAGTGGTGCGCTGCCTGTCAATTTCGTGGAGCCGCCCATCGCGGCAGCGGCGGAACATCTGCAGTCATTACGCCAGACCAGCGCCATGGCGCTGACGGTGGTAGTCATTGTGTTGTGCATGTTCGGCGGTGCCTGGGCCTGGCTGAAAGTGTCACCGCAACTGCGTGCCCGCCAGCAGGTAGAGCGTGTGCTGCAGACGCTGTTCATGCTCTGCGCCACGGTGGCCATTCTCACCACCGTGGGCATCGTCATGTCGGTGCTGTTCGAATCCATCCGCTTCTTCGGCAAGGTGCCGGTGACGGACTTCCTGTTCGGGTTGCAGTGGAGCCCGCAGACTGCCCTGCGCGCTGACCAGGTGGCATCCGGAGGCGCTTTTGGTGCGGTGCCGTTGTTCATGGGCACCATGCTGATCTCGGCCATTGCCCTGTTGGTGGCAGTGCCGGTGGGCCTGATGTCAGCTATCTACCTGGCAGAGTACGCAAGCAAGCGGGTGCGCACGGTGGCCAAGCCGGCACTGGAAGTGCTGGCCGGGGTGCCCACGGTGGTCTACGGCTTCTTTGCCGCCCTGACGGTGGCGCCTTTTATTCGCGGTATGGGTGAATCCGTTGGCCTGGATGTGGCCTCGGAGTCGGCTCTGGCGGCGGGCCTGGTAATGGGCATCATGATTATTCCGTTTGTGTCATCCCTGGCAGATGACGTGATTACGGCGGTGCCCCAGGCCATGCGTGACGGTTCATTGGGGCTGGGCGCCACCAAGAGTGAAACCATCAAGAAAGTGATTTTCCCGGCGGCGCTGCCGGGGATCATGGGGGGCATTTTGCTGGCGGCCTCCCGTGCCATTGGTGAAACCATGATTGTGGTGATGGCCGCCGGCCTGGCCGCCAATTTGACCGCCAACCCGCTGGAAGCGGTCACCACCATCACCGTACAGATTGTGACTCTGCTGACCGGCGACCAGGAATTCGACAGCGCCAAGACCCTGGCGGCCTTTGCCCTGGGCCTGATGTTGTTCATTACTACCCTGGTCATGAATATCTTCGCGCTGCATATCGTGAAGAAATACCGCGAGCAGTACGACTAGCGTCGGGAGAAAAATGATGAGCCAAACCACAGAAAAAGTTCGCAAGACCCTGGCCCGACGCTACCGGGCAGAGAAACGCTTCAAGGCCTTTGGTCTTGGTGCGATTGGCATTGGTTTGATGGCGTTGGTGCTGCTGTTCACCGATATTATCGGCAAGGGTCACAGTGCTTTCGTGGAGTATGAAATCCAGCTGCCGGTGACCTTTGATGCCGAAGTGATGGATGTCAGTGACCCCCGTGATGAAGAGCAGCTCAACTATGGTAATTACCAGGGGGTGATTCGTGACGCCCTGGCAGACCGCTTTCCCGGCGTGGAGTCCCGCCTGGACACCCGTGCCCTCAATCAGTTGGTGAGCACCGGTGCCGGTTATGCCCTGCGTGACATGCTGCGCGAGGATCCTTCCCTTCTGGGTGAGACCCGCACTCTCTGGTTGCTGGCCGATGACGATGTGGATCTGTTTCTCAAGGCGAATGAAAAGCAGCGTGAAGACAGCCGCCTGAACGAAAAGCAACAGGCCTGGGTGGCGGAGCTGGAAGCCTCCGGGGAAACCCGCATGGTTTTCAACCAGTCCCTGTTCAGCTACGGCGATTCCCGTGAGCCGGAGCAAGCCGGTATTCTGGGTGCGATCCTGGGTTCCCTGTTCACCATGATCGTGACGCTGGTGCTGAGTTTTCCCATCGGTGTGGCCGCGGCGGTCTATCTGGAAGAGTTTGCTCCCAAGAACCGCTTCACCGATTTCATTGAGGTGAACATCAACAACCTGGCGGCGGTGCCGTCGATCATCTTCGGTCTGTTGGGGCTGGCGGTGATTATCGGCTTGTTTGGGTTGCCGCGCTCGGTGCCCCTGGTAGGCGGTATCGTGCTGACGCTGATGACGTTGCCGACCATCATCATTTCCAGCCGTGCTGCCATCAAGGCGGTACCGCCGAGTATTCGCCAGGCGGCCATGGGGTTGGGTGCCTCGAAAATGCAGGTGGTGTTGCACCATGTGCTGCCGTTGGCCCTGCCCGGCATGCTCACCGGCGCCATCATCGGCATGGCCCAGGCGCTGGGGGAAACGGCGCCGCTGCTGATGATCGGCATGGTGGCCTTTATTGTGGACCTGCCCGCCGGCCCGCTGGATGCGGCAACCGTGCTGCCGGTGCAGATTTACCTGTGGGCAGACAGCCCGGAACAATCTTTCGAATCCCTGGCGTCCGCCGCCATCATGGTGCTACTGGCTTTCCTGATCACCATGAACACGCTGGCGGTGATTCTGCGCAAGCGCCTTGAGCGGCGCTGGTAACGGACGGATAACGAGGAACCGACTTATGGAAACCGCACAGCAACTGGACAAACCGGCTCTGGGCACCAATGATGCGGCCAGAGACAAGGCCATAAATGAGCAAGCAGCGATGACACAAGACACCCCCTATCCAGACCAGACCGTGGGCACGCCCTTTGTGGATGACCCGAAAATGCGCCTGCGCGATGTGGAGGTGTTCTATGACGATAACCAGGCGATCCATGGCGTCAGCCTGGATATCGGCAAGAATGAGGTGGTGTCACTGATCGGCCCGTCCGGTTGTGGTAAATCCACGTTCCTGCGTTGTCTCAATCGCATGAACGACACTATCGATATTTGTAAGGTGAAGGGCAGCCTGCATCTGGAAAGCCAGGATCTGTATGACCCCAAGCTGGATGTGGTGGAGCTGCGCGCCCGGGTGGGCATGGTGTTCCAGAAGCCCAACCCCTTCCCGAAATCCATTTATGACAACGTGGCCTATGGCCCGCGTATTCACGGCCTGGCCAACAAGAAATATGACCTGGACGAAATCGTGGAAACCAGCCTGCGCAAGGCCGGGCTGTGGGAAGAAGTGAAAGACCGTCTGCACGCACCAGGCACGGGCCTGTCCGGCGGTCAGCAGCAGCGTCTGTGTATTGCCCGAACCATTGCCGTGAGCCCGGAAGTGGTGCTGATGGATGAGCCTTGTTCCGCACTGGATCCCATTGCCACCGCCAAGATCGAAGAGCTGATCAGCGAGCTGAGCGAGTCTTATACCATCGCCATCGTGACTCACTCCATGCAGCAGGCCGCGCGGGTATCGCACCGTACCGCCTATTTCCACCTGGGTCGTCTGGTGGAAATGAATGATACCGAGACTGTGTTCACCAAGCCCGAACACGATCTGACGGAAGCTTATATCACTGGCCGCTTCGGTTAACGCGCGGGTAAGGAGAGCAAGAGAATGGACCGTATGCATTTTGGCGAGCACAGCTCGACCCAGTTTAACGAAGCGCTGGAATCCATCCGTAACCACCTGATGGAAATGGGTGGTCTGGTGGAAAAGCAGGTAGTGGATGCGCTTCAGGCATTGCTGCAGGCAGACTCGGCGCTGGCAGAAAAAGTGATCGAAACCGAAGACCGGGTCGATAATCTGGAAATTCTGATCGACGAGCAATGCACCAAGGTGTTGGCGCTGCGCCAGCCGGCGGCGTCGGATTTGCGTTTGATTATTGCCGTGTCCAAGGCGGTGTCCGACCTTGAACGCATTGGTGATGAGTCAGCCAAAATTGCCCGCATGGGGCTGCAGTTGGCGGAAGAAGGCGAGTCGCCCCGCGGTTATGTGGAAGTGCGCCATATCGGTAACCATGTGCGCAACATGCTGCGCGATTCCCTGGATGCCTTTGCCCGCTTCGATGCCCAGAAAGCGTTGGCCGTGGCCGCCGAAGACAAAGAAGTGGACCTGGAATACCGCAGCGCCATGCGCTCGCTGGTCACCTTCATGATGGAAGATCCGCGGGCCATTTCCCGGGTACTCAACATCATCTGGTCCCTGCGTGCCCTGGAGCGCATCGGCGACCATGCCCGCAATATCGGCGAACAGGTGATCTATCTGGTGGAAGGCAAGGATGTGCGCCATATCAGCATCGATGAGATCGAAAAGAAGCTGAAGGAATAAAGGCCGCTACGAGCTTCAAGCGGCGAGCTACAAGGAAAACCCGCTCCTGCGATCTTTTACAAGGCCGTGCCTGATCTTCGGGCGCGGCCTTTTTCTTTCCGCCATCGTCATGAAATCGCCCCGCGATGTTGAATGAAGCATGTTGCGTGTCGCGTATCATGTCGCTAATATCCGTATTTCCGAATATACGGATATAAGGTTCGCACATGCTTACACCCACCCAGCTCTGCAAATGCCTCGGCGACGATATTCGCCTCAGCCTGATCTGCCTGCTGCACGGTCAGGGGGAGGTGTGCGTGTGCGATCTGGTGGAGGCCATGCAGGCGCCGCAGTCCACTGTGTCTCGCCACCTGGCTCAGCTGCGTCAATGCGAGTTGGTGGTGGCCCGGCGGCAGGGTACCTGGATGCATTATCAGTTGAATCCGGCCTTGCCGGACTGGGCCACGGCTGCGATTCAGGCACTGGTGGCGCCAGCCCGGGCGTCGTTGAACATTTCCCTTACCAATACCGCCTGCTGCGGCTGAACTTAGAGAGACGATGATGAATACGCCCCTGAATGTCCTGTTCCTGTGCACCGGTAATTCCTGTCGCTCCATCATTGGTGAAGCGTTGGCCGATCACCTGGGTCAAGGCAAGTTGCACGGTTTGAGTGCCGGTAGCATGCCCGCCGGCAAGGTCAATGAAAGCGCCCTGGCCGTGCTGTCCCGTCATGGTGTGTCGGTGAACAATCCCAGCTCCAAATCCATGGATGATCTGGAAGGGGAAAGAATTGACCTGGTGATTACGGTCTGTGATGCCGCTGCGGGTGAGTCCTGCCCGGTGTGGCTGGGTGATACGCCGAAAGTTCACTGGGGCCTGGAAGATCCTGCCCACGTGACTGGCAGCGAAGAAACGATTCGGGCCGCTTTTGAGACTACCTTTAACGAGTTGCATGCTCGTATTGAAGCACTGGCGGCACTGGATCTGGCGTCCATCAATCCGCTGGGGTTGATTGCAACGGCTCAAAAAATTCACCGGGATCTGGGTGATTCGTAATGCCGTTTTTTGAACGATATCTCAGTGTCTGGGTGGCGTTGGCGATTGTTGCCGGGGTGACTCTGGGTGTGGCCATGCCGGGTGCTTTCGAAGCGGTGGCCGGGTTCGAGTATGCCCATGTGAATCTGGCGGTGGCCGTGTTCATCTGGGTGATGGTCTACCCGATGATGATCCAAATTGATTTCACCGCTATCAAGAAAGTGGGCCAGAACCCACGGGGGTTGTTGCTCACTCTGGTGATCAACTGGTTGATCAAACCGTTCACCATGGCGGCGCTGGGCTGGTTGTTCTTCAAGGTCTTTTTCGCCGGCTGGGTCGATCCACAAACCGCCACAGAGTATATCGCCGGCATGATCCTGCTGGGCGTGGCACCGTGTACCGCGATGGTGTTTGTGTGGAGTCAGCTGACCAAAGGGGATGCCAACTACACCCTGGTGCAGGTGTCGGTAAATGACATCATCATGGTGTTTGCCTTTGCTCCCATCGCCGGTTTGTTGCTGGGTGTCAGCGACATTACCGTGCCCTGGGATACTTTGCTGTTGTCCGTGGTGCTGTATGTACTGTTGCCGCTGATTGCCGGGTTCCTTACTCGCCAATGGCTGGGCACTGATGAGCGGGTGGCGCATTTTGTCGGGCGTCTTAAACCGGTTAGTGTCATGGGGCTGCTGGCCACGGTGGTGCTGTTGTTTGGCTTCCAGGCCGAGACCATTCTCGCCAAGCCCATGGCCATCGTGCTGATTGCTATTCCGCTGTTGATTCAGACCTACGGCATTTTTGTCATCGCCTACTGGGCGGCAAAACGCCTGCGGTTGAAACATAACGTAGCCGGCCCTGCCTGCCTGATCGGGACCAGCAATTTCTTCGAGCTGGCGGTGGCTGTTGCGATCAGTGTGTTTGGTCTGCATTCCGGTGCCGCCCTGGCGACGGTGGTCGGGGTGCTGGTGGAGGTGCCAGTGATGTTGTCGCTGGTGGCGATTGTGAACCGTACCTCGCACTGGTTCGAAAAAGACCCTGTCTGATCCCTCCGGGGGTCGGCTCCCTGCATAGTGTTTTCTGTAGGAGGCTGCTTGCAGCCGAACCGGCAAGGTGAGCGAGTACCGAGTACCTGGGTTTTGATTTTCGTTACTCGTTACTCGTTACTGGCCATTCGCGTGCAAGCACGCTCCTACAGACAAAATAGAGATGCTGTTATGAAAGATATGCCCAATCTCGATAACGATTGTTTCCAGATCCCCACTGCCGACAGCGTATTCCGGGATCAGCCGTCCACGCACAAGCCGCGCATCCTGTTGTTGTACGGCTCCCTGCGCCAGCGCTCCTTCAGTCGTCTTGTGGTGCAGGAAGCGGCGCGCTTACTGGAGGCCATGGGGGCAGAAACAAAAATTTTCCATGCCGATGGTTTGCCGTTACCGGACAGCGAAGACGTGGCACACCCCAAGGTGCAGGAGCTGCGTGATCTGGTGACCTGGAGTGAAGGCATGGTGTGGTGCTCGCCGGAGCGTCACGGCGCCATGACCGGCATCATGAAAGCCCAGATCGACTGGATTCCTTTATCACTTGGCGCGGTTCGCCCGACCCAGGGAAAAACCCTGGCAGTAATGCAAATCAGCGGTGGCTCCCAGTCGTTCAACACGGTTAGCCAGTTACGCGTGTTGGGACGTTGGATGCGCATGGTCACTATTCCCAATCAATCCTCTGTGCCGAAAGCCTTCCTGGAATTCGATGAGAATGATCGTATGAAGCCGTCAGGTTTTTATGATCGCATTGTTGATGTGATGGAAGAGCTGGTGAAGTTTACCTACCTGACCCGTGACCGCAGTGACTACCTCACCGATCGTTATTCAGAGCGCAAGGAGTCTGCCGAGCAGCTTATGGCGCGGGTGAATCAACGGAGTATGTAAAAGGAGGCGCTGCACGCTTCACACAACAGGCTTCATGCTCAAGCGGCAGCTTACTTTTATTCACAGCAAAGGCAGGCAGGAATTATAACGATCATTGTCCGGTGCGTGGCGAAAGCATAGCCGTTGGTCTTGGCGGGTCAGCGTGTCGTCCTTGCCCGGTGTCCAGGGGTTGTCTGCCCGCTGGGGTGTATCGGTATCACCCAGCGTTTTCAGTAACGCCATGCGCGCTTCCAGATGCACCAGTCGAAGCAGATATTCCTTGAAATTTGGGGATGCGGTTTCCAGCAGAATATTGCCGATGGGGTTGCGAATTGCCTCGCTCTTTGAGGTTGGTTCGGGCTGGAACGTATCAGCTTCAATAACGTCAACCGGCTGCTCCGACAGGTCTGCATAGTGCTGATAAAGCGGCAGCATGCGATTCACGCTGATATTTTTTTTCAGGCCCGCTTTGAATTGTATTTCCTCAAACCAGCTCGCGCTTTGTTGTCCCTCACGGTATTGCTCATGGAGAAAGAAATGCGCCATCAGCGAGAATTCTTTCTTCAATGGCGAATGAAAACTTCTTTCTGCCGGGCTCAATGACGCAAGATTCGGCGCCGACATTTTTCCCTGTTGAACCAGAAGCGCCACCAGTTGCAGTTTTTCGGCCAGCATGGCGTTGGCGATCATCTTGCTGATCAGGCTATGGTCCTGTGCCAGCCAGTGGCGAAGCTGCTGGATTTCTTTGCCGATGTCTTCCCCCGGGGTTTCGCTGATTGCCCAGGCCAGAGACTGCAGACGCGAAGCGGTGAGCAGCAGACTGTACTCGGGAAAGCTAGCCTCCAGGTACGGTGGTGTATTGTCCGAGAAATACGCAAACCCGATAAGGGTTCGGTAGCGATCAATCAGGAACTGATACTGGTTTACCAGAGCCTCGGCCTGCATGCGCTTGTCCTGCTGCTCAAGCAGGCAGGCCGAGTCCATCTTTTGACATAGCAAGGGCGATGCATTCAGTTCCCGATAATCATTGGGAAGCGACAGATCCGGTTGGATTTTCTGGCGCTGCACCAGTGCGTTTCCCTGCCGCTCAGGTGATTGATCGGCGGGTGCGCCAAAGCCCAACAGATAAGCGTAAGCGGGGTTGTCATCAGTGGGTGTGGTGTTCAGCCACTGCCGGGCGGCGTCATCAAGCGGCGCATCCTGCAGCCACCAGGTGGTAAACCCTGCCAGCGACAATACGCCAATTACCAGGATGATTTTCTTCATTATTCCGGCTCTTTACGTTTTGTTGGCTGTGACGGTGAGGCGGGCATGGCGAACTCCGTTTCGGCGATGCAGACAAGGGTCTCCGGGTGCACAGCCCGGGCTACGCGGTGGAAACAAAGAGTCCCCATCAGTGGGCGTTGTTTGGGTACCAGGTTTCCAGGGCAACCTCCACGTTATTGTCGGTGGTGCCCAACCAGACCTGCCCGTCCTGGATCATGGCCTGCAACTGCATGGCCCGCTGGGCACAGGTGGCCAGTGCTGCTTCGCTGTCCGCGTCCACATGGACAATGGTCAGGTTATCGAAGCGGCGCACCTTGTTCTTCATGCTGTCCCACCACACTTGTGGAGCGCGTGGACCGTAACAGTAAATGGTCACGTGCTCGGCCAGCCCGCAGGCTTTGCGCAGCCGCTTCTCGTCGGGCATGCCCAGTTCGATCCAGTGTGCCAGGGTGTCGTTGGGGTGCCGTTGCCACAGGTCCGGTTCTTCAGGGTTGGACAGGCCCCGCGAGAACGTCAGATCTTCATGGGCATTCAGGGCAAAGGCCAGCAGCCGCAACATCATTCGCGATTCGGTTTCTGAAGGGTGCAACGCCACCGTCAGGTTATGGGTTGCGTAATAATCCCGGTCCATATCGGAGACGGTGAGCTCGGCTTTGTAGATGGTGGCGGTGAGGGCCATGAATGAGTTCCGCTAGAGGCCAGATGCCGGACGCCAGACGTTGACGCCTTGCAGCGCGACCAAGGTTGCAGGGATAGCGCGTGAGCATACGCTTTTTGGCGTCAGGCGTCAGGCGTCAGGCGTCAGGCGTCAGGCGTCAGGCGTCAGTTGTTCCTACACCAACGCCCAGACCCCGAAACCGACAAACAGCGCCGCGCTGATGCGGTGGGCCCAGGTTTCAAAGCGCTTGCTGCCGAACTGGTGCGCCAGCCAGATCACCGGCAGGTTGGCGGCCACCATGCCCAGGGTGGAGCCACTCAGTACCGGCCAGAACTGGTCCTTGAACTGAACGGCCAGGGCGATAGTGGCCAGCTGGGTCTTGTCGCCAATCTCGGCAATAAAGAACAGCACCAGCGCGGTAAGAAAGGGGCCGAAGCGCGGGTTGTCATCCACGTCTTCATCGCCGTCTGGAATCAACATCCACAGGCCCAGGCCGATAAAGCTGATGCCGAGAATCCAGCGCAGCCATTCCATCGGGATGGCATCGGCCAGCCAGTCGCCAAACCAGACGGAGGCGCCGTGGTTAAGCAGGGTGGCGATGACTACGCCGGCGAGGATAGGCCAGGGTTTGCGGAATTTGAGAATCAGCGCGAGGGACAGCAGCTGGGTCTTGTCGCCAATTTCACCAAGGGCAACCAACAGAAACGAGCTGAGCAGGGCTTCCATGAACAGTTCCAGTGGGGCGGGATTGCACGACAAGAGACATCACCGGCCAATCCCGCCCCTGCGGAATGCCTGCGATGTCTCAGGTCTCGTCAATCCTGGGGGAGTCAAGACTCCCCGGATGCGGACGCAGCCACCATGCGCATGAGGCGCAACTATGTTGATGACCGCCAAGGGGCTTTGCGTAAAAGCGATCGAGCGACTACTCCCCCAAGACGGGGAAAACCATAGCGGAATTATGGGTAAAGGGCCAGTACAATGGTGCAGTCCGTTCGCGATGCGAGCATCGCTTCCCACAAAAGCTATACCGTAGAGCAGACCCAATGAGTGACGAGCGTTTTCTTGATATCGAAACCAAGCTGGCCTACCAGGAGGATCTGGTGGAGTCACTGAACAAGGTGGTCAGTGACCAGCAGCGCCAAATCGATGCGCTGGAAAAAACCTGCCGGAAGATGGCGGATAGGCTGATGGATCTGTCAGAGGCGTTCGAGGCCACCCAGGTCGAAGACGCCCCGCCGCCGCATTATTGATCAGCTGCGAGCAACGAGCTTCCAGCGAAGAAAAACCGTCGCTATTCGTTCAGGCTTGCATGATCCCGGAAGTGAGCCATCCTCCTGAAAGCTAGAAGCTAGAAGCTAGAAGCTAGAAGCTAGAAGCTAGAAGCTAGAAGCTAGAAGCTAGAAGCTAGAAGCTAGAAGCTAGAAGCTAGAAGCTAGAATGAAACAGGCCGCGCCCAAAGGATGGGCGCGGCCTGTTTCGTTCCACAAAGAGGCCAGTTTGCTTTGCAGCTTGTGGCCTGCCCTTTTTCAAGCTGGCACGGGCTCGCCCCGGGCCGCTTCGCCATTGCGCTCGGAAACCTGGCCATTAAGCGTGAACAGGTCGTAGAGTACGCCGAAACCCAGTAGGCCGAAGGTCAGCAGGTAGAGAATGCCCGTGCCCATCTTGCCCATGTAGAAACGGTGTGCGCCAAATACG
Organism: Alcanivorax sp.; assembly: GCF_002733835.1. Taxonomy (GTDB): domain Bacteria; phylum Pseudomonadota; class Gammaproteobacteria; order Pseudomonadales; family Alcanivoracaceae; genus Alcanivorax. Next base: position 21,595 of record NZ_NVWY01000015.1, read on the forward strand.
CCCAGAAACAGCATCAATACCCAGGCTACGCTGTAGTCGGTGTCGCCGCTTTTGAACTGATTATTGGCATCCTGATTCATGCTGGGGATCAAGAATGCGTCCACGACCCAGCCGATGAAAAAGACGCCCAGGGTAAACATCCACAGCAAGCCGGTGAGCTGACGACCATAGTAAAACCGGTGATAACCAAACAGGCCGCCAAAAAACCATAGCAGGTAGCCGATGGGTGTTAGGTGTGTTTCCTTTTCTTGTTGCATGGGTTTCCCCCTCCGTTGGTAAAGTAAAAAGCGTCCTTGTTATCGCGGGATTCAGTGGTAAGCGCAAAGCGGCAACGCGGGCGGTTCTCTGAAATGAGTAAGCCGCGCCCGGTGGATGGGCGCGGCCTCTTTTTTTCAGGGCGCAGGTGGCTTCATCCGGGTTGTTGCGTGAAGCGTGCCGCCTGCAGCGTCTCCTACTCCGTATCCTCGATGCTCAGCCCCCGTGTGGCCACGTCCAGGCTGGAGGCGTCGGTTTCGTTGCCCAGTTTGATCATCAGGCGCAGGTCGTTGGGGGAGTCCGCGTGGAGCATGGCGTCTTCGTAGGTGATTTCACCGGCGGAATACAGGTCGTAGAGGGCCTGGTCGAAGGTCTGCATGCCCTGCTCGCGGGATTTGCTCATCAGCGCCTTGAGCTGGTGCACTTCGCCCTTGCGGATATGGTCCTGGACCAACGGCGTGCCCAGCAGCACTTCGATGGCCGCGCGGCGGCCCTTGCCGTCCGGGGTGGGGATCAATTGCTGGGCGACGATGCCTTTCAGGTTCAGGGACAAGTCCATCCACAGCTGGCCGTGGCGGTCTGCCGGGAAGAAGTGAATGATCCGGTCCAGCGCCTGGTTGGCGTTGTTGGCGTGCAGGGTAGCCAGACACAGGTGCCCGGTTTCCGCGAAAGCGATGGCCTTGTCCATGGTTTCCGGGGTGCGGATCTCACCGATCAGAATCACGTCCGGCGCCTGGCGCAGGGTGTTCTTCAGCGCCACGTCGAAGGACTCGGTATCAATGCCCACTTCACGCTGGGTGACGATGCAGCCCTGGTGCTGGTGGATAAATTCGATGGGGTCTTCGATGGTGATGATATGCCCCTTGGAGTTCTTGTTGCGGTGGCCAATCATGGACGCCAGCGAGGTGGACTTACCGGTACCGGTGGCGCCCACGAAAATCACCAGGCCACGCTTGGTCATGGCCAGTTCCTTGATCACCGGCGGCAGGCGCAGATCGTCCACGTTGGGAATCTTGGTTTCAATGCGACGCAGCACCATGCCCACCAGGTTGCGCTGGTAGAACGCGGAGACCCGGAAACGGCCCACGCCACGGGCGGAGATGGCAAAGTTGCACTCGTGGTTGGCGACGAATTCCTTGCGCTGTTGTTCGGTCATGACGCCGAACACGATGTCCCGGGTCATGTCCGGGGTCAGCGCGCTCTTGGTCACCGGCAGGATCTTGCCGTTCACCTTCATGCTCGGGGGGACGCCGGCGGTGATAAACAGGTCTGACCCGCCTTTCTGTACCATTAATTTGAGAAGCTCTTCGAATTCCATGCTTATGGCCTGCCTGTGCTGATTCCGCCGGCGCCCTCAGTGGGCACCGGTGCCGTGCGTTCGGGGTTAGATTGAGTCCGGGCTCTTGGCTTTTTCGCGGGCCACGTCACGGGCGATCAGGCCTTTCTGCACCAGCCCTTGCAGGCACTGATCGAGAGTCTGCATGCCCAGGGCGCCGCCGGTCTGGATGGCAGAGTACATCTGCGCCACCTTGTCTTCACGGATCAGGTTCCGGATGGCCGGAGTGCCCATCATGATTTCGTGGGCTGCCACCCGGCCGCCGCCGTTTTTCTTCAGCAGCGTTTGCGATACCACCGCCTGCAAGGATTCCGACAGCATCGAGCGAATCATGGATTTTTCTTCCGCGGGGAATACGTCGATGACCCGGTCAATGGTCTTGGCCGCAGAGGTGGTGTGCAGGGTGCCGAACACCAGGTGGCCGGTTTCTGCCGCCGTCAACGCCAGGCGGATGGTTTCCAGATCCCGCAGCTCACCCACCAGGATGATGTCCGGATCTTCCCGCAGGGCCGAGCGCAGCGCTTCGGAGAAACCCAGAGTGTCGCGGTGCACTTCCCGCTGGTTGACCAGGCACTTTTTCGATTCGTGCACGAATTCGATGGGATCTTCGATGGTGAGGATGTGCTCGTAGCGGGAATCGTTGATGTAATCGATCATCGCCGCCAGGGTGGTGGACTTACCGGAACCGGTGGGCCCGGTGACCAGTACGATGCCCCGGGGCATTTCGGAGATCTTCTGGAACACCTTGCCCATGCCCAGGTCTTCCATGGTTAGCACTTTCGAGGGAATGGTCCGGAATACCGCACCGGCACCACGGTTGTGGTTAAAGGCGTTCACCCGGAAACGGGCCACGCCGGGCACCTCGAAGGAGAAATCGGTTTCGTAGAATTCCTCGAAATCCTTGCGCTGCTTGTCATTCATGATGTCATAGATCAATGAATGGACTTCCTTGTGCTCCATGGCCGGCAGGTTGATGCGGCGCACGTCGCCATCCACCCGGATCATCGGGGGCAGGCCGGCGGACAAGTGAAGGTCAGAGGCGCCGTTTTTGGCGCTGAAAGCGAGCAGCTCGGTAATATCCATGATTTATACTTGCGTTGTCAGGTATTGGAAAGGACGCCCATAAGCACCCTTTTGTTATTATGTAGGCAGCCGGATCTCGGCTTACTCAGAAATTCGTCGCATGCCTAAAGTAACCCGACCTCTTGAGCCGTTCAATAATGACTGACGTCAAATCACCACTGCTGCACATTGATAAGCAAATAAATGCATTATGCGCGCGCTCAGGCCGCGATCCGCACAGTGTGCAGCTTCTGGCGGTCAGCAAGACCCGCACCGCAGACGAACTGGCCCAACTGGCAGACCAGGGGCAGCGCCATTTCGGGGAAAACTACCTGCAGGAGGCATTGGACAAGATTGTTGCGCTGCAGGGGCGGGGGCTGGTGTGGCACTTCATCGGGCCGATTCAGTCCAACAAGACCCGTGATATTGCCGCCCACTTTGATTGGGTCCATTCAGTGGATCGCCTCAAGGTGGCTCGTCGCCTGAGCGAACAGCGCGGGCCGGATCTGCCACCGCTGAATGTGTGTATACAGGTGAATGTGGATGATGAGGCCAGCAAGAGCGGGGTGCCGCTGGCGGGCGTGGCCGAGCTGGCCGCTGCGGTGGAATCACTGCCCAACCTGCGTTTGCGGGGGCTGATGGCGATTCCCCGGGCGGACAATGATGACGGTAATCGTGCCGCCTTCCGACAGCTCGCCATGACACTGTCACAATTGCGCAATACAATGCCCGCCCTCGATACGCTCTCCATGGGTATGAGCGCGGACTATGCGGTGGCCATTGAAGAAGGGGCCACCCTGATCCGGCTGGGCACCGCCCTGTTCGGCCCGCGCCCGCCCAAGGCCTGACAACAAGGACTGCGCAGTTATGGCACAACAACTAATCGGATTTATCGGCGCCGGCAACATGGCAACCAGCCTGGCCGGTGGCATGGTGGCGAAAGGAATTCGCCCGGCCCGTATCTGGATGAGCGATCCCTCCAAAGAGCGCCTGGACGAAGTCGCCCAGCTGCACCGGGTGCACGTGAGCACGGAAAACCGCGACGTGGCCAGTCGCGTCGACGTGCTGGTGCTGGCGGTAAAGCCGCAGATGATGGAGCAGGTGTGCACCGATCTGCGCGACCTGATTGCTGAGCGTCAGCCGCTGGTGATCTCCATCGCGGCCGGCGTCACCGTAGGCAACCTGCGCAACTGGTTGGGTAGCACCCCGATTGTGCGTTGCATGCCCAATACGCCTTCACTGGTCCAGGCAGGGGCCACTGGCCTGTATGCCGCCGATGACGTGAGCGATGCACAAAAAGCCATGGCCAGGGAGATCCTGGGCTCCGTGGGCATTGCTTTCTGGTTCGACGAAGAGAAAGAACTGGATGCGGTCACCGCGGTGTCCGGTTCCGGCCCGGCCTACTTCTTCCTGCTGATGGAATCGTTGATCGAAGCGGCCAAGGCCCAGGGGCTGGATGCGGGGACCGCCCGGCAGATGGTGCTGCAAACCGCCTGGGGCGCCGCTCAGCTGGCCATTACCAGCGAAGTGGGCCCGGATGTACTGCGCCAGCAGGTCACCAGCCCCGGTGGCACCACCGCTGCCGCGCTGAATGTGTTCGAAGAAGCGGGTTTCCGCGAACAGGTGCAGGCGGCCGTCGCCGCTGCCCGGGAGCGGTCCGAAGAGCTGGCGGGGTAAAAGGCGAGTAACGAGTTTCGAGTTGCGAGAAGTGAACCCCGAAGGTGGTCTTGATTTTCGCAACTCGTCACTCGCTTCTCGTTACTGTTTTTTGTCCACCCTTTGAAATTTGCCCCCTTTGCCCCAAACTCTGTCCCAGCTTCTGGCTAAACGCCGGTCAAGACATCGCAACGGAGTGATCCATGAACCCGCAGGGTGCCCTGGTTTTTTTGCTGGATTTTGCCTTCAGCGCTTACATTTTCATCGTACTGACCCGCTTCGTGCTGCAACTGGCCCGGGCGGATTTTTATAATCCGATCTCCCAGTTTGTGCTCAAGGCCACCAATCCGCTGCTCAAGCCTCTACGCCGGATCATTCCTGGTTACGGTGGGCTGGATGTGGCGTCCCTGGTGCTGGTGGTGGTGCTGATCATGCTCAAGGCGGTGCTGATCCTCGGCATCCAGGTGGGCGGCTTTCCGTCGGGTATTGGCGGGCAACTGGTGATCTACAGCCTGCAGGAGCTGGCCAGCCTGATCCTCAACTATGTGTTCTGGGCGGTGCTGATTCGGGTGATTCTCAGCTGGGTAGCGCCGGATCCGTATAACCCGGTGGTCCGGGTGATTGTGCAGGTCACCGAGCCGATCATGGCGCCGGTTCGCAAGATGCTGCCGCCCATGGGCGGGTTCGATCTGAGCCCGCTGATTGTGCTGCTGGGCATTCAGCTATTACAGATCCTCTTCAGGCTGCATTAACGCAGCGGCAGACAGGAAAAAGGCGCCACACGGCGCCTTTTTCTGTTTCAGCGGCATGAAAAGCGTCAGGCTGCCATAGTGCAAATCAGTGCAAGCGTTTTTACTTGCGCTGCGCCTTTGGTTACAACGTAGCAATAACAGCGGCGCATTGATGCGTTGTGGATCTATCGCGGGGAAGAGAGATGGAAGACCGTGCAGATTTCAGTCTGATCGGCCTGAGAGAGTTACACCAGCTGTCACTGCTGCCTGGCGGTGATTTTGCGCAACTGTATGCCGCGTACCTGGACGTGGGGTGCCGTCTGCTGGGCCTCTCCATTGGCATTGTCAGCCGCATTGAAGACGGTGACTACGAAGTGCTCGCGGTGCAGCCCGGCGACGGGGGTATCAGTACCGGGGATCATTTCCCGCTGGGTGATACCTACTGTTCCACCGTGGTCAGCAAACAGGGGTCGGTGGCGTTGCACCATGTGGGCGAACTGGCAGAGATGCGCTCGCATCCGGTGTATGTGGGCATGCAGCTGGAATCCTACATGGCCGTGCCGCTTTATGTGCAGGGCGAGATTTTTGGCACCCTCAATTTCAGCGATCCGGCACCCCGGAACGAGCCCTTCAGCATCGAAGAAATGGAGTTTCTGGAGTTGATGGGCAAATCCCTCGGTCAGGCGCTGGAGCAGGACTACCTGAATCAGCAGCGGCAATTGGCCGTTAACAAGATGGAAGAGAACATGGCCCTGTTCGAGGGCGCGTTCCGGCACGCGGCCATTGGCATGGCCATCGTCTCCCCGCAAGGGGGCTGGATGCGGGTGAACCCGGCACTGTGCAACATTCTGGGCTATGACGAACAGACCTTGCTGGACAGTGACTTTCAGACCATTACCCACCCGGATGACCTGGAAAAGGACCTGCACCAGGTGCAGGCGCTGTTGGCAGGAAAGCGCAACAGTTACTGGATGAAGAAACGGTATTTTCACCAGGATGGGCATATTGTCTGGGTCTTGCTGGCAGTGTCCATTGTGCGTAACGCGGATGGCACGCCCCGGTATTTTCTCTCCCAGATTGAGGATGTGTCCGCCCAGGTCACCGCCGAACGGGCGTTGCGACAGAAGCAGGACGAACTGCAGCAGCTCAACCAGGAACTGGCGGACATGGCACGCACCGACCCGCTTACCGGGCTGCATAACCGGCTGGTGCTGCTGGAAAGCCTGCGCCAGGAATTCCGCCGTTGTGAACGCAGCCGTGAGCCGATTTCCGTGGTGTTCATGGATGTGGATTACTTCAAGCACTACAACGATACCTACGGCCACATGGAAGGAGATGTAGCGCTACAGGCCGTGGCGGCGGCGCTGCGTCCGATGATCCGGGATACCGATGTGCTGGCGCGTTATGGGGGTGAAGAGTTCGTCGCCTTGTTACCCACCGCTAATGTGCAGGCGGCAGAGGGTGTGGCGGAGCGCTGCCGCCGTGCGGTGGCGGGCATTACCACCCTGAACAAGGAGGTGAGCCTGAGTGTTGGCGTGGCCACATTCATGCCCTGCGGAAACGCCACCGCCGGCGCAGACCCGGAGGCGCTATTGAGTGTGGCGGATCAGGCTTTGTATGCGGCCAAGGAGGCTGGCCGCAACCGCGTGCGCACGGCTTTGCTCTGAATCGCAGTAAATCTGGATTGTTGAGCGTGTTTCCCGGGGCGCTCAGGGGGCTCGGCTATAAGGGGCATTGCATTAAAGTTGTAAGTTCCAAATAGGAACCTATAATGCCGGCAACGCCATTACCCTGAGAATGACCATGAACCCTGCTACCATGACCGGCCTGGAAATCATGCAGGCTTTCGCTGCCGGCAAGATTCCCCGTGCTCCTATTGCTGAAACCATCCCCATGGACCCGGATACCGTGGAAGAAGGCCGTGTGGTCTTTATCGCGACCCCGGACAAACGTCACACCAACCCGCTGGGCGGAGTGCACGGCGGGTTCGCTGCCACCGTGCTCGATTCCGTCACTGGCTGTGCCACCCATACGGTGCTGGCTGCCGGCGAGAGCTACGGCACCACGGACCTGAACATCAAGATGTGCCGGCCGCTGACCTTCGACAAGGCCTACCGGGCGGAAGGGAAAGTGATTAACCGGGGGCGCAGCCTGGTGATCTCGGAAGGGCGCATCGTCGATGACGAAGGCAAACTCTACGCCCACGCCACCTGTACTTGCATGATTATCGCGCCGCGATAAGCGTGAGGCGGGGCATTGGCCCTGCCGCGATTAAAAACGGTTGTTCTTCTGTGCCCCCCTGTTCAGGGGGGTCACGCCCCTCCCACAGCACCGTAGGATGTGACTGATTTCTCATAACTGGGAAGTTGGTCATGGCAAGGGATGTGTTGGTCGTGCACCTGGCCGGCAAGGATGCCAGTTCTGCTCTCTGCGGAAGTTGCCCGCCATAGTTACCCTCCCGAAACGCCAGGCTCTTTTTTGGCCAGCTTTTCCAAGCGAGAACGCTTAATGCCGTTGTCAGGAACGGATGCACGCCAGCTGGCTGGATTGCCCATGCTCGTGTTTTGCATCTTTGTTTGGGCAACAGAAAAGATCAAAATCCATAGGGAAAAACAATGAAAAAGACATCAGGGAGCAAGGTGGTTCCGGCAATGGCGCTAGCCGCGCTGGTATCGGGTTGTGCCACAACCGGTAGCGAGGCGCCGGCGTATGATGCCAATGGCTCTGCCGCGAGCCAGGCAGGCACCTTTATCGCGGCGGAGAATGAAAAGTACATGAAGGGCGTCGAAAAAATCGGGGTGCTATCATGCAACGTGATGTTTGGTGTCAATAGTGCGGCGTCTGCTTCTACCAGTGGAGGTTTCCGTTCGGATGCCATGCGTGCCACTGGTACAACCCGTCGCTCGGATGTGAAGGTGACGGTGACCTACGCTGCCAAGGGCGTCGATGAGACAGAAATGCAGCGTCTTGCCAATCAAGCCTGTGATAACGCAGAGCAGCAACTGGGTGATGCCGGATTTCAGGTAGTTCCCCACCAAATCCTGAAGGCGAATTCTCACTACCAGGCAATGCATGCTGAAGGCCGGGAAAGCCCCTTCGAATACAAGGGGGCAGGCGGCACCCGTTATCTGGTCATGGGCCGCGAGGGAGAAACCATTTCTGACCCTCGCTATATCGGTACGGCAAGCGGCTTTGGACAAGCCTTCAAGGCCGCAGCGGGCAGTTCGGCCCAGCAACATGAAGGGCGCTTGATCAAGGATCTTGGGCTGACCGGTGTAAACATCAACATTCTGATTGATTTCGCCAAACTCGAGTCAGATGGGCACAAAAGTTTTGCCGGCTTGGCCAGCAAGGATTCCGCCAAGGTGGATGCCACCGTTCAGCTGACGGCGCGGGGGGATGTTCGTTTCCAGCCGGTTGCACAACAAAAATGCTGGAGCCGTTTTGGCAAGGAAGAGTGCATGATCAAGACAAACCATATGCCGGTATTCAGCACCAGCAATGCGTTGGCGACGCCTAACCCGTTCTATAGCAGCATTGAAGATGTCACCACCACAAGCGACAAAGTCACCTCCGGTATCAGCAAGGGGTTGGGTCTGTTGAGCGCGATGAGCGGCACCTCCAATTCAACGGCCAGGGATATTACCCGCTACCAGGTTAATCTGATTCCTGCTTCCTATGACGCAGAAACACAGAGTTTGTCGCAAGGGCTGGTCGGCATGGTTGCCGTGAAAGCGGCAGCCTCTCGCTGATCTTGGGGGGAAGAAATAACGGGCCGCATTACGGCCCGTTATTTTGCGACGGTCGTATTATGCCATGGTGCTGGAAAGCGGAACCTCCAGCGTCACTTGCCAGCGATCATCGGACTTGCTGTATTGGCACCACCCGCCCAGCTTGCGTGCCCGGCCATCCATGATATCCAGGCCCCGGACGGTCCCCTCGGGGGGCTCAGCGAGCAGTCCGTCATTCTCAACCACCAGCGTCAGGGTAGAGCCTGGGCTATCCACGGTGACAGACAGAACGGTGGTTGAGGCATGCTTGAGTGCATTTGTCACTGCTTCGCGCAGAATGCGTGTCAGCTCACTGAACTCGCTGGCACCAAGGACAGTGGCGTTGGGTCGGGCCTGCCATACCAGTTGGGCACCGTGGTCTTCACAGCGCTGCTGGGTTTCTTCATGCCATTGAAGTATGGCCGCTTCCAGGGAGAGTGATTCGCCCTCCATGTCTTTAAGAAGATCACGCAAGTCATGAATAGCTTCGCGCACCAGCGGCTTGGTAGTGTCGGAGGAGCGATGCAACAACTGCAACAGCTTTGCGCCCAGATCATCATGCATATCCCGGCGTATCCGCAGTCGTTCCTCTTTGGCTCCTTTGGCATGGGCAATCCTGGCTTGGGTGACCAGCTGATGCAGAGACAATACAAGGCCGGCAATATGGATGTCCTGTCGATTGAAGATGCGGCCACCCTGTTGGGCGTGCTGCAGCTTCCAGGTGCGTTGCTCCAGGGGAGCTGGAACGATCAGGGTTTGCCCTTTGTCAGGGATGCTGATGTGTGCATTGACTGTAGCAAGCGCTTCTATGGAAAGGGGTTGGAATACCGCTCTCAGTGCTTGCTCCATGCCGGATTCGGTTTGGGTTTCCTGTTGGGCTAGCATGGCGGGCAGCGCCTGGGCCAGCCATTCATCCAGCTCCTGGCGCTGGCGGAGAAACATTCTTCTCCACAGATACTGGCGTAGAGGAAAGTAAAGCCAGCCAATAAAGGCTACGGACAGGGTCAGCGTGACCGGCCCGGACAGGCTGAGCATCATGGCCAGCAACAGATCCGTGAGCATGATAAAGAGGCCGCCCAGCAACCAGGACCATAACGAAAACCACCACGGTTCGAGTGCGAAAAGCCGATGCCTTACCACGCCCAGTGCCATGCCCAGATACATCAGCAGGAAGGTCGTGAAAAGCAGCCCCTGTGACGCTGGTTGCGCGATCTGAAGCATCGCAGGAAGGATCATGCCGCCGGCAAAAAAAGCGGTACCCGCAACAATGGAAATGACGACCCAACGTAATGCGGAGCGGTCACCCGGTTGCTGTCTTGTCTGCCGCCACTGCCAGATTGACCCCAGCAGTCCTGCCAGAAAGATTGCCATTACCCAGGAATGGAAACCGTCAACAGGGCTGGCCACCTGTTGAGTTTGATCGATGACAATGGCTACGCAAAATGCCAGATAAAACCCTGTGGTGAGCCAACGTGAAGGGAACCGGCGCGGGTAGTTCCACAAGAAGGCGGCGAGAGAGGCAGAAAACAACAAGGCGCCTAGATGGTTAAGCCCTGAAAGCCAGGCGAACAACGTGCCGGAGATGAAGAAATCGCGAGTGCTGTAAATGGCGGCAGCCGAGGAAAAAAGCACATAACTCAGGCCTGTTACCGCAAATGAGGTAATGGCCACCTCGTGTTTTGCTGGTACCCAGACAAGAATGCAAATCACCATGCCAGCCAATCCGCAGACCAGCTGTAACCAGAAAAGGCCGGGGAGTTGGGTCAGGTGCCGTTGCTGTAACTGTACGGGATAAGTGTTGCCCGCATCATCCACCAGCATCAGCTGGCCATCGGAAAGCCATTGGGATAGCTCGCGGTGAGTTTCGAAAAACACATTGAGCTCGGTGTAGTGAGGCAGAACATCAGGCTCTTCCAGTAGCAGGAAGGGGGCGGCAGGACGTGAGGATCGGCCATTGCTGAACGCCGTGAGAAGAATCTCGCCCGTGCCAGGAATATCCGCGACAAGCTGCTCGGCCTTCTGTTGGAAGGTGATGTCACTAGTGGGCAGGGTGAGTGCCGTTGCGATAGCCATCAGGCCATACAGTGCCACCAGAAAAAGCCCGGTAATAATTCGTGTTTTCAGCGAAAGCATGCATGTTCCCTATGTGCAATGACATTACCTCACCCCCGTTTTTCGGGGGTTGATCCATGGGGTTGCCACCGATTACTACTACGGTGATTAGAACAATCTGTTTTTGGACGATTGAAGAATATATTATTTGCGTGATTCGGTTCACATTTTTATTTTCGCGGATTTGGAGTGCAAGCATGGATGCAATCAGGCAGGTATTGATTGTGGAAGATCTGCCTGATGTGGCTCAGTGGCTGCACGGACAGGTGGCCAGCCTGCTGTCGCCGACACAGATAGACCAGGCGGGAACGCTGGCGCAAGCCCGGGATAAAATCGATGCGCACGCCTATGATCTGGCGTTGATTGATCTGGGCTTGCCCGATGGGAATGGTGTTGGACTGATTCGACCCTTCAAGGAAGCCAATCGCCAGGCGATGTGTGTGGTCACCACCATCTTTGATGATGCCGAGCATCTTTTTGGTTCCTTGCGGTCCGGGGCGGATGGATACTTGTTGAAAGATGATACCGAGGCCGAATTCAGTAATCAGTTGTCCGGCATCCTTGCTGGTCGCCCTCCGTTGTCAGCCTCCATTGCCCGGTGCGTACTTGAGCAGTTTCATCCCGTCTTTGGCGAAAAGGAAGCGACCCTGACCGGGAGAGAAAAGGATATGCTGACCTTGATCGCTAAGGGATTGAGCGTGAAGCATGCAGCTCAGAAACTGGGTATTTCCCATTATACGGCGGCCGGTTACATGAAAGACGTCTATGCCAAGCTGCAGGTCAATACCCGTGCGGAAGCGACCCTGAAAGCGATCCATATGGGGCTGGTAAATCCCTCCTGAACGAGCCCCCCGTGCTTACCGGTTTCCTCCCCCCTGTTTAGGGGGTGCTGAAATTTCCCCACCACTCCTATGCTGCCAGTATCCATTTTAATCAGGCAGCGTGGGGATCGGGTATGCAGCCAACAATAGGGAAGTTCGTGTTTCGTGCCGGACTGCTGGGGGTCATCCTGGCCGTGGCAGGTTGTGGCGGCGACAGCAGTCGCGATAGTTCGAGCGGTAATGGCGGAGGCGGCGGGCCGTCTGCGCCTGCCGCGTCAAGCCTTTCTGGTACTGCAGCCGTCGGTGCCGCCATCCAGACCGGCACCGTTACCGCAGAATGTGCCGATGGCAGTGGCTTCACGTCCACCGTTACCACCAATGCCGATGGGGTCTGGAGTGGCGACATCACCAGCACTGCCTTGCCGTGTGTGTTGACGGTAACCGGCGGCACGCCCTCGGTAACCTTGCGCAGCTATGCCAGCCAGGCAGGAACGATCAATATCACCCCGATCACCGACATGGTGCTGGCCCTCGCTACCGGCCTTGCCGACGGCAGCTGGAGTGCGACCCCGGCCAACTGGCCCGATGCCAGCACCATTGCCAGCAAGAAAACCGAGCTGCTTACGGCCATGACCAATGCCGGTTTTACCCTGCCCGGCGGCGACCCGTTCAGCACCGCGCTGGCGGTTGGCGATGCCTGGGACCAGGTGCTGGATGCGATCCAGGAAGCCATTGATGACGACCCCTCTATCGCTGATTACAACGCACTGCTGAATCTGGTGAAAGACGGCAACCTGAACCAGTTCCCGGACGCGCCGGAAGACGAAGAACCGGTTGACCCGGAATTACCCGCGAACCTCAACGTACTCACGAATTACGCCGGTACTTACACGGTGATCGGTAACGGCGAGGGTGACCCGGGTTACTGCGCGAGTTGTGGAAGTGCCACCCGTAACCATGCCCGTGGCACCGTTATCATTTCGGCACAGGGTGATATCGATTTTGACACCGACATCGGTTTTACCGTTGCCGACATTGTTGAAATTTATGACCGCACCAATGTGGCCACCGACCGTCGTGTCGCGGTGAATTATGGCCAGTCTGATAGCGACGAGCGCGTACGGGTGTATCTCAACGCAGACCTGGAGGTCATGGAAATCATTCATGATGACGGGGCTGGTGTAACCACGCGTGCCCTGATTCAGGAAGACAGCACAGACCCGGAACCAGAGCCCGGTGCGGAGTTGCTGGAGATGCGCAATGGTGTCGCAGTTGTGCACGATGGCAAGGTCTGGGCCCTGGAGCAACCGTTTATCGAATCGTTCATGGCCACCACGGCCAAGCGCCAGATTCGTGCCCATAACTATGACAGTGATTACAACACCATTAATACGACGCCGTTTAATGGCGATGATCTGGCCTGGGCTCAGGTGAACGTGGCCCACGGCAATCTGGGTACTCAGCTGTGTGGCCAGAGTACGGGTGTCTCCCTGCTGACGGTAGACTACGCTGCCAGCCCAGTGGTGCAGAAAACCTGGACGGCTACAGAGTGCGAGTTGTACGTGGATTACCACTTCAGCAACGGCGCCACGGAAGGCCGCATCATCAGCGCCACGCTAAGCAACGACAAGGATGATGAACAAATCACCCTGAGCGGTGGCCAGTTCCGTATTTTCATTCACACTGGCACAGAGGGTGAGGCGCCGGCGCTGGCAGATGAAATCCGTTGGGACATGACCATTGATAGCGGTACTCGCGAAATGCGCTCTGGCCATTTTCTGGGTGGCAGGCCATTGCTGGATGGCTCACATCCTGACCACACGCTGAAATTCGAGATCCAGGCCGGCAGCAACAACAACCCCGCGGCAGGCGAATACAGCTGCGAGGATGGTGACACGGAAGTGACTCTGAAGATGGGGTGGGTGACGGTCAGTGACCCGCTGTTCAAGTTCCAGAGTGCCAACGGGGGCAGTTGTACGGTTACCGTCGAACAGAATGCTGGCCGTAAATATGTGGGCACGTATACGGCTACCTTGATGGGGCCGAGTAATGGGGGCGGTGCCGCCTTTGGCTCAGGGTTGGGGACAGGCGATATTGAATTGCCCGCTGCCGAGCGAACCCTGGTCGTGCATGGCAAGTTCCGTAACTTCACCACGCAGACCTTCCATGCTGACAACGGCGGTGATGAAGGCGCCCTGGGTGAGGAAACCCAGGGGATTTCCATGACCATTGATGATGGCAACACGCATTTCACCCAGGGGGAGCGCTTTCAGCTGGCCTCGGAGTATTCCTCCAACGGCAGTAACGGTTACTTCTCCAAGGTGTTAAGTGATCTGGAATCGCCCAATAACCTGATGCGGATGGTGTGGTCCAATATTCCCATGCAGGTCGGCAGCTTTACCTGCAACACGGATGTGGGTGGCCTGAAACCGACCATGTCACTGTCAACGCCGGCCGACATTCCCTACAGCGCGACCTACACCCAGTCAGGCACACAAAACCTGTCTGAAGGCGCCTCCTGTACCATCAATGTGACCAGCGTAAGCGATGGCGTGGTAGAAGGGACTTATATCGCAACCCTGGTGGCGAGGAATATGGGGCCGGTCCTGCCCAACAATGATGACGCCATTTCCTTGTCTGGCGAGTTCCGTTATCCCTACACACCCTGATAACGGGATAGACAAGCAATAAGACGCCATACAATGAAACGCCGGGCAATGAGGTTGCCCGGCGTCTTTGATGGTGGGGGTTGGCTTTTTTGTGGTTCATTGCGGGTTTCCGGGAAAAGCTCAATTTAATCCCCTCCCGTGCTGTAAGAGCGTCGGTTATTCGCTTCGCTCTTCGGGCCGTCCTGCGGGCGTTTCTTCGTTACGCTCGGTGGCGGCGTGATCCCAGACCAGGAATAAAAGCATTTTCACTACAGAGGGCACAGGGTTCACAGAGGAAGGTGGTTTTCCTCTGTGAACCCTGTACCCCCAGCGGTAAATCAGTCTTAAACGACGTGGGTTATCGCGCCGCCAGCGACGCTCCTACGGAAGAGGGCTTTTCTGTAGACGATTCCCGCTCATCCACGATGAACCTTTTGCTGGGCGATTGATTACCACAGACAGGGCGTCTTGCCCTGTTTTTCCTGGGATTCCATCCAGCTGAGGATGCGCCCGCCCAGTGGGCGCTGGGTGGCCTCCTGTGCCAGCGCCACGGCGGCGCGTAGTTTTTCCACATCAATACCGGTCTTCAGGCCGGCACTTTCCAGCAGGTAGACCATATCTTCAGTGGCCATGTTGCCGGTGGCGCCGGGGGCAAACGGGCAGCCGCCCAGACCGCCCACCGAGGCATCGAAACGGCGCACCCCCAGATCCGCAGCGGCCCAGGCCATGGCGGCGGCCAGCCCGCGGGTGTCGTGCAGGTGCACGTAGAATTTCTCCGCCCCGAATTCGCGGATCAGCGGCGCCATGATGTCCTTCATCTGCTGCGGATTGCCGGCGCCAATGGTGTCGGCAATGGCTACCTCGTCGGAGCCTGCAGCAAACATGCGCTCGCTGAGTTGCTGGGGCAATGTCACTGGCACCGGGCCGTCGTAGGGGCAGGCAAAGGCCCCGGAGATATAGGTGCGGGTGGCAATGCCGTCCGCTTTGGCCGCCGCAATGATGGCTTCACAGCTTTGCGCGGCTTGCTCCAGGCTCATGCGCAGGTTGCGCTCGTTGAAGGAATCGGTGGTGGACAGCACCAGCGCCACCGTGGGGTAGCCCGCATGCCGCGCCAGCTGGTAGCCCTTCAGATTGGGGACCAGGGCCGTGTAGTGCAGAGGGATGTGCAGCGCGTCACCTTGCGGCAGCAGCGGCGTCAGGGCGGCGGCATCGGCCATCTGCGGTATCGCCTTGGGGCTCACAAAGCTCACTGGTTCCAGGTAGCGCATGCCCGCATCGACCAGTAACTGGGCCAGTTTTGCCTTGGTGGCCGTGTCCACGGTTACCGGTTGATTCTGAAGGCCGTCGCGCAGCCCCACTTCGTTGATGATTGCCTGATCTGCCATGGTGCTTGCCGTCGTGCCGAAAGGGGCCCGCAAGTGTGCCATCGCCGCTGGCGTTGTGCACCCTGGCCGGACAGACGGTGGGTTTTGCAGGTGGCCAGAACTGACAGGTTCTTGGTGGTTTCGGTTTTCCTTGGCGGCGGCGTCTGCGGCAATCTTGGGCAAAGAGCCTCATTGCTGCCACAGCGCCAACACCAATAACCAAAGGCAATAACAGGAGCCAACCATGAGCAGCCTGCCCCCCTGCGCCATGCTCAAGCACGTGCATCACAGCGCCTACCGCTGCCGCGATGCAGAGCAGACCCGCTGGTTTTACGAAGAGGTGCTGGGCCTGCCCCTCACCCTGGCCATGGTGTTCGATGAAGAGCCGGGCACCGGGCGCAAGATCGACTACATGCATCTGTTCTTCAAGATGGGCGATGACAATTTCATTGCCTTCTTCGACGCCCCGGAGGGGGCCGATGAAAAAATGTTCCGCCCGCGCAGTGCCTTTGATCTGCACCTGGCCTTTGAAGTGGACACCCTGGACGAGCTGAAGGACTGGCGCCGCCGAATCAACAAGGCCGGCCGCCCCTGCTTTGGGCCCATCGACCACGACTTCATTCACTCCATCTATTTCTTCGACCCCAACGGCATTCCACTGGAGATCACCATCAAGGATGCCTGCTACGAGGCGGTGGTGGCAGAGGATGCTGCCAACGCCCACGGGGTGCTGAAGGCATGGACCGAAAAGACCCGCGCGCTTAAGGAAGACAATTTTGGTGCCGCGGCCCTGGATATGCGTGGCCTGGACATGAGCAAGACTGACTTCTCGAAAGTGAAGGGCGCCATGGACCAGCAGAAGGGCAAACAAAAAGCAGAACAAAAGGACGCCCCGCAATGAGCAAGCATTACGATCGTACCCCGTATCTGGTGACCTTTACGGAGCAATCCAGCTTCAAGGACACCTACGCCGGCCCCATGGACCTGGTGGCGCTGGAATCCCACCTGCTTACCCCGAAAAGCGGCCCGGGCAAGACCGTGGTGATCTTTATGCACCCGGTGGGCGGCGGGGCTTACCTGCCCATGGTCTCGGCGCTGGCGAAAGCGGGGCTCTCCGTCATCTATTGCAACAGCCGTTACCGCGGGGCCGACAGCGCGTTGCTGATGGAAAAAGTGGTGGCGGATCTGGGCGCCTGCGTGCGCGATGCCAAAGAACGGCTGGGTTTTGAAAAAGTGGTGCTGGCGGGTTGGTCCGGTGGTGGCTCCCTGAGCCTGCTGTATCAGGCCGAAGCGGAAGACCCGCAGATCACCCACACCCCGGCGGGAGATCCTTATGACCTCACCGCGCAAAAGCTGATCCCGGCGGACGGCATCATGTTGCTGGCGGCCCATGTATCCCGGGCCATCACCATGACCGAATGGCTGGACCCCTCCGTGAAGGACGAAACCAACCCGGACGATCGGGATCGGGAGCTGGATATCTACCACCCGGATTGCCCCAACCAGCCGCCCTACAGTGCTGCGTTCGTGGCCCGTTTCCGTCAGGCGCAGATCGACCGCAACCGCCGCATTACCGCCTGGGTAAAGAGCAAGCTGGACGATTTTCGCAGCCAGGGTCTGCACACGGAGGAGTACGGCTTCATCGTGCACCGCACCATGTGCGATGTGCGCTGGCTGGACCCACAACAGGACAGCAATGACCGTGCCCCCGGCACCTGTTATCTCGGTGACCCGCAAACGGTGAACAACGGCCCGGTGGCGCTGGCGCGCTTCAACACTCTGCGCGGCTGGTTGAGCCAGTGGAGCTTTGATGATTCCCGCGCCAATGGCCCGGCCTGCGCCGCGCGTATCACGGTGCCGGCCCTGGTGATCGGCAACACTGCCGACAATGCCTGTACTCCCAGCCATACCCAACGGCTCTTCGATGGCTTCCAATCAGGGCAAGCCACCTTGAGAGAAGTGGCCGGTGCCAATCACTATTACTTTGGCCAGAACGACAAACTGGCTGAAGCGGTGGCGCACTGCACCCGCTGGCTGCACGAGCAGGGGCTGCACCAGGCAGGTGTGGAATGATGGGGGGGCAATTGTGAATTCTCTTCACGCCTTGTCCGACAGTCATACCAGCCCGGCTTCATCCTCCCCGGCACTGGCCTAGCGTCAGTAAAAACAACAACGGAGTAATCACGGGATGGGTTTGATAATTTTTCTGTTGGCACTGGCGGTGCTTGCCACGGTGTCCATCACCCTGCTGTTCTACCTGTGCTGGTACTATGATCGCCGCAGTTTTCCGCAACAGGCCGAGCTGCCCGGTGAGCAGCCACTACGGCTGGTGCCCGCCATGTTGGGCATGGCCAAGGAAGCCGCCGCGCTGACGGTTTTGGTGTTCAGTTATCCGTTGCGGTTGATCCACGATACCTCGCCGGCGCGCAGCCGCCATCACGGTGAGCCACCGGTGATTCTGGTCCACGGCTATGGCGGTAACAGCGCCAACTTTTTGTTTATGCAGTGGCGACTGAAGTGGCGGGGCTGGTCCAACGTCTATTCCGTGAGCTATACCCCGCCACACATCAATGCCCGCAAGCTGTCCCAGCAGGTGGTGGATCATGTGGAGCGTATCCTGGCGGCCACGGGCGCGGAAAAAGCCCACCTGGTTTGCCACTCCATGGGCGGCCCGCTGACCCGGTACGCCCTGAAAAACCTGGGCCTGGCCGGCAAGGTGGATCGGGTGATCACCCTGGGCAGCCCGCACTATGGTTCGCGGGTCGCCGGCCTGTTTCCGCCATTGGGTGCTGCCGCCCAGCTGCGCTACCAGAGCCCTTTTATCCGGGAGCTGGCCACTGAAACAACCTGCCCGGGTGGCGCGCGGTACTTTTCCATCTTTTCCAACATGGATAATTTTGTGCTGCCGGTATCCACGGCGGTGTTGCACGGCGCAGAAGAAAATATCCATGTCCCGTATCTGGGCCATTGTGCCTTGTTGTACAGCACGCGGGTGATGGATCAGGTGGAGCGTTGCCTTCTGGCCCCGGTGAAGGACAGCTGATCAGACATTGATCTGAAACATGGTTGCCTTTCCTCTCTTGCCGGATCATGGTGAAAGTGATCACGCGAGAGAGGGAGTTTGACCATGAGTGAATACGGCGCAACAGTGGCCTGGCACCTGCAGCGGGGCACTGAATTCGATTATGAACACTTCAATCGGGACCACGAGTGGACCTTCGCCGGCGGCGAAGTGGTGCAGGCCTCCGGCTCCCCGGAGTTTTACGGCTGCGCCAACCGGGTGAACCCGGACGAAGCCGTCATTGCCGCCACGGCCAGCTGTCATATGCTGACCTTCCTGTCCATCGCCGCCAAGCGTGGCCTCAACGTCCTCAGCTATATTGACCAGCCGGTAGGCACGGTAGAAAAGAACCCGGAAGGCCGCATGGCAATTACCCGGATCGTGCTGCGCCCCCGAGTCGTCTTCGACGGCGAGGAGCCGGATGGCGCAGCCCTGGAAAAACTCCACGACAGCGCCCATCGCAACTGCTTCGTGGCCAATTCTTTGAATGCGGATGTGCGTATAGAGCCAGCCTAGCCCATCGGGCTTCCCTCAAGCCCGACGGATTCTGTAGGAGCGCCCTTCCAGGGCGCGAACCCCCGCACGCCAATCGTAAACACCCAAACTCCAGATTTGCCGGCGCACGCCAAAGGCGTTGATTCGCCTCACCCGTCGGGACCGGACAGTCACCCGGCATTGATGTGGCCGTCACGCCTTAACGCTAGAATGTTGGCCATCGTTAATCGGCACACCCAGGGTGGGCCGCCGCCGTTGACCAACAGGACTAGCCAACATGCTTGACCAGAACGAAATCGAACTGTTTCGCGATAACGTCAAAAAATTCCTCGAAAACGAAGTCGCTCCTCACTATGACCAGTGGGAAAAAGCCGAAATGTTCCCCCGCGAGCTGTGGAACAAGATGGGCGAAAATGGCCTGCTGTGTGTTGACGTCCCGGAAGAATACGGCGGCTTCGGCGCCAACTTCCGCCTGTCCGCAGTGATCGTGGAAGAAGCGTCCCGCGCCGGCTTCGGTGCGCTGGCGTCCAACATCTCCGTGCACTCCGACATCGTTGCTCCCTACATCCTGCACCTGGGCAACGAAGAGCAGAAGCAAGCCTGGTTGCCGAAAATGGTGACCGGTGAAGCCGTAGGCGCCATCGGCATGACCGAACCCGGTGCCGGCTCCGACCTGCAGGGTATGAAAACCCGGGCCGACAAGGATGGCGATGGCTACAGCATCAGCGGCCAGAAAACCTTCATCACCAACGGCCAGCACTGCGACGTGATCGTGCTCGCCACCAAGACCGACCCGAATGCCGGCTCCAAAGGCATGACCCTGTTCACCGTGGATTGCGCACTGGACGGCTTTGCCCGTGGCCGCAACCTGGAAAAAATGGGCCACCACGCGGCGGATACCTCCGAGCTGTTCTTCGAAAACGTGAAAGTGGGCGCCGACCAGATTCTCGGCGGTGAAGGCAAAGGCTTCGCCAACCTGATGAACGAACTGCCCCGCGAACGCCTGATCCTGGCCCTGGGCGCCATCGCCGCCTGCGAAGGCATGATCGAGCGCACCATCGAATACACCAAAGAGCGCATGGCGTTTGGCAAGCCGATCTCCAGCCTGCAAAACACCCGCTTCGTGCTGGCGGACCTGCACGCCCAGGTCGTCGTCAACCGCGCCTACGGTGAGCAGTGCATCGACCAGTACGATCGCAGCGAGCTCACCGCCACCAACGCCTCCATCGCCAAGCTCACTACCACCGAGCTGCAGGGTGTGGTCGCGGATAAATGTCTGCAACTGTTCGGCGGTTACGGCTACATGCAGGAATACCCCATCTCCCGCGACTACGTGGATGCACGCATCCAGCGCATCTACGGCGGCACCAGCGAAATCATGAAGGAAATCATCTCCCGGGAGATTATCGGGCGGTAAGTTGCTTCATTTTTCCGAATAAAAAAACGCGGCCATCGGCCGCGTTTTTTTATGCCTCCTCTTTCTGTAGGAGCACCACTTGAGGTGCGAACCTTAGTGCAGTCAATTCTGACTAGTCCATGCTCAACAGAAAACCCGGCTTATTTGTAGGATATGGCTTACATAAAAAGCTAAACGGTTGATATAAAGTGGGTTTCACTAGGGGAGAGGGTCAAGGAAGCGCAGGAAATAACCCGCTACTTCGACTTTTGTCAGATGATATCAATTCTCGACGGTGCTCCAGATCATTGTGGCCATTGAATTATTTGGCTCAGTGGCTGTTGCCTCGCTAAGAATTATGTCGAAAAAAGATATGTCGAACCGTTCGACTGAATACGCTGTTATACGAAGGAAAGAGGACTGAATGTCTAACGTTAGACCCCAGCGAGACGGACATATACTTCAAGTAAAACAAAGGCCCATCTCGTACACTCGTCACCCAGTAGTCAAAGGTGAAAGACGTTTTGGTCTCCAGACAAGAGTATTTGCTACCAACCCATGGTCTGTTATTCGGGGTGCCTTAACAGAGATAGAGGACGACAATGCCAAACATCAAGCCAACTCGTTTGTCGAGCAGGCGGAAGACTTTTATCGGGCTTATCAGTCTGCACATGAAGTTTCATCAAAGCCTCTTCTTGTCTATTACGCATTACTGAATCTAGTGAAGGCATTTGTGCTTTTCAAAGAGGTAAGGTTTGAATACGGAAAAGCGCAGCACGGTATACAGGAAGGTGTTCATCCGAATGGACAAGAGTTTGATGACTCATTCTTGAAGGCGTTTCGGTCTAGAGGAAATCAGGTAAATATTTTCGATGATTTCAAAACAGCTTTTATGGGTGCTGGGCTTCCAAATAGAGAGAAAGTTTTCGATTTAAAAAATATTCATCCTCAAATTCTACAAGGCCATCGCCTATGGGCGTCCGCTCATTCGTGCCAAGAGCGGTTTGTCGAAATTGAGAGAATTGACTTCATGCAGGATGCTGGTGAGAATCAGATTTGGCTGGTGCTCAATTTTTACGCAGATGATTTGACTCGCTTTGGGATCAGCAGGAAGCGACTTTTGGAGGAAGGAGGTTTAGCTGGTGCTTTTCACAACGTTAAATCTAGCGAAGTGAAAGATGACCGTCTCCTCCTTAAATTTGAGCAGTCGCAACCCCTTGAGTACACCGGTCGCCCAAGTGACAGGCTTGAAGATCTGATTAGCCCAATCAAAAATGAAATTTGGTCCGCTGTTCTGAGGATGCCCCCCTACCGAAAGAATTACGTCTATTTATCACCGGACATTGAGCAAGCGCACAGATTGCCACAAATTTTGTCGATCTATGCATTTGTATATTATTTGGGCTCTGTTACTCGTTATCGCCCCTATTTTTTTGACGATCTACTTAATCGTCCAGACGGTGCTCATATAGAAGAGCTAATATCTAATGTGCCACAGCAATTTCTTTTTCTAATTGCGAGTGAGTTCGCCGGACGGGAGGTGGCCCATGCACCCATCGTATAACAATCGGCTGCACAGCGACCGACTTTCCGCCGCTTCGCGGCTCCAAACCGGCGCGTGAGCCGGGCGTTATGCAATAAGGCCCCACGAATCATAGACGTCTAAGGGAATATATAGTGAAAAGCCTACCGCCTATTCACAAGCTGCTGGAAGACGCTGATCGTCGTGGTGAGTTGATCCCTTTTCTTCTTTCGCATGAGAGTCGTATTCGTAGGCAGGAATATGGCTCCTTGCTATGTCAACTTCATAATTCAGGGAAAATCTCACTGGTTTCAGATGATAATCTAGCCGCCATTGAGCTCCTTGCTCACAACGATTTTTGGTCGGTTATACATTCTTTGGACCAAGCGATCCCCGAACTAAATTGTTCATATCGAGACGTACTGAGGTTAGTCCACACTCTTGTCAGTAAGGCTGGATCAGACGGTGCAGCAGGCATGCCAAATATGTCTCTGGTTAAATGGTGTAAAGCTAATCCTGAAAAGGCTCAACTGATCTTCGAGGAGGCTAAATCTCTCGATACACTGTGCCTTTCACATTGTGTATTTGCGATCCAAGGACTTGGGAGCACAAAGCTTGCGTTCGAGTTGCTAAAACACCCAGACAAAGGCGTTGTCGCGGTGGGGCTGCGCGCTCTTGGGAGGCTTGATATAGACAATGAAGCAGTTGCTAAGCGCGTCATGGATGAGTGTTGCCGAGCCGTCGAGATGGATTACGGTAAAGACGTCAGGTCTTCCGCTATCCAAACCGCTTTCAAAATATGGGAAAAGCTTGGTCCGTCGGAACCATACCGGCAAAAAAAGTTCCTTGAAGCGGTTATCAATGCAAATGAAGGTGATGAGATAGTTCAGATGTCAGCTGCTCTGTTTTATCACCCAAAAGGCTTGGCGGCAGAGAGTATTGATCAGATTTTGGGGGCTTTAGCTGGAGAGGTTTCAAATCCCCAAGCAATCCTTCATTGGTTAGATCATGCCTTACATTCCAATGAAGAAAATTTCGATCTCGATAAAGTGATAGATGTCCTCGCCGCGCAAATCCCGAGGTTGGAGGCCTCAATTGAGCCGAGTAACCTTTACAATTTTTGTCAATGGATTTGGGGAGATCCAGGCAATTCGGCTCAGCTATTTTCGAGTTGGCTTACTAGTGGTCAGTTTGAACTATGTAAATTTCTCGCAAGCATGGCTGGAGAAGGCGGAAAGAAAAACACGATTGTTGATATTTCTAGGGCTATTTTACCGAATGAATTGGTCGATCAGATCTTCATGGCACGAAAGTGCGTTGGTTTTCTATGGTGTCATGAGGTTACTGCCGCGTCTATTTTATTGAGTATCGTCAAAAATGGGAAAAAGGAGGCGCGAGAAGAGGCAGAGAAGCTGTTGTATGATCCATTATTGCTTAGCTACAGCGGTGATCTTCGTGATTTCCTTGAGGAACAGGCTAAAAATCCATCACGGCGCCTCTCCGACTGCATTGGGCACCTTATAAAGCATCATGACGCTTACCTTGCAGGTCTTGAAAAAACAGAACAATTGGTCGAATTTCTTCCCACGATTGCGCAACGCCGTGCCGCAGCGATGAAGGAACGTGAGCGCAATAAGGGCATCCAAAAACAAGCGCATAGAAATTCAATATTCTCCCAGATGGTTTCTCACCAAACGCTTCTTTACGGAAAGAAAACCTTTTCCGTAATTCATGGAGAAGGAGGAAAGAAGATCCCCAGCATAATGCCATTATCAGAGTTTTCTTATAGTGCCGAACTCCCCAGGCTCTCTGTAATTGACCCTGTGGGTTTTAACGAAATGCTCACGGTTTTTAGAATTGAGCAAAAGGTTTCGCTATGAAGATAATTTTGAAAGAGTACCTTGCGTCGCTTAAGGAGCGTGGCGATTTAGATAAATCTGTTTTGCCAAACCTGCTATCTGAGATTGGGCTGCGCGTGCTGAATACACCAATGATAGGGACGAGGCAGAATGGGGTAGATATAGCAGCGGTTGGAAAGGTCAAAGGCGCGGATAAGCATAGATATCTATATCTATTCTGCATCAAAGCGGGAAACATTTCGCGTAGCGATTGGTCGACGGGGATTCAGGCTGTACGTCCAGAACTGGATGAGATTAGAGATGTTTATCTGAGGAGCAACATAGCGCGAGAGTACGCAGACCTTCCGATTAAAATCTGTCTGTGCTGCGGAGGAGAGCTAGAGGAAACTGCTCTTATGAATTGGGCGGGATACACTGATCAGTACACGACGGAGAAAATAAGCTACGAAGAGTGGAATGGAGATCGACTGGCTGATCTCATGATGCGATGTCTCTTAGCCCGTGAACTTTTGGAAGAGGAGCCACGGAGGAACTTCCAAAAGGCTGTGGCAATGGTCAATGAGCCTAATGCTTGTTACGAGTACACGCGCGCCTTTCTCGGAAACCTACTACGAGAAGAGCATGAATCCAAGAAAGATCAGCTTCTTAAATTGCGCCAATCCTTTATCT
Organism: Alcanivorax sp.; assembly: GCF_002733835.1. Taxonomy (GTDB): domain Bacteria; phylum Pseudomonadota; class Gammaproteobacteria; order Pseudomonadales; family Alcanivoracaceae; genus Alcanivorax. The sequence continues at coordinate 46,352 of NZ_NVWY01000015.1, forward strand.
GTTTGCACGCAGTGATAGCTTGGGCGATTGAGGCTAAAAATTTAGAGAGCGCTTACAAGGTTTCCGAGATTGGCATGCTGTTTTGCTGGAATACAATTCGAAAGCGAGAGCAAAAGAAAAGGCCAACTAAACATGACAATTCTTTAATGTTTATTTTGGATCAGTTCCTGAAACTGTATCTCATGGCATCGGAGATGTACTTTGAAAAAACAGCATATGCATACGGTGATACGCCGCACGCCCTCTCTGTAGCTGTACGATCACGGGAGCCTGTTGATGTTAATCTTGCGATGTTTGAACTCTTAGGAAGATTGGCAATACGTGGAATTTGGACCGATCTTTTTTCAAGGGGGTTACCAGATGCCGATCCGCATTTCTTGAAGTCCTTGGAAGAAAGCACAAATCGCTCACTGGATACGATGGTTTCCGTTATCAATTCTAATCCCACACTCAGTTCGCCGATTCGAGATGATCACATGATTGAAATTGCGTTAGTCATGTATCTTTCTCAGCTAACGCAGTCTGAGTCTCGCTTCCTGCCTTGGCTGAAATCCATTTCCCATAGAACAACTTTCGCTCTTATTACCAATTCCCAGTATCCGACATGTTTGAGCGACTATGCTGACCTATTAGCACATCCAGAAAGTCCAGAACAATCGTACCTTGATGAAGCATGTGTGGGGAGTATTTTATATCCCTATGTCTATTTTTGGATGCAGTACATGGCCAATGAGAAAGATACGGCGGAGTTCACAGGACGGCTAATGAAAAAGATACCGAACTGCACTCATCAGGCATGGTTTCCAGATGAAGATTCCGATGATCTTATTTGGTGTGGTGAGACATATCATGGGATATGTGTGACCGATTTATCGCCTCATAATGGGCATGAAGCATTGGTGGATACATTAAACAAATCCATAGAGGCTTGCACGGCGATAACTGAAATTAGCGCAGTTAAGGCTGGCCTGATTCCCATGTTCTTGACTGCTTGTAGGCACTACCGATTACCTATCCCTCCAAGTTTTTGGTTTCTGCGTGCGTAGGAAAAATTCACAATTTTAATTGACCTGTTTTAATGCTTGGTAACATCAGAAGATTTCTGGCTGCATAGGTTAAATAAAAATGCATAACAAGTTGCTGAACTCGGATAAATTACTCGTTGAGATCCTAATTTACCGGTGAGCAAGGCGTTCGAGTGTTAAAAACCGGAGAGTCTGCTTGGAAAATCGAAGACAAACTCACTTGGAGTCCATCAAAAAAGAGAGTGCCGAAGAAGAGCGTCAGCTTCTACGTATGCTGAAATTGACGCCTTTGATTGTCTTCTACGGCATGTATGTCTCTGGAATTTATAAAGCAGAAGGAATTTTATCTGCTTCAGTTGCCTGGCTGTGGGTTGTTTTTTTGATTGTCGATTGGCCGAAGGGAATCATAAAGAAAACGGGATTGGCCATGGTGTTTGGTGTTTTTCTTCCGTTTGTTGTATTGCCGTATTTGGGTCATTAGTAGAGGCGACAGCCATGTGTTCTGCAAGCTACCCCGTTATGGCAGGAGTGAGATGTCTCATCTATGTTTAGTGTCATGAACCAGCATAAGTATCTCGATATGGTTGAGATACAAGAAACCCATAAAGATTGCTTAAGGATAGTAATAGCTGAGGCTAGAGTATCTGATTCCTATTCGGACATGTCACCAGAAGAAGAGCCCAATGATGCGCTACGTGAGATGTTGGACGAGAGCAATTCCATAGAAGTAACCGACAGCGGTGCTAGCTATGAAATTGTATTCGATAAATACATAGCCTATGCAGTAACGGATGAAAGCTATGCTGGAGGTATAGAGGAAACGTTCGAAGGCGGGTCTGCACGAATTTATTCTAAGTCAGCGTTTTTAAACTATATTAGCCAAGGCACAGTCGCCACTGAAGAGTATCCTGGTCCCTTTGTTCACTACGGATTTTATTGCTTAAACCAAGTGATAGATATTGTTTCTGAATGGCCCCCTACGGTGAAATTAATCAATGCCAAGTAAGCCCGCGAATCACCTCTGCGCGTCAAGGTTTCGGGATCAGGATTTTCCCCCATGCTTCAATGGAAAAAGGCAAGGTCTAGCTCCGATAGTCCTACGTTCAAACTAAAGATGAGTTATTTTATGAACAGATATTTATTAACAATAATACTTTCTTCCATGATTTTTTCCGGCTGCGCTGGAAATCCAGCTAGTGACGCAGCTCTGCGATCGGCCAACCAGGCTTTAGAAAATCAATTTTCACCCTTGCGATATGTGTCGACGCCATCTGACAGCGGGGGATCAATAGCGAATGTTGAGTGGGCAGGGGTTCCCGGGCAAAGCATATCTGAGCGGGCCCCTCAGGTAAGGCAGGACATATTTGGTGCCATAATGAGGAATTGTGATCTTCAATCTTCTGCATTGGCTGAAACGCGTATAGTGAAGCACGAGGTTCCTACGTTTTATGAGGTTTGGGTATTTAATGATCCACTATCGGAGCGCACCGATAAGAAATCGGGCCTTGCCGTTGTAATGACACAACTCCCAAATGGTGGTGGCGTCGATATTCAATACTACGGTGATTGTCACAGCAAGGAGGCTCCTGCCTTCCATTTTTCAAATTGAAGAAATCTAACAAGACCTGACCCTCAATGTTCGCGCTGCGGCTGCGCAAGGTGTTGTGCACACAAAGGAGAGATTTAGTGGGTGCGTGGAGTGAAGATAATTTCGGGAATGACGATGCTGGTGATTGGGTTTTTGAGCTCGAGAAGTCCAAAGGTTTGGATGTGCTAATGAACCCGATAAATCGAGTGCTGAGTGAAGAGGCGTATTTGGAGTCTCCCGATTGTGCTGAGGCTCTTGCCGCTGCGGAAGTTATCGCTGCATCGGTGTCAGGTGACACATCCTTCATCCCCAAAGAGCTTGGGGTTTGGCTCGAAAAGAAGCAGGGCGTTCTGTTTGGAAAGAGGCCTCAAATAGACGCAACTCACGCCATGAAGGCGCTAGCGGCGGTCAAGAAAATCCTCGCTGGCTCTGAACTGCAGGAGCTCTGGGAGGAAGGCGGAGAGAATGGCACGTGGCGCGCGGTACAAAACAAGCTTATTTCAAGGCTCGAAAATGCATAACAAGGCGTGACACGAGATAGGGAAGTCTATGCCGAGTCAAACAGAAGTTTGTAAGAGATTCAGCGCAGAACCTTTGCCCTGCGGTGGTGAAGAAAAGCTTGGGATCGCGCGGGAGACCATTGGCAAACTCCCAATTAACGGTCTCAGGCACAAACCTGAAAATGGCACCTGTGGATGGTATATCTGGTGTGGTGAAGGCATGTCTGAAGAATCCGATTTCTTCAAGCCACTCCATGTTTCTCACATCCGAGAATATCTGCCAGAAATAGAGCGCTATCTGGCACTACCGCCGGGTTTTAGGTTCTTGGTGGCAGGAGATCATGAGGATGTCTGGTATGACCCGGACATTGTCATGTAACAAGGGGCTCAAGCCGACCAGTACTCCGCAGCGCTCCGTCCCGGCGGCTTAGCCCAGGCGGATCACGCGAAAAGCGCGTTTCCGCGGCGTTATTACTTCCTCCCCATCGAAAATAATACACACAGTGTTGTCTATTTCCTTTCTTCCTATTCGACAATCTATTGAGGCATAACCCCCGGCCTCTTTTGATGAATGAATAACCTCGGCTAGGAGTCAGTATGAAGATTGTTATAGAAATGGAAGTGAAGGCGCCCTTGGGCGCGGTTTGGGATGTCTGGGTAGCGCCAGAAGATATTGTTCAATGGAATTTTGCTGTTGATGAGTGGTGTTGCCCTCGCGCAGAGCTGGATTTTCAGGTTGGCGGTAAATTTAATTATCGGATGGAAGCCAATGATGGTTCCGCTGGCTTCGATTTTGAAGGGGAGTTTACTGAAATAGCGCCATTCAAATTGATTCGTTACAGGCTTGGGGATGATCGTGAGGTTGAGGTTTGCTTCATGGAAGTCAAAAACGGCATTAAGGTTGTTGAAACGTTTGTCGCTGAGGACGAAAACTCCGCCGAGAAGCAAAGGCAAGGCTGGTTAGGCATTTTGAGGAATTTCAAGAAGCACGTTGAAAGTAAGTGCAACGTACAATAGAGCGAAGGGGCGCTTTGCGCCCCTTTTCTTGGCTGAGATAAGGCTTCAATGCAAATGAAAATATCGAATGGACTATTGCTGCTGGCCACATTGGTCGTTTCCGGCTGTACCAATGTGGCCGGTGATGTCACCAGAACCTTGAGTCCGGTGTCGTCCGCCCCTCTCGACCGCGCGGCGTTGTTCTCCAGCGCTAATGCGTTTTTCACTGACGCGGGCTACCAGTGCAGGTCGGCTTCTGATACGGAGGATTTTCGCTGCCGCAAAGATCTCCGTGATATCTATATTCACCAGACCCATGCAGTGGTGGAGATTTTCCCGGGCGATGATGGGGGAAATCCTCTGTTGGTGACGACGCGCTGGGATGAAGGGCTGATTCCGGGTGAGTTCATTTCCAGCCAGTTTAGTAATCCGGATGTGGCTGCGTTCTGTGATTACCTTGCGCAGGCGACGCTGGCTGTTTGCCGGAATGCGTCATGACGTGGCCTATGCCCCGGGTGAATGGATGATCAGAGACAGGGCTGGGCTGTGCCGGAAATAAAGACGTTTGCGTTGTTTGTGATTACGGCGCTCGCCGAGATCGTGGGCTGTTACTTGCCGTACCTGTGGTTGCGTGAAGGCAAGTCGGTCTGGTTGCTGGTGCCAGCGGCGCTAAGCCTGGCGTTGTTTGCCTGGTTGCTTTCCTTGCACCCCACTGCAGCGGGCCGGGTGTACGCCGCTTACGGGGGCGTTTATATTTTTATGGCGATTTTCTGGTTGTGGGTGGTGGATGGTATCCGTCCGACGGCCTGGGATTTGCTGGGTTCCGGTGTGGCCCTGTTAGGGATGGCCATCATCATGTTTGCGCCTCGCGCCTGACCGATACCTTCTCCTTGCTGGCCATTCGGCCTGTTCCTTTCTCCTTTTTCCTTTCTGCCTTTTCCCGGCCTGTTTATTGTTCCGCCTGGTTATTTACCGTGTTGCTGGTGGGTGCCGATGTGGCGGTGACCACGTAGCGCAGTGGGCCACCGGGAGTGAGGGCGCCGAAGGGGTAACAGGTGATCATTATCAGCTGTTGGTTGTCCCGGGGGATGTGTAGGGGGTGCTGTTGGCTATTGATGACTTGCTGCCTGCTGATCTGAAAATGCTGCTGTGAACCGTCGGCCAATTGCACGGCGAGGGGCTGGCCAGGGTTCAGGGTTTCCAGAAAGGCGAAGTGGGTGTCGCGGTGGCCGGCCAGGGTGAGGGCCTGGTCGCTGCCGATGCCGCCGGCCAGTCGGCCGGGGCCGAAAGCCAGGGCTTCGCCGCTGGTGCTTTCCAGTACATAGAGGGTTTTCCCGGCGGGGGTGGTGAGCTGTGCCACCGGCCAGGTGTCCGCCCAGGGCCAGGGTCGCTGGGGCTCGCCCTGTTCCAGGGTGGTTTGCCAGGCGTGGGCGATCAGGTGCTGGGCCAGCCAGGCTTTGCCGTCCAGCCAGCTGGCCCAGCCTGCCAACCCCAGAAGCCCCGCCAGACTGAGTGTCAGCACCCCGCGTTCAAGCCGCGCCATGGTTCAGACTCCGCTGACGAAGCCAGAGCAGCAGGCAGACCATCAGCAGCACGCCAGCCAGCCGCCACAACAGCGGTGCCGGTGTAGCCGTGCCCGGCCAGGCCGCAGAGTGTTGCGTACCGTGCGGTGTCTGGTTGCGAATGGTGTCGTGCAGCAGGGGTTCATGGGCGGGCCGGGAGACGGTTTCTTCCACGGCGATAAAGCTGGTGTAGCGGCTGACCAGTTGATGGCGCAGGGCCACGTCGGTGATCAGCGGGGCGATATCCGTTTCCGCAGCACCCAGGGTGATGCGGTCCATCAGGTCAGCGATTTTGCGCCGGGCCCACAGGCTGGCGGTGCCCGGATGGTTGTTGTTGGTGGGCAGGGTGACCGGTTGTTGCCAGTGTTGGGTGCTGTAGCCGCTGACGGTAATGTGCTCCGGCGGCGCGGACAGCTTCATGGCTACCAACAGGGGCTCACCGGCATACAGGTCTGGCAGCTTTTGCGGCCAACGCTCGGCGACGATGCCGTCCGGGAGTTGCACCTGCAGGTTGCGCATCAGCGGCGATTCCAGGCGGCGAAACAGGGTGTCCATGCCTTGTTGCACCTGGTTTTGGTCGTTGATGTAGGTAAAGCTGCCGCGCCCGAACTGGGCGGCGCGGGTCATGAAATGGCTGTTGGGGGCGGAGCCGATACCCACGGTAAACAGGCGGGCTTCACCGAGCTGTTGCTGCAAGGCACGGAAGATGCCGTTCTCGTTACCCACGGCGCCATCGGTAATAAAGATCACCTGGCGCAGGTAGCCGTCGCTGACGGGCTGACTCAGGGTGGCGCTGAGGGCGGGCAGCATGTGAGTGCCGCCGCTGGCTTGCAGGCCATCCACGAAATCTTGCGCCTGTTGGCGGCTGTTATCGCTGACCGTGACCGGCGTTTCAAACAGCAGGGTGTGCTGGCTGTCGAAGTCGGTGATGTTGAAACGGTCGCCGGGCTTCAGGCGCTGCAGGGCCAAGTGCAGGCTGGCCTTGGCCTGGCGCATGGGCGCGCCGCCCATGGAGCCAGAGCTGTCGATGATGAACAGGGTTTCCCGCGGCAGCGCTGTCACTTGGCCGGTTTCCGGCGGAACCACCATCAGCAGGGCATAGTGCTCGCCGTCGATTTCTTCGTGAAAGCGGGTAACCAGTGGTTCGCCGGTGTCTTCCAGTTCCCAGTTGAGCAGCAGATCCCGATCCATGGCGATGGCGCCGGCTTTTGGGGTGATGGTGTAGCGCCGCCCGTGCCGCTGGTAGTGGATGGCGTGGCTGGGGCTGCCCAGCGTGGCCAGCCGCGCACCGGCGTCCAGATCGATATGGACGGACGCGGTGCCGGCATCGGCGGTACCGCCGGGGGCCGCTACGGTGTTGCGTAGCAGGGAATCCAGTGTGTGGGGTGCCTCCGTGGGCGGAGTGAAGCGCGGCGTCAGGGTGAGGGGCAGGCGCAGTTGGAAGCGGTGGCCATCCACATTCAGGGTCTGTTGGTAATGCAGCTCCACTTGCACCGTTTCGCCGGGGGCGATGTTGGCCACGGCGGTGGTAAACAGGTTGGGGCGTTGCTGGCTGACCAGGCTGGCCTTCTTGCCACTGGCGCGGGCCTGTCGGTAGGTCTTTTCTGCTTCGGCCTTCCTGTCGATGCGGCCGACGATGCGCCTGTCTCCGATGGTCAGCACCATGCCGTCCACGGCGGCGTTTTCCGGCAGCGGAAACAGGTAGCGCCCTTCGCGAAACTGCTGGCTGGGATTGTGAAAACGCTGGGTCAGTGTGACCTCTGCCAGCGGGCCGCTGACGGTGATATGGGCGTCGGTGTCCAGCAGGGTGGCGGGCTGAATCTGCCCCTGTTCATCGACCAGCAGCAAGGCGCCGGTGGCAACCTCGTCCTGCCAGGGTTGCCCGTTTGCCTGGGCGGTGAACGTCAGTAGCAGTAGTGAGAAGAAAAGCGTCAGTTTCATGGTGGCCTCCTTGTGATGAGGGCCAGCATGGCAAGGGGATAAGGGCGCTTTATGGGGATTGTGTGGGGGGAGAAGAGAGTTGAAAGTTTAAAGTTCAAAGTTGAAGCGCGGATAGGGTCAGGCGGTGGATTCGATCGTTGGCGCCCGCGCCGTGATGCCGAAGGTTGAAGTGTCTGACCTGGGTGGTTTCTGGCAAGCCCGTCTGAAATGCCGCTTTGTTACCCTTTTCAACTTTGAACTTTCAACTCGTAACTGCCTTTTACGCCGCGTTGCGGCGTTTGGCGATGGCGCGCAGGACGATCTGGCACTGGTTGTCGCCGTATTCGCGGATGTCCGCTTCTGCGTCGGCCACGTTGCGGCCGACGACGTTGACCAGCAGGCGCTTGAAGATCTGTAGCGAGACGTCGAATTCCGAGGTGTCTTCCTGCAGGGCGATAAACGAATAGCGCTTGAGCAGGGGGATCAGGTCCTGAATATCGGTGGCCAGGTAGCGGTTGTGGGCGAAACGCACGGTGGCGATTTCCACAAAGCGGAACGCCAGCTGGTGCGCGGCGCGCAGGTCGTCATTCACAAAGTGCTGTTCCAGCTGGGGCAGCATCTCCACCAGGTCTTCAATATCGCCGGGTTGCCAGCGGGCAGCGGCCTGGCCGGCCAGCCGTGACAACAGCAAGAACAGGAACTCGTACAGGTCGCGTACCTGCTCGTCGGTGACCTCGCAGACGCGCGCGCCCTTGCGCGGCTGAAGCTCAATCATGTGTTGCTTTTCCAGCAGTCTGAAGGCCTCACGGAGTGAGTTAGTGCTTACATCAAGCTGTTTGGCCAGTTCGTTTTCCGGCAGGCGGCTGCCGGGGGCGAGCTCGCCGGTAATGATTTGCTCACCTAGGTGTCGGGCGATTTGCTCGCTGAGGCTGACCGCTTGTAGCGACATGCTGGAGTCCTTGATAAGGCGAGTGTGGTGTGCGGCCATTATCCGCGATCTGGATAAATATGTCATTAATTGAGTTGTTTGACAATTCAGGAAATCATGGATAATGTGATCTTCACATTGATGACTGTTACTGTTTGGCTTGAACTAGCGAGGTGTAAGCCATGTTCGAGAATATGAATGCCGATGTAATGCTAAAAATGAAAAAATACGGGTACCTGGCTTTCTGGGCGATCATGGTGCCGCTGGTGCCTTTTTCCGCCTTTGTGGGCGTGGAAAGTGGCACCCAGGATTACTGGGCCTGGTTCATGTATGCCTTCATTTTCGGGATTATCCCGGTACTGGATTATCTGGTGGGCAAAGACCCGACCAACCCCAGTGAAGATGTGCAGGTCCCCACCATGAGTGAAGAGCTCTTTTACCGGGTGTCGGCGATTGCCATGGGCTTTGTGTGGATTGCGGTGCTGTTCTACGCCGGCCATATCTTTATGACCAATGACTATGGGTTGTTGGGCAAGATTGGTTGGATCGTGTCCATCGGCACGGTGGGTGGCATCATCGCTATTAACCTGGGCCATGAGCTGATCCACAAAGACCCGAAAGTTGAAAACTGGATGGGTGGTTTGCTGCTGTCTACCGTGACTTATGCGGGTTTCAAGGTGGAGCACGTACGCGGTCACCATGTGCACGTGTCTACTCCGGATGACGCTTCTTCAAGCCGTTACAATCAGAGCCTGTACAACTTCCTTCCCAAGGCGTTCGTGCATAACTTCATCAATGCCTGGAGCCTGGAAAAGAAATACCTGGAGCGTAAGGGCAAGAAAAATATCAGCATCTACAATGAGCTTATCTGGTGGTACAGCATTTCTGCCTTGTTCGCGGTGACCTTCGGGCTGTTGTGGGGCTGGCAGGGTGTGGTGTTCTTCCTGGGGCAGAGCTTCTTTGCGGCGCTGGCACTGGAAATCATCAACTATATCGAGCACTACGGCTTGCACCGTCGAGTGAATGAAAAAGGTCGCTTCGAGCGGGTAACCCCGGCGCACAGCTGGAACTCCAACTACCTGCTGACCAATCTGGCCTTGTTCCAGCTGCAGCGTCACAGTGATCACCACGCCTACGCCAAGCGTCGTTATCAGGTGCTGCGTCACTACGAGGAAAGTCCCCAGCTACCGGCAGGCTACGCCACCATGTATGTGCTGGCCCTGATCCCGCCGCTGTGGAAAAAAGTGATGAACCCGCGGGTGGAAGCCTACTACGAAGGCGAACTGGACCAGCTGTTCCGTGACAGCAAGCGAGTGAACAATATCGCGTAAAAGCAGTTAACAGTTAATAATTAAAAGTTAACAGCTAGAACAAGAAAGCCCCGGCATTGCCGGGGCTTTTTTATGGTCGCTAGCACGCTTTCAACGAAGTCGCTGTAGGAGCACCGTTCAGGGTGCGAACCGTGCGAAGCACGGGGCGGTAAGGCATGACAGATTCTCCCCTCCTCGCGCTACTCCTTTACTTCACTGTTTCCAGAACATCGGCGTGAACAGTACCAGCAAGGTAAAGATTTCCAGGCGGCCTGCGACCATCAGGATAGTCATCATCCACTTGGCGCTGTCGGTGATGTTGGCGAAGCCGCCGCCCACCTGGCCGATCCCAACCCCCAGATTGTTAAGGCTGGCCGCAACGGCGCTGACGGCGGTGGCCAGGTCCATGCCGGTCATGGTGAAAAGCAGGGTAAAGATCACCGAAATGGTGATGTAAACACCGACGAACCCCCACACGGCTTGTAGTACCCGGTCAGGAATGGACTGGCGGCCAAAACGCAGGGCGAATACACCGTTGGGGTAAATCAAGCGGCGCAGTTCGCGAATGCTGTGGTGGAAAACCAGTGCGGCGCGCACGGCTTTCATGCCGCCGCCGGTGGAGCCGGCGCAGCCGCCGATAAAGCTGGTAAAGACCAGCAGAAACGGAATAAACCCCGGGAAGGCGGCGGCATTGGTGCTGGTCAGCCCGGTGCCGGTGCTGAATGAGGCAACCTGAAACGCAGAGTGGCGAAGGGCGTCATCGAAGGTAAAGTCATAATGAAAGAACAGCAAGCCGGCGGTGATGATGGCGGTATAGATCAGGAAAAGACCGATGAAGAAACGAAATTCCGGATCCCGCAGGTAGGCAAACAGTGAGCGGCCACGCCACATGGCAAAGTGCAGGGCAAAGTTGAGCCCGCCGATCAAGATAAAGGCGGTGGCGGTCCAGTCGATCAGGGGGTTGTCCCAGTAAGCCATGGAAGCGTCATGGGTGGAAAAGCCGCCGGTGGATACGGTGCTGAAGCTGTGGCAGATGGCATCGAACATGGTCATGCCAAATGCCCAGTAGAGTAAGGCGCAAGCAATGGTAATGAACAGGTAGATAAACCACAGGGCCTTGGCGGTTTCCGCAATGCGTGGGGTGAGCTTGGCGTCTTTCATGGGGCCGGGAATTTCCGCCTTGTAGAGCTGCATGCCACCGATGCCGAGCATGGGCAGGATAGCCACGGCCAGTACCACTACACCCATGCCGCCCAGCCACTGCAGTTGCTGGCGGTAGAAGAGCACCGATTTGGGCAGAAAATCGATGCCGGATAAAATGGTAGCGCCGGTGGTGGTAAGCCCGGAGACGGATTCGAACACCGCATCGGTGAAGCCCACGGGGACGTCGTCACTGATGATCAGTGGCAGCGCGCCGATAACGCCGAGCACGGACCAGAACAGGGTGACTACCAGAAAGCCGTCACGGGTTTGCAGTTCGGTTTTGTTGCGGAAGAACGGCAGCCAAAGGCTTAAGCCCAGCGCCAGGGTAATGACGAAAGAAATCAGGAACGGGGTTTCGCTGCCTTCCTGATACCAGTAAGACACGGCCACTGGCGGCATCATGGTAAAGCTGAAGACCACCAGCAGCAGGCCGAGAATTTTTGAGATTAATGCGAAGTGCATGATTAGCAGACCTGGTCGGACGTCGGACGTCTGAGGTCTGACGCTAAAACATCTATGCGTGGGTTGGGTTCAAAGGCGTCCGACGTCCGACGTCCGACGTCCGACCGCTGTAAAGAAACCGCCAACATTCCCGCTGCTCCAGCTACCATAGAATGCCCTAAAAAAACGTAAAGCCGACCTGGAACAGTTTTTCCACGTCCCGGGTGCGGCGTTTGTCGATCAGGAACAGGATTACGTGGTCGTCCGGTTCGATCACCACATGGTCGTGGGCAATCAGCACTTTTTCGCCGCGCACGACTGCACCAATGGTGGTGCCTTCCGGTAGATCAATTTCATCGATGGCGCGCCCTACCACTTTGGACGACTTGGCGTCGCCATGGGCAATCGCTTCAATGGCTTCCGCTGCGCCCCGGCGCAGGGAATAAACGTTGACCACATCGCCCCGGCGCACATGGCTGAGCAGGCTGCCGATGGTGGATTGCTGGGGTGAAATGGCAATGTCGATGTCGTGGCCCTGCACCAGATCCACGTAGGCCGGATTGGAGATCAGCGTCATCACCTTGCGGGCGCCCAGCCGTTTGGCCAGCAAGGAGGCCATGATGTTGGCTTCGTCATCGTTGGTGAGCGCGCAGAACACATCGGTGTTTTCGATGTTGGCCTTGAGCAGTTCGTCCCGGTCGGTGGCCAGGCCTTGCAGCACCACGGTCTGATGCAGTTTCTCGCCCAGCCATTCCGCCCGTTTGGGCATGCGCTCCAGCACTTTGACGTTGTAGCGATGCTGAATGGTTTTCGCCAGCCGGTAACCGATGTTACCGCCGCCGGCGATCACGATGCGCTTGTAGTTATGCTCCAGGCGGCGCAGTTCGCTCATGACCGCACGGATGTCGTTTTTGGCGGCGATGAAGAAGACTTCATCGTCGGCTTCGATCACGGTGTTGCCTTCCGGGATGATCGGCCGGCCGCGGCGGAAAATAGCAGCGACGCGGGTATCCACGTTGGGCATGTGCTTGCGCAATTCGCGCAGCTCGTTGCCCACCAGTGGGCCACCGTAATAGGCGCGCACTGCCACCAGCTGTACCCGGCCACCGGCGAAGTTCACTACCTGCAGGGCGCCAGGATGTTCAATCAGGCGCTTGATGTAGTCAGTCACTACCTGTTCAGGGCTGATGATCACATCAATGGGCAGGGCGTTTTCGTTGAACAGTTTTTCCGAGCGGCTGGTGTAGTGGGCGGTGCGAATGCGGGCGATCTTGGAGGGGGTGCGGAACAGGGAGTAAGCCACCTGACAGGCGATCATGTTGACCTCGTCAGAGTTGGTCACCGCGATCAGCATGTCCGCGTCTTCGGCGCCGGCTTCCTTGAGCACCGCCGGGTAGCAGCCCATGCCGCGCACGGTGCCGATATCCAGGCGGTCACCCAGCTCGCGCAGGCGCTCATCATCGGTGTCGATGACCGTGATGTCGTTGCGTTCATTGGCCAGGTTTTCGGCCAGAGTGCCGCCCACCTGGCCGGCACCGAGAATAATGATTTTCATGAACTGAGTCGGGCCCCCGATTCTTTACGCAGGCAAGCCAGGTAGAAACCGTCCGGACCGTGTTGTTCCGGGAGCAGCTGCCACCCTGCGTCCACCATTGTGGCCCCTTCCGGCCGTGGCGTCACATCCCGGGCCTGTGGCTGGCGTTGCAGGAAGTCACGAACCTGATGGTCGTTCTCGTCGCGCAGCACCGAACAGGTGGCATACACCAGCATGCCGCCGGGATTGAGCAGCGGCCATAGTGCATCCAGCATGCGTGCTTGTAAATCAACCAGTGCGGGAATGTCCGACGCTTTGCGGTGCCATTTCACATCGGGCTGGCGGCGCAGGATGCCGGTGGCGGAGCAGGGTGCGTCCAGCAGGATGGCATCGAAGGGGGTGCCGTCCCACCAGGATTGCGGGTCGCTGGCGTCGCCTTGCAGCAGGGTGACGTCGGTGCCCAGTCGCGCCAGGTTCTCGCGGATGCGGGCCAGTCGCTTGCCTTCCAGCTCCAGGGCGGTGAGGTCTGCGGCGGGGAATTTCTCGCGCAGCTGCCCGGTTTTGCCGCCGGGGGCGGCGCAGGCGTCCAGAATGCGGCCGTTGGCCGGGGCCTGCAGCAATTCGGCGGGCAGTTGGGCGGCTTCGTCCTGCACCGAGAGGGCACCTTGCTCAAAACCGGGGAGCTGAAATACCGGCCGGGCGGGCTGCAGGTAAATGCTGTAAGGGGCAACGCTGCCGGCACGGGCGCCCTCGCCCAGGGCGGTGAGGGCATCGGCGCGTTGTTGCTGCTGACGATTCACCCGCAGGGTGAACGGCGGGGTTTGCAGGTTGGCGCGGGCCATGGCGTCGGCGTCGTCGGGCCAATCTTTTTGCCAGCGTTTAAACAGCCAATCTGGCAGGCTCAGCTGGATGTTGGCGGGGGCGTCGGCCACGGCTTGTTCAATGGTGATCTGGCTGGCCTTGCGCAGTACCGCATTGCTCAGGCCGGCGGCCCAGGGGGCTTTCAGCTTGCGGCATAGCTGCGGGTAAGCATTGACGATGGCGTGGGCCGGGCGGTCACTGAACCACAGTTCATAGAGGCCGGCCAGCAGTGCCAGCCGCACCGGCTGGGCGCTGGCCTTTAGCGGTTTGGAGAGCTGTTGGTTGAGCCAGTGGTTGAGCGGGCGCAGGTGACGGCATACGCCGAAGCAGATATCGCGCATCTGGCCGCCGTCGCTGCCTTGCAGGGGAAAGTCGCGCAGCACTTCGCGCAGGCTTTCGCCGTCGCCCTTGCCGGGGAGCACCCGGTTGAGGGCGCGCACGGCGCTCAGGCGCGGGTCAGGCGTTGCCACATTGATCACCAGACGCATCGGCAATGGCATCGCCCAGCGGTTCGCCAACGGTGAACAGGGCGGGGTTGCCGCGCAGCAGGTCTGACACCGCCATGCGCCGTTTGCCGGGGAGTTGCAGCTCTTCGAGGATCAGGCTGCCATCGCCGGTGGCCACATGGATGCCCTGGTCGTCCACGGCCAGGATATGGCCGGGCTCGTCGCTGTCCTGCCCCGGTTGCGGGCTTTCGCTGGCCTGCCAGATGCGCATGGGCTGACCGTTGAGTGGCACCCAGCTCACCGGGAAAGGATTGAAGGCGCGGATGCGGTTGTAGAGCGCGCGGGTGGGCAGGCGGAAGTCCAGCCGTGCTTCAGCCTTGCTCAGCTTGTGGGCGTAGGTGACGCCTTCGTCCGGCTGCGGGGTGGCGTTGGCCAGGTGGTGCTCCAGATCGTTCAGCACGGTCACCAGCAGGCGCGCGCCCTGGGCGGCCAGCCGGTCGTGCAGCTCGCCGCCGGTTTCCGTGTCGCCGATGGGCAGGGCTTCACTGAGCAGCATGGGGCCGGTATCGAGCCCCGCTTCCATCTGCATGATGGTGTTGCCGGTTTGGGTGTCGCCGGTGGTGATGGCGCGCTGAATGGGGGCGGCGCCACGCCAGCGCGGCAGCAGCGAGCCGTGCACGTTGAGACAGCCATGGCGAGGAATATCCAGCACTGCCTGGGGAATGATCAGGCCGTAGGCCACCACCACCAGGGCATCCAGGTTCAGGTCGCGTAACTGCTGGCGAGTGTCTTCGCCCTTCAGGGTTTCCGGCTGCAGCACGGCAATTCCGTGGCTTGTCGCCAGCTGTTTGACCGGGCTTTGCTGTACTTTCTTGCCGCGCCCGGCGGCCCGGTCCGGTTGGGTGAGTACGGCAACCACGTCATGGTCGCTGTCCAGCACGGCCTGCAGGCTGGCAGCGGCGAAGTCCGGGGTGCCGGCGAAGGCAAGGCGTAAGGGTTTCAATGAGCGGCCTCTTTTGAGTGGCGAGCTACGAGCTTCTAGCTACGAGCTTTCGCGATTGAAGATGTGTGTAAGCTGCAATGCCACAGCGGCGCAGAAAGGCGGGCGCGGACACTGACGTGAATCCATGAAGCGGTGCGATCGCGCCTCGCAGCTAGTAGCTCGAAGCTGTTAGCTGGGTTATGCCTGCTGGCGGTGGATCTTTTCCAGCTTCTTCTTGATGCGGTCACGCTTCAGTCGGGAAACGTAGTCCACGAACAGTTTGCCGTCCAGGTGGTCGATCTCGTGCTGGATGCAGGTGGCGAGCAGTTCGTCCGCTTCTACTTCGAAGGCGTTGCCGTCCCGGTCCAAGGCATTGATCCGCACCCGCGCCGGGCGCTTTACCTTCTCGTAGAAACCGGGCACCGACAGGCAGCCTTCTTCGTAGGGCGCCAGTTCATCGGTGAGTGGCGTGATCTGCGGGTTGATGTACACCTTGGGCTCGTTGCGCTCTTCGGACAGATCCATCACCAGCAGGCGCTTGTGCACGTTCACCTGAGTGGCCGCCAGGCCGATGCCGGAAGCGTCGTACATGGTTTCGATCATGTCGTCGATCAGTTTGCGAAGCTCGTCATCTACCTTTTCCACCGGCTTTGCTACTGTGCGTAGTCGGGGATCAGGGAATTCCAGTATTTCCAGTTTAGCCATGTACCTTCTCGGAAGTTGCGGTAGTACTCGAATTTCGGTTGCTAAATATATGATCGCATTGCTAATATCCAAAAGGAACCGCGTCTACAATAAGGGACCGCGGCCGCTCTCGGGGATGAGTCCAATAATGATAAAAGGAATCCGATGATGATGAAATCGGTCCAGCGCGCCTTGACCTTTGGCCTGGTGCTGGCGGTGTCCGGTATGGCCTCCGCAGCGGTGGTGCTCAAAGACGGGCATCCCAGCAAGTATTTCGTGAAAAACGGCGATACCCTTTGGGATATCAGCGGCCGTTTTCTGCAAGAGCCGTGGCAGTGGCCGGAAATCTGGCAGATCAATGAGGAAATCAGTAACCCTCACTTGATCTATCCCGGCGACGAAATCCGCCTTTCCTACGTTAACGGTGAGCCGCGCCTGTCGGTAAAACGGGGCGTGGAAGAGACCGTGATGTCCAATGGTACCGTGAAACTCACCCCGCGGGTGCGTGAAATTGCCAATGACGAAGCGATTCCGGCCATTCCTGCCAGTGCGATCCAGTCTTACCTGAAGGAAGGGCTGGTGGTAGACCGCAAGGAAATCGTTGAAGCCCCCTATCTGGTGGGTGGCCGCGATCGCCGTGTGATCTTCGGTGAAGGCGATACTGTTTATGCCCGCGATACCGTGACTAAATGGGAAGACCTGGATCAGGGTTACGGTTTCTACCGCACCGGCGAGCAATATGTGGACCCGGATACCAATGAAGTGCTGGGTTACGAAGCTCGCCAGATCGGCCTGGGCCGGGTGGCCAGCCACGATGATGACATGATTACCCTGCGGGTTACCGACTCCAGTGAAGACCTGCGCATCGATGACCGTCTGTTCTCCACCGAAGATCGCCGCGTGCGTGCCGTGTTGTATCCATCGGCACCGGATACCAAAATCGAGGCGAAAGTGATTCGCTTCTTCGACCGTCTTAACAGTGTGGCCCGCAACGACGTGGTGGTGATCAACAAGGGGCTGCGCGACGGCCTGAAAGAAGGCAATGTGCTGGATATCTATGGCCAGGGTGAAGTGGTCCGCGATCGTCAGCAAGGTGACATGGTCCAGCTGCCCCGTGAGAAAACCGGCTCCATGGTGATCTTCCGGGTCTTCGACAAGGTCAGCTACGGCTTGATTATGGAGTCCATGCGGCCTATCTATATGAACGACATCGCCGAAAGCCCGGCGGGCAGCTACTGAATAGTACGCTAAACGCTTGAGGCTGGACGCCTGACGCCCGCAAAGACACCCTTTTCAAGGATGAAAAGGGTGTCTTTGCGTGTTTTGATCTGTGTTTTATGGTCAGGTTACGGGCATCGACTGCCAAACATTGGGCGGTAAACATCATTCCAACGCACACAAGGAGGTGGGCGAATGGACGGACAATTTAAACGCCTGCTATTGCAGGCGTTGTTTTCCCCGTCTTCAGCGGCCCTGGGCCGCGCCCTGCAACAACACCGGATTGCTTCGGCGCCGGTATCGGATTTTCTTCCCCTGCTACCGGCCGGCCTGAAAGAGCGTGCCCGGCTGCTGGACAATACCGGCAAGCTGCCCGTGTACTTTGAGCAACTGCGTGAGCAGGGTTGGCGCTGGATTGCGCTGGGGGATGCGGACTACCCGCCGTTGCTGGCACAGATCAACGACCCACCCGGCGTGATTGCCGTGCGCGGCAGCGTGGAAGCATTAAATGCGCCTTCGCTGGCCATGGTGGGGGCGCGCAATGCCTCTGCGGACGGCCTCGACAACAGCCGCCGCTTTGCCCGCCAGCTGGCTGGTAGTGGCTTTGTCATTGTCAGTGGCCTGGCGCTGGGCATTGATGCGGCCGCTCATCGCGGTGCGGTGAGTGCCGGGCGCACGGTGGCGGTCATGGGCAGTGGCCCGGATTG
>NZ_NVWY01000016.1 GCF_002733835.1 Alcanivorax sp.
CTGCGCCTTGCCTCTCGGAAAGGGAACCACCCTGACCATCGAGACAAGACACAACAGCTGAACGCTCCAGGCCACGCTGAGTACGCAAGGAGTTATTCAGAGGCTCCTCAAATCCTTTTCCCAGTCCTTGTCGCTGGACGCAAGCGGCGAGGCATTAATGGTGCCGGTGCAGGTGCGCTTTGATGATTATTCGCAACTGTGTTTTGAGGTGGGGCGCGCGGATGACGGCGAGGTGACGATTTATCTGCCCGGTGCGCCGGACCCCTGGTCGGGTTCGCTGATTCAGGTTACAGCGGATCGTGTTGAACGGCTGACCATGAGTATGCCACAGGCGGTGAGTTATATTCGTAACCTGGGCCGTGAGCGGGGTGCTGGAAAGCCGAGTTAACGGTCTGTATGGTCATAGAGAACCAGGGGTTTGTGCGGCTGCCACTGACCAGTCTGTTTGCCGATTAGGGATGTTTTGTATGGCGAAGAATGCTGTGTTGCGAAATTCAACCATTCTTGTGCCGGTGTTCGTGCCGGCGGTTATCGTTGCGATATTGCTGATTATTGGCACCATCAACGATCCGGAGCTGGCGGGGGAGGCGTTTTCGGCTGCCCAGTCCTGGATCACCGTTAACTTCGGCTGGTTCTATATGCTGGTGGTGGCGCTGTTCTTTATCTTTATCGTCGGCATCAGCCTGACTTCCTGGGGCAACATCAAGTTGGGGCCGGACCATTGTGAGGCGGAGTATTCGTTTCCGGAATGGTTCGCCATGTTGTTCTCGGCGGGCTATGGCATCGCGCTGTTGTTCTTTGGTGTGGCCGAACCTGTGCTGCATTATGCCGAGCCGCCAGTGGGCGCTGCGCAAACAGTGGATGCGGCGAAACAGGCCATGCAGATTGCATTCTTCCACTGGGGCTTTCATATCTGGGCGATTTACGGGCTGGTCGGTTTGGTGATGGCCTATTTCGCTTTCCGCCACGGTTTGCCATTGTCCATGCGCTCGGCGTTCTATCCCCTTATTGGTGAAAAAATTTACGGGCCGATCGGCCATGCCATCGACGTGTTTGCCATTCTCGGCACCATGTTCGGTATCGCCACCACCCTGGGGTTGTCGGCGGCGCAGATTAATGCCGGGCTGAATTACCTGTGGGACGTGCCGGTGGGCAACATGGTGCAAATCAGCGCCATTGTGATTGTCACGGCGCTGGCCACGGTGTCGGTGGTGGCCGGGATGGACAAGGGGGTGAAGCGCCTGTCGATTCTGAATATGGTGCTGGCAGTCATACTGATGCTGTTTGTGTTTGTGGTTGGCCCGACGGTGCACATTCTGGAAAGTTTTGTGCAGAACACGGGGAGCTACCTGAGCAATATTGTCGAGCGTACCTTTAACCTGCAGGCGTACACCCACAGCGACTGGATTGGTAACTGGACGCTGTTTATCTTCAGTTGGACCATTGCCTGGGCGCCCTTTGTGGGCTTGTTTATTGCGAAAATCAGCCGTGGCCGAACCATTCGCCAGTTTGTGGTCGGGGTGATGCTGGTGCCCAGTATCTTTACCTTCCTGTGGTTCTCGGTGTTTGGCGATACGGCACTGAATGCGATCATGGAGCGAGGCTATACCGAGCTGGTCAGCCAGGTGCAGGCAGACAAGGCGGTGGCCCTGTTCCAGCTGTTTGATCACTTGCCCTGGTCCACGCTGGTGTCGTTCCTGGCGGTGTGCCTGATTGTGACCTTCTTTGTGACGTCCTCGGATTCCGGCTCGCTGGTGGTGGATTCGCTGGCGTCTGGTGGTGTGCTGGAAACCCCTGCCTGGCAGCGGATTTTCTGGGCGGTACTGGAAGGGGCGATCGCATCGGTGCTGCTGCTGGCCGGTGGTTTGAGTGCGCTTCAGACGATGACCATGGTGAGTGCACTGCCGTTTGCGATTGTCATTCTGCTGGCCGCCGTGGGCATGTGGCGGGCGCTGGTGATCGAGGGGCACCGGGAAACCAGTTTGCAGGCGCACATGGCTCATAGCCGGCATATGACCGGCAGCCAGTGGCGCCATCGCCTCACCGCCATGATCCGTTACCCTTCCCGCGAGGAGGTGGAATCCTTTATTCGTGAAACGGCCATGTCCAGCATGAACAAGGTAGTGGAAGAGCTACGCAAGGCGGGCTGGGATGCCACGGTGAATTTCGACGAGCAGTTTATCCGTGCCGAGCTGGTGGTGAACCGTGATGAGCATGTGGGCTTTATTTATGACATCCGCCTGATTACCACGCCGGTGCCGGAATATGCCTACAGCAGCCGCGAGGCCAAGGTGAGCGATGCCCATGAGTATTGCCGCGCCGAGGTGTTCCTGCGCCGTGGTGGCCGTTCCTACGATGTGTTCGGTTACGATGAGGTGGATATCATCCGCGACATGCTCGACCAGTTTGAAAACTACCTGCACTTCCTGAATGTGGCCCCGGGCAAGCTGCCCTGGGAAATGGCGGAGCACGATGATCTGCTGCGCGATCAGCCCGGTGACCCTAGTGAAGGCAATGACGGAGAAGACGATGGCAGCGTGAAGCCGGTGTAATGATTCACTAACCGAAACGCTGTTATCGCCAGGCGCCCCACATGTTGGGGCGTTTTTCGTTTCAGGCCTACGCTTTCAGGCTCTCTGTGCCCTTGGGTAAATCGGACCTGCAAAACCAGACGACTCTCTGGTTTGTAGGTTGAATTAGCCTGAAAGGCGTAATCCAACATTTAGGGTCGTCAAAACTCGAAGGGTGAGAGTTCAGCGTTTACGCGCCAGTTTTTCCAGGCTCATCAGGGTATCCAGATAGTTCACGAAGTGCTCCAGATACGCAGGCGACAGCTCACGCAGGGTTTCGATGGAGCGGGCCACCAGCCGGTGGGAGTTGAGCGGGCCGGCGTCACTGGGGGTCTGGGTGATGGCATCGTCGATGCGCTGGCGTGCCCGGTGTGCCTGGCGCTGGTGGCGCAGCTGGCGCAGGGCGCTCAGCTCCCGTTGCCTGGGCGGCGGGGATGGGGCGCTGGCGCCATTATCTGCCAGTACCCGGGTTTCCTGTTGTTTCAGCAAGCCTGCCAGAGTGTTGCCTTCTTCCGGGCTGTCATCCGCTGGTGGGTTGCTGTAGGCCTGCTGTAAGGGCGCAAACGGTGAAGACGTTACTGGCTGGGGTCGCCGTAGCAGGGAGCGGAACTGGCCGGGATTGTCGGTGGCTTCCCCGGCGCGTTGCAGGGTGTCTCTTGCCTGATGCAGCGCATCTTCGTACTCGGCCAGTTGGGCGGTCAGTTTGCCCTGTGTGCGGATGGAAGGCTCACGCAGGGCAGCCAGCCGCCGGGCCAGGCTGTTCAGGTAATGGAACTGCACCGGCTCGAAATGTTCCGCGCCCTGTTCGCGCAGGGCGGCTAGCCGCTCCAGCAGGGCGCCGAGTGTGGGCGAGGGCGCGGCGTGATCAGGGGGCATCGGCTGCCTCGCTTTGCCTGGGCACCGTGGTCAGCTCCACCCGGCGGTTACGGGCACGGCTGTCGGCGTTGTCGTTGGGGGCCACCGGCTGGTTGTCGCCGAAGGCGGCGGCGAAGACCTGGTCCGCCGGCATGCCCTGTTCGATCAGGGTGCGGGTGACGGTGAGTGCTCGCTGCGCCGACAGGCCCCAGTTATCCGCGTAACGGCCGTTGCCCCGGTTGATGGGCAGGTCGTCGGTGAAGCCGCTGACCATGAGCATGTCGTCGTGCTGGCTGAGGAATACCTGCAGTGGTTTGACCAGATCGCTGAGCAGGGCTTCGCCTTCCGGTTGCAGCTGGTCGGAGTTGAGCTGGAACAGCACGCTGCCGCTGATGCCGATGCGGCCGTTGTGGAAGGTCACCCGGCCGCTGGCCAACGGGTCGGCCAGTGCTTCTTCCAGTGCCATGCGGCGCTGTTCTTCGGCGAGGCGTTTGGCTTTTTCCTGTTCCAGAGACTGGCTCAATTCCAGCTGGATGCCGATCACCCACACCAGCAGCAGCACCAGAATGCCCACCAGGGCGGCCATCAGGTCCGAGAAGATGGCCCAGACCGGCGAGGCCTGGGCATCGCTGTCGTGTAATTCGTCCATCAATTGACCTCGGAAGCCGTGCGCTGGCCATCCTGCGCGGGCGCTTCGCCATGGCGCAGGCTGGCCAGGGCATCGATCACGTCTTTCTGCGAGGCCATGCTCAGCTCGATTACCTCGCGGGCCTGCTCCACGTAGTAGCCCAGTTGCTCGTCGGCGCGGGCGGCGGATTTCTCCAGTGAGGTTTCCACCTGGTGCAGGTTGTCCAGCAGGGTGTCGTTGGCGCTGCTGAACACCTGCACGGCAGCGGCAAAGGCGTCGCTGAGGCTGGCCACTTCGGCGGCACTGCCGGTGACGTCGCCGGCCACCTGATTCAGGCGGCTGGCCTGGTCGCTGACCTGTTGCGAGAAGGTGTCGCTGACCTGGCTGAGCGTCTCGCTGGAGGTGCGGATCAGGGTGTCGATGGCGTTGCGCTGGGCATCGGCGGCGGCTTGCTGGCCAGAGAGCAGGGTGTCCAGCTCGGTCATGATGCGGCGGCGCTCTTCCAGCAGTTCGTTATCCCGCTCGCTGCTGTGGGTCATTTCCTCGCGCAGGCGGGTGATCACCTCAGCGGCGGCCTTCGGGGTTTGCGAGGCGGTTTCGATCAGGCGAGTCATGGGCGCTTCCAGAGCGGTGCCCAGGCGGCCCAGATGCTCGGTGACGGTGGCCTCCAGCCCGGCCAGGCGTTCGCTGGCGGCATCGCCACGGACCGCTTCCTGGTCGCGCAGGGCATTCAACTGTTCGCCCAGCTGGGTGATCAGGCTGTCCATGCCGGTTTGCTGGCCGCTGAGCAGCCCGGCGGCGCTGTCGCGAAATTCGCTGTTGTGTTCGTGCAGGGCGCTACGGATTTCGCTGACCAGCGTGGCCACGGTGCGTTGTTGCTCGCCGAGGCCGGTTTGCCAGTGCTGGGCGGCCTGTTCGGTGCTGGCCTGGAATTGCCCGGCGATGGCGGCAAACTGCTTCTCGCTGTGTTCGGCCACGGCCTGTTGGCTGCTCTGTAGTTGTTCAAGCAGGTCCGCGCCGCTGGCCCGGTGGGCTTCCAGTCCGGCGTTCCAGTCTTGTAGTGCCTGACGGGTGACCGCCTGGAATTCACCGGTGATGCTGGCCAGCTGTTGCTCGCTGGCACTGCCCAGTTGTTGCTGGGTATCGCGGACCTGTTGCAGCAGGGTGTTGCTGTTGTGCTGGAACTGGTCGTGGTGAGCGGCCAGGGAGGTGCTGATGTCGTTGACCAGCCGGGCGCTTGTTTGCTGGTGCTCGGCGAGGCCGGCGCGCCATTGTTCGGCGGCGTGCTCGGTGGTGTCGCGGAAGCGTTCGGTGAGGGTGCCGAGCTGCTGTTCGGTGATGGCGTTGAGCTTTTCGTGGGTGCCCTGAACCTGCTCGCTGAGGCTGGCCAGTGACTGGGCCATGATCGGCTGCACGCTTTCCGCGGCCAGGCGGCTGCTGTCGGCCAGGGTGTCACGCAGGGAGTCGCCCACGGAGCGGGCCAGTCCCTGGTATTGCTCCTGGAGGCCGTTGTGGAAGGCTTGCTGATTGCCGGTGAGCTGCTCGCCCATTTGCTCCATGCGCCCGGTGAGGGTCTGCAGGGCGGTGACCAGTTCCGGGAATACCTGGGACTGGCTTTGCAGGGCGGCGTAGGCGGTTTCACGCTGGTGGTTCAGGGAGAAGCGATACAGCTGGCCATCCACGGCGTCATCCAGCTGGCGGGATACGTCCATGCGGTCGCGGCGACACAGGGTGGCGGTGAGACCCAGCATGGCGGAGGCCGCTACCCCGGCAATGGAAGTGCCAAAGGCCAGGCTCAGGCCGGCGATGGGGGCGGACAGGGCGCTGCGGATGGCGGTCAGTTCGCTGCTGCCGTCCAGGGCGGTGGCGGCGCCTTTCAGGGTCACGATCATGCCCACGAAGGTGCCGAGCAGGCCGAGCATCACCAGCAGGCCGGTGAGGTAAGGGGTTAACACCGGGCCGGGCAGGGCGGCGGGCTGGCCGTCGACGCGGCGTTGCACGGCATGGCGCAACGTGCCGGGCAGGTCGGTGAGCCAGCGGGTCAGCGATTCCCGGCCGGCATCGGGCTCGGGGAGCTGCTGCAGTTGTTGATCCAGCCGGGCGGTGTCGCGGCGGTAGCGCAGCAGTTCCACAAAGCCGAGCCCGTAGACGGCGGCGATCAGCAGGGTAACGGTGAGGGCCACCGGATTGCGCAAAAAGGTGGCGCCAATCCAGATAACGGCCACGGCGCCAAGAGCAAAGGGCAGAGCAAATAAAAAACGTCTCATGGGGTGGTGCTTTCCTTGTGATCAATGTCGGCGAACGTGGAGCCGGTGGTTGCGTCGCAGGACGCGGCGGTGGCTGCGCCCAGCAGGCCCAGAATGGGCTCCTGACGGGCGTCCAGTTCAGCCAGCAACAGCATTTGAATTTCCTGACAGAACTGCGCTAGCCAGCCGTTGGCGGCCATCCAGTCCTGCGGTGGTGTGTGTTGGCCCTGCTGCCAGAGCGTGCGGTAACGCTTTTCCAGAAAGGCGGGCAGGGCGGTAAAGCAGCGGCGTACGTAGGCCGAGAGGCTGTGCTCGAACACCGCATCCAGCTCGGCCAGCCGGGCCAGCTCGGCACTGTGTGCGGTGAGCTGGCGGCGGGCGCGCAGGCGCAGGTTGGTCAGGGCGGCGATCATTTGCCGCTGGTGGGCCTGGTGGAAGCGTTCGTAGGGGCCAAAGCTGGGGCGCTTGTCTGCCGGGGTGTTGCGGTTCACTGCGGGCAGGCTGATCACCGAGGCGGCCTGTTTGCCGGCGAAGCTGTAACTCAGGTTCTCCAGCAGGGTGTTACGGGTTTTCAGCAGGTCGGCCTGCAGGGTGGCGGTGATATCGTCCTGGGCGGTGAAGGGGCCGCTGGGGCGGTGCTGGGTGGCGGCATCCAGGGCAATGGTGTCGGACAGGTCAAACAGGCGGCCCAGCCGTTCGGCAAAACAGGGATGGGAGGACGCGGCGGCTTTCGGGTCCAGGCTGGCGAGCAGCTGAACCAGCCGGCTGCCGGCGGGGCCGGTTTGCGCGGGTGTTTGCGTCCTATGCATACTGTTGTCCATGGCGACTGCAGGTACTGTGAAAACGGGCTTGTCGGTGGCCGCAGCAAGGCGCTGCCTGTGCCGATTGAAATGGATCGACGGGCCAGCCGCCCATTCTAATCGGGAAAGGCCGGTGATGATAATGCGCTGGTCGGTTGAGGGACGGGTTGCGAAATCCGTCGTAGACTGGGGGCTGGGCGGAGAGGGGTGATGAGCGCCTCTGCCAAAACCGATGAATCGACAAGCAAAGGAATGCGATGTGAGGGCAATGACGACGGCGATGCCTGCCCTGCTGCTGGCAGCGGGACTACTCAGCGGCTGCGAGCAGGAGAAGGTGGTAGGCGGTGACCGTGACCGTTTCGGCTGCCTGCCTTCTGCGGGTTATCAATGGTGCCCGGCCACCGGAGCCTGCGAGCGCCCATGGGAACTGGCTGAGGCGCACGGCTTCGACAATACCCAGGCCGGGTTCGAGGCGTTTTGTACCGATTTGCCAACAGAGCCATAAAACGCAGAATGCCATGAGTGAGTTAAGCACAGTCCGTTTGCTGGCAGACTATAACCAATGGATGAACGGGCGCCTTTTTGAGGTCACCGCTACCCTGCCTGAGGCCGTGCGCCAGGAAGACCGGGGCGCTTTTTTCGGTTCCATCGAGAATACGCTGAACCATTTGCTGGTGGCGGACACGCTGTGGCTGAAGCGGTTTGCGGTGCACCCGGCGTGTATCGACAGCCTTGCGCCCATCACCATGTTGCCCACGCCGCCGACGCTGGATGCCCAGGTACGGGACACCTTTGCCGAGCTGCATTTACACCGGCTATGGCTGGATCAGCAAATAGTGGATTGGTGTGGCGATTTGGGTGACGGCGATCTGGATTACGTGCTGTCTTATCGTAACAGCAAGGGCGTTGCGTCGCGGCGGCGGTTTGGCAGCTTGCTGACGCATTTTTTCAATCATCAGACCCATCACCGCGGGCAGGTAACCACGTTGCTGTCGCAAGCGGGTGTGGATGTTGGCGTGACGGACTTGCTGGTGCGTATTGCTGATGAATTGCAGTGAACAAAAAAGATGACGACGCTAACCGGTAGCGGGTTGCTACAGGTCAGCATCAGATTTGCGATTCAATGGGCAGCCACGACAGCATCCACACCTTGATGCGTTGCCAGCGGGACGTCTCCGGGTCGTGGTCCAGGGTCCGTGGGGTGTGGTCGTCTGCATCTCTCGCCTGCCATTGCAGCTCTCTCTCGTCATCAAGGCTGACATGCCAGGCGGAATCGTCACTGACCCAGCTGGCAAACAGTTGGCTGAGTTGTTGATTCAGTGATTCGCTTTCAATCAGCAAACCGATTTCCGTGTTTTGCACAATCGAGCGGCCGTCCAGGTTCACGGAGCCGATGAAGGTGCGGTCGTCATCAATGACAAAGGTTTTGGCATGCAGGCTGGCGCGGGATTTTCCCTTGAACCAGTGAATGCGTTCCTGTTGCCCGGCTTCGGCGCGAAGCTCCCACAGGGTGATGCCATTTTCCAGTAGCGGTTTGCGGTAATTCACATAGCCACTGTGCACGATAGCCACGTCGGTGGTGCTGAGTGAGTTGGTAAGAATATCCACCTTGACTCCCCGTTCGGACAACGATGAAAACAGTGTCACTCCGGCATCGCCGGGTACAAAATACGCGGAGCTGATTTGCAACCGTTGCCGGGCGCTTTCGAGAATGGTCTTGAGGGAGGCGCCCAGATAATCATCGCGGCTCAGTGTGTCGCGGGCGGTGGCTTTTTCCGGTGGGTCGGCATACAGGGTGGCCTGCCCCCAGTCCAGCGGCACTTTCCCTTCCACAAGGCGGCGACCCAGGCTGGAACCGGAGAGCGCATTGGCAAACTCGCTGTTCTTTTGTTCATCCAGAAAACGGAGCAGCGTGCGTTGCAGGGTAGGCAGGTCCATGTCTGCATCGTCGGCATCAAGAACCCGATTGATCGGCACCGAGGCGGGGGTGTTCCAGTATCGATCAAAACTGGCTACGCCGTCAGGGACAATCTTGCCCACGGCCATCACATCCACATCCTGAAAATCCACATTGGTATTGGAAAAATACTCGTCGCCCAGATTACGCCCGCCAGTGATCAAGACGCTGCTGTCCGCCACCATCAGTTTGTTATGCATGCGGTGGTTGGTGCGCCCGAAATGTGAGGCCATTTGCAACGCCCGGGTAATGCCGCTGCGGGCCGCTACCGGGTTGAAGATACGAATATGAATGTTGGGGTGTTGTTCGAGGGTGGCAACGAGTGGCTCTGCCACACGGGTGCCCAGATCGTCGACCAGGAGACGCACCCGCACGCCCCGGTCTGCCGCTTCCAGCAATTTTGCGACAATGATGCGCGACGAGGTGTCATCGGAAACAATATAGTACTGCAGGTCCAGCGAGGACCGGGCCACTTCAATCAGGGCAACGCGTGCCACGAAAGCAGACAGTCCCTCGTGCAGCAGATAAAAACCGGATTGATTTTCATGCTCGGGGTTGTCGTGAAGTTGCTCCAGGCTTGCGGCGATGGGGCCCTCCGCTGGGCTGGGCAGGGCGGTGTTGGCCGGACGGCTGTCTGGGTCATAGCCGGATTGTGCCTGGCAGGCGGTGGAGAGCAGGGTGATCAGTAATAACCCGATCAGTGGCGGCATATGAGGCATGGTGGAGTCATCGCAGCAAGTCTGCGATTATCAAAGCGCAACAGCGCAATAATTTCAAACTGAACGCGAACAGGGAACGGGCCATGTTGAAGCGAGGGATGCTGGCAATCGTTGCAGGTTTAATGGCGGGGGCGGTTCAGGCGGATTTCTTTCAGGATTACATGATCGACCCGGAAGACGGCATGCTGGATGGCAGCCGTTACCTTTCCGAGGTGCCGCAGGGTTTCTTGCCGATTCCGATGGTTATCACCGAACCTGCTGTGGGCGCGGGCCTGGGCATGGGCGCGATTTTTTTCACGAAAGTGAGGAACAAAAAAAGCAGCGGGTGTCTGGTGGCAGTCCGGCCATTTTGCCGAATAACATCAGTGTGGTGGGGCTGGGTGCCACGGAAAATGGAACGCGCGCGGCAGGACTGGGGCACATGGGTTTCTGGCATAATGACCGCATTCGTTATCGCGGCTTTGCCTTGTTTCCTGATCTGAATCTGGATTTTTATTCATTGGGCGGGCGTGACCTCCGTGACCCTGTCGAACTGAATGTGAAAGGGCCGGCGGCGGTCCAGGAGTTGAAGTTCAGGCTCGGCGCAAGCCGCTGGATGTTGGGGGCAAGGCAGGTTTACAGGCAGGTTGAGCTGTCTCTTGAGGAAGATATCTCATTACCCAGCCCGCGTCTGGAGCAGGCGGTGAATACGTTCTTGCGCAACAATCTGGGGGACAAGATTCGTACCTCCGGCTTGGGGGTGCTGGCGGAATACGATAGCCGGGATAACCCTCTGGCTCCTCAGTCCGGGCTTTACTATGCGGGTAATTATGTGTGGTACGGGGACAGTGTTGGCAGTGATATCAACTTTGGCAGCTATACGCTGGAGGGCCTGAATTACTGGAACGTTAACGAGCATTTCAATTTTGCCCTGCGCCTTCAGTATGACGGTGTCGATGTGAGCGACAGTACCCGATTGCCACCTTATGTGTTGCCTTATGTGGATATGCGCGGCATTCCTGCTGTTCGCTATCAGGGTAAGGCGGTCGCGGTGGCAGAAGTGGAGGCGATCTGGAAAGCCAGTCCTCGCTGGCGGTTCAACTTTTTTGGTGGCGGTGGACGTGCCGCAGAAAGCCTTTCGGATTTGTCAGACGCCGAAGTGGCCAATAGCTACGGTAGCGGGTTTCGCTATCTGATCGCTCGCCGGTACGGGATGACGATGGGGATTGATATTGCCCGGGGGCCGGAGGAGACCGCCTGGTATATTCAGGCGGGGTCCAGCTGGCGTTGATCAGTCTTCTTTTTCGTCCATGTTTTTAGCTGCGGTGCGCGCATCTTCCAGTGCCGCAAACTGTTCGGAGATCAGCGCGCCCACTTCCTGATTCACCTTGCGAATGGTGTCGTACACCAGGCCGATGGTTTTGCGCTGTTTTTCTTTCAGGGCTGGCGCCTTGTCTTCAAAGAGGCCCAGCTTCTCCAGCGCGTCAAACGGTAGCCCGGCAATATGCTGGTGCACGTCTTCCACGGTGGTGGCGCCATCTTCAATGGCTTCCTGAATCATGTCCTTGAGCAGCTCTGCTCGTTCTGCTGTTTTTTTCATTGTTGGCCTGCGTGGTCAATCGGGTAAGGGACTGTTCCGCAATGTAGCGAAAACCGTTAATAAGGACCATAACCATTATGGACCCCGGGAACACGTATTGATGCCCGATTGTCTGACCGTCTGTACCGTTGCCGGTGACAGACTTGACCCTGTTCAATAAATGGGGCCACTCTGAAACCGGGTTCACCTGTGAATCCCTGATCGAACAAGGAGTTGCGATTATGGAAACCGGTAAACAAATGATTGCCGATATCAAAGGCAAGCTGGATGAACTGGAAGCCGAGCTGGATCAACTGGAAAAGCAGGGGGGCGGAGACCGCAGCACCGAAGCGGAGCGACATCAGCTGGCTTTGCAGGATGTGCTCACAGAATTGCAGCAACGCATTGACGAATACCATGAACTGACCGGTGCAGACAGCGTGGATGGCCAGGCTAACTGGCAACAGCTGGACAAGGACCTGAAGGAACTGGACAGCGATCTTTACGGCGCCAACTGATTCGATGACCGCCTGTTAGGGAACCTCTGAATAACTCCTTGCGTACTCAGCGTGGCCTGAAGCGTGCAGCTGTTGAGTCTTGTCTTGACGGACAGGGTGGTTCCCTTTCCTAGGGGCAAGGCGCAGCAGATGTACGCTTCAGGCCGTGCCCTCCGGGTCTTCCAGGCTGGCCGCACTCGTCGTTGCGTGTTGAAGGTGAAGAGTCGATGGATGGACATATCTCGATCCCAGTTAGGGGACACCTTCAAAATCGCGCCCTCTGTGCCCCGAATGGGGTATAGATTGCGAGCCAGCCTGAAAGACTGAGCATGCAAGGAGTTATTCAGAGGTTCCTTAGCCCTCGGGGTCCGGGGGCTTTTTCGGTATGCTTCTGTCTGGTTTTTCCAGGGACGGGAGTCACTCTATGGCCATTGGGCCACTCAGCTGGCCGCTGCTGCTGCAAACGGCGCGTCGGCATTTTTCCTTTTTCTTCATGCTCTTCTTCTTTCTTGGCTTGCCGTTTGCGGCGGTTGGCGTCGGTCTGCTCTGGTTTGAAGGTGGCGATGATTGGGGGGCGGCGTTTGGCGGGGCCTTCTTTGCGCTGGTCGGCATTGGGGTCATGATCATGGCGTTGGTGACCAGTGCAAGCAGCATTGGCTATTACTACGAGCGGGCCTTGCTTAGAGAACACGGCACCAATGTGGATGGGGTGGTGTTGTCAGTGACGCAATACAATGAGCCCGAGGACGGAGAGGAAACGCTGTGGTTGCTGCGTTTCCGTTATAGCTGCCATGGGGAGCCTCATGAAGGGGAGGCGGTTCTGCCGGATGAGGAATGGATGAGCCGGCTGGGCGAGAATGACTGGGCGCCGTTACGGGCACTCAAGCCACGCCCGGCGTATGCAGAACCCCGCTGGCGAAAATGGAAAAATCAGCTGCAGCGCGAAGGCCGCTGGTAGGCCGGACCGGGAACCCCGGTCCGGCGTATAGCTGGGGCTACAGAAGCTGGCCGAGCCCAAGGACCGCAGCAAAACCAACACTATAGGCCACCAACAGATAGCCGAAATATCGCAGGTAGCTGCCGAATGTCAGCGCTTCGATCTTGCTCATGGCGATCACGCCGGCGGCGGAGCCGATGACAAGAAGTGCGCCACCCACCCCGACCGAATAGGTCAGAGACAGCCACTGGGCCAGGTTCATTTCGATGCCGGAATTGAGCAGGGCGGCGGTGAGCGGCACGTTGTCAAACAGGGCCGACGCCAGGCCCACCAGGAAGTTGGCGGCCACCGGTGGCATCACGTCATACAGTGCCGGGAAGTAGGCCAGCATTCCCAGTTCCTTGAGCATGCCGACCAGCAGCAATACGCCCAGGAAAAACAGCAGGGTGTCGAACTCGATCTTGCGAATGTATTCCAGAATCGGTTCGTCCTTGTTCAGGAACTGCACCACCATGAACATCAAGGACAGGCCGAACAGGAAACACAGCACCGGCGGAATGCCGAAGGCCACGTTGGCGGCGATGGTGCCGACAATGGTGGCGAAGAACAGCAGGGCGATAACCTTGTCGCCGCGCTCGATGGCGCTGCTTTTTTTCTGGATATGCACCTCGCCACTGAGTCCCAGAGAGAGCATCAAGGCGAGCACGGCCACGGCGCCGGCGGCGGGCAGGCTGAGCAGCAGCAGGTCCGGAATTTCCACTTTGCCGGCCAGGAAGATCATCAGCGTGGTGACATCGCCGGTGATCAGGGCAGTGCCGCCGGCATTCACCGAGAACACCACCAGCACCACGTAGCGCATCAGTTTCTTCGCCGGCAGGTTCAGATTCATCAGCACGGCGATGCACACCAGAGTGGCGGTAATGTTGTCGGCCATGGAGGAGAACAGAAAGGCAAACAGGCCGGTGAGCAGCATCAATTTACGTTCGCTGATGCGTTCGGGCAGCAGCTTGTTGACCAGGCTGTCGATAATGCCCTTACCGGACAGGTAGGCCACAAAGGTCATGGCGGCCATCAGGAACAGCCACAGGGTGGCAATATCCAGCAGGTTTTCATTCAGGCTTTCCATCAGCGCGTCGTGACTGAGGTGGGCCGGCGGGGCAATAAAGAACAAAAGCCAGGCGAATGACCCGAAAAACAGGGTGGTTTTCGCTTTATCAATATGAACGATGTCTTCGACGACGATGGACAAAAAGCCCAGCGCCACCAGGATCAGCAAAACGGTAGTCATAACGGGCGACTCGCACTATGGGCAGAGAGTGAAGAGTGGAGGGCGGCGCTATTCTAGGCGTTTTGTGAACAGTGTTCACCGGAAACGGCCTGTTTATCCCGAAGAATCCGACCAATTACGGTGAAAAAAACGCAGGGAATGTGCAAATTTTGCACGCACCCCTTTAAAAAGATGAGAATAATTCGCATTATGTGCGCCCAGACTGTTTCCGCGCCGGCTCTGATCTGCGCGTTTGCTTGTGATGTTTGATCTGATCGAGGAATTTTCATGCTGACCCGCCTGTCCACCGGAGGCCTGTTGCTGGCCTCCCTGTTTCTGTCTGCCTGTAGTGACGAACCGCAATCCACGGATGCAGATGTGGCCCCGGCTTATGATGATGCCCTTGGCAGGCAGGTGGTTAGCCACTATGGCGATGTGGCCTTGGCGACGTATAGCGATGCGTTGGCCGGTGCCCGCGAGTTGAAAACGCAGATCGGCACGCTATTGGCCGCGCCCACCGAGGCCAACCTGGCCGCCGCCCGCGATGCCTGGCGTGCCGCGCGGGTGCCCTACATGCAGACTGAAGTATTCCGCTTCGGCAATGCTGTGGTGGATGAATGGGAAGGGCAGGTGAATGCCTGGCCGCTGGATGAAGGCCTGATCGATTACGTGAACGAGGACTATCAGGCGGTGATGGGCAACCCCGGTGCCCGCGCCAATATTATTGCCAGCGAGTCATTGAAAATCGGTGAACAGACCCTGGACCTGACCGACCTGAACGCGGAACTGTTGGCCAGCCTCAACGAATTGGGCGGTTCCGAGGTGAACGTGGCTACCGGTTACCACGCCATTGAATTCTTGCTGTGGGGCCAGGACCTGAACGGCACTGACGCCGGTGCCGGCCAGCGCCCGGCAACGGATTTCGCCACCGGCCCGGACGCAACGGGTGGTCATAACGAGCGTCGGCGCGAATACCTGTCGGTAGTGACCGATCTGCTTATCGACGATCTGGAAGTGATGGTGGATGAATGGCGACCGGGTGAAGAAAATTACCGGGCCGAACTGGAAGCGGACAGCGTGGAAAACGGCCTGCGCAAGATGCTGTTTGGCATGGGCAGCCTGTCGTTGGGCGAGCTGGCCGGCGAGCGCATGAAAGTGGCGCTGGCGGCGCACTCCCCGGAAGACGAGCACGACTGCTTCAGCGATAACACCCATGCGTCGCACTTCTATAATGGCAAGGGCATTCGCAATGTGTATCTGGGCGAGTATCAGCGGAGCAACGGGGAAACCCTGACCGGCCCCTCGCTGAGCGACCTGGTGGCGGCGAACCAGCCGGCGGCGGACAGCCAGCTGAAAACCGACCTGAACGCCAGCGAGGCGGCGCTGCAGGTGCTGGTAGATAGCGCCAACAACGGGACCCATTTCGATCAGCTGATTGCCCCGGGCAATGCCCAGGGTGCCGACACGGTGAATGCCGCCATTGGTGCCCTGGTCGTGCAGACCACCAGCATCGAGAAAGCGGCGCGGGTGTTGAACATCCAGGCCCTGAACCCGGATACCGCCAATCACAGTTTCTGACGCCAGAACCGGAAAGACGCGCATGCACACGGGGCGGCGGCCCCCTTAGGGCTGCAGGCGCGCTTCTCTAGCCAGCTGTCCGCCAGCCATCAAGAAAGAAGGAAGACTGCCCCTTGCGATATCTCCCGTTGACCCTTGCCGCCCTGCTGGCGGCCTGTGATGCCGGCCCCTCGTTTACCGAAGCCGAACCTGGCGAGGTGTTGTCTGCGGGTGAAGCCACGGTGACCAAGACGGACCAGAACGCCTTCTCTCTGCCGTTGGCCAATTTGTCGCCGTCGCGGCGGCTGGATTTCAGCGTGGGCAACAGCTTTTTCCGCAACCCCTGGGTAATCGCGCCGGCCTCCACCGATGCCCGTGACGGGCTGGGGCCGCTGTTCAACACCAACGCGTGCCAGAACTGTCATATCAAGGATGGTCGCGGGCACCCGCCCGCACCTGATGCCAGGCAGGCGGTGTCCATGCTGGTGCGCTTGTCGGTGCCGGCGGGGACCGACGATGACCTGACCCGGAGCGGCTTGATGCCCGAGCCAACCTACGGCGGGCAGTTTCAGGATGCGGCCATTCCGGGTGTTGAACCGGAGGGGCGGGTACGGGTCGATTACCGCACCCGGATCGTCACGTTTGAGGACGGTTATCAGGTGGCTCTGCGCGTCCCCCGCCTGAGCTTCAGCAACCTGGCGTATGGCGAGATGCACCCGGCGACGCTGTTTTCCGCGCGCATTGCACCGCCGGTGATTGGGTTGGGGCTGCTGGAAGCGATTCCGGAAGCGGACCTGCTGGCCCATGCCGACCCGGAGGATGAGGACGGTGATGGTATCAGTGGCCGGGCCAACCGGGTCTGGGATCGCAGCAACAACACCACCGCCATGGGGCGTT
The DNA here is from genome assembly GCF_002733835.1 of Alcanivorax sp. Lineage (GTDB taxonomy): Bacteria > Pseudomonadota > Gammaproteobacteria > Pseudomonadales > Alcanivoracaceae > Alcanivorax. The sequence continues at coordinate 16,489 of NZ_NVWY01000016.1, forward strand.
TCGGCTGGAAAGCCGGCCAGCCCAGTTTGCGCCAGCAGAATGCGGAAGCTTTCGCCAATGACATGGGGCTGACCAGCCATCTGGTGCCAACGGATTCCTGTTCCGCTGCCCAGCCCGATTGCCTGGCCATGCCCAATGGCGGCGAGGTGGAAGTGAGCGACTCGATTCTCGACAACGTCACTTTCTATACCCGCAATCTGGCGGTTCCCGCCCGCCGGGATGTGGATGATGCGCAGGTGCTGGCGGGCAAGAGCCTGTTCTTCCAGGCTAACTGCCAGGGCTGCCATGTGCCGGTGTTCACCACCGGTGCCGACGCCGCCGAACCGGAGCTGGCTAACCAGACCATCCGGCCCTATACCGACATGTTGCTGCATGACATGGGGCCGGGGCTGGCCGACGGTCGCCCGGAGTTCCTGGCCAATGGTCAGGAATGGCGTACGCCGCCGCTCTGGGGCATCGGCCTCACCGAGGCGGTGAATGGCCACACCCAGTTCCTGCACGATGGCCGTGCCCGCAACCTGATGGAAGCGATTCTCTGGCACGGCGGCGAAGCGGCCGGGTCGCGGGACGCGGTACTGGCGTTTGACGCCGAGCAACGGGCGGCGCTGTTGGCGTTTCTGAACTCTTTGTAATTTTTTCTGTAACGGTTCCAAGGTTGAGGATGGATCATGCGTGCTTTGATTGTGCTGGTGTCAGTTTCCTTGTCGATGCTGCTGACGGCGTGCAGTAACCCGCGTCAGGAAGTCACCGTGCAGCTGGCCAACGAGGTGCTGCTGCCGGCCCACCAGCAGTGGCGCGACAGCAATGCTGCCCTGGTCGACGCCGTGGAGACGTACTGCGCGGCCCCGCAGGCATCGGCGGATGATCTGGAAACCGCGTTTTATCAGGCCCAGTCCCGGTGGTCGCACCTGCAACCGTTAATGGTCGGCCCGTTATCGGAAGGCAACCGCAGCTGGCAGGTTCAGTTCTGGCCGGACAAACGCAACATGGTGGTGCGGCAAACAGAATCCTTGCTGGACGAGGCCGATCCGCTGACCCGCGCGCAGCTGGAGAAGGCCAGCGTGGTGGTGCAGGGGCTGACGGCGTTTGAATATGTGTTGTTTGATGAATCGGTCGCACTGGCGGATAGCCGTGGCCGTTACTGCCCACTGCTGACCGGTATCGCCGGTCATCAGCTGGCGCTGTCCGAGTCGGTGCTGGCGCTGTGGAATGAGCCGGGCGGCATGCTGGCGCAGTTGCGCGACTTCCCCAATGAGCGTTACGCCACGGCGGATGAAGGCCTGGCGGCGATTCTGCGCACGCAGATCACCGGCGTGGATGTACTGAAAAAAAAGCTGGGCACCCCCATGGGGCGGCTGAATCAGGGTGTGGTTCAGCCTTACCAGGCGGAAGCGTGGCGTAGCCGGCAGTCCATTGAAAACCTGCAGGCGTCGTTGCAGGGGGCGCAGGCGGTATGGGAGCGGGTCCGTTCGCTGGTCAGCGATGCGGCCCTGGTGAAAGACATCGACCAGGCCTATGCGGCCGTGGCCAACCAGCTTGCGGCGTTGCCCGCGCCGTTGATGGTGCTGGTACAGGAGCCGGCGCATCGCGAGACGCTGGCGACGCTCTATGCCGCGCTGGATAACCTGGAAAACCGTCAGCAGACGGAGTTGGCCCGCAACCTGAATATCCAGATTGGTTTTAATGCCAACGACGGGGATTAGAATCCGTTGCGAGTTGCGAGTTGCGAGTTGCGAGTTGCGAGTTGCGAGTTGCGAGTTGCGAGTTAAAAGTTAGACGTTAAAAGTTAGACGTTAAAAGTTAAAAAAGCCAGGCACGGCGTTGGCAGTGCGGGCTTGCAGGAGAGCGTTATGTCACTGACACGGCGAAAGCTGCTGGGCGCGGGTGCGGCGATGGCCGGTGTGGCCGCGCTGGGTGGCTGGGCGCTATGGACCGGCACGGCGGGTGAATCGCCCCTGCTATTATCTGCCCGCAACGATGATGCCGGTCAGCATTATGCCGTGGGTTATTACCTGAACGGCAAGCGGGCGTTTGCCACGCCGGTGGCCGAGCGCTGCCATGCGGTGGCTCGCCATCCGTTCCTGCCGGTGGCGTTGTATGTGGGGCGCCGCCCGGCGCGGGAAAGTTACTTGATTGACCTGCGTGATGGCCGGTTGCTGCAAACCCTGCACAGCCAGCCGGATCGGCATTTCTACGGCCATGCCGTATTCCATGCCCGCGGCGAGTGGCTATACACCACCGAGAACGATACCCGCGAACCGGGCCGGGGAGTGCTGGGGCGTTACCGCCTTGATCAAGCCTCCTTGCGGCTGACCCATGACGGGGAGGCGGCTACCCATGGTGTCGGCCCCCACGAGCTGGCCTGGATGCCGGACGGTGAATCCCTGGTGATCGGCAACGGCGGAATCCGCACCGAAGGCGGCAGCCGTGAGGAAATGAATCTGGACGCCATGGCGCCCAGCCTGGTGATCATGAGCCGCCATGGCGAATTGATTAGCAAGGAAACCCTGGCTGACGCACAAAGCAGCATCCGCCACCTGGATGTAGCTGCCGATGGCACCGTGATTACCGGCCAGCAGTACCATGGCCCGGCCTACAACAGTGTTCCGTTGCTGGCGATCAAGCGGCCCGGGGAAGCCTATCAACCGTTCCCGGTCAGCCGGGCACAACTGGCGATGATGGATCAATACACCGCCAGCATTGCCATTCACAGCGAGCAGCGACAAGTGGCCATGACCGCGCCACGGGGAAACCGTTTCTTTATCTGGGACCTGGACAGTGGCGATACGCTGCTGGATACGCCCATGTCCGACTGTGCCGGTGTTGGTGCGGTGCCGGGCGGTTTTGCGGTGACTTCGGGGCAGGGCAAATGCCGCTACTACGATAGCCGCACTGCAGAGGTACAAAGCCAGTGGCTGGAACTGCCGGGGGGGTGGTGGGATAACCACCTGTGGCTGAGTTAAGGCGCGCCCCCTCCCGCTTAACCAACGTTGCTTGCATCGCGGTGGGACCACCGTTCTCACAGGTCAGGGGGCGTCGGCTTTTCGGTAGGAGTGCCTCTTGAGGCGCGAACCTCGGAGCGGGAAACCGGCAATGCGTTTAAGCCCGGAAAGCCGGGCTTAAACGTTATGGCTTTTCAATAGCGATATGCAGGCTCTCAATCGTGCCAGTTGGATACCTTGCCGGAGCACACCCAGTCCTTGGAGCCTTTTACCACACCAATGGAATTGTAGCTGTAGCGGCCATTGGCATTGTGGGTAGACCAGCTTTTGGTGTTGCCCGCGCCGATGCCGGAGGCGCCGCAATCCTCGGAACCGTTCTTGCGCTCGTTGCAGAAGCGGGCATAGATGCGGTGGCTGCAGGTGTTGCGGTAGGTAATGATGAAGTTGTCCTTGCTGTACTCACTCCATTTGGTTTTGTGCACCACCATACAGGGGCCACCGCGACTGTTGCGGGCATCCCAGCAGGTGTCGTCGTCGACGCTGGAATAATAATCAGCGGCAGCAAACTGTGAGGCGAATAGTGCGGCAATGCCAATGGTCCATTTCATAGTCGTTCCCCTTGTTCCCTTCGTTGATGACCTCATTGGCCCGGTAAGCGAGCCCGTCGTAATAATTGTAGGAAACTGGGAAAAAAACGCCTCACCCATATGGGGTATATCGGTATGGAAGCTGTTGTAAAAGTGTCAGCGCCCGGCGGGTCAGGGCGCTGTGGCCGGGATTACCCGCTGTGTTCGGTCAGGCATTTCCCGTGATCGCTTAGTACGTCGATTACCCGGCATTCGCCCGGGTGCCCCTTCTCGCATTCGCCGATCATCCGGTCCAGTTCATTGCGCAGGGCGGTCAGTGCGCTGATGCGGTTTTGTACGGCGTCCCGGTGACGGCGAGCAATGGCATCGGCATGCTGGTGCTGTTCGCTGAGCGTCAGCAGTTCGCGGATGTCATCCAGGGTGAAGCCCAGCTCCCGGCTGTGACGGATAAACTGCAATCGCTCCCGGTGACGACGATGATAACGGCGCTGGCCCCCTTCGCTGCGGGCGGGTTCGGGCATCAGGCCGATTTTTTCATAATAACGGATGGTTTCCACCTTACAGCCGGTGGCGTGGCTGAGGGTGCCAATGGAAAAGAGGGTGGGCATGATTACCTCGTCAAAAAGGGATAACCGGACTTGAACCTGTAGTCACTATAGCTTTTTTAATGGAGCCAGGGTGAAACAGAATCAAGGAGCAGGATGATGCACGACAGGCAACGACGGGCGTTTTACGCCGCCATGGAGGCGGCGCGGCGGGCTTATGCCAGGCAGGAGTGGGACCGGGCGTTTGTCCAGTTGGAGCGGGCGCATATTCTGGGACAGCGGCGGGTTGGCGCCCATACTCTGAGCCACTGGTGGATGTTGAAAGTGGGCTGGCAACGCCGGGATGGCCGAGAAATCCGCGGGCAGGTGCTGCGTCTGTTGGCCGCGCTGGTGATGTCGCGGTTATGGGTGCCCGTCGGCAATACCGGCGGCGCCAATGTGAACCCGCTGCAGTCCATGCCGGTTCCTGATGCGCTGCGCGTTTTGATGGAGGAACAATGATGCAGGATCACTCTTCACACTCGCCACATTCACATCATTCTCATGGCCACGGTCACGGTGATGAGGACCGGGCCATCGGAATGGCCTTCTGGCTGAATTTTACCTTCACCATCATCGAATTTGTCGGTGGGCTGATGGTGAATTCGGTGGCGATTTTGTCCGATGCGGTGCACGACCTGGGGGACACCCTGGCTATCGGCATGGGGTGGGTGTTGGGCAAAGTCAGTCGAAAGCAGGCGGACCAGCGCTTCAGCTATGGCTACCAGCGGCTGTCGGTGCTGGCTGCGTTGCTCAATGCCCTGGTGCTGATTGCGGGCTCGGTCTTCGTGATCAGCGAAGCCATTCCCCGGCTGTGGGCACCGGAGATGCCCGATACCACTGGCATGCTGGCATTGGCCATTCTCGGGGTAACGGTGAACGGGCTTGGCGCCTGGCGGTTACTGCGCCAGTCCTCGCTGAATGCCAGCGTGATCCGCTGGCATCTGTTGGAAGATGTGCTGGGCTGGGTGGCTGTGCTGGTGGTGTCGCTGGTGCTGATGGTCTGGGAAATTCCGATTCTCGATCCCATTTTGTCCATCGGTTTCACCCTGTTCATTCTGTTCAATGTGGCGCGCAATGTATGGGCATCGTTGAAGGTCTTCCTGCAAGCGGTGCCGACGGAGGTGGATACCGATGCTCTGGTGGACGCCTTGCAGGCACCGCCGGCCGTAGCCGGTGTGCACCATGTCCATGTGTGGAGTCTGGACGGCCAGCAGCATGTGTTCAGCGCCCATATCAAGTTGGGTGGTGAGCCGCCCATGGAGGAGCTGCGGGGGCTCAAATCCCGCTTCAGCGCGCTGGTGAAGGAATACGGTTTTGCCCACTCCACCATCGAATTGGAATGGCCGGAGGAGATGTGCCGTAACGCTGAGCAGGGTAATGAAGAGGGTGAATGATGGGGGTTGTGCTTGGCGGTAAGGTGGCTGGGCTGTAGGCTGCATAACGTAATGGGGGCCGGGTGATCGTCCCTTTCCTCTCTGGCCACGGCCCGCCCCTGCCATCACGATGGATACCTATGGATTTCAAACACGAAGACCTGACCGCTCTGGTCGAACGCACGATGCCGTTTGGTAAATATGCCGGGCGGGTGCTGATTGATCTCCCTGAGCCTTATCTGCTGTGGTTCACCAAAAAAGGCTTTCCGAAGGGCGAGTTGGGGCGGCTGATGGCGCTGGCCTTGATGCTGAAAATGGACGGCACGGAAAACTTGTTGGAGCCGTTGCGTAAATAGGCTGTATCCGCTGAATCAAGCAGGTATCCTGAGGTCATTGCCATGTTCAGGAGCCAGCTGTGCCGTTACTCGATGTTGTTGCCAATAATGTGTGGGCGTATTCGGTTCCCCATAGCTTCATGGGGCTACACGTGGGTGCCCGCATGACCGTGATCAAATTGTCTGCTGGCGGTTTGCTGCTGCATTCCCCGGTGCCGGTGGATGAGCCTCTTGCCCAGGAGCTGGCGGCGTTGGGCGAGGTGACCCACATTGTTTGCCCCAATCTTTTTCACCATGTTTTTGCCGCTGAAGTGAAACAGCGTTACCCGCAGGCGGTGTTGCACGGGCCGGCGAAACTGGCGAGCAAACGCAAGGATCTGTCGCTGGATGCGGTACTCTCGGAAACACCCCATCCGGACTGGGGAGATGACTTTGAGCTGGTCTTTATTGAAGGCTCAATGTTGCACGAGACGGTGTTCTACCATCAGCCCAGCAAGACTCTGATTGCGGCGGACCTGATTGAAAACTTTCATCAATGTGACCACGGTTTCACCCGCTGGTATCTGAAGCTGGGAGGGCTGTGGAAGTCCCCGGGTTGGCATCCGGTGCTGCGCCTGGTTTACCTGAATCGTCGCAAGGCCCGCGCCAGCGTCACCCGCATTCTGGAGTGGCCCTTCGAAAGGCTCAGCCTGGCCCACGGTGAGGTGATCACTGAAAACGCCCGCAACCAGGTCCGTCATGGGATGGAGTGGTTGTTCTAGGGAATAGCTACAAGCTACAAGACTGGATAGGGAAACAGGGAACGTTCCCTGGTTTTCCTTTTCAACTTTTCACTTTGAACTTTCAACTGATCTTTCGCGGGCAGAGCGGTTAACGTGTGGCCGCGCCCCCAATCCGCGTTGCAGCTTGAAGCTTGTTTTCCTCCTCTCCATATTTTTTGCAACTTTTCCCGCTATATTCCTCAACCATCATTACTGGTCTGTGGAATTGCCCATGTCCCGCTGGATTCGCCGTTATCCGAAAGCGGCTCTTTTGTTTGTCATTCTGATGGTATCCCTGCTGCTTGCCGGTTGGCGCTGGGGGTTTACGTCGGCGCCGGTTACGCAGTGGCAAACGGCGACGGTGGAGCGTGGCGACGTGGAAGAACTGGTCACTGCGCTGGGCACCCTGGAGCCGGGCGATTATGTGGACGTGGGTGCGCAGGTCTCCGGCCAGCTTACCCGGCTGCATGTGGATGTGGGTGACAGTGTGGAGCAGGGCCAATTGCTGGCGGAAATCGACGCCTCTGTACAGCAAACCCAGGTGGACGCGGGCCTGGCGGAACTGGAAGCCCTGCGAGCGCAGCTGGAGCAACGTGAAGCCGAGCTGAATCTGGCCGAACTGCAGTTTCAGCGCCAACAGCGGCTGCGTGCTGCCAATGCCACCAGTGACGATGCTTTTCAGAGCGCCCGTTCCACGCGGGTCATTACCCGCGCCCAGATCAAGGTATTGAAAGCCCAGATTCGTCAGAAGCAGGCCAGCGTGGAAGGCGACCAGGCCAACCTTGGGTACGCAAAAATCTATGCGCCACGCAGTGGCACTGTGGTCAGCCTGGAGGCCCGTGAAGGACAAACCCTCAATGCCAACCAGACCACGCCGACGCTGATGCGGATCGCCGACCTGTCCACCATGACGGTATCGACCCAGGTCTCGGAAGCGGATGTGGATCGCCTCGCGGCAGGCATGCCGGTCTACTTCAATACCCTGGGCAATGGCCAGGTGCGTTATGACAGTACCTTGCGCCAGGTGCTGCCCACCCCGGAAGTGGTGAACAACGTGGTGCTGTACACCGCCGAATTCGATATCGCCAACCCCCAGGGCAAGCTGATGTCGGGGATGACGGCCCAGGTGTTTTTTGTCGTGAACTCGGAAAAGGATGTGCTGAACCTGCCGGTGGCGGCGGTGAAACGTAATGATCGTGGCCAGTGGCAGGTGCAGGTTCCGGGCAGTGATGGTCAGCCACAGAACAAGACGGTGAAAGCCGGCATCAATAACCGGGTGCGCACGGTGATTCTCGAAGGCTTGAACGAAGGGGATACGGTGCTGCTGGGGCAGGCCGCCCGGCAAGCCGCCGGGGCGTCAAAAGACCGTCCGCGTCGCGGCGGATTGTTCTGATGGCACTGATCGAACTGGCGGGCATCCGCAAACGTTACCCGGCCGGTGAGCAGGAAGTGGAAGTCCTGCATGGCATCGACCTGTCCATCGAGGCGGGCGAATTTGTGGCCATCATGGGTAGCTCCGGGTCCGGCAAATCCACACTGATGCACATTCTGGGTTGCCTGGATCAACCCAGTGACGGAGTTTACCGCTTCGCCGGGCGGGCGGTGACCGACATGGACCATGAGCAGCTGGCCTGGCTGCGCCGGGAGATGTTCGGTTTTGTATTCCAGAGCTACCACCTGATAGGCACCGCCAGCGCCTGGGAAAATGTGGCCCTGCCCGCCATTTATGCGGGGCTGCCCCGAGAAGAGCGCAAACAGCGCGCCCAGACCCTGCTCGCTGATCTGGGCTTGCAGGACAAACTGGAAAACCGGCCCAACCAACTGTCCGGTGGCCAGCAGCAGCGGGTATCCATTGCCCGAGCCTTGATGAACGGAGGCAAGGTGATTCTCGCCGATGAACCCACTGGCGCGCTGGACAGCGTTAGCGGTGACGCGGTGATGGGCCAGCTCAAGGCGCTGGCGGAACAGGGCCACACGGTGATCGTGATTACCCACGATGCTGCGGTGGCTGAGCACGCCGACCGGGTAGTGGAAATCCGCGACGGACAGGTGATTGATGATCGCCGTCGCCGCCCGCACCGTGTGGAGGCGGCCCACGCCGTGCCGCAACCGACGCAGGAAAGCCGCTTTCCAGACCTGGGTGAAGTGCTGGAATCCGTGGTCATGGCGTTGCGCTCATTGCACGCCAACTGGCTGCGCACCTTGCTTACCTTGCTCGGTATTGTGATCGGTGTGGGCTCGGTGGTGGTGATGCTGGCCATTGGCCAGGGCGCCAAGGAAGACGTGGTGGCCCGCATTGGCGAGCGCGGCGTGAACCTGCTGGTGATCCGGCCGGACCGGGGCCAACAGCGCGTTGCCGACGGGGTGATCGCCACCCTGGTGCCGGAGGATGCCGAAGCCCTGAAAACCCTGCCCAATATTCGCGTTGCCGTACCGGAAATTTCCGGCGGCGTAACGGCGCGGGCCAACGGCAAGGATATTTCCACCAGTGTGCAGGCGGTGAGTGCGGATTACCCCAGCCTGCGCGACTGGGAGCCGGTGCAAGGGGTGTATTTCAACCGCAGTGATGAAGCCAGCTACGCGCCGGTGGCCGTGATTGGGCAGACGGTGAAAGCCAACCTGTTTCCGGACAGTGATCCGTTGGGCCAGTTTCTGTTGCTCAACAGTATTCCCTTCCAGGTGATCGGTGTGATGAGCCGCCAGGGGGCGACCGACTGGGGGGATGATCAGGACGATGTGGTGTTCGTGCCTTTGTCGACGGGCACCCTGCGCCTGTTCGGCCAGAATTATCTGCGTTCCATCACCCTGGCCGTGGATGACGTTGCCATCATTGATGAGACCGAAACTGCGGCGGTTAACCTGTTGACCCAGCGTCACGGGAAGGAGGATGTGCGGGTTTTCAATATGGCGTCCTTGTTGGATATGGTGTCGGAAACCCAGAACACCCTGACGTTGCTGCTGGGCTCCATCGCGGCGATTTCATTATTGGTGGGGGGGATCGGGGTGATGAACATCATGCTGGTGAGCGTGACCGAGCGTATTCACGAAATTGGTATCCGCATGGCCACCGGCGCTCGTCAGCGCAATATCCTGCAGCAGTTTCTTACCGAAGCGGTGGTGGTGTCTGCGCTGGGTGGCGTGATCGGTGTGGTGATTGGGGTACTGGTGGGCTGGCTGCTGGACGCTTTCGGCATGGCCATTGTGTTCTCGGTGCCAGTGATGGTGGCCGCGTTTGTTTGTGCCGCGGGCATCGGCCTGTTGTTTGGCTTTGCCCCCGCATTGAAGGCCGCGCGTCTGAACCCTGTGGAGGCACTCAGTAATGACTAAGGCAATGAACAAGTTGGTATGGGTGACGGTTGTTGTTCTGTTATCCGGCTGCGCCATGCGGTCCGGGCTGGAGGCGCCCGAACAAAACATGCCGGCACAATGGCTTAACCAGCAGCAGGCCAGCCAAGCCATGGTGCATCACCCGCAATGGTGGCAGCAGTTCAACAGTGCGGAACTGGATCGGTTGGTGGACCAGGCGCTGGCGGCTAACACGGATTTACTGGCGGCGACGGCGCGGGTCGAGCAAGCGGATGCGCAACTCAGTCAGGCTGGTTCAGCCCTGTTTCCGACCCTGGGATTGGGCGCCGGCGGCAGCCGCAGTGGTGTATTCGGCGAAAGCGGTAGCAGTGAAAGCTACAACGCCTCCGTGAGTGCCAGCTACGAGCTGGACCTGTGGGGGCAGCTTCGCAATAGCCGTGATGTGGCGCGGGCCTCCCTGCTGGCCAGCCAGTTCAGTCGCGATACCGTGCAGCTCACGGTGATTGCCAGTGTGGTGAATACCTATCTGCAGGTGCTGTATCTGCAGGACAACCTGGCCCTGTCGGAAGAGAATCTGGCGCTGGCCCAACAAGTGCTGGATGTGGTGCAGGCCAAGGTAGAGAACGGTGCCGTCTCCCCCCAGGATCTGGCCCAGCAGAAAACCGTGGTCGCCAATGTGAAAGCGCAGTTGCCGTCCTTGCGTCACCAGCTGCGGCAAAGCCGTTATGCGCTGGCGGTATTGGTGGGAGAAATGCCGCAGGCATTCCAGGTGGGTGGCGGTACCCTGAGCAATCTGCAGCTGCCGGAGATCCAGGCCGGTTTACCGGATCAGGTGCTGGCCCAGCGCCCGGATATTGCCCAGGCCCAGGCCAGCCTGATGGCCGCGGATTATTCTGTGGCCGCCGCCCGGGCGGACTACTGGCCCTCCATCACGCTCACCGGTAGTGGCGGTTATGCCAGCAGTGCCCTGTCGTCGTTGTTCAACGGCGATGCGGTGTACAGCCTGGGCGTGTCGTTGGCGCAAACCCTGTTTGATGGCGGTGCCCGCAATGCGCGGATCAATCAGAGCAAGGCCGCCTGGCAAGAGCAGGTGGCCAGTTATACCGGCACCTTGCTGGTGGCCCTGCAGGAAGTGGAGCAATCGTTGAGTAATGTGCAGGGGTTGGCCGAGCAGCAGCAGTATCGTGAAGAGGCATACCAGCAAGCCGAGGAAGCCTATCGGGTGGCGCAGGTTCGTTATCAGGAAGGCGAAACCGAGCTCACCGATGTGCTCAGCGCGCAAAGCAGTTTTAACAGTGCGCGCCAGAACAGCCTGGATCTGATCTACAACCAGTATCAGTCGCGCATCACTCTGTACCGGGTATTGGGTGAAGGGGGAAAGGCACCTGCGGAATCCTGAAGTGCCGCTGGTTTGCCGCTTGATCCGCTAACCGACACAATACGACGATCGACTCCAGCCTGTCAGGTCGGCCGTGCTGCCGCTTGTTTATCATCCCGAATACAGCTTTCCCTTTCCCGGCAAACATCGTTTTCCCATGGAAAAATTTGCCCGGCTGCATGGCTACCTGCGCAGCCGGGGTATTGCCCATGGCGATAACGAATTCCGCCCCGGCCGGGCCAAGGCGGCACTGTTAAGTCAGGCGCATTGCCCACAATACGTATCAGCCATGGTGGACGGGACGCTGGATGCCAGGGCGCTGCGGCGCATGGGGTTGCCGTGGAGAGAAGCCTTGATGACGGCGCAGCTGGCACTGCAGCACGGTATCGCCTGTCATCTGGCCGGCGGCACCCATCACGGCCACTACGATTTCGGTTCCGGTTTCTGCATCTTCAATGATCAGGCGTTTGCGGTGCGCCAGTTACTGAACCGGGGCGTGGTGAAAAAAGCCCGGATGTTTGATTGCGATGTACATCAGGGCGATGGCACTGCAGCCATGCTGACAGATAAGCCTCGGGCGTTTACCTGCTCCATTCATTGCGAGAAAAACTTTCCGGTGCGCAAGATGAAAAGCGATCTGGATGTGGGGTTGCCGCTGGGTATGACGGATCAGGACTATCTGGATACGGTGTTTGAGACGCTGGATCGATTACTGGATTCAGTGCAGCCGGATCTGGTTTTTTATGACGCCGGCGTGGATATCTTTCAGCACGATCCGTTGGGGCGCCTGCATATTTCCGAGCAGGGTATCGCCGATCGCGACCGGGGCGTCCTTGCCCGTTGTCGTCAGCGTAACGTTCCTGTGGCCACGGTGATCGGGGGCGGCTACGATGATGATCGTGACGCGCTGGCGCAGCGCCATGCCATCGTTATAGAGCAAGCCTTTGAGTTAAAAGTTGAAAGTTAAACGTTCAAACGCGGTCAAGGCCGGTGATATGACATTGCGTTTTGTGTCGCTTTTAACTTTCAACTTTTAACTTTCAACTGCTCCGAAGGAGCTCTCATGTCCAAAGCCCTGTTGATCATGGCCCATGGCAGCCGTAGTGAAACGGCCAACGACGAGTTTCGTGCGCTGGTGGACACCGTGGCGGAATCTGCCCACGCCGCCGGGCAGGAATACGTGGCCGTATTGCCCTGTTTTCTCGAGTTGGCGACACCCTCTTTGATCGAAGCGATCCAACAGCTGGAACATCAGCCGGTGACAGCCGTGCAGCTTTACCCGCTGTTCTTCAACAAGGGGAAACACGTGGGCAAGGATATTCCGGCACAGATTGAAGAGGCCCGCGAGCGTTTCCCGGATCTGGATATCGAATTGATGCGTTATTTTGGCAGTGCCGCCGGGCTCGCACCGCTGGTGGTGCAGCATCTTCAGGAACAGGAAAACTGACCCGGACCCGGCTGTCATGGATGACATGGAAACCACGCTTCAACGGATTTTTGCCAGCGAGTCCCGCCGGGTACTGGCGACACTGATTCGTCTGCTGGGGGATTTCGACCTGGCAGAAGATGCCTTGCAGGAAGCGTTTGTCGCCGCCCTGAGGCAATGGCCGGAAGACGGCGTGCCGGACAATCCCCGTGCCTGGCTGGTCTCTGCGGGGCGCTTCAAGGCCATCGATCAGTTACGCCGCCGTGCCCGTTACGACGCGCTATTGCGTGAGCAGGCGGATCACCTTGCCGCCCAGGCGACGGTGGAAATGGAGATAGAGAATGCCGCCATCGAGGATGACCGGCTGCGCCTGATCTTCACCTGTTGCCACCCGGGGCTGGCGCCGCAAGCACAGGTGGCGCTGACATTACGGGAAGTGTGTGGACTCACCACGGAAGCCATCGCCCGCGCCTTTCTCAGCAAACCCGCCACCGTAGCCCAGCGTATTGTCCGCGCCAAGGGCAAGATCCGCGATGCGAAAATTCCCTACGAGGTGCCGGAAGGCGCGGCATTGGCGGAACGTCTGCAGTCGGTCCTGCAGGTGATCTATCTGGTGTTCAACGAGGGCTATCTGGCATCGTCCGGCGAGCAGGCGTTGCGCCATGATCTCAGTGAGGAAGCGATTCGCCTGGCCGAGCTGGTGCTGGCCTTGTTGGCGGAACGCACCGACCAGCCGGACCCGGAATGCCAGGGCTTGCTGGCGCTGATGTTGCTTCACCATGCTCGTCGGGCCACGCGAACGGATGCGCAAGGCGAGCTGGTGCTACTGGGAAACCAGCAGCGCAGTCTCTGGGACCGGCAGGAAATCCAGCGCGCCGATCAGCTGGTGCGCCAGGCCTTGCTGTCACGGCGCTTCGGGCCTTATACCCTGCAGGCCGCCATTGCGGCAGTGCATGCACAGTCACCCAGCAGTGCGGAGACCGACTGGCAGGAAATCGTCGGACTCTATGATCTGTTGATGCAGCATATGCCGACCCCCATCGTGGCGCTCAATCGGGCGGCGGCCCTGGCCATGCGTGATGGACCGGAGGCGGGCTTGCAGTCGCTGGAGCCGCTGATGGAGAACAAGGCCCTGCAAGGGTATCACCTGGCCCATGCCGCACTGGCCGATATGCACCGGCAGTTGGGCCATCAGGACGCGGCGGCTCAGGCCTACACGCAAGCACTGGCATTGGCGACGCAACCAGCGGAGAAACGCTTTCTGCAACAACGGCTTGCCGACCTTTCCAGGTAGCGGTTTTTCGCGGTCAGCGGAGTTTTGAAACAAATAGCTCATCGCGGGTTCGAATGGATAACACGCTTCTCGCTGTTTGATGGGTTCTCGCAAATACTTGGCACTTTGCCAAACGCTGGACGCCGAATGCCTGACGTAAAACCCCATAGCCTGAGAGGCCGTCGTTATTGCGGTGTCTCTTTTGAGCGTTATTTTAAGGAATAGTCAGGGCCATCATTCCGGCAATAATCGGGCAATGCATTTTGCGCGGAAAGCACGGCGGCCATAGTGTTCAGGTTTTGAATGCAAGCGTCCGTCGTCGGGCATCCGGCGTCTAGCGGTTGCGCGGGGTGGATAAAAAGACAACGCCTGAAATTGGCTCACCGCTTAATTCTGCGATGAATAAAATAAACAGGGGCGCTGTCGAAAGCGGGGTTTCAGGTTCGACTAATGGGAAAGTGACCCATAAAGGAGTTGAACATGAGCATTGAAGCAACCATTCAGGACCTGACTCGCCGCTGGCTGAAAGGCGCAGCCGATAATGATGTCGAGGCGATCATGGCCCTCTATCACCCGGCTATCCGTTCATTCGATGCCATTCTGGCTATTCAGGTATCTGGCGAGAAAGCGTATCGGGCGCATTGGCAAAAGTGCATGGAGTCCTGCCCGGCGGAAGCGTTTTTCGAGATGCACGACCTGGTTGTGGAAGCATCCGATTCCCTGGCGGTGTCGCACAGCCTGACCCATTGCGGTGCCACCGTGGAAGGGGAAAAGCAGGGCGGCTGGATGCGCTGTACACATGTGTGGAAACGTGATGGCGACCAGTGGAAGATTGTGCACGAACACTTTTCCTGCCCGTTCAATCCGGAGGACATGTCGCTGATTATGACGTGGCAACCGGAGCACGCACCGGTACCTTTTCATTAAAACCGGCCCGGGAGAGAGCACGATGAAATATCTATGTCTGGTGTATTACAACGAAGCGGCGATGCAGGAACGTGGCGATGATCACTGGCAATCGCTTAACCAGGAGTGCCAATCCTACAGCGGCGGCTTGCAGGAGTCCGGCGTGATGCTGGATGGCTCCGCCCTGCAACCGGTGTCCACGGCGACCACGGTGCGTTTGCGCGACGGGCAGGTGAGTGTCACCGATGGCCCCTTTGCGGAAACCAAGGAGCAGCTGGCGGGCTTTTACCTGATCGACGCCAATGACCTGAACGATGCGATCCGAGTGGCCAGCCGTATTCCGCCGGCACGCTACGGCAGCATCGAGGTGCGGCCGGTGCGCGATATCTACGGCGAGTCGTCGGATGCCGTGCCTTATGCGGACGCCGTATCGGAAAACGAGAAGGTGACGGACTAAAGCGTTTTTGAAAACGCCCGGCACCCCTGATTTTCTTTGGAAAGTGATGCTTGCATCACGAATAACGTCGGGTGTGGCCGGTCCTGTCGCGATGCAAGCATCGCTTCCCACAGCCTGCCTGTCTTTTTTCAGAGGCGCCCTAAAACTTTGGGGGGCTCAACAGGCGTCACCTCGGTAGTGTTAACAGGTCCTAATCAAAGGTCTTCGCAAAAACCAAACCGCCCCACAGTACATTGCGGTCGCCCACGCCCTCTTTCAGTTCGGAGGTGTGGCCGCGCAGGACATAGCTGAGCCGGTAGCCGTCACTGAAGGCATAGGTGTAACCCAGCCAGGCTTCGGCGACGCCATGGTTTACTTCGTCGCTGTCGTAGCGCACATCGCTGTCCCGGAACTGGCCCTGCAGAAACGCATTGTAGGCGCGCCCGACCAGCGCGATGCCGCCCCACACATAGTGTTCGTTGTCCTCACTGGTGGCGGTGGTGTTGTTGCGTTCGCCGTAGCGGGTCAGTTCCGGGTTGCTCTGCCACCAGGGGCTGCGCAGGCGCCCGGCACGAAAGCTCAGGCTCCAGCGTGCTTCGGTGAGGTAACCCACGGAGCCTTCCACGGTGCTTTTCACTTCCAGATTGTCGCTGGAAATGGGCAGGGTCTTCTGCCGGGCCACCGAGTAGCGAGCGGTGGGTTCGCCGCCATCGCTGATCTGGTGGTCCCAGCCTTCCGCTTGTTCACTGCCGATGACCTTGTGCACGCCATTTTGAATGTTGCCGGCCAGATCCAGCCCCAGGGCGCCCAGTGTCAGGGTGCTGTGCCAGGCCACCTGGTCGTCGGGATTCACCTGCACGCGGCTGCTGGAAAGGTAGATCATGCTGGCGTAGGGGCGGTCGTCGTAGAGGGGCTCAGGCCGCTCTTTCTGTTCCGGGGTGAAGCCGAAAATGCCCGCTTCAAAACTGTGGCCGCGAACCCGGCTCCCGGACAGGCTATTGAGGCCCAGGGCGGTATCGATCCAGCCCAGCGGGGTGTCCAGGGAAAGCAGAAAATCCCGTGCCCGGGTGCCGGTGGCGGCCATGCTGAGGCCGTAGGTGTAATCCTGATCACGGGTGCCCGGCACCAGCATGTCGTTATCCAGGGTCAGCGCCCAGCTACCGGTTTCGCGCTCCTGCTGCGGTTGAGGGCGGGGTTGGCGTGGGCGCATTTCGGTGAGTCCCGGGTCTGCGGCCCGGGCCAGCGGCGAGGCGGTGTCGGACAGGGGCGCGGCGACGCTCAGTCCCGGGCTCGCCAGCATGGCGATCGCCAGTAAGGCTGTGGCCCGAAAACCGGGGGAGGGAAAAAGGCTGTCGCGTGTGTTCTCTGTCATGGCTCCGTATCCGTCTCACTCCGGGAGCCCACAAGCGGCTCGCCAGAACTGCAATTCAGTGACGCGTACGGTATGCCCCGCACGCGCATGGTCGGTATCGCGTTGCTGGGCGGTTGTTGCCTGTTTCTACAGAGAGTTGTTGTTCTGCCAGCGGCAGCGGCGCCATCGTTGAGCCGCTGAGTGTTCAATGGGACTAGAATGGGCGATGACTGTTCGATGAAACAGTGCGACAGGGTTGGCCATTTAATCGAATTTTTCGATTCTTCCCGAACCCTGCACTCCCTCTGGGAAATGACCAGATCCCCGCTCCTGCCGTTCACTTCGGTCATTGAGCTTGCTTATGGAGAGGGCGTAGCCTCGATTTCATATCCATGACCTGATGGTCAACAGACTGTGATAATGAGGAGAGCACGGTGGCAGAAGCATATATCGTAGCGGCGGTGCGTACCGCTGGTGGCAAAAAGAACGGTCGGCTGAGCAAGGTACATCCCGCAGATATGGGCGGTCGCGTTATTGATGCGGTGGTCGAGCGTATTGGCGTGGCACCGGAAAAGGTGGATGACGTGATTTTCGGTTGTGTCAGCCAGATCGGTCCGCAGACCTTTAACGTGGCGCGCACTTCCATTCTCAGTTCCTGCCTGCCGGAATCCGTGCCGGGCGTCACCATCGACCGTCAGTGCGGCTCCTCCCAGCAGGCGATCCACTTTGCCGCCCAGGCGGTGATGAGTGGCACCCAGGACCTGGTGATTGCCGGCGGGGTGGAATCCATGAGCCAGGTGCCCATCGGTTCTCCGGTGATGGCCGTCAAGGAAATGGGCAACCCGTTTACCGGTGAAATCAGCAAGCGCTATCCGGGGGAAACCTTCAGTCAGTTCCATGGTGCTGAGCGCATGGCGGAGAAATACGGGGTGAGCAAGGCGGAACTGGACCAGTTTGCCTACGATTCCCACAAGCGTGGCGCCGCGGCGACCGAAGCGGGCCGCTTCAAGGATGAAATCATTCCGGTGCCGGTGACCCTGGAAGACGGCTCCCAGGAAGAGCATCTGGTTGATGAAGGGATTCGCTGGGAAGCGGAGCTGGAGGCCATCAAGGCGCTGCAGCCGCTGCAGGAAGGGGGCCATATCAGTGCTGCCAATGCCAGCCAGATTACCGACGGCGCTTCGGCGGTGATGATCGCCAGCGAAAAAGCGGTCAAGGAACTGGGCCTGACGCCGCTGGCGCGTATTCACGCCATGGCGGTGGTGGGTTCTGACCCGACCATGGTGCTGGAAGGCCCGATCCCGGCGACTGAAAAAGTGCTCAAGCAGGCCGGCATGACCATGGCGGATATCGACCTGTACGAAGTCAACGAAGCGTTCGGCTCCGTGCCGCTGGCCTGGATGAAGGCCCTGGGTGCGGATTACGAAAAACTGAACGTGAACGGTGGCGCCCAGGCGCTGGGCCACCCGCTGGGGGCCACCGGTTCCAAGCTGATGGGCACATTGGTGTATGAGCTGAAACGCCGTGGCGGCAAGTACGGTTTGCTGGCCATCTGCGAAGGCCTGGGCACCGCTAACGCGACCATTATCGAAGTGTTGTAATAGCAGCAAAAGAATGAAAGCCGAGCTGACCACGGCTGCCATTCCATGAAAAAGCCGGTCCGAATTGTTCGGGCCGGCTTTTTGTTGGTTCTTCGCGGAGTAGGGTGAATATCACGCGCCATCATTGCCTGATGGGGATTACGGCAGGGCGCTTTCAGCCTCCTCCAGCGCTTCCATGGCTTCCAGTAGCGCCCCTTCCAGTTCGTCGTGCTGTTGCTTCAGGCGGGCCTGGTCTGCCAGCAGGTTGTTCATTTCATCCTTGCGGTTTGCGTCGGTATATAGCGTGTCGTCACCTAACGACGCTTCCACAGCGATTAATTTCTCGCTGCACTGGCCCAGCTGTTTTTCCAGGGTTTCCACCTGTTTTTTCAACGGCCGTAACTGCTGGCGCTGTTGGGCGGCTTGCTGGCGGCGGGCCTTGGCGTCCTGGCCATCGCTGGCTTTCTCTTCTTTCACCGGTTTGCCGTCGCGGCGGTTTTGTTGCAACCAGCGAGCATAGTCGTCCAGGTCGCCGTCGAAATGGCTGACGCTGCCGTTGGCCACCAGGAAAAAATCGTCCACGGTGGTTTCCAGCAAATGCCTGTCGTGGGAGACCAGCACCACGGCCCCTTCGAAGGCTTGCAGGGCCAGGGTCAGCGCTTCGCGCATGTCCAGGTCCAGGTGGTTGGCGGGCTCATCGAGTAACAACAGGGCAGGCTTTTGCTGGACGATCATGGCCAGCGCCAGGCGGGCTTTTTCACCACCGGAAAAACGCCCGATGGGGGCAAACACATCATTGCCCTGAAAACCGAAGCGGCCCAGTTCGCTGCGCAATTGCGATTCGCTCCATTGCGGGTAGAAGCGCGACAGCATCTGGTAGGGGGTGTCGTTGGCGTCCAGGCGATCCACCTGTTGCTGATGGAAGTAACCGATTTTCAGATCATCGCTTTTTTCAAAGTGGCCGCCCAGAGCGGGCAGCTCGCCGACCAGGGTGCGCACCAGGGTGGATTTACCCGCGCCATTGGGGCCGAGCAGGCCGATGCGGGTTTCCGGGCGCAGGCTGAGTGTTACCCGGTCGAGAATGACAATGTCGGCGCCGTCGTTCCTGTAACCGCACTGCACCGCGTCCAGGTTCTCCATGGGGTTGGGCAGTTTTTCCGGGCTGTGAAAATCAAAACTGAAGCCGGAATCCACATGGGCGGGCGCAATCAGTTCCAGTTTTTCCAGCGCCTTAACCCGGCTCTGGGCCTGTTTGGCCTTGCTGGCTTTTGCCTTGAAGCGGGTAATGAATTTTTGCAGGTGGGCGACCTGGGTTTGCTGCTTGTCATGCATCTTTTGTTGCAGAGCAAGCTTCTCGGCGCGCTCGCGCTCGAAGTCGGAATAGCCGCCGGTGTACTGCTTCAGGCTGTTATGCTCGATGTGCAAAATCTGGGTGACGATGGCATCCAGAAATGCCCGGTCGTGGGAGATTACCAGCAGCGCGCCGGGCTGCTGAATCAGATAACTCTGCAGCCACAGAATGGCATCCAGATCCAGGTGGTTGGTGGGCTCATCGAGCAGCAGCAGGTCAGCATCGCTCATCAGCACCTGGGCCAGATTCAGGCGCATGCGCCAGCCACCGGAAAAGCTGGAGACCGGCTGCCGTTGCTGGGCTTCGCTAAAGCCCAGGCCCGCCAGCAGGACGGCGGCGTTGGCCGGTTGCTGCCAGGCGTGCAGCGCGTCCAGCTCGCCGTGGGTCAGGGCAATGGCGTGGTTGTCGCCGGCCTGTTCGGCGGCCGCCAGTTTGCGCTCGGCGGCGCGCAGGGCATGGTGGCCGTCCAGCACGTAATCGATGGCTGGCTGGTCCAGTGCCGGTACTTCCTGGGCCATCATGGCCAGGCGCCAGTCGGCAGGCAGATTGAGGTTGCCGCCGTCGCTCTCCAGCTCGCCCATGATAAGCTTGAACAGCGAACTTTTACCGCTGCCATTGCGGCCCACCAGCCCCACGCGCCAGCCCTTGTGCAAGACCAGGTTGGCATCTTCCAGCAGCAGGTCGGGGCCGCGACGAAGGTTGATATGTTCGAGAGACAGCATGGTGAGCCTATTTCCAAGACAGTGGCCTGCGTGCAAGTGTAGACGCGCAGGAAACCGGCGCAGTGTAAGCGATGGCCTGTTTAAGCACCAACCCGTCAGCGGACGGTGAATCAGGGGATACCCGTGAGTGATGAGATAAAACCGGATCTGTGGCGTTTCGCGCTGGGCCGTTGGCAGGACAAGGCGTTCGAGAAAACCTGCCTGCATTTGCAGGATGAATATCAGGTGCCGGTGTCGTTGTTGTTGTGTGGGCTGTGGCTGGCCGAGCTGGGCAAGCAGCCGGATGCCAAGGTGGGCCGGCGGTTGGCGGAACTGGCCGGGCAGTTCGAGTCGGATTACCTGCGACCTCTGCGGGCGGTGCGCCGAAAGGCCGGGCAGGATGAGCGGTTGCCCGAATTCAAGCGGCAACTCCAGCAGGTGGAGCTGGAAGGCGAGCGCTGGTTGTTGACCTCTCTGCCGATGCTCTGCGATACCTTGCTGCCGGCCGGCAAACCGGTGGACCCGATGGGCTGGTTGCTGGTGCTGATCCCGGAAACGGCGCAGTGTGAAGGGTTGCAGAAATCGCTCAATGAGTTGGTTGCGCTCTAGGCATTGCCGCTACTCCCGTCCCGTTCCAGAAAGCCTGTTGAGCCCTGGAGCGCCTGATTGTCCTGCCGCCGATTCCGCGTTGACACGCGGTTCGCACCTCAAGCGGTGTTCCTGCAGAAATCGCGTGTTACCACTTTCAACTTTGAACTTTCCCCCCGCCGCTGCCATTCTTCCTGTCCACGTTTTATTCGGACCATCCCATGAGCACCGACCTGGATTTCGATCGTGACCACCTCTGGCATCCTTATACGTCTACCTCGAAACCGCTGCCCACCTTTCCCGTGGCCAGTGCCGCCGGGGTGAGGCTGACGCTGGATGACGGGCGTGAACTCGTCGATGGCATGTCGTCCTGGTGGGCAGCCGTGCATGGCTATAACCACCCGGTGCTTAACCAGGCGGCAAAAGACCAGATTGATCGTATGGCCCATGTGATGTTCGGCGGGCTGACCCACGAACCGGCGGTGGAGCTGGGCAAGAAGCTGGTGGCGCTGACCCCCGATCCATTGGAGAAAGTGTTTCTGGCCGACAGCGGCTCGGTGGCCGTGGAAGTGGCGATCAAGATGGCGTTGCAGTACTGGCTGAGCCAGGGATACACCGGCAAGGACAAACTGCTGGCCCTGCGCAACGGTTATCACGGCGATACGTTTGGCGCCATGGCGGCCTGTGATCCGGTCAACGGCATGCATTCGCTGTTCAGTGGCGTGCTGGCCAAACATTATTTTGCTGAGGCACCGCAGTGCCCCTATGACAATGATTTCGATACGGCGGATCTGGATTCCATCCAGCAGATGCTGGCGGCCCATCACCAGGAGATCGCCGCCGTGATTTTGGAGCCGGTGGTGCAGGGCGCTGGCGGCATGCGTATTTATCATCCCACCTACCTGAAAGCGGTGCGGGCCCTGTGTGACGAGTACGGTGTGTTGCTGATCTTTGATGAAATCGCCACGGGTTTTGGTCGCACCGGCAAGATGTTTGCGCTGGAGCATGCGGATGTGTGCCCGGATATCCTGTGCCTGGGCAAGGCGATTACCGGGGGCTACATGACTCTGGCGGCCACGTTGTGTACCGGTCAGGTAGCCGCGGGTATTTGTGAGGGGGAGGCCGGGGTGCTGATGCACGGGCCGACTTTTATGGGTAACCCGCTGGCCTGCGCCGTGGCCAACGCCAGCATCCAGTTACTGCTGGATTCCGGCTGGCAGCAAAAAGTGGCCGCCATCGAGAGTCAGCTCAAGGAGGAATTGCTGCCGTTGAAGACGCTGCCTGCGGTGGCCGATACCCGGGTGCTGGGCGCCATCGGAGTGATGGAAATGAAAGAACCGGTGGCCATGGAGCAGGTGCAGGCGCGTTTTGTGGAGCTGGGCGTATGGATTCGTCCGTTCGGCAAGCTGGTCTACATCATGCCGCCGTTCGTGATCGAGCCGGAGGATTTAAGCAAGCTCACCGGGGCCATGCGGGATTTGGCAGAGGGCAGTTGACGTTAAGACCTAACTTTCTACAAACCCGCTGTAGGCGTTCCCTTCCAGGGACGAACCTCGCGAAGCGAGGCTACAAGAGCTTTCACCTGCCGCACTGTCATGAGTCGATCTAGAACCTGATCGGCCCTGTGAGCAATTCCGCGTTTACACGCGGTTCGTCCCCTGAAAGGGAACTCCTACAGGTGGGTTACCGAAACCCCGGCATGGTCTGTATTAAATGCCGCTGTACCTCCAGCCATTCGCCGATTAGCCGCCAGTGTTGCTGGTCCTCAAGGTGGCGGGAGACGGCGGCATCCATGATGCCTTCGCCCTGGCTCATGGCCTGCACATAAAGCTGCGTGTCGCGCAGGGTGACCAGATAGGGAATTTTCAGGCTGGAAAGAAATTGACGCAGGGCTTCGTACATTTTTGTGCGGGTGCGTGCCCGGTTGGCGATCACTGCCAGCCGTCGGGGGCGCCGGCGGTAGCTGGGGGTGAGCATCACGCTTTGCAGAAAGCGGGTGGTGGCGCGGATATCAATGGGGCTGGGCAGCACAGGAACCAGCACCACCTGGGAGAGTCGCATCAGATGATCCAGCTGATGCGGATCAAGCCCGGCGGGAGAGTCGATGATGACCAGATTGCCCGCCTGATCCAGACGTTGCTGCAGACGGCCCAGGGAAACCGGTTCTCCGGCAGGCCAGCTCAGGCCTTGAATGGTGGCGGAGTGGCGCATTTTCAGCCATTGGGTGGCGGACTGCTGCGGGTCCAGATCCATCAGACATACCGGGCGCCCCAAGGCTTCGAAATAGCAAGCCAGATTGGTGGCGATGGTGGTTTTGCCGCAACCCCCTTTGCTGTTTGCGACCAGAATCACCAAACGCGATCCGTGGGATCTGTGCTGGGAGCCGATCCCCGTGGATGGGCTATTCTGTGCGCTGTTCATACCGTTTCTTTATGGTTATTTCGTATGATTCTACCTGCCCCTAATGCCGGTGCGTTGATTGTCGGAAGAAAGGGTGATTCTGCTCACAAATCCAACACTACCGCAAAAGTGGCATAAGTGATGTAAATTGTGATGTTATTTTGCTCCCATGGGGAACTCGATCCCGTGAAGGGGCTCTACAGGGGAATCCGGCATTATGCGTTTTTTGCTCATTATTGTTGTACTGCTGCTGGCAGTGCTGGCGGCCTTGTTTATTGTGCCGCTGGGTGGCGGCAAGCCATTGCTAAACTGGCAGCATGTGGAACAGAACTGGCAACAGCCGGAAAAGCTGTTTGACGGGAGCCTGTCTCCCTGGCTGGAAAAAAAGGGTGACACGGAGCTGTATCGCTGGCGTGACCCCGATGGAAACTGGCAGTATGGCCAGATTCCGCCGCCGGGTGTATCGGCGGAACCCATTACGGTAAAGGCTCCGGACACCATCAGCGCGGAACAGATGCGTGCTGGCAAGGGGCTGGAAGAGACACAACAGAAACAATAACAGTTGGCCAATTGGAGGCAGAATGAAGAAATTGGGAATCGTGCTGGCAGGAACGGTCTTGCTGGCCGCTTGTGGTCAGGACAACGCAGAAGTGAAAACGGATGACCAGAAGGCGTCCTATGCACTGGGTTTCCGCAGTGCCGAGCAGATGCGCAGCCTGGAAAACCTGGATCTGGATGCCATGGTTGCAGGCCTGCGTGATGGCTTCGACGAGAAAGGCGAGTCCCGTCTGGGTGATGAAGATCTGGATCAGCTGATCCGTGATTTCCAGGGCCGCATGATGGCCGCCCAGCAAAAAAAGGTTGAAGAAGAAGCTGGCAAGAATCTGGAAGCCAGCGAAAAATTCCTGGCGGACAATGCTGAACGTGACGGCGTGACCGTTACCGACAGCGGCATGCAGTACGAAGTGCTGGCCTCCGGTGAAGAAGGAGCGCCGTCTCCGACTCTGGAAGACACCGTGGAAGTGCACTACCACGGCACGCTGCCCGACGGCACTGTGTTCGACAGCTCCGTAGAGCGTGATCAGCCTGCGACCTTCGGCCTGCAGCAGATCATTCCGGGCTGGCAGGAAGCGCTGCCGATGATGAAGGAAGGCGACAAATGGAAAATCGTCCTGCCGCCATCACTGGCCTACGGTGAGCAAGGCGCCGGTGGCGACATCGGCCCGAACCAGGTGCTGATTTTCGAAATCGAGCTGCTGGATGTGAAAGGCAGTGGTGATGAGGCGCAAGGCGAAGAGTAATCGCCGAGCGTTTGTTGCTACCAAGAGGGCGCCGAAAGGCGCCCTTTTTGGTGGATCAGTGTTTCTACAAGGCCGCTGTAGGAGCGTCGCTTGAGACGCGAACCTTGCCTTGGCAAGGAGCCGCCCAAGGGGCGGTCAGGAATATCAGAGCTCAGGAGGCTTTAACCGAGTAAGCTGCCAAGCCTGTATGGTTGGTAGCCTCCTTCATTCGCGCCCCAAGCGGCGCTCCTACAATTAACCTTGACGCGCGGAGCACGGGCAGTGAAGCCTTGCTCCATGGATTGCTCCGTGTTGCCGCTTGAAGCGTGTCGCTTGCTGCTGCTCTTAATGCGTTGCTTGCTGTCGCGGTGGTTCCTGCTGGTGGATGCTGAGAATCAGCTGATCTTCCAGGGCAAAGCGTTCCTCCAGGGTTTCCATCAGTGCACTGATGCGCTGGGGTAACACCTTGCGCTGGGCCAGGCACTGGTCCGCGTGTTCGAAATCCTCATTAAAGGCCAGCGCCGCATCGGTGGAGTTGTCGAGCTTTTGCAGAATTTGCCGGGTCAGTGCCGGGTTGTCCCGGTGGAAATGCCGGGCTTCGTTGACCAGCTCCCGATACACCTCGAAATAACCAGCGCTGATGTAATCCATCAGCAGTTGGCAGAAGCGCTGCACCTGACGATGCATGGGTTGCTGGTTTTCGTAGGGTTGGGCGGTGGAAAGCCCTTTCAGGCCCTGCATGGTGCACAACAGTACAATCAACTGCTGGCGTTCATCCAGCCAGGCCTGAACCAGTGCTTCGATGCGTTGCCATTGAGCCAGTGCTGCAGATGTGGAACTCGCCATTGTGTTCCCTCCTTAGTGAATGGCTGAGACTGCCTTGGGCCGGCGCAGGCTGCTGGGCGACCGGTCGTTTTGATTCTTCAGCAGGGCTATCGAGACTAGGATGGAGGGTGATGGGGGCGCAATGGGCAGAAAGTGACCTTTTTGCGGAGTAGCCACAAACAGTGGAAAAAACAGCGCGGCGTCAGCCACTTGTTGCTAAAGACGGATTTTTTATAAGACAGGGGCTTTTAGTGCTTTGTAACGGCGGATAGGAACGCCTGATGCCTCGTGCTTGACGCCAGACGGCTGTGCAAACCGGGTCGGGTTGTGGTCGCACCACCGGTTTGCTTTGGGGTGTAATGTCAGGCATCAGGCTTCTTGCGTCCTGCAAAACGAGCAATGCCGCCCCTCCGGTTGAGCTGGCACAGCGGTAATGCTTCAGGTTAATCCGCGTTAGCCGAGATGCTGCGCCACCCAGGGCCACAGCCAGGGTAGTGCCAGTGCGGTGACCAGGCCACACAGGCCTAGCGCCAGGCCCGCAAAGGCGCCGGCTTTTTCGCCGTATTCGAAAGCCCGTGCGGTGCCGATGGCATGGGCCACCAGCCCCAGCGCAAAGCCTTTTACCCGATGATCGCTGACCTTGAGCAGCCGGAAAATGGGCCCGGCGGCGAGCGCGCCGACAATGCCGGTAATGGCCACGGCGCCGGCCGCCAGCGACACATAGCCGCCGGTGGATTTCACCACTTCCACGGCAATTGGCGTGGTGATGGATTTAGGGGCCAGAGAGCCTACCACTTCGGGTGGGGCGCCCAGCCACCAGGCCAGGCCTACGGCGATGGCCGCGGAGATGATCGCGCCGAGGAGGGTGGCGACGATAATGGGCTTGAGTACGCTGCGCACGGTGTGCAGTTGCCGGTACAACGGCCAGGCCAGTGCAACGGTGGCGGGACCCAATAAAAAGGAAATCATCTGGGTTTGTTCGCGATATTCCTCGTAGTCCACGTTGACCAGCGGCAGCACGATAATCACCGGAATCGAGGCCACCAGGAAGGGGTGGAAAATGGGCAGGCTGTTACTGCGCCCGTAAACCCACAGCGCGAAGCGGTAGCTGGCCAGCGTCAGTAGCAGGCCAAACAGCGGCGTGTGGACCAGTTCGGCCAGCTGATCCAGGTTAATCAGCATGGTCACCTCCGCGGCCAGCCGGTTTGCTGGTGGGCTCCCGGTGCTTGCCACCCAGCAGTTTTTTCAGCATCAGGGTGACTACGATCATGCTGAGAATGGTGCCCAGCACCACGGCCACGCCCAATGCCAGCGCATACTCCTCGTAGCGGTGCCACTGCAGCACGATGCCCACCCCGAGCGGAAAGATCAGCAAGCTGATGTGCTTGATCAGACCGCCGGCCGCGGGCGCCACCCGTTGCGTGAACGGCGCTTCCAGCAGTAATGCCAGCAGTAGCAGCACCATGCCGACCACGGAGGCGGGCAGGGGAATGCCGGTGAGGCGAATAATCACCTCACCGAAAAACTGGAATAACAGGAGAATCAGCAGGCCATCGATCATGACGGGCTCAGCGGGGCAGCGGGCGGAACATCTGGATCAGGGCGACCACCAGCAGTCCGGCAAACACCACCATGGACCAGGCCGGCAGGCTCAGGCCGAGAAATGACCAGTCCATTTCTGCGCACTCGCCGGATCCGGCCAGCACTTGCTGGAGGACGTTCTGCAGGGGAAACACGTCGAGCATGTAGTCCAGCCCGGGGCCGCAGGCGGGTACCTGGTCTGCCGGCAGGTTCTGCAGCCAGATGTGGCGCGCGGCCACGGCGCCGCCACCGAGGGCGGCCAGGGCGGTCAGAGCCCCATAGATCCGCACACCCACGCCTTTGGGTCCGTGCAGGCTGGCGATCAGCAGGATCACCGCTGCGGCGATCACGCCAACGCGCTGGAAAATACACAGGGGGCAGGGTTCCAGCCCATCCACGTGTTGCAGGTACAGGGCGCCGGCCATGGCGGCCAGGCAGGCCAGCAAGGCGAGGATATTGAGCAGGCGAGGAGCAGGAATAATGGACGACATGGGCGGCTCTTTTCGTCGGGGACCGGCGAAGGGTAGGCAAAAGCGGCGGTGGCGGCAAGGGGGAAGAACGGCTGGGGGGAACGCAGGATGTCGGCTGCGCAAGGCGCAAGCAACGCTTCCCCCGCAAGGCGGGAGGGAGCTAACCGTTGTGCGGGCTCGCGTCAGGCCTGTTTGGCGTTTTTCTGCTGCAGATTGCGGTCGTGCCAGGCGTCGATGCCGGCTTGCCAGCCGTCGAACCACCATTGTGTCAGTGGGGCATCCGTATAGGGGCAGCGGTTGCTGTCACCGCCGGACATCCCCCACATGCAGCCCTGATTGTACGCTTTTTCGCACTGTTCCCGATCTGGAGACATGCCGTTGCTCCTTGTCACGTTCCATCGAGAGTAGCACTGCAGTGCAATTTGCATAGCGTGCGAGTCCGCATTTTTGTTGTGCAAATGCAGCAAACGCCGCCCAGGTGCAGCGTTATCGGTGGCCTGTGCAACGAAATGTGTCGCAGTGCAACGTGAGGGTGAGGTGCGCTGACACCTTTCCGCGAGAAAAGCCGGGATAGTGGGTTCCGGTGAAGCTGCCCCGCAGGGGGTGAGCTTCACCGGGCCTGGGTCAGTCGCGGAAGTAATCGGCCAGGTAATCCTCGAAGGATTGCTGTTCGGCGGCTTCACCAGCGGCCTGTTCCGCCAGGCTGTCGGCGGCCAGTTCTTCCAGTCGCTGGTTGGTCTCGTCGCAACGCTGGCGGGACAGGAAGTGATCCCGGTGGGCCAGGGCCTGATCCATGGCGAACTGGAAAAAGCCCTGATTGCGGTTTTCCAGTTGCTCCAGAATCCGCGCGGACGGAGTGGCGCCGGGGTTGTCGACTTTTTCCTGCTGGTGCGCCAGTGCCTCGGCATAGTTGGTGCCGCCATGGGCGCGGTCAAACAGTTCGGCAATGGGCTGCATCTGCTCCAGCTTTTCCGTGGCCCAGTCTTTCAGACTCACCGACTTGCCCCAGTTGCAGAGCTGGGTGGCGGTGTTGCGGCCGTCATAGACCACCTTGCGCAGGTTTTCCTTGCTGGCATGCAGGTCGCATTTTTCCAGTTGCGGTGATTCGCGCAGCAGGCAATAGGTGGCGAACAGGTCCAGAAAGCGGATTTCCTGCTGGTTGATGCCCACCGGTTCGAACGGATTCAGATCCAGCGCGCGGATTTCGATGTATTCCACGCCGCGTTCCCGCAATGCTGTGGTGGGGCGCTCGCCCGGGTTGATGGTGCGCTTGGGGCGAATGGACGAGTAGTACTCGTTCTCGATCTGCAGAATATTGGTGTTGAGCTGGCGGTATTCATCCCCCACCTTGACGCCGATTTTCTCGTAGGCCGGTTCCGGTGTCTTGATGGCGTGGGTGAGGGTGCTGACGTACTCATCCAGGTTGTTGTAGCTGATCGCCAGGGACGACTGGGCATTGTTCTGGTAGCCCAGGTCGCTCATGCGCAGGCTGGTGGCCTGGGGGCGATACAGGGAGTGATCAAAACGCTCCAGCAAATCGTGCTCGCGGCCGGCCAGGAAAGAGGCACACAGGGCCGGGGAGGCGCCGAACAGGTACACCAGCAGCCAGGAATAGCGCTGGAAATTGCGGGTCAGGTCGAAGTAGCGACGGGAAATGTAATCCTGCAACGGTGCGTTGTCGTCTTCCAGTTGCTGGTTCAGTTTCCAGAATGCTTCCGGGTAGGAAAAGTTGTAATGGATGCCGGCAATGGTTTGCATCTTGCGGCCGTAACGATGGCCGAGCCCTTCCCGGTAGACGGTTTTCATGCGGCCCACATTGGCACTGCCGTATTGCGCCACGGGTACATCACTGTCCTTGCCGATCATGCAGGGCATGGAGTTGACCCACAGCACTTCATCGCCAATGTGGCTGTACACATAGCGGTGGAGCTGTTCGAGAAACTCGATGGGTTTGTGCAGTTCGGTGCTGGGCGGGGTAATAAACTCCAGCAGCGCTTCGGAATAATCCGTGGTTATGTAGGGGTGCGTCAGTGCAGAGCCCAGCGCTTTGGGATGCGGGGTTTGCGCAAGGGTGCCATCGGTGGTGATGCGCAGGCTTTCTTTCTCGATGCCGCGACGGATACCAGCCAGGGTGGCGGCGGCATCTGAATCCAGCAGGGCATGAATTCTCTGTTCAAGATGCTTCATGGTTGGGGCCTGTCGTGCGGCCGCCCGGGTGTGGGGCTGGCCGCGGGTGTGACGGAATTCCGACAATCATGGGGCAATAGAATGACGCTGAGAAGTCACTCCCGTTTAGGAGCGCTTCTTGCTGTCCTTCTTCTGCTTCTCTTCCTTGGCCTTGGCAAACAGGTCGGCGAAGGTGCCGCCGCCGCCCTGGGGCTGGCCACCGGCGCGCTGACCTCCGCCACCGCGGCGTTGGTTATTGCCTTTGTTGGCCTGATTGGCGCGGTTGCTGGCGGGGCGCTGGCCGCTGGTTTTTTCGGTGGGCTGGTCGTCCATGCGCATGGTCAGGCTGATGCGTTTGCGATCCAGGTCCACGTCCAGCACTTTCACCTTGACGATATCGCCGGGGGCGACCACCTGGTGCGGGTCTTCCACAAACTTGTCGGCCAGCGCGGACACATGCACCAGGCCATCCTGGTGAACGCCGATATCCACGAAGGCGCCGAAGTTGGTTACGTTGGTGACGGTGCCTTCCAGAATCATGCTTTGCTTCAGATCCTTGAGGGTTTCCACCCCTTCCTTGAGCGCTGCCGCCTTGAATTCCGGGCGCGGGTCACGGCCGGGTTTTTCCAGCTCGCTGAGGATGTCAGTGACGGTAGGCAGGCCGAAGTTGTCGTCGGTAAATTCAGCGGCGTTGACCTTCTTGAGGAAGGGCACATCACCCACCAGGTCTTTCAACGGACGACCATGCTTGCCGGCGATCTTTTCCACCACCGGGTAGGCTTCCGGGTGCACTGAGGAGCTGTCCAGCGGGTTCTCGCCGTTCATGATGCGCAGGAAACCGGCGGCTTGTTCAAACGTTTTGTCGCCCAGACGCGGCACCAGTTTCAGGTTGGCGCGGCTGGCAAAGGCACCGTTCTTTTCCCGGAAGGTAACGATGTTGCCGGCGATGGTGCTGTTAAGCCCGGCAATGCGGGCCAGCAGCGGGGCGCTGGCAGTATTCACGTCTACACCCACGGAGTTCACACAGTCTTCCACCACGGTATCCAGCGAGCGGGACAGTTTTACCTGGCTCACGTCGTGCTGGTACTGGCCCACGCCGATGGCTTTCGGATCGATTTTCACCAGTTCGGCCAGCGGGTCCTGCAGGCGGCGGGCAATGGAAACGGCGCCACGGAAGGACACGTCCAGTTCCGGGAATTCCCGGGCGGCCAGTTCCGAGGCGGAGTACACGGATGCGCCGGCTTCGGAAACGATGATTTTCTGGATCGGCTGGTCTTTCAGCAGCTTGACCACTTCGCCGGCCAGCTTGTCGGTTTCCCGGCTGGCGGTGCCGTTACCGATGGCGATCAATTCCACGCCGTGCTGTTTGCTCAGGGCCGCCAGTTTGCTGAGGGACTGGTCCCACTGGTTTTTTGGCTGGTGCGGAAACACGGTGGTGTGTTCCAGCAGCTTGCCGGTGGCATCCACGACCACCACCTTCACCCCGGTGCGCAGACCGGGATCCAGACCCATGGTGCACTTGGGGCCGGCGGGGGAAGCCATCAGCAGGCTTTTCAGATTACGGGCGAACACCTGAATGGCTTCCTCTTCGCCCATTTCCCGTACCCGGCCCAGCAGCTCGGTTTCCAGGTGGGTGTTGAGCTTGATCTTCCAGGTCCAGCGCATCACTTCCTTGAGCCAGTCATCGGCGGCACGGCCGGCGTGCTGCCAGTCAGCCACGGCGGTGACCATGGCTTCGCAGGGATGCGGCTGGGCATTCTCCAGCTCTTCTGGCAGCACCATGGAAACATGCAGGATGCCTTCATTGCGGCCCCGGAACAGGGCCAGGGCGCGGTGGCTGGGGATGCCCTTGAGCGTTTCGCTGTGATCGAAATAGTCGCTGAACTTGGCGCCGTCTTTTTCCTTGCCGTCGACGACTTTGGCCTGGATGTGGCCCTTGTCCCAGAGGAAGGTGCGCAGGCGGGTGAGCAGCTCGGCGTCTTCGGCGAAGCGCTCCATGAGGATCTGTTTGGCACCGTCCAGGGCGTCCTTGGCGGTGGCAACTTTATGTTCCTCGTTCAGGTAGCCGGCGGCCAGCGCTTCCGGTTCCTGGGTGGGATCATTCATCAGGCTGTCTGCCAGCGGCTCCAGGCCAGCTTCGCGGGCAATTTGGGCGCGGGTGCGGCGCTTGGGTTTGTAGGGCAGGTAGAGATCTTCCAGCCGGGTCTTGGTGTCGGCGGCCTTGATCGCCTTTTCCAGCTCGGGAGTGAGCTTTTCCTGTTCGGCGATGCTTTTCAGGATGGCCTCGCGGCGCTCTTCCATCTCACGCAGATAACGCAGCCGTTCTTCCAGGTTACGCAGCTGGGTGTCGTCCAGACCGCCGGTGACCTCTTTGCGGTAGCGGGCGATAAAGGGGACGGTGGAACCTTCGTCGAGCAGGGCGACGGCGGCGTTGACCTGGCGTTCCTGGCAACCGATTTCTTCGGCAATAATCTGTTCGATACTACGCATGATATGTCCTGACGGCGTGCGGCCTGCGAGCGTATTGCCGGCAAGCGTTCTTCAAATACAAAACGACCGGAATCATAGGGAATGAATCCGGTCGTTGATAGATTGACTTGTAAAAGCGGCTGTGGCTGTGGCGCAGGTCATGAATGCTCGGTTATCGCGCGTGACGGGCCGCGAACGGCGACTCAGCCCAGCGCTTCATTGATCTTGGCGACCAGTTCCGCTTCCACCGGCGGTTTGACCACATAGCCGAAGGCGCCCTGGCGTTCGCCCCAGACCTTGTCGGTTTCCTGGTCCTTGGTCGTCACCAGAATCACCGGAATGCTTTCGGTGGCCGGGTCGCGGGTGATCTTGCGGGTGGCCTGGAAGCCGTTCAGTTCCGGCATGACCACATCCATCAGGATCAGATCGGGCTGCTCCTGACGGGCTTTTTCTATCCCTTCCATGCCGTTGGTGGCAGTAACGACATCATGGCCCTGACCCTGGACAATCTTTACCAGATTGGTCAGCTGGGTCGGGGAATCGTCCACCACAAGAATTTTGGCCATGTTGCTCTCCTCAAGCCGCTATTGATCCCATCGGCTGTATTTTTATATGTGTCTCGATCCAATCGCGAATCATACCAGCGACGGGTCAAAAGGTAAGCTGTCGAATTGTGGCACATGTGTGCCGCAATGGGGCAGCTTACCGGGTAAATGTGTGGGCGCTGCGCCGCCCCCATAGCAGAATGGGCAACACAATCAGGGCGGTTATCAGCGTCCAGCGGGCCAGTGCCCAGAAACTGTTGGCCAGCAGATCGCCGTGATGCCCTGCCAGTGGTGCCAGGGCGGCAATGATAAGGCTGCCCAGCCCGGTCATCAGCAGCCAGCGCGGCGCCAGCGCCAGCGCCAGGTGGCGCCGACGGAACAGGCACCACAGAAAGGCTGCTCCCAGCCCCAACATGAGCAGCCACGCCAGCCCGGCAGGGATGAGCAGCAGCAGGCTGGCATCGTTGCTGGCGGCGGCCATGAGCAAGGCAAGGTTGCCGAACACTTTGAGCAGCAGGAAGGGGCCGAGCAGCATGACCCACCAGAGGTTGCCGCCCAGGCCCTGCGGGCCGGGTTGCTGGCGGTAGTGAGCCGGATCAAAACGCCAGGCGCGCTGCAACAGGGAGCCCCAGTTGTCTGACGCCAGATGGTGGCTGAGTCCGTGGATGCGATCGCGCTGCTCCTCAATCAGCATCAGCATGGCGGGCACCACCAACAGAATCAGCCCGGTGCCGAACAGCAGCCCGAACACCAGGCTGACCGCCATGGGTTTGAGGAACTGGGCCTGCAGGGAGCTTTCGAACAGAATCGGGGTGAGGCCGGCGATGGTGGTGATGGACGTGAGCAGCACCGCGCGCAGACGGCGTACACAGGCCTCCACAATCGCCTGGAATCGTTCCATGCCTTCGGCGACCAGCTGCTGGTAGAAGCTCACCAGCACGATGGAGTCGTTGACGATAATGCCGGACAGACCGAACAGCCCCATGGCCGAGAACATGGAGAATTTAATGCCGAAGGGGGCGGTGAAGATATGCCCGATGACCGCCCCGGTGAGGCCGAAGAAGATCGCCGTCATGATCGCGATTGGCCAGGAATAGGAACTGAACACCCAGGCCAGCACGATATAGATGATGGCCAGCCCGAGCAGGGCGCCGGTGGCCAGATCCTGCAGGTTTTCCGCCTGCTCCTGCAGCTTGCCTTCGTAGCCCACGCCGATGCCGTACTGGCTCTTCAATTCCGGCAGGATACCTTCGTTGAGTGTGGCGATAATTTCGTTGGCGTTGCCCTGTTCCGGGTCCAGGTCGGCGTAGACAGTGACCGCCAGTTCGCCGTTGACGCGGCGCAGCAGGTCCACGCCCTTGCGGGCGTCAAAGGTGACAACGTCGCGCAGGGGAATGGCTTCGCCCTGATTGGTGATGATGGGCAGGCGTTCGATGGCGCTGAAGCGTCGACGTTCGCTGTCCGGCAGCATCACCCGCACTTCCACTTCCTCGTCTTCTTCGTTGTAGAGCTGCGCCAGGCTGCCGTCGAAGGCGGAGCGCAGCTGGCTGGCCACGTCGCTGAGGGTCAGCCCCAGAGCGCGGCCCTGGGCGGTGAGCTGAAAGGTCAGCTGTTCCTTGCCGTAGGGCAGGTCGTCATCCACATTGCTGACGCCGGAAAACTCGTTGAGGCGTTCCTGCAGGGCCAATGAGGCGGCTTTCAGGGTGAGAGCATCGCTGCCGGTGAGTTTGACTTCGATGGGTTTGCCCGGTGGGCCGGCTTCGGCCTGGGATATGGTCAGCTGATCCAGGCCTGCCGGCAGGGAGAGTTTTTCGCGCCAGGCGTCGACCAGTTGATCGTTGGAGATGTCCCGGTCCGAGCCGGTGTAGACCTCCACCACCAGGGTGCCGTATTCATCACCGAACTTGTCCTGGCGCCCGCCGATATTGGGGAAGCCGGCGGCGGCGCCGTGGTGGCTGATGATGGTATGGACCAGATGCCCGCCCAGTTCCTCGTTGGTTTCTTCCAGGGTGTGTTCCAGCTCGGCCAGGAAGTTGTCCACCTGTTGTTTGTCGGTGCCGGAGGAAAACTCCACCACGGCACGCAGCTGGTCGCCATCCACCGGTGGGAAGAAGGTGAACTTGAGCCAGCCGGTGGCCACCAGTGACAGGGCGACAATAAAGGCGCAGACGGCCGACACGCTGACCAGTTTGCGGTGGTCGATGGACCATTCCACCAGGGGGCGGAAGCGCTCATCCCGGAAACGATTGAAACCGGCGTCGATGCGTTCGCGCAGGCCACTGGCCTTGACCTCAATGCCGCGAAAACTGTGGTGCAGGTGGCCGGGCAGCACCAGAAAACATTCCATCAGGGAGGCGAGGATCACACAGATCATCACGAAGGGAATGTCGAAAGCGATCTTGCCCATGGCGCCGCCCATCATGCCCAGCGGCAGGAAGGCGGCGATGGTGGTGGTGGACGATGCCACCACTGGCCAGAACATGCGCCGCGCACCCCCCAGGGCCGCGCGCTGGGCGGATTCGCCCTGCTGCAGATGGGTGAGGGTGTCTTCGCCCACCACGATGGCGTCGTCCACGATCAGGCCCAGGGCCAGAATCAGGCCGAACAGGCTGATCATGTTGATGGTGCCGCCGAACACCCAGAGTATTCCGAGGGTGGCCATGAACGACACGGGAATACCAATCGTGACCCACCTGGCCACCCGGGAGTTAAGAAAGAAGTAGAGGGTCAGTACCACCAGTACCAGCCCGGAAATACCGTTCCACAGCAGGGTGGAAATACGTTCCTGCACGTGCTTCCAGGCTTCGAAATAGAACGTCATTTTGACGCCGGCGGGCAGCGAATCTTTGTGCTCGGCGCCCCATGCACGAACCTTTTTTGCCAGGTCCAGCATGTCGTCATCTTCGCCGCGCATCACCTGCAGTTCGATGGCGGGTTTGCCTTCGAAGGTGAGCGTGGCCTGATCATCCCGGGGGCGTCGTTCGATGATGGCCACGTCGCCCAGGCTCAGCTGCTGGCCGTCGGCAGTGGTGATCAGGGGCAATTCGGCAAACGCCCTTTCGTCACGGCGCTGGCCCAGTGCCCGCAGTTGTTTGGCGGCGTCGTCACGGCCCACGGTGCCGGCGGGGGTGTCTTGGCTGAAGCTGCGAACCTTGTCGCCGATCTGCCCCAGGGTCATGCCCAGATCGTGCAGGGTGCTGGTGGGCACCTGGATGGCCATTTCTTCTTCCGGCAGGCCGATGAATTCCACTTTGCCGGCGCCCAGCGCCAGCAGCTCATCTTCCATTTCCCGCACCAGCGGGCGCAGCTCTTCCCGGCTGCCGTTTTCCGTGGACACCAGAATTGAGGTGACCAGGGAATAGCGGGTGATTTTCTGAATCACCGGGCGTTCGGCATCCTGTGGCAGGTTGCGGATGGAGTCGATGCGCTGACGCACTTCATCCAGGGCCAGGCCCAGGTCACTGCCGTCTTCCAGTTCAATAAAGATGGCGCTGGCGCCCTGCTGGGAGCGGGCGATCAACTTGCGGGTGTTGGGCAGGGTTTTCAGGGCCTGCTCAACGGGAATGGTGATGGAGCGTTGCACATCTTCCGGGCTGGCGCCGCGCCAGGGGATGGTGACGGTGACGTACTCGAAATCGAAATCCGGGAACAGCTGGGTGTTCAGCCGGGTCAGGCCCAGTACCCCGAGCATGATCATCAGCGCCATCAGCAGGTTGGAGGCAACCTTGTGTTCGGTAAAGCTGGCAATCAGGCCCCGCGACTCACTCACTGTCACCGCCCTGGTTATCCGGTTCTGTATCCGTTTCCGGGCTGCTGCTCTGGGTCTCGGTTTCGGTATCAGCGTTACTGCCGGGCACCGGTTGCGGGTCCACGGCCAGGCCGACGATGGCCTGGGGCAGCTGGGTGGTCATGATGCGTTCGCCGCCTTTCAGGGTGTCGGCGCGCAGCAACAGCAGGGAGCGGTCGCCATCGATGGCTTCCCCGACGATATGGGCGGACACGCGCTGCAAGCGGTGGTCGTCGTCGATGCGGTACAGGCGGTTGAGCCCATGCAGGGCGGTGGCCGGCAGCGCCAGCAGTTGCGGCTGGGCGGGGAGCGTCAGGGTGATGGTCAGCGGGCGGCCCAGCGCGGCGGTGGGCACCCCTTTGGCACTGTCACCGCTGAAGGCAAACAGGCCGTCGATACCGCCACGGGCATCGGCCGCATCCCCGGCCAGCCGTTTCA
Source organism: Alcanivorax sp. (assembly GCF_002733835.1). Lineage (GTDB taxonomy): Bacteria > Pseudomonadota > Gammaproteobacteria > Pseudomonadales > Alcanivoracaceae > Alcanivorax. The sequence goes on from NZ_NVWY01000016.1 coordinate 53,331, forward strand.
GATTCAATGGCAGGGTATGGCCTTCCAGCTGGGTGCTGGCGGTCAGGTCGCCGGCGATCAGCCCTTCGCGAACGGCCGGCAGGTAGCGGTCGGGAATCTGCGCGCGCACTTCCAGTTCGGTATCGGCAAACAGGTCAATGAGCGGCTCGCCGGGGCGTACCCGCTCGCCGGGGGCCACGCTCACCTGGGTAATGGTGCCGTCGAACGGTGCGTTGACGGTGGTGCGAGCCAGGTCGATCTTCGCTTGTTCCAGCTGCGCCTCGGCGCTGGCCAGGCGGGCTTCCATGCGCGCCAGCTCGTTACGGAAATCACTGACACTGAGTTGCCGCTGGCTGAGAGACAGGTCTGCCCGGGCCTGGGCTTCTTCGGCCTGATCCAGCTGGGTCTGGGCCACCAGTTTGCGTTCACGCAGGGACTGGATGCGCTCCAGATTATCGGCGGACAGCTGGGCCAGCTTCTTTTCCAGCGTCAGGTTTTTCTTGTCGCTCTGGTAGCGCAGCCGGGTGGTTTCCAGCTGGGCGGCGGCTTCGTCGCGGGTGGCTTTGGCGCGGTCCCGGGCCAGGGCGGCTTCGGTGTCGTCCAGCTGGATCAGTAATTGGCCTTCGGTGACCCGGTTGCCGGCCCGTACCGGAATGCTGTCCACATTGGCGGTGACCACGGCGGTGAGACCGGCCGCGCGGGGGGACTGCACCCGGCCGAACAGCTGGATCTGCGGCGAGCGCGCCTGGGGATCGGCCAGCACGAAACGCACCCGGGCATGGTTGTCCAGCACGTCGCGGGTGGGGGCGGACGGTTTGAAGATGGCGAGCAGAATGATCGCCAGCACCGTGCCCAGAATAACGAAGGCTACCGGGGGAAGTTGTTTCAGGCGGTCTCGCAAGGGAAATCCTTTATCGATAATGATTCTCAGCCAGCTACTCTAGCGTTTTCTTGTGGGAGTGCCTATCGGCAGCCCCTATCTTCAACGCTGGCAATGTTTTTATACAATCTCTTCGTGCCATTTTCTTGCACGTTCGGACCACAACGCGTAAATCAGGGACCAGTAAACCTTCGGAGGTGCCGTGAGCGAACAACAAGACAAGATTCTGGTCGTGGATGACGATGCGCGACTGCGTAGCCTGCTGCAACGGTTTCTGGAAGAAGCTGGCTATACCGTAAAGGCGGTGGGCGATGCGGAGCAGATGGACCGTGCCCTGTCCCGCGAGCTGTATTCCCTGATGGTGCTGGACCTGATGCTGCCGGGGGAAGATGGCCTGTCGATCTGCCGTCGCCTGCGTGAGGCCGAGAACGTTATGCCGATCATCATGCTCACCGCAAAGGGCGATGATGCCGAGCGCATTGAAGGCCTGGATGCCGGCGCCGATGACTACCTGCCCAAGCCGTTCAACCCCAAGGAACTGGATGCCCGTATCCGCGCGGTGCTGCGCCGCCATGTGCGCGAGCTGCCCGGAGCGCCCAGCAAGGAAGAAGGATCCGTGACCTTTGGCCCCTGGATTCTGGATCTGGCCAACCGCACCCTGACCCGTGATGGCGATCCGCAAAGTCTGACCACGGGCGAATTCGCCGTGCTCAAGGCATTGCTGCAGAACCCCCGCGAGCCGCTCACCCGTGACAAACTGATGAGCCTGGCCCGGGGCCGCGAATGGTCCGCCATGGAGCGTTCCATCGACGTACAGGTATCACGCCTGCGCCGCCTGCTGGAAGACGACCCCTCCAAACCCCGCTACATCCAGACGGTCTGGGGTGTGGGGTATGTGTTTGTGCCTGATTAAGGAACGCCTGACGCTTGACGCCGGAGGCCTGACGCTTAAAGTCGGGAGTTCTTTTCTTTGTCTGGCGTTCGGCGTCCGGCTTCTGGCGATGTATCAATGACACTCTATCCCCGTACTGCCTTTGTCCGTTCCGCCATCGTGGTGGGGCTGGTGATTGGAATTAGCCAGGCGCTGACCCTGTGGTTCTTTGCCCGTAATGCCTACCTGCCCGGTATCCGTGAATACGCCCGCTTGACGGTGTTGCAAGCAGAGCTGGCGTTTGATGATTCGCGGGCGGCGGCGGATGCGGATCTGGCCGACCGGCTGGGTAATGCCACTGGCATTGCGGTGGCGATTCCGGAAAAGCTGCACGATGGCACCATGCTGCTGTCGCGTCCGGTGGTGGGCCGTTTTCAGGAAGAACTGGAAGGCATGCTGGAAGAGCCGGTGACGGTGCGTCTGGAAGACAACCGCCAACCGGTTCTGTGGGTGAATGCGCCGTCGTTTGGTGAGCAGTGGGTGCGGGTGCCCATGGCGTTCTTCCGGGATTACGATCGCTACCTGTTGTTGGGCTGGGGGGTGACCGTGCCTTTGCTGGCCATCATCGGCGGCTTGCTGATTGCCCGGGGGCTGAACTTACCGTTGCGCCGGCTGGCCAAAGTGGCTTTGAAAGTGGGACGCGGCGAGGCGGTGCCGGTGTTGGATACCACCATTGGGCCGGAGGAAATTCAGGCGGTGAATACCGCCTTTAACCGGATGACCCGTGACTTGCAGCATGCCCAGCGAGATCGGGCGTTGCTGTTGGCCGGGGTGTCCCATGATTTGCGAACCCCGTTGACGCGTCTGCGTTTGTCGGCGGAATTCATGCAGGACGAAGAGCTGGCAAAAGGCATTGTCGAAGACATTGAGGATATGGATGCGATCCTCGATCAGTTTATTTCCTTTATCCGTGACGGGGCGGATGAGCAGCCGGATTTTGAAAACCTGAATGACCTGATTCAGGAAGTGGCCGGCAAGTACCCGGCCGAACAGCTACGGTTCGAACTGGAAGATTTGCCCCGGTTAATGCTCAAGCGACTGACCGTAAAACGAATGCTGGCCAACCTGGTGGGTAACGCCCTCAAGTACGGTGCCTCGCCGGTGGAAATTCGCACCGCTGTTACCGAAAACAAGGTAGTGCTTACCGTGCGTGATCATGGGCGCGGCGTGCGTGAAGAAGACATCCCTCTGCTGTTACAGCCGTTTTCCCGGGGCGAAAAGGCGCGCACGCTCAGTGGCAGTGGCCTGGGGCTGGCGATCGTGAAACGGATTGTGGACATGCACCATGGTGAAATTCAGCTGGCCAACCATCCCCATGGCGGGCTGTTAGTGGAAGTGCGTTTTCCGGTAACCGGTAAATTCGTGCAACCGGAGCCCCTTTCCGCCGGTGTGAGATAAGGTTTTCCGGTAACAAAAAACCACATTTTGTGGCCCGGAATGTGCGCTGGCGCAAGGTTTGCAGTGTAAGGGTCGGTGCATTCTAGTACGCAGTTACTGGCATGGGTAACTGGAAAAACACCAATGACAGACAGCCAATAATAACGATGAAAAAAATGGATCCTGTTGCAACAATACGTTGTTGATGCCACTGCCAACCTGTTCGAAAACATAACCGTGAACAGGTGAATGGGACAAGAAGCGGGCACAGCGCGCAGGCAGCAGGGCGAACACCAAATGGACTTGGGAGAGCGCCTTATGAATATCCTCGCCGTGTGGTTGCCACCACGATGACCTGTATTTCCAGCCAGATTCTATTCGCTGATCCTCACGGGCGTTAACCAGGTTGGGTTAATGTTTGTGTTGTGAATGCCGATAGCCTGTTGTGGCCTGTGTGCCACGAGAGGTTTTGGGTCGCACGCCTGTGCGGCCTTTTTTTCGTTTGGGTAAATTCTTCGGACGCCTGATGCTCGAACCCGGAAGCGACATCAGCGCTGTTCTTTCTCCGGTTTTGATCTAAGCTTTGAGGCGTGAGGCGTCGGTCGCCCAGCCTTATAACCCAGGGAGCGGTAATGACAATACACCAACGACGAGTTTTCGGGATGCGCATGGGGCTGGCCATGCTGGTTGCGGTTGGCGTCATTGTCAGTGCGCCGCTGCGGGCCAGTGATGATCCGTTGCGGACCGGTTATGCGGGCGTGCAGTACAACCTGCTCGATCAGCAGATCCCTGTTGGTGATGATGCACAACCGCGCAGCGTTCAGGCGGTGTGGGGCTGGCAGTACAACACCCTGCTCGCGCTGGAAGCGCGGCTGGGTTATGGCGTCAGTGACGATGAGGGCGGGCTGGAGACGGCCCGGGTTAGCGTGGACCCGCAATGGCTGGTGGGTGGCTATCTGAAAATGGGCCTGAGTTACCGTTTGCCGCTGTCCCCCTATGTGCTACTTGGGCACTCCTCGGTGAAGCGCGAGGTCACCGTGGCCGGCGGCGATAGCGAAGACGATGTGGCCAGCGATCCCTCCTACGGCATGGGGGCGTCGATCAAGCTGAACGAACGTAATGCCCTGACGGTGGAATGGCTGCAGCTGGATGACGACGACAATGACCTGACCACCGTTAACGTGGGCTATCTGTTCCGTTATTGATCGGTCTGTGCGGGCAGGCCGGTGGTAACGGCGTTACGTTTTTCCAGGCTGCGGCCGGCCAGGAAAATCAGCAATCCGCCCATGGCCAGGGCCGCCCCTACCAGGCCGGTGGCGGACCATTGTGCGCCCATCTTGATGGTGACGCCGGCCAGCCAGGCGCCCAGCGCATTCGCCAGGTTGAACGCGGCATGGTTCATGGAGGCAGCCATGGTCTGGGCGTCTTCTGCCACATCCATGAGTCGCGTTTGCAGGGCCGGGCCCAGTGCCATGCTGGTGCCGACCAGCCCCACGAAGAGGATGGCGGGCAAGGGCCAATCGGCGGCAAAGTAAAAGCCGGCCTGAATCAGCGCACACCAGATCAGAATACGCGGTATGGCACGCAGCAAGTTGCCGTCTGCTGCGCGGGCACCGGCAAAGTTACCGATGATGGTGCCGATGCCGAAGATCATCAGCACCATGGGGCCCCAGCTTTCCGCCATGCCGGATTGCTCGGTGAGGGTGGGCATCACATAGCTGAACACCGAAAACATGCCGCCGAAACCGATGCTGGCGACCCCCAGGGTGAACAGCACCCGCTGTTTGACCAGCGCGGACAATTCGCGACGTGGGCTGGCGTTCGGGTCCGGCGCCTGGGCGGGTACCCACAGGCGGATTAACAGGGCGGTGCACAGGGCAATCACGCCCACGCCGATAAAGGCCACTTCCCAGCCGAACAGATTGCCGGCCCAGGTGGCCAGGGGCGCGCCAACCACGATGGCAATGGTCAGCCCGCTCATCACCCGGGCGACGGCGCGGGCACGCATGTGATAGGGCACGGCGGAGGCTGCCACCAGGGCGGCGACACCAAAGTAGGCCCCATGGGGCAGCCCGGCCAGAAAGCGCAGGGCCACGAAGGTCCAGAAATCCGTGGCCAGGGCGCTGGCCATGTTGCCCACGGCAAACACCAGCATCAGGGTGATCAACAGTCCTCGCCGGGGCACCCGGGCCGCCAGAGCGGAAATCAGCGGTGCACCGACCACCACCCCCAGCGCATAACTGCTGATGGCATAGCCCACATCCGGCACCGGGACTTGCAGGTCGGTGGCCACGCGCTGCATCAGTCCCATAATGACGAACTCGCCACTGCCAATGCCAAAGCCCCCCAGAGCCAGAGCGAGGGAAAGGCGAAGCAAGCGACTGGAGTCGGAGGACATAAGGGTTCCTGGATGAAGGCAGCGGGCAGGTCTGTGACGGATGGGATGAGACTGTCGATATTGAACAGGGTTCATTCTAGCATGCGAAAGAATGGTTTAGTGCCTGGAGCAGGCAAGAAAACGCCAGCAAGAACAATGCAGCAAGAATGAAGAAAGAATGACAGGGGTAACGATGAAGGTGACACGCATCATGGCCAATGTGGCCACGGACGATCTGGGCAAGGCGCAGGCCTTCTATGGCGAGATTCTTGGCCTGGACCGGATTATGGATCATGGCTGGTTCCAGACCTATGGCTCGGCAGAAACCATGACGGTGCAGCTGAGTTTTGGCTCCCAGGGCGGTTCAAACACAGCGGTGCCGGACCTGTCCATTGAAGTGGATGATCTGGACGAGGCATTGAGGCGGATGCAGCAAGCGGGAGTGCCGGTGGAATACGGGCCGGTGAGTGAGCCCTGGGGCGTGCGACGCTTCTATGTACGCGACCCGTTCGGTCGGCTGTTGAATATTTTGCAGCATGAATAACCGCCCCTCTTGCCCGAGCAGGGTGGAGAGGCGGTATGGCGTCACAGGGCGCTGGTCGGCACCAGCGGAATATTCACCCGTGATGGCATGGCCGGGGCGCTGTAAACGGTCATGGCGCCCAGCAGGCTGGTGAGCAGGTCGGGGATCGGGCTCAGGCCATGGGGCAGGTCACTGGTGCCTACGCTGATGCGCAGCTTTTCCCCGGCCTTGATCAGCGCGCTGGTGGGGAACACTTCCACATCGGCGCGGAAAGCGGTCAGCGGGCTGATGCTACGTTTTGATTCTGCGCTAAACGGGTGCCAGGGCTGGATCAGTTTGCCGTTCATAAAGCGCGATTTGCTGGCATCAAAGGCACTCATGGACGCCATCTGAATGCCGTGGGTCAGTGGCCGGGCAATGCCGTTGTCGCCCACCACGCTGACCCGCACGGTGACATTGGTATCCAGGGCGGTGGTGGACGCCCAGATCTGCCCGGTGATCGGGCCGTTGATGGCCATGTCTTCTTCCAGCGGTTCGCTGGTGTACACCGCTTCCAACAGGTTGACCACGTTGTCCTGTGCCGAGCAGGGCGGCAAGATCAGGCCGAGTACACCGGCAGTCCACTGGCTGGCGCTGGCGGAGCACAGGCCATTGACCGGTGTCTGCAGCAGGCTGGTCTGTTTGCTGGTGGTTGGGGCGCTGTGGGAAATACTGCCGAACAAGGGGGCGCCGGGCTGGCCATGGAGGTAAAAGGTTTCCGCTTGCGCGTCCGGGTGTGGCCAGTCGGCGGCGGTGACGAAACGTTCTTCGCCGGTGTAGTACTGGGTCACCGGCGGGAAATCCCCGGCGCCGGTGTCCATGCCTTTCAGGTACTGGTCGAACCAGGCCAGGCGGATGGGGCCCA
>NZ_NVWY01000003.1 GCF_002733835.1 Alcanivorax sp.
TCAGGAGTAAAGGAACGTCGTTTTCTGGTCATCTGGCACCTCGATTAAGGTGGTAACTTTACCACCTATGTTGGTGTCCGGATTCATTAGACCACTACAGATCGTGGCATCTTCTGGCGGGTTTTCATCAATCACGCTTTCAAAGCTATAACTGGGCTTTACATCGCTATAGTTGAGTGGCTCGATCTTGAGGCCGTTAAAAAGCAGTATCCCCTCGGGAAGAAAATAGAATGATCCCTGCTTGGTGTGTAGTGAGGGAAAGTTTATGTTGCTCCTGATCCAGGGCGGAGGGGGTTTCCCGACGTTGCAACGACTCATATCAATCAGTGAACTGGCCCCCGCATGCCGTTTTTGTTCATGAAAGCCGAAAATTGATTCGGATCTATCTAAAGTCCATAGCTTATGGTTTTCTTCCAAGAATCCAAAAGAACGGATTAGTGATCGGTAATGTTCCGGAAGTGAGCCTGTATCATAGCTAATTTTAATGAACCGACGTTCTTTGTCCCATCTTCTTGTGATGATGTGAATGGGAACCCAGAAGGCAAAGATAATAAGAAAGGCTTCTCCCGCCTTAACCGATAGAGCTAAGACTAAAAGAGCCGCGCCAGACCAGAATGTTAGGCTTTTGAAGTTAAATAGACGTGCTGACTCTTCTATTCGCTCCGAAATTTGCTCAATATTCTTCGGTGGCGGAGGAGTTTCTGCTTGGATGCTATCGGGGTAATTATTTACTTGAACGTGGTTTGGCTCAGAGTCGGGGGAATCAGATGAATACCAGGCCATGGGGGCTCCGTGCCAGAGGTGGTTCCGCAGTCTAAAAGTCTATTTTTACTCTACTGTCCTGTCGTGGTCTATCAGTTGTGGTCAACTATTCCAGTACAGTAATGAAAGATGAATGACGATATTTGTGTTAGGTCCCCTACCTAACCAGAATGTGTAGCATTTAGTGTAGTAGTTCAGTCCGAAGACTTTGAAACAGCCTTGGTTTCTGTCTTATAGACCTTTGTATTATTGATGTATGTTGAATCAGAAAAACCCACTTTACCTCCGAATATTGGTTCATTAAATAAAAGTGGGCATGATATGAAAATTGCTCTAGGGAGCGAGACTTTTCCCTTTCTCAATTGAGGACATCCCCAAAACGCACGTCAGTCCTAAATCAGGGGGCGATTGGGGTTTCACGCGACTATCCGGCATGAGTTCTATCAGTTGGCGCGGCGGCGAATCGTTTTCAGTCATGCTGGCGTTGCTCTCTGGGTGATGCATGGTACAGAGCGACACCACATTTGCCCGCGCCGATCAGTGAATGTGCGTCATTGAGCCTGCCACCTCAGAAATAGGTAATGGCATCGCCCTCTCCATCGTCTTTTCTAATGCAAAAGCGGCAGATTTCGTAGGCATCCAGTCACGACAGAGTGTGATATACAAAATAGGAGTAGGGGCGTATCACGGCGGTGTGGCTGGGGCCTCAAACCCGGCACGTTGCCGGTCGAGTTTGCCCTGGTCATCATCTGTTGATGGGGGGGCGGATTTGGTCAGGAGTTCAGATAAAGTTTGATTATTCCTGACCAAAATTTTTCGTCTTATTGTAAATGCAATCAGTTTACATTTTAATTTTCGCTGAGCGATGGAATCAGTTATTGAAAGCCAACTTTTAAAATTGACTCGCGATTAACCACCGTGCGATATTTTCTGGAACATATAGCCGTGGAGCGTATCTGACATCAGTGGCAGGTAGGATACCATCAATAGAGCGGTCAGCATCACGGCAATAGGCAGAAGATACTTCTCGTGGCGACGGTAAAAGCTGCCTCCGTGAACTTTGGCGGATTCCACTTCCTCGTCGCCGACCACCTGTCTTGTTAATAAGTGGTTAAGTGCCACCGGTGGTGACAAGTAGCCCAGTTCGAAGGCCGCTAGAGTGATCATCCAGAAGTGCAGGGGCTCAATTCCATTGGCGAACGCCACAGGAGCTATCGTGGCGTTCACCAGTAACACCGCGCCCATCGGATCCATGGTCATGCCAATGATTACCATAGTGATCACCAATATAGTCATTGCAACCCAGATATTGGCAAAAGTTTCAGGTAAGTTTTCCATCATCCCAGAACGTTCTACGATGCCACCAAGGCTTACCGACATGCCCATCAAAATCAACAAGGCACCGATATGTCCGGTGGTTTCATTGGTGGCAAAACGCAGTGAAGACTCTAGCTTCTCTCCTGTGCCTGGTTCAGGCTGGTGGTGAGGTTTTGCCGAGGGTTTTTTTACTAGATGCTGCAGAATCAGGCTGACACTAAGTAACATATTGCGCCAGAAAAGCTCCCAGAACAGGCTGTTAAGTTCATTTTTTGAAGTGCCAGTAGGAATGTTGCCGCTATTCAGGGCCTCCTGCATACCAGCCATATTGTAAGAGGAGTAGAGAATGAGGGGGACTAGCGTCAACGAGAAGACGTGTAGAGATTTTACGCTAAGTTTCTCGTAACACAGAATCGACAGCATCATTACAGGCAAAATGATGGGGGCGTAGATTTCGTTTAACTCCGCACCCAGAATATCTCGGAAAAATACTACCACCGTGCCCATGATGATTATATAGGGAAGCAGTGGGACCAGGCGTTTAAGACTGGTGGGTACTGCTTCAGATAAGGGTGCAATACGGGCGGGTGATGTGCGTACAAACTGGCTGTAAACGAAGAACAAGAACAAAGACAAAGAGAAAACCTTCAAGCCTGAGGAAAACATCTCATCTGTCGTCACTGCGTTATTCAATGCGGCAATAATCACTACCAGAAGACAAGGTCGAAGAACGACGCCGAGAGAGCCAGACATAGCAGTGGCTGCCAGAGCTAACTGCTTGCGGGCTCCGGCGCGAATCAGCTCATGGTAAACGGTGGCGCCAGCTGCGATTACAAAAATACCTGAAGCGCCGGTGAACGCTGTCGGGATTGCGGTAATTGCTAGCACGACAAAACACATGAGCTCTGGAGACATTTTCCAGGGTCGCAGTACATCAAATACCAGGTGGGCGAGTTTGGTTTGACGTAACATCATGCCTATCCAGATATACAGCGCGAGGCTCAAAAACAGTGTGGAAAGCTCCATGAGCATACCTAGGTATACACTTATTCCGTGATAGTAACCTTGTTGGGCGAACTGGATACCTGCGGAAATACACATGATGCTGTACAGCGGAATGGTCAGCAGCGATTTCCCCCAAGAGCCGCCATCGCTTAGATCTTTCGGCGGACGGAGCAACTGGTAGAACGCTGCCAGGCTGAGAATACTAAATCCTGCAATCCAGAACTGATGAAGATAGAAGTGATCAACGTTGACTCCATCTGCCACTGCGGATAATTCTGCACTGCGATAAACCCATGCTGACGCCAATAGCATCAGGTTTGCACTTAGCTGACCAACAGTTGAGACCAAATGATCCTTGCGCGTTTGAGCAGGCCGAAGTGCGATGTGGTGTCGGGAGAATGTAGCTGTTGCTGCACAGATTATGATAAGTAGGCAGAGTAAAAGGCGCTTGTAACCCCCAAGGGTGGTGACCAGATGGGCGACCCCTGTTTCCAGGTTGCGGAAGGCAATCACTCCAGGAGTGGCGTTCTCTTGAACCATCCTGTAGTCGCTCCATTTATTGCGACAAATGGAGCGGGATGACTCCAGCGATTGACGTATCGCTCCTTCGTTCACCTCTGATCCCAAAATTCCGGCTAATGGATCGGCCGCCATTCGTGCTTTCTTCTCGGTGATGGCCTTCTGGATCTCCTGTTCAATGTTAGGATCTGAATTACAGGTGGGGGCGCCGACAAGTCCCGCTGTTCGCAGCTTGAAGTAACCTTCCCATGTGCTCTCACCAATCTTGAGTAACTGGGAATGAATCACTTCGCCAGAGGCTAGAAAAATAGTGAGCAATAGCAGGATTATGGTTGGCAAGGAGGAAAGCCATTCTCCCGCAGATCGCTGTGCCATGCTCAAACTGGCAATATTCATCGGTACTTCCTTGCTCTATAAATTTATCGGTTACAAACGACAGGGTCGAACCGAATGTTTAAGGGAATTCTGAATATTTCGTAAAATGTGGTGATTCTCACTTCTTGGCTTTTGATCGGCCCATAGCGCTGATATTTAGCGCATCTTTCATGGTCGAATCACTACTTCGAAAGTTATAAGCATGAAACTTACGTGGTTTTGCCGCTTTGTAGGTTTGTTCTGGTTGACATTTGGTCAGTTGACCAAATAACATCGAAGGATGTCAACCTAAAGACAACCTGTTTCATTGGAGGAATTATGACTTCTTTGCCAATCCAGCCACGTAAAGTTGCTTTTGATGTCTCATCAGTGCCGCGGCACTGGAATGGCGGTGATCCCGTGCTGACCCGCTTTTTTGACGCCCTCTCGGTACATTTCCCGGAGGGAGAGCGCTTCTTTATCCAGTCAGTGCGTAACTTCAAGGATCAGGTGACAGATGATCAGCTGATCGAGGACATTCGTCACTTTATTCGCCAGGAAGGTCAGCACGGCATTGTCCATGATCGTTTCAACGATGTGATGGCCAGCCAGGGCGTGGATGTAGATAAGGTCACTACGAATTTAAGGACGTTTATTCGCACCACACAAAAGTACTTGCCGAAGAAGTATCAGCTCGCCATGACTGCGGCGTTTGAGCACTTTACGGCAACCTTGGGCGAAACAATGGTCAGCGAGAAAAGCGACATGTTCCGCGAGGCCGACCCGGTAATGAGGGCTCTATTTCTTTGGCACGGGGTTGAAGAAGTAGAGCACAAGGCTGTGGCCTATGATCTTTATCAGGGAGCGGCTGGGGGGGGCTACCTGACTCGTGCCTCGGCGCTGGTGGTTGCGACACTGATGGTTCATTTGGTCGTGGCACCGGTATTCTGGAATATGCTCAAGCTTGATGGTGTCACGCGCCAGCCCGGTGTGATTCTGAAGGGTTTGAACAAACTTTATGGGCGAAAAGGTATTCTCACAGGAATGTTGCCTGATTTTCTTGCCTGGTTTCGTCCCGGGTTTCACCCTTGGGACACCGGTATGCCTGAGAAGGTTGCCGCCTGGTTGGCAGAGTATGAGGCTCATGGTGATCCAATGCAGGCATCGGAGACCATTTATGGTCCGGATCCTGTGAGAGAGGCAGCCTGATGCAGACCAACGATCAGGGTAACCCCGGTGCCTTTGATTTTCGGCACACTCATAGGCCCGGACGCCACTGTGGAAGTTCAGCTATCAGGGATCTTCTGGAGTTTCATGGGCTTAATTTAACTGAAGCTTTCTGCTTCGGTCTCGGTGCCGGGCTTGGTATTACTTATGTGGAAATACCAGGCACGGACACCCCGTTTATTGTCCATGTCCGTTCAATGGGATTTGAGGAAACGGTGTTCTCTACACTGGGCGTGCCGTTTCGCTGGGAAACTTGGCAAGATAAATGTGCTGCCGCCGATGCGCTGGATGCCCATCTTGATGCGGGGCGGCCTGCGCTTCTCTTAACTGATATTTTTTACCTTCCTTATTTCAAGAGCAGTACACATTTCCCCGGTCACGCCATCGTCGCCTGGCAGCGAGCCGAGAAGGGCGAGACGATGCTCGTTAGCGATACCGAGCGCCCAGGGCTTTTAGAGGTGCCTCGTGACAAGTTGGTTGAAGCCAGATTCTCCTTGTCGCCACCCTTTATCCATCATGGTTCATTGTTCGCACCCGAAAGTGTTTCGGTTCAGGTGTCTGCCGAGAACGTGCGCAGTGCGATTGTGAAGAATGCAGATAATCTCCTGCAAGGAAGCAGGAATCACGGTATTCAAGCGCTAACAACTTGGATCCAGGAACTTCCTCGCTGGAAGGCAGTGGATAAATGGCAATGGTTGCTCCGTTTCGCCTATCAAGTGATCGAGAAGCGTGGAACGGGGGGCAGCGGCTTTAGAGCGATGTATTCAGAATTTCTCGATGAAGCGAGTGAAATTGTTCCTGAAATACATGAGGCAGGCTTGGTCGAGTTGATGCGAACGAGTGCTGCGGCATGGTCCGCTCTGGCTGATTGTCTGCGAAAGGGGTCCGAAAGTGAAACATTCCCTGAAGAGGCAATAACGGACGCCATTGAATCTGTGCGTGTTGCAGAGACCCGGTATGCGGATGCCGCTTCAACATTCTGATAAAAAGTTGCTAACTATGACAGCTGAGACATCACTCCCGAGAGAACTGCTTGCCGCAAAGGCTTTTTTTGGTTCAGGGCATCCGTTGTTCAGGGTTTTTGGTATCGCAATGGATGACATTACCAAAGATGGCGCGGTAATGAGCATGCCTTGTGTGGAAGAGGTTTGTGATCAACAGGGAAAGCTTCATCGGGGAGCCATCGCTACCTTGCTTGATACGGCATGTGGTTTGGCGATTTTTGTGCGCCTCGGCGACATGCGCCCAATTGCGACAATTGACTTGCGCGTTGATTTCATCGCTAACCCCGAGGCTGGCGAAGGGGTGGCATGTAATGTCACCTGTTTTGCAGTTGAAGAAAATATTGCCTATGTCCGTGGAGAGGCATTTGGGCGTGATGGCGGCAATTTGCTGGCGTCGGTATCAGGCAGTTTTGCGATAGGAACGGCAGGCCCGTCCTTTGATCAATCTGTGAATCCTAGCAATAAGAGAGCCCCCTCCAAGAAAAAAACAATCGATGATGAAGGAATCATCAGCTTCGAAACAGAAAGGGTAACCGCTCTCTCTACTGTGGTCGGCGATGTATCACCATACGAAAAATTTCTTGGTATGACGGCTTCGGACGATAACGGCGAAGCAACCTATAAAATGCCGTTTCGCGAGCAGCACATTGGCAACCCTCTGATCAAGACTTTTCATGGCGGTATTATCGCAAGCTTCGCGGAGCTTGTTGCTGGCGCGCACTTAACAGCGAATCAGACTGAACAAAATAAGCCAGTATGTTCAAGTATGACTCTGGATTATTTGCGCCCGGCCTTTGCGGGTACGTTGGTGGCCAAGCCGAACATTATTCGTGAAGGAAAGCGCTTCATTGTGGTTGTTGTGGATGTGTTTCTTGATGGCGCCCAGGTTTCCCGAGGTCGCTTCATTTATAAGAGAGCCTTCGCTTCCAGCTAATCCAATCTATAAACAACCCTCCCCCCTTCCTTTTCTGCCTCAATAGAGGAGTTCTGTTATGTATATTTCACAGACTTTGCGCCGTGCGGTTCAATTAAACGGCCAAGGTACGGCTACCGTTTTTGCTGGTCGGCGGCAAACCTGGCGAGAGTTTGAAGACCGTATCGCATGCCTTGCTAACGGGTTGCTAAGTCTGGGCATCAATGCGGGTGACAGGGTTGCCATACTGGCATTAAACAGCGATCGCTACCTGGAGTATTTCTATGCAGTGCCGTGGGCCGGTGCGGCAGTGAATCCCGTCAATATTCGGCTCGCACCACCTGAAATCGCCTATACCTTGAATGACTCAGGTTCTAAAGTGCTTTTCGTTGATGACACCTTTGCAGCATTGCTGCCATCCCTACAGCCACAGCTTGAGTCTATCAAGCATGTTGTCTTCATGGGTGAGGGTGAGTGTCCACAAGGGTGTATTGATTATGAATCCCTTGTCGCCAACGCCGGTCGAATCCGTGACGCCAATGCTGGCGGTGACGATCTGGCGGGGCTGTTTTATACCGGTGGTACCACTGGGCGGTCAAAAGGCGTGATGCTGAGTCATGACAACCTGGTATTCAATGCCCTGAACGTGGTTGCCGAGATGGGCTATGACAGTGACACCATATATATGCATGCCGGGCCCATGTTCCACTTGGCTGATATGGCCAGCACGTTTGCCGTGACACTGGCTGCGGGGACACATGGCATTGTTCCTCGCTTTGATGTTGATGAAGTGCTGGCTTTCATTGAGCAGGAGAAAGTCACGAACACCCTGTTGGTGCCGACCATGGTCAATCTTCTAGCCTCATCTGGGCGCATCGCCAATTACGATGTCAGCAGCATAAAACGCATGCTGTATGGCGCCTCGCCAATGCCAGAGGCGGTATTGATTAGTGCTATGGAACAAATGCCGACAGTGTCATTTGCTCAGGGCTATGGCCAGACCGAAGCCTCCCCAATCATTACCTCACTCGGGCCAGAACATCACATTCCCGGCGGAGAAAAATTACGTAGCGCCGGTCGCGCAGCACTGGGTGTGGAGGTGGTGGTGCTTGATGAAAATGATCAGGTGGTATCTCAAGGTACGGTTGGCGAAATATGTGCGCGGGGACCAAACGTCATGTTGGGTTACTGGGGAATGGAATCAACAACCGCTGATACCTTGCGCAATGGTTGGCTACATACCGGCGACCTTGGCTACATGGACGAGGATGGATTTGTCTTCATCGTTGATCGAGCCAAGGACATGGTAATTAGCGGTGGAGAAAATATTTTCTCTGTTGAAGTTGAAGGTGCCATTTATAGCCATCCTGAGGTACAGGAGTGCGCGGTAATTGGTATTCCCGATGAACGCTGGGGTGAAGCTGTGCATGCAATCGTGGTGCTGCGTGAAGGAGAGCACGCCAGTGAGGCAGAGATTATCGAACATTGCCGTGAAAGAATTGCAGGTTACAAAGTGCCTCGTAGCGTTGATTTTAAGGCAGAGTCGTTGCCGGTGAGTGGGGCAGGTAAGGTGCTGAAAAACGAACTGCGAGCCCCCTTTTGGGAGAGCAACGGTAAACAGGTTAATTGAGTAATCGATGACCTTGTATTGCGAAATTTATTGGCTTGGAGGCTTCCATGAATCTGGATTTCAGTAATGACGAAAAAGAATTTCGTAAGAGTATCCGGCAGTGGATGAAGGAAAATGTGCCTGATGATATTCGGCGCTGTACTGCCCGAGGAGCGATGCCAGACAAGAATATGCAGCAACGATGGGAGCGTTTGCTGGGCAGTCAAGGTTGGCTCACGTCTACTTGGCCAGAACAATTTGGTGGCCCAGGGTGGAGTGCAACCCAGCGGTATATTTTCGATCAGGAACGCGCCTCGGCAGGGGCTCCGCCAACAAGTCCTTTTGGTGTGGCCATGGTTGGGCCGGTGTTATATACCTTTGGTTCTGAAGCACAGAAGGAACGGTGGTTGCCCGGCATTCAGCGTGGCGAAACGCTATGGTGCCAAGGTTATTCTGAGCCCAATGCGGGCTCAGATCTGGCCTCGTTAAAAACGCGAGCCACGCGTAATGGCGACCATTATTTGGTTAATGGTCAAAAAATCTGGACGACACAGGCCCATTGGGCAGACATGATGTTTTGCTTGGTGCGAACGGATAGCACCGTGAAACAGCAGCAGGGTATTTCATTCCTGCTGATCGATATGAAAACCCCCGGGCTTGAAGTACGGCCGATTTATTCAATTGATGGGCATCATCACCTTAACGAAGTCTATTTTACCGACGTGAAAGTGCCTGTGGAAAATTTGGTGGGTCAAGAAGGAATGGGGTGGACCATTGCCAAGTTTCTTCTTACCCACGAACGCACCACCATTGCCGGTGTGGCGGATATTCACTACGAAATCAATCGCCTTAAAAGTGCTATCGATGCGCTACCAACGGAAACAGATAAGCAGTTGGCGGTGCGTCGGTTGGCTGGCTTGGAAGTCGATCTTATGGCACTGGAATACACCAACTTTCGCACCGTTGCTGCCACAGATGAAGGCAAGCCGTTCGGCCCAGAATCGTCAGGACTGAAAATCAAAGGCACGGAACTACAGCAAAGGGTTTCCCAAGCGATGGTGGAAATCGGAGGTTTGATGTCTTTGCCATGGGATAACGAGGAGCCCATTGGGGAGCAAATTTTTAATCAGGCCAGTCGCCGCTATAACTTCCTGCGTGCGTGCACCATCTATGGTGGATCTA
The DNA here is from genome assembly GCF_002733835.1 of Alcanivorax sp. Lineage (GTDB taxonomy): Bacteria > Pseudomonadota > Gammaproteobacteria > Pseudomonadales > Alcanivoracaceae > Alcanivorax. The sequence goes on from NZ_NVWY01000003.1 coordinate 9,893, forward strand.
ACGAGATCCAGAAAAACGTGTTGGCGAAGATGTTGCTCGGATTGTGAGGTGAAAAATGGATTTCAAGTTACCCGAAAATACCACCATGATTGCGGATACCGCGCGCCGTTATCTTAAAGACAACTATTCATTTGACAGCTACATTGCACAGTTGAATGAGAGTAATCACCTTGAAGCGAATCGCTGGCAGGCCATGAATGATTTGGGTTGGTTTGGCCTTCCGTTTGCTGAATCTGTTGGAGGGTATGGCGGCTCATTGCTTGACGTGTGCGCCATTGTTCAGGAGTTAGGAGCCGCGCTTTGTCTTGACCCTTTTGTCGATTTAATTGTTTCCCCCGGCAAGTTATTGGAGTTCGCCAATACGCCAACATCCTTGGCGTTGCTTGATCGCATTATTTCTGGTGAGGCACGTGTGGCTTGCGGTCTTTATGACCGGCATGCCGGTTATCACGTGCTGAACCCTTCCTTGAGGCTAAACGGAGAACGACTTTCCGGGCAGAAGCACGTTGTGTCTGATGGTGGCGTTGCAGACGCCGTGCTCGTCTCCGCTATGTCTGGTGATGAGTTGGCCATTGTCGCGCTACCTTTCGACGCCTGTGACGTTGAAAGATATCGACTGCTCGATGGAAGCCGTGCTGCCAGTTTGACGCTTGATGATGTGCTCATCACAGACGAAATGGTTTTGTGTCGTGGTGATGCGGCAAAGCAAGCGGTTTCTGCCTGGTTCGATTATCTGTGCGCATTGGACTGCGCACGTATGTACGGCGCCTGCCGAGAGGTGTATCAGGCCACTCTGGAATACGCTCGAACGCGTAAACAGTTTGGTACAACGATTGGCAGTTTTCAGGTAATCCAGCACTACCTTGTTGATGCGTTTATTGATCTCCAGCAGCTGGAATCCATGCTCTTGATGGTGTCAGTAAAAGGAGAGAGCGCAAACGTCTGTGAGCGCGGGCGCGCGACAGCGGCGGCAAAGGCTTACTACGCAAACCGGGCCGTTGGTATCACTCAGCAAGGTATCCAGATCCATGGTGGCGTTGGTGTTACGGAAGAGCTGAACATTGGCCATTACTTCCGTCTGGTGACACATGCATCATTGAGTCATGGCGACCGAGAGCACCACATGTCACGGTTTATTCAGGCGGGGGAGAAGCAAAATGAAGTCGTTTGATTTTATCGTCGTAGGGGCGGGCTCTTCGGGCTGTGTTCTTGCCAACCGGTTAAGCGAGTGCGGCAAGTATTCCGTTTGTCTTATTGAGGCCGGCCCCCACGATAATAGCGGTTTTATTAATATTCCGTTTGGACTCATCGGTCTAATTAAACAAGGAAAGCGAAACTGGGGCTACGACACCGCGCCACAGAGTCACCTTAATAAAAGGCGCCTCTACTGGCCGCGAGGAAAAACACTGGGGGGCAGCAGCTCAATCAATGCCATGGTCTACATTCGAGGCCAACAACAAGACTATGATGACTGGGCAGCGCAAGGCGCAACAGGGTGGGCGTGGAAAGATGTGCAGCCGGTATTCAATGCACATGAAAACAATGAACAATACTCCGCTGACAATTGGCATGGTGTGGGTGGGCCACTGAATGTTACCCGAGTCAGGGATGTTAACCCGTTAACCCCGCTGTTTATTAAGTCCGGTGAAGAGCTGGGTTATACCCGAAACGATGATTTTAACGGGCCGGAACAGAAAGGCTTTGGCCGGTTTCAGGTAACACAAAAAGAAGGGCGCCGATGGAGTGCCGCGCGTGCTTTCCTGGATCCTGCACGTGGCCGCGATAACCTGCACATCATGACGGATGTGCAGGTAACCAAGGTGTTACTGGATTGCGGCAGGGCGATTGGCGTCGAAATTTGTGATAGTGATGGTGCTCAATCGGTCATTCGTACGAACAAAGAAGTCATCCTGTCCGGTGGGGCGATCAATAGCCCTCAGTTGCTGATGTTGTCGGGTATTGGAGAGCGAGAGCACCTATCGAAAATCGGCATCACCTGTTTGCAAGACTCGCCGGAAGTTGGGGAGAACCTTCAAGATCACCTTGATATGACCGTCATGATCAAGGACAAAAGCCGTCAATCAATCGGCATGTCACCGTTTTTTATACCTCGGCTGATTAGTGCCTTCTACCAGTATTTTCGTCATCGGCGCGGCTTTCTTGCCAGTAACGCGGCGGAAGCAGGGGCTTTTGTCAGCCTGCTCAGCGAGCCGGATCGTCCGGATGCTCAGCTACACTTTTTACCGGCTTATCTTCGAGATCATGGACGTCAGTTGACGCCTGGGTTTGGTTGTACGATTCATGTGTGCCAACTCAGGCCTAAGAGTCGAGGACAGATTCGATTGGCCAATAGCGATCCATTTGCTGCGCCTTTGATAGACCCAAACTATCTTTCTCATCCTGACGATATTCTTGTGCTCCGTGAAGGCGTGAAACTAGCCAGAAAAGTGTTTCACAGTCATTCTTTCAGCTCTGCTTTTGGCGGTGATGACGAACCGGCTTCCAGCGTGGAGAGTGATGACCAGATTGACGCGGATATTCGCCAGCGCGCTGAAACAATCTACCATCCCGTCGGCACTTGCCGAATGGGTAGTGATGAAAAAGCGGTGGTGGATGTCCGTCTGCGGGTAAACGGTGTGAAGGGGTTGCGTGTCGCCGATGCCTCGATCATGCCACTGTTGATCAGTGGTAATACGAACGCGCCATGTATGATGATTGGCGAGCGAGCGGCACAATTCATTCTAGAGGATGCGCAATAAAGATCGGCTAGAGAAAAGCTATGATAAAAGGTGTAATGCCGGAGTTGCATGGAAGCAATTCCGGCATTTTTTTGTGTGTCTTTTAGCAAACGGTGGTGACAGAGTCGTCAACTATTCAGAGGTTCCCTAAACCCCCTTGAGCATTATTATGCCGCCGGATTGCTATACAGCTCATGCAGTTGGCCACCTTCAGCGAACAACTTCTCACGCCACAGTTTTTCCAGCCCTTTGGTGTCATGTTGATCAGGGTGGAAATCCGGCTGAATGAACTCAGGAAGGCGCGAAAGGATTTGCGATACAAACCCGTTACGACCTAGCAAAATATTCAGACCTTTAACATTATCGCTGATGTTGCCGAGCTGGCCGTCTTTGACAAGCATCCAGCTCCAGGTGATGCCCAGCATCGGCAGCAAGACGACCATCGAGGCGAGGGCTGCAGCCACGCGCTCTGTACGGCTGTTACCAATAAGCTCATATACGTCGTAGGCAACAGATTTGTGTTCCAGCTCTTCGAGCGCATGCCACTGCCATATTTTGAGCATTTCAGGGTCTGCCTGGCGTACAAAATTCTCGTCTTCAAGTAGCTGCTCGGCGAGAAGCGCAGTAAAGTGCTCCATAAACGTGGTGGCGGCTAGCCGAGTGCTCGGCGGCAACTTCTCTAGTATGGCCAAGCCAATTTTGACAAACCGATCTGGCGACTGCATGTCATAGCCGTACTCGGCGAGAATCTGGTTCAGCCTGTCGTGCTCTCGTCCGTGAATGGCCTCCTGCCCCATGAAGCCCGATATGGCCGCCCGTAGAGATTCGTCCTTAACCTGACCACGAAAGTGTCTAACGGACTCCATGAAATAGCGTTCACCAGGTGGGAAAAAACCGGAGAGCATGGCAAAGAAAGTCGTTGCTGTGGCATTTCCAGCATAAAAATACTTTGGAATGGAATCCGGAAATTGAAAATTGATATGACGCGGTGGAATGCCCACCAGCGCGCCGCTGAGTTTCTTAATGCTTTTTACCGTATTAGACGAGCGCATATCGCCTCCAATCAATAATGTGATAGTTAAAGAGAAAAATGTCAGGCCATGCCCTGATGCGTTTTTTTATTTTTGCTGCTTTGCTGTTTTTTAAACATAATTTCAAGCAAGCGTTGGTAGCCTGTGGGTATCAGTCTCTGTGTGGTGTCCAGCATGACCGCGTCACCGCCTACCAAAACTCTTCGCCGGTTTTTCCGCACGCCTTTCAGGATGGTTCTAGCGGCAGCTTCGGGTGTGGTCATGGCAATTTTTTCGAACATGCTGGCAATCTCTTCTTTGTCGCCCATGTTCATGCTGCCCATGTCTCCCATGCGACTATTACGCGCGATGTTAGTCTTTACTCCACCTGGATGAACGCAAGTCGCGCTGACAAGGCCGCCCGCGATATCCAGCTCTTCACGTAATGATTCTGTAAATCCGCGAACAGCAAATTTTGCGGCGTTGTAGGCTGACTGGGTTGGAACACCGATAATGCCGAAAACGCTGGAGATATTGACGATATGGCCTTCACCTATTTTCTGGAGATGGGGAAGAAATGCCTTTGTACCGTATACGACACCCCAGAAATTGATATTCATCAGCCATTCAAAGTTTTCATAGCTCATGTTCTCGACGGTCTCACCCAGTCCCACACCGGCATTGTTCATGATGAGATTTACTTTTCCGTGTGTTGATACGGTATCTTCCGCGTATTGATAAACCGCATTTTTGTTGCTGACATCAACAACATGAGTGCTGATGTTGACGGCGTAGCCTGCCAGTAATTCGACCGTCTTCTCTAGGCTTTCTTCGCTGATATCAGAGATCGCTAAGTGGCAACCTTCTTTTGCTAGAGCAATCGCCGTGGCTTGCCCGATGCCCGACCCGGCGCCAGTGATCGCCGCGACTTTTCCTGAAAATGATTTCATCGTTGCGCCTCTATATTGATGTGTTGCTCAGAAGTTTTTGGACGAGATTGCGTTTCGTTTTATGTAGGTTTGTCGTTTCGAATTTAAGGTGGCCATCATTCATTTTTCCATAACGAAGCGCCGGCAGGTCGTGAAGATAATCGTTGAGGTTTTGCCAAGGATCTTTGTTGCCTTGGCGTGGCAGGCGGTCATCAGCACGTTGAATGTAGCCAGATCGAAGGTTGAGAAAGTTGACATCAGAGCCACACCCTTCCTCGTCGATAGGGGTCACCTTTTCTGCGCCTGTCTTGCGCATATGCTTGAGAAGCCGACAAACAAATTCGGAGGCAATATCTGCCTTGAGGGTCCAGGACGCGTTGGTATAGCCAAAGACCAGTGCCATATTAGGCACTTTTTCAAGCATTAAGCCTTTGTACATCATGGTGTTTGAGAGATTGACGTGCGTACCATCAACACGTAGCTCTGCGCCGCCCAACATTTGCAAATCCAGACCGGTAGCTGTGACGATAATATCGGCAGGTATCCAATCCCCAGATTCCAGTTTTATACCGGTTTTGGTGACATTTTTTATATGATCCGTCACCACGGAAGCCTTGCCTTCACGAAGCACCTTGAACAGATCCCCCTTGGGAACTGCGCACATTCGTTCCTCCCATGGGTTGTAGTGAGGTTGAAAATGCTTCATGTCGATATCAGGCCCCAGTTGTTTGCGAGCAGCGGCCAGCAGTAATCTGCGGATCGCTTTGGGCTTACGAATCGATAGGTTAAATACGGTTCTCTGCAGCAGGATATTGCGTGTGCGCGCCATGCGGTAAACAAGCATTTCTGGCAGTACTCGGCGCAGGTTTTTCGAGATGAGATCTTGCTCAGGGACGGAGGCAACATAAGTAGGGGAGCGCTGTAACATGGTGACATGCGCAGCGCGGTCGGTCATCGCGGGCACCAGTGTTACGGCGGTGGCGCCGCTGCCGATCACGACAACTCGCTTACCCGTATAGTCGTATTCATCTGGCCAGTGTTGCGGGTGAATAACCTCGCCGCCAAAACGATTGATTCCAGGGATTTTCGGTGTGTAGCCGGCGTCATAGTTATAATAACCGGTACAGTTGAGGACAAACCCAGCGGTGAAAACTTCTTCTTCACCGGTTTCCTCGTTCAACGCGGTAACCGTCCAGCGATTGAATTCGCTGCTCCAGTCCTCGGCAGTGACTTTCAGGCCAAAATGAATTTTCTTGTGGACCTGATGATGCTCAGCGGTTTCTTCGATGTAATTGCGAATAGAGGGGCCATCGGCAAGCATCTTGGTGTCTGTCCAAGGCCGAAAGTTATAGCCGAGTGTGAACATATCGGAGTCCGAACGGATGCCGGGATAGCGAAATAAATCCCAGGTGCCACCAACGCGCTTGCGTCGCTCAAGGATGCCATAGCGTAGATCTGGGCACTTGCGGCTTAGGTGACAAGCCGCACCGACGCCGGAAAGGCCCGCGCCAATGATCAGCACGTCGAGGTGTTTATGTTTCATGGTGTAAGTCTCCGATCGGTGGAGCGTATGTGATTTCCTTGCGGGTCAAGGTGCTGAAGAAAGTCCAGCACTGCTCCGGTAAAAATACTGTTGCGGTCACCCGCTACCATATGACCTGCTTGATGGATTACTCGGTACTTGGCATGTGGCACGAGGGCTAATAATTCCTGGGCTCCTGCTTCGCTGAGTACATCACTGTGATGGCCGCGGATGAGTAATATCGGTAATTTGAGTTTGCTTGCTGCAAGATTGAGTCGCGCTCGGCCGAACATGCCTTCATTTGCTTCAGGGATTACCGCATGATCAAGAAACGCAGGATCCCAGTGCCAATGGAGACGGCCATTAGCGTCCTGGCGGAGGTTTTTTCGCAAGCCCTGTGAGCTTGATGGTGCTTTTCGTGTTGGGTTATAGGCAGCCACGGCATCCTGAACCTGATCCAGAGAGTCGAAACCGTCAGGGTGGCGGCGCATGAACTCAATCACCCGGCGAACGCCTTTGGTCTCAAGCCGTGGGGCCACATCCACCAGTACCAGACCTCGACAGGGCAAGGGGGGCTCCTCCCCAAGGGTAAGCATGGCCGTCAGTCCGCCCATTGACGCTCCCACGATATAAGGTGATGTGGGAAGTGATTGGATGATGGCGCGGAGGTCTGATACCAGCGCGGTGCCGCTGTAATCCCCTTCAGGGCACCACTGGCTTTGACCATGACCGCGGGCATCAATGCAGGTAGCGCAGTACCCTGATCTGGCCAGAGCTGTTGCCGTGTGCGCCCAGGCATGACGGGTCTGTCCGCCGCCATGCAGCAAAAGCACCTGCGGTGACTTCGGGTCCCCGAACTGGGTTGCACTAAGAACCAACCCGCCGTTTCCCGGGAACTGTATATCCCTGCCAGATTCCGGTGAGTGCTTTGAATCGCTGTAGGCAAGGCTTGCGAGGCTGTCGTGAGGATGCATCATTATAGGCATTTATTTATTTGGCCAAACAACCAAATATTAGCGTTTCTTCTACACAAAGAAAAGTCCTATTTGACGATATTGATGATCATTCAGCGGTGTGGCATACGGTGAGGACAGAAAAAAGCCCCCATAAAGGGGGCATGAAAGTGCGTTAGCACAAGGGGAATATATTAAAAATCTTTTACCGGCAAAAAGGTAAAGGTCAGATCTACGCCGAGGGGGGGGACTTCCAGCTCAACACCCGCCAAGCCGATTCCCAAGAGATCAATGTTGGCCGGTATGATGAGAGGGTCGGGGTTACGGACTTTGAGAATCAGACGACCATCATCGACAAAGCGCAGGGGGCCTTCGAGGGTGACTCCGGTAATTACTTTGCTGCGGATGTCATGCCCGAGTTCTATAATTAGCCGTGGTTCTAACTCTGGTGCATCCACCATGAGATCAAACGTAGTACTGAACCAGGGGCCATCCGGGGTTTCGGTGATATAGCCCGTAATGGGTTGATTGTTTTCGTATCCCAATCGAAGTACCAGAGGACCGGTGTCCAGCGGTATTGTGATTAATCCCAGTGCGCGAGCTTCCAGAAAGACACTGGTCGTTGAGAGAACGGTAGGGAAGACTTTGGCAATGACGGCGCCGGTGACTTCATTTGATGTCATTGGGTCGCTGTCGATGAGGCGTCGGTTGATGGTGACATCCGGCTCATACTGGCTTACCCCGGCTTGCAAGGCGCCTGACCCGACAAAGGCAAATTTCTTTTCCGGGCAATCGTCGCCTATACCACAGCCAATGTTGGCATGGGTTATTACTCCCGATTTGTTTTTTAGCCTAAGCTGTAGGTAGTTGGCATCGGCAATGGCACCGCCGTTACCATCGGGTACCGCACCTTGCTCATTGTCATCGAGACTGAGGTTCGCGTTGACATCCGCTACAGGTAGTGACCGTAATGATACGCGGGTAATCCTGTCCTCTTCTCCTGTTACCACAAAGTGATTGGTCAGGTCCGGACCTCCTTGTCTAAGGCCAGGCGCTGTGGAGCTGGACTGAGAAATTTGCCGTGTTTGCAGAGGGGCTCCATCATTTGAACATATGGCGTTGACTCCACAGTTCGGCGCTCCTTCCTCGGAGTGCAGGGTATAACGGTAAAGGTCACCAACCCGCCAGGGACTGTTCGGTAAAAATTCGATTCGCTGTGAAAGTACTTTATGGCGACCATTGACGGGTTGCCATACGTTATTAACGGTATCGAAGTGTTCAACAACAAAAGTCTGATCATTAACCGTGTCGCCGTCGATACTGCGGCTAAAGATGACTCGAATACTAAAATCCTTGAACATATTCGGTACAGGATAGAGCGGGTCGCTATTTTTACCTCCTACACATCGGCCATTGCGCCAAGTCTCTCTTTCGCCGGTAAGATCGACATCGGTTAACGCACAGGGGTAACCGGGAAAAACAGCAGCGACAAGTGGTGCACGTAGCTCATTGGTGCTGCCATTGGGAAGCACGAAGTCCGGTAGGCGGATGTTGAGTGTCTGGTCCTGGTTGAGCGGGTTTCCCTGCGTATCTCGGAGCAGGCTGGTGAGGGTGAGCTCGACGTCTTTTCCGTGTTGAAGGATATCTCCTCCGATGATGATCGTGGCTCCATCGTGACGTATTGGGTACGTCTTTACTACATCATCAACAGAAACCTGTACGGCACCGTCAAGGAACACCGAAGCTGGGTCTAATGGTTTGTTGAAGTTCAGGATAACGGGGTCACCAGGCCTTGCATTGGGTTGGAACGTTTCTCCCGGTGCCCAAGACTGAAGCTGCAAGGGTCGAGTGTCTTGGCTTGGGGCAGGCGCTTGGCGCTGGTTTTGATAGGCCTCCATGCGGAATGAGAGCAGACCGGATGCCTTCTCCAGGCCCAGTACATCAGGTTCAACCACACTGACCGCATCCAGTACTAGTACACCATCCTTTACAACGGCTAAACCCGCTACCTGCACATTAAGCAGGTTCTGGCTGAGAGCCGCATTGGGCTCTTGACCTGCTGCAGTCATTGCTGCGTCCATATTAAGCAGGGCATAGCGGGGAACCGATGGGGAATCACTGAATGGATTAGGGATCAGATACCCATTAGCGTCGCTGAGTATCGTGATGGTGACTTCACCGGTTTCCAGCCCGGACGGTATTTCGCCCAGTATATTGACGTCCACGGGGGTGCCTCGGAGTACGGAACCAGCGGGTACTCGCAGTGGAACGGCATTAGGAAAGTTGGGAGCAAAAGCCAGATCTGCAGCTAGATCCCCGCTCAACCCGGTAAATGATTCATCTCCCAGCACAAAGGATTGTACTGGCACCTGATTGATCGGGTTGCCGGTTAAAGTTGACACTAGTCCAGGTTGCTCAGCTCCAAGACTGCCAACTTTTAGAACGGATGTAGCACGGGGAAGAGTGGCTTCCGGAACAAAAGTCCGATTGTACTCCGGCAACTGTTCACCGGTAGTCTGGGCCCGCAGCCCAGCAATCGTTAGTGTGTGTTCCACAGGTTTCAGATCCTGGTCAGGATCCAGTGTCAGGTAACGACCCTGCAAAAATAGCGATGCGGGAACCAACTTGCCGAGGTTGTCACGAAGTTGAACCGATCCGGTTTCGCCATATGCTGTGCTGGTCGGATCAACCGTTTGGTTAAACGACATCCTGAAGGTGCTCATGTCGTTGGGATGGCTGGCATCATCAATCGGCTCTAGCAATGACGGTTGGTCTAGAGGAGTGGCTGAAAGCAGGGTGAAAGAGCCGCTTCCCATGGTTTGCGATGCGCCGGCTTGACTGCCTGCAGTCCGAAACCGAACGCGGGCCACGGAGTTATCATCAATGGCTCCAAGGCCATCATCGTTGACAACCAGATGGTACGCTTCCGCCGGAGCCAGCCGCGATTGAGGATACAGGGCCAGGCCTCTGCCATTGTCTACCACCTGATAGTCAACCATGACGGTATTCCCATCAGTATCACTGACCAGCTGTAGGCGTGAGTCAATGTCATCAATAACCTCTTGCTCAAGTGCAGAGGAAAATCGCAGGATTACTGGCGCGGTAGCTGGAACCTCGGTCTGGCCAGGATAAGGGTAAGAAAAAATTAATGTCTCTGGTGTGCTCCAGGGATTGCTTACATCGCCCTGATCGCCACCGCACCCGGTCAGAAGGGCTGCTATGGCGACCGCCAGACTAATCAGAAACTGGTGGATTGTGATGGGGTTATTATTCATTGCTCTTCTCCTGGTATTAATCGCATGCCTGTTGTTAAAACTTTAGCGACAGGGAGGAAGAAAATACGTTTATTTCACCATCAGCCCTTACCGTTTCATAAGGGGCTGGATCGGTGGAAGAGTTGATGGAGGTCAATTCGAAATCAGCTTCATCCAGCATTTGATACTGGTAAGCGAAGGAGAGTTCTAATGGCATATCTATTATTGGCGCGCTGGACAGACGGTAGCTGGCACCCAGACCGAAAACCTTTTTATCGGTGTCAAGATAGTTAACGTCCTGGGATCGGCTGGATTTTAAAGGTGAGTCCTCCAGGGCTGCGCCGGCAAAGAGTTTCATGGACTCCGACCACTGATAGCTAACGCCAATTCGGGGAATGGTGATGTCGTCAAACGCTAGATTAGCCTGATCGCGAATAGTATCGTCGGCAAACTCGCTTTCAAGCGCAGACCAATTGTGCTGCTCAATGCCTGCCGTCAATTCGAATTTGCCAACGGGAAGCAAAATGGCTGCGCCGAGAACTTCAGGTTGATAGGTATCAATTGTACTAAGCGCTAGGCTCAGGCCTGGTTCAGGGATAACTCCCGGCACAACCACATTGGCATCCACGGATACCTCATAGCTACTTTCCCCCCGCCAGAAAAGAGCCAGCTCCATCTTATCCATTCCAAAAGGCATGCACTCGCTTGTACCGCAAAACATTTCTCCAGAGCGGATATTGATACCTAGTGCCGGTGATAGGGATGGAGAGGCTTCCAGGGAAAGTTTTTCAGAGTCTGTGTTGCCGCCAAGGTCTGAAACTGCTTCCAGGTTGGCTTTGGCCTGGAGGGTAAGACGTGCTGATGCGCCGACGTCAACGCCCCTCAGGACGTTGCTGATAGCGCCACCAAAGGCGAGATAAAGTGGCTGAGATTCATAGCGTAGAAACTGCCCTTTCTGGCTGGTATTGGCCTGATAGGGCAATAGGTTGGATGTGTATTGGTCTACACCCACGTTCAGGCCAAAGTAAATGGGCTTGTCGATGCTGGAAATGCCGGCGACGCGGCTTTTGAAGCCGATTAATAATAGTTCGGAACTGGTGTCAGAGAGGATATCATTCTCTCGCTCCAAAGGGTCTGTTCCTCCCAGTGATTTAGCACGTAATTCCTGGTCGCCATACTGCACAATGACTCCCAGTTCGCCCTCCGGGGAGCGGGCCATGGCGGCCGGGTTGTAGTACACCGACCAGCTGTTGGATGCAAAAGGACTGAATGCCAAGGCAGTGCCGGCATTCATCGGGCCTAGCCCATAAGTGCTCGCTCCGTCGCCAGCACCGCCAATGGCCAAGCCGGGTGAGAGCAATGCTGTAGTGCACGTGAAGAAAAGGAGAGGTAACCGTTTTGTTTTTTTTGCAGACATTTCAGGCTCCTAAAGGGGGCTGTTCTGGTTATAGATGGTGAGTTGTTCTGATTTTCTGTTTGTTTGGTTAAACAACCAATATTGGTCTCAGGCTTAGCTGTCTGTGTCCATGACTGTAATGACGTTGTGCTCTGGCGCTCCGGTAATGTCACACATTAATGCGTGACGCCCAGCCGTCGTCTATGACGAGATGCCGTGTTCTGTTGCTGACCAGGCATGGGTTATCGAGTGGTATAACGCCTCCTGGGCAGCGCTAAAGCGCACGGTCAACTGGATCTGGAGAGCTCTGCTGGCGTGACATGTACAAGCAGGCTCCACACTTTCTCTGGCACAGTCACTGAGAATTGTTATCTGTTTGTTTTGCCGGAATGCCCTTCTCTGGCAGCTGGGGATGTGGCTCACAGGCTTGTCTCCCGCCGTCGTGTCTGCTGGGAGTGTGCCCGGCCAGTACACTGAATCGGTAGTGATCCATCGGTAAATGCTTGGCTCGCCACAGCATTTCCAGAGAGGTAGAGGGCCGCAGCATTGGCGCGTCACCATGATGGTCGAAGTAATAACTGTTCGACAGCGCGCAGTTGTGGTTAAGGAACACGGTGTTTTGCTGGCGTTTCTGGATATTGCGGAAATACGCGTCATGGACGGACTGACGTATTTCCACTTGGCTGGCTCCACGTCGGTTGGCTTCGCGAATACAGCGAGAGAGGTGGATGGCATTCCCTTCGACCATCTTGAAGTAAGAGGTGCCGATAAGGGCATAGGGACCGAGCATGATGTAAAAGTTCGGGTAGCCCGGAATGGTCAACCCTTCATAGGCCTGGTAACGGTAGTCATGCCAGAAATCGCCCAAATTGATGTTGTTGCTGCCGATGACGTCGAACGAGGGAATATTTCCTTTCTCGAAGGTTTTGTAACCGGTGGCGAGGATCAAGGTATCGATACGCCGTGAGCGGCCGTCCTGGGTGGTGATGCCGCGGGACGTAATACGCTTGATCGGGGTCGTGACAAGCTCAACGTTGTTTCGGGCAAAGGTTCGGAAATAGTCGTTGGAAAACGTTGGCCTTTTGCACCCGAAGCCGTATTTCGGTGTCAGTGCTTGCCACAGGTCCTGGCGGTTGGGCAGCTGTTCGCGCAGGTTGTTTATGCCCGCCTTTTCACACATGCGAACCAGCCAAGGGGCCTGCCGGTAATATATTGCGGAAAGCACCATCAGGGTTTCGCTGACGGTGTCGGTAGCGCCGCGAAGGCTGCGTTGCAAGCCCGGTACGGTTCGGAACAATACCTTGAGCCAGCCAGGCAGAGTCTGATCCGGCTTCTTCAGCACCCAGATGGGGGTGCGCTGGTAGACGTCAAGTTGACGAGCCTGGCGGGCAATTTTCGGAATCAGTTGCACTGCAGTGGCGCCAGTGCCTATTACCGCTACTCGCTTGTCACTAAGATCAAGGTCATCTGGCCAGCGTGCAGTGTGAATGACATTGCCCTGGAACGTATCAAGCCCTTCAATATCTGGCATCTTGGGTGATATCAAACCGCCACAGGCGGAGACAATATGGCGTGCACTAAGTCGCCTGCCATCCGTAAGATCGATCAACCAGACATGGCTGTCGAGATCAAAACGGGCGCTAGCGACTTCGACACCAAAGCGAATCAGTGGGTAGATGCCATACTTGCTTGTTACCTGTCTTGTATACTGGTAAAGCTCGTTTCCCGGCGCAAAAACGCGAGACCAATTTGCGTTTTGTTCGAAGGAAAATGAATAGGTAAACGAGGTAATGTCGACAGCGATTCCCGGATAACGGTTGTCGCGCCAGGTTCCTCCCACATCCTTGCTTCGCTCAAGGATCAAGATATCTTTGATGCCATCGGCACGCAGCTGGATTGCCGCACCAATTCCAGAAATTCCCGCGCCGATGATAATGACTTCATGATCAGGAGTAACGCTGGGACGAGGGTTATGGATTGCAACAGCAGCCATATTCATGATGCAACCTCAACTATGGCGCTATCGCTAGCATTGACCGTTTGGGATGGGGCTTTGCCGACGTTATTGCTGGTCAGATACTTTCCCAGAATTCGGACGATGGTAGGGAAGTCCTGCTTTGCCTCTGGTAGCAAAAAGGTGAATACGGGCCACACGTGCGGCATATCATCGCGCTCCAGAACCTGCACGGGCACCCCCGCATCTCGCGCGCATTGTGCTGCTGCATGGGTATCGTCGCGCAGACACTCTTCGCTACTGACAGTGAAAAGTAGAGGGGGCAAGCCGGTGAAATCCGCGGTGATTGGTGAGGCATACGGGTGAGCGGGGTCCGCGCCGGCCAGATAGATATCCGTTGCCACCTCAATCATGCCATGGGAAAGCATGGTATCGCTGTCGCTATTCGCCTGTCTGGACATCAGGGTGCCTCGCGCATCCGATGCCGGCGAAATGGCGAGGGCGCAAGCCGGCATTTTCAGCAGCTGATCACGGGCACGCAGCAATGTGACTAACGTCAGGTTGCCTCCCGCAGAGTCTCCCGCAATGACCACAGGGCGAGGGTCTGCGATCAGTTCACGATACACATTAAAGGCGTCATCCGTTGCTGCCGGGAAGGGGTGCTCAGGGGCTAGTCGGTAATCCGGAAGAAAGACCCGCGCATTCAGGGCGTGAGCCAAACGGCCACAAAAGTGGTGATAGGTATCAAGCCGCCCGCCGATGAAGGCGCCACCATGCAGGTAGAGTATGGTGATTTGTGGGTCTGCGGTGCCTAGCCAGTGGCCAGCTATTCCTGCAACCTTGCCTCGCTTGAGTCGCACTCCGCGTGGCAGCAGAGAGGGGGCCAAAGGCGCGTTCATCACCCTGCGAAGATGTCTTACCAGTTTGTCCGGGTCGCGTATATCACGCTTCATGCCGGCGCGAAAAAGTAGCTTCAAAATTGTTGTAGGAATGGAGGCCATATTGAATTCCTTGCGTGTTTCGTTTCCACTAATGCGGTTTAATCAGCCAGCATTCTGTAAGCTTCGCCAATCGCGCGGGCGTATAGTCGTGGCGTCAGGCGTTTCAACCGCCAGGCAAGCCGGCCGTCAATTTGTGGCAGCATGTAAAGCTCACCTCGATCAAGGGCACTGAGGGTCTGTCGGGCCACCTGGTCGGCGTTGGTGAGGGCATAGCGGGTCATCGCTGAACGGGCAAAGTCACGGCGACGTTCAGGCAGGCGCCCATTCTCGACGATATTGGTCGGGACCACGGTTGGGCACAGGGCCGTGATTTTTACGCCGGTACCGGTCAGTTCAGAAGACAGCGTTTCGGACAGGGCCAGCACCCCCGCCTTGGTGACGTTGTAGGCGGCCATTTCCGGGGCGGACCCGAATGCGGCAGCAGAGGCCACATTGATGATGCCTCCATAGCCCAGATCGCGAAGCTGAGGGGCAAAATAATGGCAGCCGTGAATAACCCCCCATAGATTGACGTTCATGCACCAGTGCCAATCTTCAAGTGACACCTCGCCGATTGGGCCACCGAGGCCGACGCCGGCGTTGTTGATTACCAGGGTTACCGGCCTGCCGAGCAAAGGCTCGGCATTTTCCGCCAGGTATGCCATCTGTTTTTCATCGCCGACATCACACCCCAGGGCTACCGCGTGAGTACCGAGTGCTCGCAGGCTGATCGCCACCTGTTCGGCGCGCTCTTCATTGATATCGACACACAGTACCGAACCGCCTCGACGGGCAACTTCGTAAGCAAAGCTACGACCGATGCCGCTACCCGCCCCGGTGATGACAGCTGCCGCCTGAGTTGACGGGTGCAAGGGTTTCTTTTTCATGCCTGCCCCCATGCGGGTTCAGGTTGTGGCGTTTCGAATGTACCGTGTACATTGTTGGCTCGGTGGTCTCTGAGCGCTTGATAGGCCTTATGAGGGTCGCCAGTTCTTTCGTAGGCGCGTTTCCAGATCCGGATTACATCACGGTTATCGTCATCCCACGGGTGGAAAGTGGGGGAGAAATAGGGGGGCACGCCAGCGAGTACCTTGGAAAGAATGCCGGGACGCCAGAACAGGACTTTGGTCATTTTGGCGGCGGACCACAAATTCAGAATTTGACGATCCTTGTAGAGCAGATAGGTCTGGTTGCCGATCATAATGGGGAAGCCCAGGGCAATGGCCAGTAGCATGCCACTGATACGCAGTCGGTAACTGCGGTAGCCACCACCACTGGCATCGACGAAGACGTCATAACTGACGCTCTTGTGCTCGGTTTCTTCGACAAAGTGCCAGTAGAGCATGGCACGCAAATCCGGGTGGGTTTCGTCAAACAGCTCCGGGTGCTCAAGCAGTACCGAGGAAATAATGGCCGTGAAATGTTCAAACGCCGCTGCGATGGAGCTCTGCATATCGTCACTGAGGCGGTGTTGGAGTTGCTTACGGATCAGCTTGAACACGCCTTCAACCTTGTCGATGGGAACCCCGTGTTGCACGCCGATGGCGTTCATTTCATCGTGCTCACGAGCATGAATGCGCTCCTGGCGAATGAATTCTTTAGCTGCGTTCAGCACTTCTGGATCGTCAAGCTTGCCAAGCTGCCGTCTTGCAGAATTCATCACCCAGCGTTCACCGTCGGGGACGGCGGCGAGAATGGCATTCATCCAGTGAGTGGACCACGGGTCGTTGCGAAACCAGTGGCGAGCCACGTTTTCGATGTTCATGGGAAAGTGAATGTCACGGGTTACAACCTCGTCGTAACCAATCTTGCGGTTTGCCAGAGCCATTGGATCGCTCCCAAGTAAAGTGCATTCATTGGACTTTATTTGTATGACCAACCAAATTCAAGATTATAAGGTAGACAGCGTGTTTTTATCTGTATAGATCGAATAGTGCCATCGGCCAGGAAGGCTGGGCCGACTTTAAAAGGAATGCTAGAATCAAAGGCTTACAGCATGGGAGTGCCTTGTGGGAAGAAAGAAAAATCAGGTAACGCCGGTGGCGGAGGCGGATCGAGTGTTTGTGCTCGGTGCTGCAGCTCGTCTATTTCGTCAAAAGGGGTTCGATAAAACCACCGTTAAAGAAATCGCCGAGGCTTGTGGCATGCTGCCTGGCAGCTTGCATTACCGTTACCCCTCCAAGGAAAGCATTCTGGTCGACTTGATGCGCCTTGCGCTTGAGCAAGCGTCTACGGCCTTGTCTGAGGCCATTCGGGGGGAAAGTGAGCCGCTTGAGCAGTTGCGTCAGGGGATCAATGCTCACCTTGAGTTGCTGGTTGGTGGGTCGGATATGGTCTATGTCCTCCTTTTTGAATGGCGCTCCTTGCATGGTGAGTCCCGCCAGGAAATGATTGATCTACGAGACAAATACGAGCTTCTTTGGTCTGCCATGTTGCAATCTTTGTCCTCTCAGGGCCTGATTCGTGCTGATGTGGATCGTGATCTTTTGCGTCTTATCGGGCTGGGCGCGTTGAACTGGGTAGCAACGTGGTTCAATGAGGGGGGGCGATATACGGTGAAGGATGTCGGAGATTTTGTGTGGACGGTAATTAAGGATGGTGTGCTCAAGCGGTAGACGTTGCTATTCAGTGAGAACTGATGGCCGTACTCGCTGCTGATTGTGAGTGCAGTCTGTTTATAAACACTAACCTGCATGCTGCCTGTATTGATCGGGTGTCTGACCAAACCAGCGTTTAAATGCCCGTCTGAAGCTCGCCGTGTCGTGATAATTCAACAGTGTGGCGGTGGCTTCGACGGACAGCTGGCTATTGCACAAATAGCTTACTGCTTGCTTCGATAGTACCTCCTCGCGAATCTTCCTGAAACTGCTGTTCTCATTTTTGAGTTTCCGTGCCAGGGTGCGCTTGCTTATAAAGAGAGAGGCAGCCGCCTCTTCTTCACTAAGTGTTCCGGGTGGCCGGGACAGCATCATTTTCTGTAACCGAGTCCGATAGTCCGGTTCAGGACTCTGAAGACGCGCAAGCATGGATTCGCACTGCTGAAAGGCTAGATGATAGCTTTCATGATTGGCCGATGCGTTCGGTTTTCGACACAACCCCATTGCCAATTTTAGCTTGAAGTGATCGGAGTTAAAGTAAACCTTGCCTGGTAAATACTCACGGTACATGCCCTGGTAGACGGGAGCTGGATGAGGGAAGTGGACTTCAGATTCATATAGAGGGCGGCCTACGATGAACTCGCCGATTTCGAAAAAAGCCTTGATCACAGTATCTTCCAGGCAGCGCTCCACATCATTTTCCATCGGTACTTGGAAGTTTACAACGCATTCCAGGTAGTCCTCAGCCCGCTGCAAGTCCACTTGAATAAAGCTCGCCCGGGTAGGCAGGAAAGTGTGAACGGCTTGCAGCGCGGTATAAAGGTCGGGGCTGCTGTTAGCAACAAATCCCATCACCCCATGGGTTGCGGGGGTGAGACGCCTGCCCAGCCGTAACCCGAACTCTGGTTTGCCGGATAAATCTAAAGCATTACGCAAGATCTGAATCTGCTGGGTTGCAGTGAGCAAGCTTTCATCTTTGAGTAATTGTTCGACATCTACACCCGTGTTGCGCAAGAGGCTAGGGAGTTCTCGTACACTCAAGCCAAGTTCTCGGGCGATAAGGCGTGAGTAGTTCGACGGGATATCCGCATCCACGTTTTTCAAACCCTGTTTGAGCGTCGTTATTGCCATCAGCGATTCCTCGGAATGCGGTAACTGTCTTTAAATGTCCCCGGTCTGTCAAGAAATGTCCTCGTCGGTGTTCCGACACATAGCCAATCTTCAAGGTAGATATAAATGCTAGGAGACACGCTGTGGGAAAAATTATCTTTATTGAACATGACGACACCGAGCATGTTACGGAGTTCGGGGTGGGTTCTACGCTAATGCAAATCGCCGTTGATAACGCCGTTCCAGGTATTGACGGTGACTGCGGCGGCGAATGCGCCTGTGGTACCTGTCACATGATTGTTCCCGATGAGTGGTTCGGCAAGACCGGAAGGGTTGGTGACGCAGAAGAACAGATGTTGTCCATGACCCCGGAGCGGGCGAGAACCTCGCGCCTGGGGTGTCAGGTAGAAATTACTGAGGCGATGGACGGTATGACCGTGCATTTGCCTGAATTCCAGATGTAAACAGGGAGAATGCTATGTCAACAAAAACAAGATCAAGCAATGCGTTTCAGACAAAAGTATTCAACGCCTCGTCCAAAGTGGTGCCGATGCATTTTCAGATTAAAACGATGAAAATGCTGATGAAGGCGAAGAGAAAGACAGTGGGTTCTCGATCCACACAAATGGAATTCGTCGAAACCTCCTTGCCTGATGTCAACACCTTGGCACTCGAAGATATCGACACCAGCAACCCTTTTTTGTATCGACAAGATCAGTGGCGGGCCTATTTTAAGCGGCTGCGAGATGAAGCTCCGGTACACTACCAGAAGAAGAGTCCATTCGGGCCTTTCTGGTCGATAACTCGCTATGAAGATATTTTGTTCGTGGACAAGAGTCACGAACTGTTCTCCTCTGAACCGCAAATTATTCTGGGTGATCCACCGGACGGACTATCGGTGGAAATGTTTATCGCCATGGATCCGCCCAAGCATGATGTGCAACGTCGGGCGGTGCAGGGTGTGGTAGCGCCAAAAAACCTTAAGGAAATGGAAGGTTTAATCCGGTCCCGAGCAGCCGAAGTGCTAGACAGCCTGCCGCTGGATAAACCCTTCAACTGGGTGCCTGCAGTATCCAAAGAGCTGACTGGCCGCATGCTGGCTACACTGCTGGATTTCCCTTATGAAGACCGCCATAAACTCGTTGAATGGTCTGATCGCTTGTCCGGTGCGGCATCTGCCACGGGTGGCGAATTTACCGACCCAGATGTCATGTTTGACGATGCGGCAGACATGGCGAGGGCGTTCTCAAGGCTGTGGCGAGACAAGGAGGCACGTCGTGCAGCCGGCGAAGAACCCGGTTTTGACTTGATCAATATGTTGCAGAGCAACGACGACACAAAAGACCTGATCAATCGGCCGATGGAGTTTATCGGGAATCTGGCTCTGCTCATCGTTGGCGGCAATGACACCACAAGGAATTCCATGAGCGGTGGTGTCTTGGCCTTGAATCAATTCCCCGAGGAGTTCACCAAGCTGAAGGCTAATCCGGACCTGATTCCGAACATGGTTTCGGAAATCATTCGTTGGCAAACTCCACTGGCCAACATGCGCAGGGTCGCGACACAGGACGTAGAACTTCGTGGCCAGACCATCAAGAAAGGGGACCGGGTGTTAATGTGGTATGCCTCAGGTAATCGAGACGAACGCAAGTTTGACAACCCCGATCAACTCATTATTGATCGCAAGGACGCACGGAACCATATTTCTTTTGGCTACGGTATTCATCGTTGTATGGGTAACCGCCTGGCCGAACTGCAATTGCGCATTTTGTGGGAAGAACTGCTCAAGCGCTTCGAAAATATCGAAGTGGTTGGCGAGCCGGAGCGTGTACAGTCCAACTTCGTGCGCGGTTATTCGAAGTTGATGGTCAAACTGACGGCAAAAAATTAATGAAAAGTTTGACCGGGCTGGCGACTGAAGAATTCGACTATATCGTTGTGGGCGCTGGCTCGGCAGGGTGCGCGGTAGCCAATCGTTTGTCCGAGAGTGGCCTCTATTCGGTGTTGCTACTCGAAGCCGGGCCGGAGAGTCGCCGCAACCCTTTCGTCAACACGCCGCTGGGATTTTTGCAGTTGATGTTCAGTCGCCGTTTCAACTGGCAGTTCTATACCGAGCCACAGCGTCACATGTACGGTCGTTCGTTGTTCCAGCCGCGGGGCAAGATGCTTGGCGGTTCGAGCGGGATTAACGCCCAGGTCTATATCCGTGGTCACGCCAGGGATTACGACGAGTGGGCACGGCAGGGGTGTCACGGTTGGTCATACGCCGAGGTGCTGCCGTATTTTCGTAAGTCAGAACATTACGAGCCTGAGACGGTGCCGGGTACGGCAGTATTCCATGGTAAGGATGGCCCTCTCAATGTGGCGGAGCGACGTTATACCAACCCGTTGAGTGCGGCGTTTGTCGAGGCGGGAGTACAGGCGGGGCATCGACGCAATCGGGATTTCAACGGCCCCGAACAGGAGGGGGTGGGCTATTACTATACTTACCAGAAGGACGGCTCGCGTTTTAGTAATGCGCGTGCTTATCTTGATCCAGCGACGGGGCGTTCGAACCTGAACGTTCGTAGTGATGCACATGTTACTCGGGTGTTGTTTGATGGCACTCGCGCTATTGGTGTCGAGTATCGCAGCGCAAAGGGTCTGGTGCGAGCTCGTGCAGGGCGTGAGGTTATCCTCTGCGGTGGTGCGTTTAACTCGCCGCAACTGCTTATGTTGTCAGGCATCGGTCCCCGCGAGGAACTTGCTCGACATGGCATTGAGCTACGTCATGCACTGGCGGGTGTGGGTCGCAATCTTCAGGACCATATCGATGTTTTTGTCCGGGTCAGGGCTCGCAGCCGTCAGAGTATCTCGATGCATCCGAGCTACTGGCTGAAGGGCGCGTGGGCCTTACTGCAATACCTGAGCGGTCGTCGAGGTGTGCTGTCGAGCAACGGGGCTGAAGCTGGTGGGTTCATCTGCTCCCGGCCAGAGCTGGCGATACCTGATCTGCAACTACACTTCGGGCCAATGCTGTACGCCGATCACGGGCGAGACATGAAAACCGCAATGAGCGGTTATGGCTACATAGTGATGCTCTATGGGCTCAGGCCTTTGTCCCGTGGCCGTATTGGTTTAAACAGTGCCGATCCGCTGGCGGCCCCGTTGATTGATCCCAACTATATGGCTGAGCCTGCCGATGTCGAGCAGCTCGTTCGTGGGGTAAAGCTTGTTCGTAAGATCTTGTCGCAGCGTGCATTTTATGTGCACCAGGACGTAGAGATTTCACCAAGCCAGTCCATACAGGAGGACGTAGATCTCGCCGAGTGGGTGCGTCGCAGCGGCGAATCGGCATATCACCCGGTCGGCACCTGCAAGATGGGGAGAGATCCGATGGCTGTGGTGGATTCCCGACTTCGCGTGCACGGTTTGCAATCGTTGCGGGTGGTTGATGCTTCCATCATGCCAACGCTGGTTGGTGGGAATACTAATCAGCCGGTGACCATGATCGGTGAGAAAGGGGCTGCGATGATTCTTGAGGACGCCGCGATGGCAGGCGGTTAGGCATCATGTGCCTAGCTCGCTGGATATTACAGTTTCTTGTTCTTCACTAAGTTTTTGGCTTATGGATAACTCGGTTCCAAGGCGCATAGAAAGAGACAAGTTATGACCAAAAAAAAGAAAGAGACCACCGTCATCATTGGTGGTGGACACGCAGCGGGAACACTTCTGACCGCCTTGCTGCAAAAAAAATACCCAAATGAAGTGATTTTGGTTAGCGAAGAACCACACCCTCCCTACCAGCGGCCGCCCTTGTCAAAGAATTACCTTGCGGGGGAGGTTGATCAGGCATCGTTATACCTTAAACCGCCTTCGGTTTACGAGAATGCGGGACAGCAATTACGGCTCGGCGTGCGCGTAGAACAGATTAACAGAGACGACAAAAACCTCATTTTGTCAGATCAAAGCACCTTACAGTACGACCGACTGGTCTTGGCCACTGGCTCACATGTCCGCCGCCTTAACGCGCCGGGCTCAGATTTGAAAGGCATTCATTATTTGCATGATATCGCGGACACGGATGCCCTGCGTAGTGAGCTAGCACCCGGCAAACGCCTAGTCATCGTGGGGGGCGGTTATATCGGACTTGAAGTGGCAGCCAGTGCGACCAAGCAAGGTGTTAATGTTACCGTCCTGGAAGCTGCTGAGCGTCTGATGCAGCGTGTTACGGGGCCAGAGATGTCCGAATTTTTCTACGCCAAACATGCGAGGGCCGGCGTTGATGTACGCTTGGAGACGGCTGTAACCGGTTTTGAATCAGATGGTCAGGGGCACGTCTCTGGCGTGACCTTGTCCGGTGGGGGCAAGGTGCCAGCGGATATCGTGCTTGTCTCAATTGGTGTAATACCGGAAACGGTCTTGGCTGAGCATGCTGGCCTGCTCTGTGATGACGGCATTGTCGTCGATGAATTTACTCGCACCGATGATCCTGACATCTTGGCAATCGGCGATTGTACCCGCCACCGGAATCTATTCTTCGACAAGAGGCAGCGCCTTGAATCTGTGGCTAACGCTGTGGATCAAGCGCGTACGGCGGCGGCGACTCTTATGGGCGAGGAGAAGCCCTACGATAGCGCCCCCTGGTTCTGGTCGAACCAGTATGACGTTCGCCTGCAGATGGTAGGGTTGTCGCAAAATCATGACCAGCGCGTACTACGTGGCAACATCACTGACAAGGAATTTGCAGTTTTCTATCTATGCGAGGGGTGTGTCATTGCTGTTGATGCAGTCAATCTGCCTATTGCTTTCATGGTGGGTAAGAAGCTGGTGCAGCAACGCAAAAGCATCAGCGCTAAAGCATTGCGTGATCTGAATTTTGAACTGAAGTCTTTAATCTGAAGTACGGAACTAATTGTTATCTGTAACCGGTCTTAATGACGAGGTGTGTCAATGAAGGTCGTACTTTCGTCCAAGAGTGTCCATGTCCATCCAGCTGAAACCACGGTTTTTGTATAGCTTATGGTGTAGCTAGCCTTATATCCCTTATCCAAAGCAGTAAAAACAGCCGCAAACACACCTGTGCATCATGGGTGTGTCATAGTTTCTATGAGGCTAGCTACTCTCTGGTGAGCCACTTTTCGCTCCTCAAAATAATCATACCGATCATAAATACCCTCAACTCCCTTCAGCTTGTGATTCAAACACCGTTCCGCCACATGACTCGGCACGCCTTCCGCAGCCGCAAGGCTGCGGAAGGTGCGTCGCAGGTCGTGGATGGTGAAGTGTTCCAGGTCGCCCATTTTGTTGGGTGGCTGCACCTTCCGGCCTGGCTCTCGGCCAAATAGCTTGGAAATGGCGCGGTTCAGGGTGTCAGGGCCCATGTGTGGGCGTTTGCTGGCGCGCCTGGCAGGGAACACATAGGGGGAGCCGCAGGCATGGCCTTGCTGTACCTTTAGCCACTCAATGGCTTGGGTTGGCAGAGGGATGGTGATCGCTGCGCCAGTCTTGCTGCGCTCTTTGGAGAGATCCCAGATTCCGGCTTCCAGATCGAATTCTTCCCAGCGGGCCTCGCATAGCTCGCTTTTTCTCACGCCTAGCACCAGGAACAAGCAGCAGGCCCGATAGTTGTCTCGACCAAAGCTGCTGATGTGTTCACGGAAGACCCCAAAGGCATGTTCGATTTCTTCCTGCGTCAGGGTGCGCTCCCGGCTGGCTTCGACGCCGCCGGCGTCGCTGACGGTGAATGGGCTGGCCGGGTTGTTCTGGCACAGGTCCAGTTTGATGCCATGACGAAACAACTGCTTCATGTACATCAGGGTGTCATTGGCGATGGTGGGGCGGTTGCTGCGCTGGACGCGCTGCAGGACGGCCCGGATATCCCTTGGGGTGACGTCGGCAATCGGGTAGAGGCCGATCACCGGGTGAATTTCTTTCTGGTAGATGCGCTTGGGGATGTTGGGGTGTTTCAGGCGCCGGGACAGATCGGTCTCATGCCAGTCCTGGAAAAGGTCTTTGACGGTGCGGATGTCGGGCTGGACAACTTTGGCTCTTTCCTGGATTGGATCGGTGCCCGTGCGGATGCCTTGCTTGGTTAGCACAGCGGCTTCCCGGGCGTCACCCAGGGACATCTGTGGGTATTGGCCCAAGGTGATTTCGTGGCGCTTGCCCTGGGCGCTGTAGCGCAGCATCCAGTAGGGCATGCCGGACTTGCGTACACAGAAATAGAGGCCGCCGCCATCGGTGTGTTTCTTGGGGGCCTGCTTTGCCAGGGACTTGATCTGAGTGGCGGTGAGTTTGCTCATTTTGACCTTGTGGCGTTTGAGCCTATAAAAACAGGCTGCCCACCACTTTTTGTTTGTTGATTGAAGAGAAAAATTCTCTGTCATCAATGGTTTGCAGGCAGCCCCTTGAGAGCTGCCCACCATTTCAGGTCAATATAGGTGCGGGGGAGGAAAAAGTCACGTTTTTGCCCACCATTTTGCCCACCACTTTTGTCTGGATAGGGGTGGATGGCAGTGGATTTCCATGGACTGAGATTCGCATTTAATTCTTTAAAAACAATGAATTAAATACGATTATGGACTTCCCTGGATTTTACTCGATATTCTGGATCTGCTCCCGCATTTGCTCAATCAGCACCTTCAATTCCACCGCTGCCGCTGTGGTTTCGCTGTCGACGGATTTGCTGCCCAAGGTGTTGGCTTCGCGGTTGAGTTCCTGCATGAGGAAGTCCAGGCGCCGGCCGATGTGGCCGCCCTTTTTGAGGATACGGCGCACTTCGGTGACGTGGGTAAGCAGGCGGTCCAGTTCTTCGTCCACGTCCATTTTTTGCGCCAGCAGGACCAGTTCCTGTTCCAGGCGATCCGGGTCCGGGGAGTCGATCACGTCCTGGATGCGGCTGCGCAGGCGTTCGCGTTGGGCTTCCTTGATGCGTGGCACGGCGGTTTTGACGATTTCCACTTGGGTAATAATGCCGTCCAGGCGTTCTTCGATCAGTTTGCCCAGTTGTTCCCCTTCACGGCTGCGAGTGTCGATCAGGGCCTGCAGGGCCTCATCCAGCAGGGTGAGGGATTCGCGTTGCAGCAGGTCCACATCCAGTTCCCGGGTGCTGAGCACGCCGGGGTGGCGGAGGATTTCCATGGGGTTGACCTGGCCGGGGTGCTGCACCAGGTCGCCTACCCGGCGGGAGATCTCGGACAGCTGTTTGACCAGGGGCTCGTTCAGTTCCAGGTCGGCGTCGCTGGCGTCCTGCTGGTAGCGCAGGGTGACTTCCACCTTGCCCCGGGCGAGGGCCTTGCGGCAGCGTTCGCGCACGGTGTTTTCCAGTGAGCGCAGGGCGTCGGGCAGACGTGGGCTGATTTCCAGGTAACGGTGGTTCACGGCCTTGATTTCCCAGACCAGGCCGTAGCCTTCAAGCGGGCGGTCGGCGCGGGCAAAAGCGGTCATGCTGCAAATCATGGTGAACCTCTGTGTTGGCCATGGAATGTCCCGGTGTTCGTGCCCTGTAGGAGCTTGCTTGCAAGCGAAAAGGCAATGCCGGAAGCGAGTATCGAGTCACGAGTTGCGAACCCCCGGCTTTCCCAATATCAAGTCTTGCCTTTCGAAACTCGCTTCTCGTCACTCGGGACTGTCTTTTCGCCTGCAGGCAGGCGCCTGCGGCATGAAACACCGCGGGCGGTGCCGGGCTCCCTAGTCTAGTCGAGACGGGGTTGGGTGCAAGGCAGGCATTGGCGCCGGTGTTTGCTACAATGGTCGCCCTTTTGATTCCAAGACTACCAGGAGATTCCATGCGCCCATCCGGCCGAGCCCCCGACCAACTGCGTGAACTGAGCTTTACCCGCAACTACACCGTTCATGCCGAGGGCAGCGTATTGGTGGCGTTCGGGAACACCAAGGTGCTGTGTACCGCGTCCGTGGAAGAGGGTGTGCCGCGCTTCCTGAAGGGCAAAGGTCAGGGCTGGCTGACCGCGGAATACAGCATGCTGCCGCGTTCCACCCACACCCGTTCCGGCCGTGAGGCGACACGAGGCAAGCAGGGCGGACGCACGCTGGAAATCCAGCGTTTGATCGGCCGTTCCCTGCGTGCGGCGGTGGACCTGAGCAAACTGGGCGAGCGCACCATTTATCTGGATTGTGATGTGCTTCAGGCAGACGGTGGTACCCGTACCGCCTCCATTTCGGGAGCCTGTGTGGCGCTGGTGGATGCTTTTACCCACCTGCTGGAAACCAAGAAGATCAAGAGTGACCCGCTGACTGGCCTGGTGGGCGCGGTGTCCGTGGGCATGTTCGAGGATGCTCCGGTGCTGGATCTGGATTACGCCGAAGACTCCAATGCGGGCACCGACATGAATGTGGTGATGACCCAGCAGGGCGGCTTTATCGAGATTCAGGGTTCCGCAGAGGGCGCGCCATTTACCCGTGAGCAGTCTGACAGTCTGTTGGGGCTGGCGGAAAAGGGCATTGGCGAGATCATCAAGGCCCAGCAGGTGGCGCTGGGCTGGTAACACGCCAAGAGAGAAAGGCGGGCCGTGTCGCTGTGGTGGCGCGGTTTCGCGCTGTTGCGAACAGACTGGCTAGTACACAGGCTTGAGTATGAAGAACTACAAGAAGCATTTTCTGCGCTTTGCCGAAGAGCGTGAGGCGTTGAAGTTCGGGGAATTTACCCTGAAGTCCGGGCGCAAAAGCCCGTATTTCTTCAATGCTGGCACTTTTAACACCGGCGAGGCCCTGGCTCGGCTGGGTCGCTATTATGCGGATGCGATCATGGCATCCGGGCTGGAATTCGATATGTTGTTCGGGCCGGCCTATAAAGGCATCCCGCTGGTAGCGGCGGTGTCCGTGGCGCTGGCCGAGCACCATGGCCGGGATTACCCCTGGGCGTTCAACCGCAAGGAAGCCAAGGACCATGGCGAGGGCGGCTGGCTGGTCGGTGCGCCATTGCAGGGCCGGGTGCTGGTGATAGATGATGTGATTACAGCGGGAACGGCGATTCGCGAAGTGGCGACGCTGTTCGAAAAGACTGACGCGACCATGGCGGGGGTAATGGTGGCGCTGGATCGGCAGGAATGCGCTAAAGAGCCTGCCGAAGCGGGCAAGGGCCTGTCGGCGATTCAGGAAGTGGAACAAGCATTGGGGGTGCCAGTGGGATGTATCGTCACCATGAGTGATATTATCGACTGGCTGGAACAGCAACCGGACAGCCAGACAATGGTGGCGCCTATGCGTGAGTACCGGGAGCGTTATGGAGTGCAATAATAATGAAAATCGTCGTCTTGTTGATGGCGCTGATCCTGACTTCGTCAGTGTGGGCGCGCTCGGGGCAGCGCGCCAATGAGCGCATGCCGGATGGCGCCTACTTCCGGCATCAAACGTCTGACGGTGTGGTGCACCTGAACCGAACCCTGACCATGGATGCGATCCGTAACGGTTATCAGCTGCTGGATCAGCACGGCCGTGTGCTGGAACAGGTTGAAGGGGTTCCGCTGGGGGATGCAGAAGCCAAGGCCCTGCGTATGCAGCGGGCTCGCCAGGCCCGCGAGGACCGGGACATGCTGCGCTTGTATGCCGGCCCGGAAGATGCGGTACGGGCGCGCGATCGCAAGGTCGAGGCGCTGGAGTTGAGCATCAGCTATGAAGAGAACAATCTTGCCCAGTTGCAGATGAAGCTGGATGACGAAATCGCCACGGCAGCGCGTAATGAAAGGGCGGGCCGGGATGTGCCAGAGGCGGTGAAGGAAGCGATTGATCGCCTGCAGAGGCAAATCAAAACGGCGGAAAACAAGTTGCAGGAATTCGACAAGGAAATCGACCAGGCGAACCAGCAATACGCCCCGATTATCGAGCGGCTTGAGGCGATTGAGAAGCAACAAAACGAAGGCGGCTGAGGCCGCCTTCGTGGTGAGCGCTTAGCGAAACAGGGTGGGCTGCAGCAGCGCCCATTGTGCTGGCCAGTCCTGGCTTGGCTTAATCCTGAAACCGGAACGTACAAATTGCGCAATACGCCCTTCGGCCACGGCCAGCAGCAGGTTGGCGGTGATGGTCGGGGTCGCCTGGGTGCGCAACCCTTCCTTGAATTCTGCATCCCGTAGCACTTGCTTTAACTGGCTTTCCACCCGGTCGTAGAACTGCTGAATGCGCTGATGCAGGCGTGCGTTTTCACCGGTGAGAGCGTCGCCGGTGAGCAGCCGGGTAATCCCCGGGTTGCGCTCGGTGAACGCCAACAGCAGGGTGAGAATCTGCTCTACCTGATCACTGGCCTTGCCGTCTTCCATAATGCGGTTGATGCGCGAAAAAATGGCTTCTTCAATAAAGCTGATCAGCCCTTCGAACATCTTCGCCTTGCTGGGAAAATGCCGGTACAGCGCCGCCTCGGACACCCCCACTTCTTTTGCGAGCCCGGCGGTGGTAATGCGCCCACCGGGTGCGGCTTCCAGCATGTGAGCGAGCGACTGCAGAATCTGCTCTTTGCGCGACGGTTTTTTATCGGTCATGAAGTATCGTTCCCAGTTCTAAGCAACAAGCTTCTGGCTGCAACGCGAGTGCCAGAGGTATATCACAGGCAAGCACCGCGCCCAACGTTCCCGGGCGTGTTACTGCGGTTTTGTTTTTCACTGTTGTAGCGTTTCGCGGCAATCCCCCTCGCCGCAGGTTTAGTTGAAAGTGAAAAGTTTAAAGTTGAAACGCGGTTTGAGTCTGTGGATTTTGCAGGGGCATGCCCGCGATTGCCGGTAAGGGCGCGGGCTGCTGCCGTTAAAAACCAAAAACACGTTTGGCCGCGCTTTCAACTTTGAACTTTCATCTTTCAGCTAGTCTTTGCTGATCAGCGTGCCGATCCCCTTGTCGGTGAGGATTTCCAGCAGTACCGCGTGGGACACCCGGCCATCGATAATGTGAGCGGTGTGGACGCCGTTTTGGACTGCTTCCAGGGCGCAGCCGATCTTGGGCAGCATGCCGCCGTAGATGGTGCCGTCCTTGATTAGGCTGTTGACCCGTTCGGTGGTGAGCCCGGTGAGGATCTGGCCCTGTTTGTCTTTCAGGCCGGCCACGTTGGTGAGCAGGATCAGTTTTTCTGCCCGCAGCACTTCGGCCACCTTGCCGGCCACCAGGTCGGCATTGATGTTGTAGCTGGTGCCGTTGTCGTCCACGCCGATGGGGGCGATGACGGGGATGAAGTCGCTGCCGGCGAGCAGGTCGATAATGCGGGTATCGATGCCCTGCACTTCGCCCACGTGGCCGATGTCGATGATTTCCGAGGCTTGCAATTCCGGGCTGTCCGCGTCGCTGGCCTTGAGTACCATCTTGCGGGCCTTGATCAGGCGCCCGTCCTTGCCGGTGAGGCCGATGGCCTGGCCGCCGTTGTGCTGGATCAGGTTGACGATGTCTTTATTGACCAGGCCGCCGAGCACCATTTGCACCACGTCCATGGTTTCCCGGTCGGTGACACGCATGCCCTGAACAAATTTCGATTCCTTGCCCAGACGCTCCAGCAGATCGCCGATCTGGGGGCCGCCGCCGTGCACGATCACCGGGTGGATGCCGATTTGTTTCATCATCACCACGTCACGGGCGAAGCTGTTCTTCAGCTCCTCGTTCTCCATGGCGTTACCGCCGTATTTGATCACCACGGTGGTGCCGGAAAAGCGCTGAATGTAGGGCAGCGCCTCAATCAGAATCCGGGCGGTGTCGTGGGCACTGTTGGTGTCCATGGGGTCTCCTTGGGCATTAGCGATAGCCGGGAAGTTGCAAGTTTAAAGTTCAAAGTTGAAAAGCGCGGGCACTGCGTTTTCTGTTTGCAGAGGCCGTGCCCGCGTTTCGACTAAGGGTAAACCGCGGAGTAAAAAAACATCCGGTTAGCGCGGTGTCATCTTCGCGTTTGAACTTTGAACTTTAAACTTTCAACTCCCCAACCGCATGATTCTACCTCAAAACGGAAGCTCAAGGCTCTCGTCCACCGCCTTGAGGTGTTTGCGGAACTGGCCTTTGACCCGTTCCAGTGCCTCTTCGTCGCGGCCTTCGAAGCGTGCCACCAGTGAGGGTGTGGTGTTCGAGGCGCGCACCAGCCCCCAGCCATCAGGGAAGTCCACGCGGAGTCCGTCGATGGTGGTGGGGCGGCCACCGGCGAACTGCTCGGCGCGGGCCATAAGGCCATCGATCAGCGCAAACTTGTTGTCATCGCTGGCATCAATATAGAGCGCCGGGGTGGTGATGCCGGTCTTAAACTGGTCGAACACCTGGCCGGCGGTGTCGTCCTGCAGGGAGAGAATTTCCAGTAGCCGGGCGCCGGCATAGGCGCCGTCGTCACAGCCGAACCAGCGGTCGGCGAAGAAGATATGTCCGCTGATTTCACCGGCCAGGGCGGCGCCGCTTTCCTTCATTTTGGCCTTGATCAGCGAGTGCCCGGTTTTGTACATCAAGGGCCGGCCGCCGTTCTTGCGGATAACGGCGGGCAGGGCGCGGCTGCATTTCACGTCGAACAGGATGTCGGCGCCGGGGCTGCGGCCGAGCAGGTCCTTGGCGAACAGCATGAGCAGGCGGTCCGGCCAGATGATTTCGCCGCTGTTGGTGACCACGGCCACGCGGTCGCCGTCGCCGTCGAACGCCAGGCCCAGGTCCAGCTCTTCCTGCTGGACGATACGGATCAGGTCGGCCAGGTTGTCCGGGTTGCCGGTGTCCGGGGCGTGGTTGGGGAAGTTACCGTCGATCTCGGTGTACAGCGGCGTCACGTCGCAGCCCAGTTGGGTGAACAGCCGCGGGGCCAGTTCGCCGGTGACGCCGTTGCCGCAGTCGATGGCAATTTTCAGGGGCCGGGCCAGCACGATGTCGTTGGCGATATCGTTCAGGTAGCGGTCGCTGATATCACGCTCTTCTTCGTGGCCGCTGCCTTCGCTGAAGGCCTTGTTCTGGATGCGTTGCTTGAAGGCCTGAATGCGATCGCCGTGCAGGGTTTCGCCGTTCATGACGATTTTCAGGCCGTTATGTTGCGACGGGTTGTGGCTGCCGGTGAGCATGATGCCGGTTTGGGTTTCCAGCACTTCGGTGGCGTAGTAGAGCACCGGGGTGGGCACCAGCCCTAAGTTGACCACGTCGCGGCCGGATTCCAGCAGGCCCTTGATCAGTGAGCGGCTTAACTCCGGGCTGGACAGGCGGCCATCGCGGGCCACCAGCACGGTTTGTTGGCCCAGTTCGCCGGCTTCGGTGCCAATGGCGCGGCCCAGCAGGTAAACGCCCTGGGCGGTGAGGGTGTCGCCGGCCACGCCGCGGATATCGTAGGCGCGGAAAATACTGTCCGGCAGGGACTCGCCGCCGTTGTCGTCATCCATCAACAGGATGCTGTCGTCGTCGCTTTCTTCCACTATCAGGGCATCGGGTTTGGCGGTGGCCTGGGGGCGTGCGGGGCCGGCGCGCTCGCGCAGTTTTTTGGCCAGGCGGGCGGAGGCCTCGTTGACGCTGGTGAAGAGCGGGAAATGGAAATGGTCGCGGGCGGTGACGCCGGGTTGGCGCGTCAGCTCATCGCTGTAGCGAATCAGTTCGGCGGCATCCTGGCGCAGGGCCCGGGTCAGCAGCCGGTTCACCAGCAGGGTGCAAAGCAGGATGACGACTACACCCAGGGCGATGCCCAGGGTAGCGACGATCAGGCTGTTGTCGTCGGGGGCGCGCAGGGTCAGGGTAACCTGAACCGGACCCTGGCTGACCTGGGCGGTGCCGCCGTTGGCCTGTTGTTTGTTATCGAACAGGGGGCTGCCGCCGTAGGTTATGCTGAGTGCGCTGCCTTCCGGCATGGCGGCGCGCAGGGCGGCGGCCAGGGGAGCCAGGGACTGGGTGAGCAGCAGGGTGCCGGTCTGGTTTTTGGTGGCGCGGGCCATGACCAGCTGAGGTGTTTTGCCGGCAATGATCACCGGGCCGGGTTCTTGCCCCAGGCGGACGTTCTTGAGCAGTTCCTGGGCGGTGTAGCTGAACTGGGCGGTGTCTGCGCCGCGACGGGGAACAAGCTGCACGGTGGCATCGGGAAGCCACTGGTTCTGGTGTACGTTAAAGCTGGACAGGTTGTCGTCGGAGAGCGCCTTGTTCACATCGCTGCGGTCGCTGAGGATCTCCAGCTGCTGGCGGGAGGCCTGGATGGTGTTGTTCGCCTGGCTGGCCAGTGATTGGGCCAGCAGCCGGGCCTGGGCGTTCTGTTGCCCGGGCTGCAGCTGGCTGGCCTGGTAGGCGTAGAGGCAGCCGGTGGCGGCGACCACGGCCACGATGCCGGCGGCAACCAGAGGCAGTAGCTGCTTCATGGCGCTGGTGGACTTGCCTTGCTTGTTGTCGTTCTTGTTCCCCATATCCCCTCCGCTTGCCCGGCGCTGCCACGGTATTATTGTGGTTGGGTCGTGGTGCGCGCTGTGGTGCGTGCTTGTGCTGCTGTGGTTGTTGTTTGTCTGGTGTTTTTCTGTGTCGGGCCTCAGTGCCGCCCGCTGTGACCGAAACCGCCTTCGCCCCGTTCGCTGGCGCTGAAGCTTTCCACCTGCTCCAGCTCTACCTGCATGACCGGCACGATCACCAGTTGGGCGATGCGCTCACCGGGCTCCAGGGTGAAGGGCTGTTGCCCCCGGTTCCAGCAGGACACCATCAGCTCACCCTGGTAGTCGGAGTCGATCAGCCCCACCAGATTGCCCAGCACGATGCCGTGCTTATGGCCCAGACCGGAGCGCGGCAGGATCATGCCGGCGTAACCCGGATCGTCAATGAAAATGGACATGCCGGTGGGCAGCAGCTCGGTATCCCCGGGTTGCAGTGTCATCGGTTCCTTGACCATGGCGCGCAGGTCCAGCCCGGCGGAGCCGTCGGTGGCGTAATGAGGCAGAGGAATGCTGTCGCCAAGGCGGGCGTCGAGTACCCGGTATTGCAGTTTCATTGATCAGTTCCTGATTAAACGCCGGACGCCAAAAGCCTGAGGCCAGACAAGCATCAAAACAGGCGTTTCAACGTGGATCCGGTGTTTGGCGTCTGGCGTCCGGCAGACTTTACTGTTTGTCAGGCGTCCCGCATCGGGCGTCTGGCGCTATCAATCCTTATACCTTATCGCGATCAATTCGATCAGCTGCTTGGCGATCTGGGCCTTGGAGGCCAGTGGCAGCACCTTGTGGCCGCTGGGCCAGATCACCGTGAGGGCGTTGTTGTCGCTGTTGAAACCCACGTTGGTGCCGGACACGTCGTTGGTGGCGATCATGTCCAGCTTCTTGTTCACCAGTTTGCCCTGGGCGTAGGCCATCACGTCCTGGGTTTCCGCCGCAAAGCCGACGGTAAAGGGGCGCTTGGCGTGCTCGGCCACGGACGCCACGATGTCCGGGTTTTTTACCAGCGTCAGGTGAATTTCCTCAGTGGATTTCTTGATCTTGTGGTCGGCGGTCACGGTGGGCCGGTAATCCGCCACGGCGGCGGTGGCGATAAACACATCGCAGCCCTTTTCCACCACGTCCATGCAAGTTTCGTACATGTCCACGGCGCGTACCACATCCACGCGCTCTACCCGTGATGGGGTGGGCAGATACACCGGCCCGGCAATCAGGGTGACCCTGGCCCCGGCTTCGGCGGCCGCTTCGGCCAGCGCAAAGCCCATTTTCCCGGAGCTTTTGTTGGTGATGTAACGCACCGGGTCGATGGATTCGCGGGTGGGGCCAGCGGTAATCACCACATGCTTGCCGGTGAGCAGCTGGTAGTCGAACACTTCCGCGGCCTGCTGAATGATCTCCAGTGGCTCGAGCATGCGCCCGGCGCCGACTTCGCCACAGGCCTGGCTGCCGCTGCCCGGGCCGAAAATGGTGATGCCTTTTTCCTGCAGGATCAGCTGGTTCTTCTGGGTGCTGAGGTCGGCCCACATCTGCTGGTTCATGGCCGGGGCAATGGCGATGGGGGCGCCGGTGGCCAGGCACAGGGTGGTGAGCAGATCGTTGCCGTGGCCGTGGGCCAGGCGGGCCATGAAGTTGGCGGACGCGGGGGCTATCAGCACCAGGTCTGCCCAGCGGGCCAGCTCGATATGGCCCATGGCCGCTTCGGCGGTGGGGTCCAGCAGGGTGGTGTGGACCGGGTGGCCGGACAGGGCCTGCATGGTCAGCGGGGTGATGAATTCACAGGCGCCCTGGGTCATGACCACCCGTACTTGTGCGCCCACATCCTGCAGTCGGCGTACCAGATCAGCGGCTTTATAGGCGGCAATGCCGCCGGTGACGCCCAGCAGGACCCGTTTGTTCATCAGACGTTGCATGCAAAAACCCTTGTTTGGATGACGGCAGTCATGGCGAATCTCCCCTGCCGCTGCAGCGCCAAGGCTGCTATCAAGTCAGGCTGCATAGAGTAGCACTGTATAGGAGACGCGGCACGCAGGACGGTTGGCAGGACGCCACATGCCGGATGCCTGACGCAAAAGAGGGAGCAAGATTGTGAGGACGTACGAGAAAATACGGGTTTGGCAGTCCGCCATGGATCTCGTGGTATTGATCTATAAGGCCACGCAGGATTTTCCACGGAGCGAGCAATTTGGACTCGTTAGTCAAATGCGCAGGGCGTCGGTCAGCGTTCCCTCCAATATAGCGGAGGGTTATGGGCGGGGTTCGCAGGCTGACCGGCTTCGGTTCTTTTATATCGCCAGAGGCTCGTTATTGGAGCTCGAGACCCAGATTGCCATAGCCGCAAGGCTGGCATATGCCGGTGCCAACGTGCTTATTGGACAAACGGAGAAGGTGTTCGCCCAGTTGTCAGCGTTGATCACCCGTATGCAGGATGAGGCGTTTTTAGCGTCAGGCATCCGGCCTCAGGCGTGGGGCGTATAACCATGGCCATAACAGACTGGCCGACGGATGAGCGGCCGCGGGAGAAGTTGTTGGCGCGGGGTGCCGGGGCGCTCAGTGATGCAGAGCTGTTGGCGATTTTTCTGCGTACTGGCCAGCAGGGCATGACGGCGGTGGATCTGGCGCGACGGCAGCTGGCGGGCAGCGGCGGTTTGCGTGCCATGCTGGACCTGAGCCCGGAACGCATGGCGCATTTGCCGGGCATGGGGACCGCCCGGCGGGCGCTGTTGCTGGCGGCGCTGGAGTTGGGGCGGCGCTATCTGGCAGAACCCCTGGAACGGGGGCAGCCGCTGGATAACCCGGACAAGGCGGGGCAGTTACTCACGGCGCAACTGCGCGGATTGCCGTTCGAGGTGTTCGCCTGCCTGTTTCTGGATAACAAGCACCGGCTGATCGCCTTCGAAAAACTGTTTCAGGGCACCATTGACGCAGCGGCGGTCTACCCCCGGGAGGTGGTGCGCCGGGCCATGGAGCATAACGCCGCAGCGGTCATTCTGGCCCACAACCACCCGTCGGGCGTGGCCGAGCCCAGCCAGTCGGATCATGCTATTACGCGCCGGTTGGTGGAGGCGCTGGGGCTGGTTGAGGTCCGGGTACTCGATCATCTGGTGATTGGGGATGGTGGCTGGGTATCCCTGGCCTCCCGCGGAGCATTGTGAAAACCCCTGACGCTTGATGCCGGATGTCAGATGTAAAAAGAGCATGGTGAGTCTTTCTGGCATTTGGCGCTAGCTGGCGGCTAAAAGACGGCGCTTGGTTGGTGTCTGGCTTCAGGCGTTTGGCGTCCGGCTATCTTTTAATTCAAGATTTCGCTTGAAACTTGAGCGGTGGATTGGTATAAAACGCGCCTTTTCCGGGGCTCTACCGTCCCCCGCAAGAAGATTTACGGAGCAAGACAATGTCCAAAGTTTGCCAGGTGACCGGTAAGCGCCCTGTAACGGGCAATCGCGTTTCCCACTCGAACGTCAAGACCAAGCGTCGTTTCGAGCCGAACCTGCACCACCACCGTTTCTGGGTTGAGTCCGAGAAGCGTTTTGTGCGTCTGCGGGTCAGCTCTAAAGGTATGCGCATCATCGACAAGAAAGGTATCGACTCTGTACTGTCCGATATCCGTTCTCGCGGCGATCGCGTTTAAGGCTAACAGAAGGAGTTAACCCATGGCCGGTCCTATTCGTGAAAAAATCCGCCTGGTGTCCTCTGCTGGCACTGGTCATTTTTACACCACCACCAAGAACAAACGTCTCCATCCTGAAAAGATGGAAACCAAGAAGTATGATCCGGTCGTGCGTAAGCATGTGGCCTACAAGGAAGCGAAGATCAAGTAATGATCTTCTAGCTTGCCTGCCTGGCAGCGGACATAAAAGAACCCGGGATTTCCCGGGTTTTTTTATGCCTGGCGAAAAGTGCCGCCCCATGTATATGGCGTTGCATATCAAATCTGCGCGGAAAAAAGCCGTCTGTCGTCTTTCCGGCCCCGAATAGAGGTTTGACCTACGTCACAAAACGGCGCCGGTGCTAGCGTTACAGGAACGGGATGTTTCGCAACAAAAGGCTACACGCTCAGAGTTGTGAGGTCCGTCACGTTTGCATAGCATTGAACAAAATTTAATTCATATATGTGCATAAACGTTCACGTTTTATTCACATAACAATCTACGCAGTAGATGCATGGAGAGCACTATGGATATGTTGAGAACCCTTTTTGTTCGTCTTTTTACACAATTGCCTGGCCGGGCGCGGAATCAGCGTGGGGCGAGTGCGCTGGAATATATTGTATTGGTGGCGCTTATTGTCGTTATCGTTGTTGCAGGTATTTCTTTTGTGGATCAGGGCACGATAGATGCTATTTTTCAGCCAATTGAGGATGCTTTCACCGGCGCGGGCGGTGGTGGCAGTGGTGGCAGTGGTACTTAAAAAGGCGCTAGGCCATGGTTGCCAAAAAAACCGAAAGGGGAGCGGTGGCTTTGGAGTTTTTGCTGCTGTTCCCTCTAATCTTTAGCCTGATCTACGCCGCCGGCGTCTACGGCGTCCTGTTCTCTTGGCAAGTGCGGATGCAGGTCGCCGTGGACCGCTCAACGGCAGCGGTAATGGCGCTGGATCGTAGCGCAACCGCTGACCCGCAAGTGGCTGCGGAAGCGTTGGCGGATGCAGCAATGGCCACGATGGATCTGGCGTTTCTGGGCACAGTCCCGACAAGCGCAGTCTGTTCGTTTGAGGCAGGCACGCCGGAGAGCATTGTTTGCACCTTGGGCGTGCCGATGGAAGGGGACTGTCCTGATGGCATGGCCACCGCCGGGGGGGATGCGCCCAGGCAATTGGGTTTCTTTAATGGGTTCCCGCCCCTGCCGGACTGTTTGATGGCCGAAGCCCGGGTGACGTTCTAGTTTTGCTGTAGGAGCTCTCTGTGCCCTGCGGGTATTTGCAAGCGAATCTCGCACCGTTCGGCTGCAAGCAACCTCCTACAGCCATTGAGAGGGCATTGCGTTTTCGTGAGAGATTCACGGAACCTGGCCATGTAAAAAGAACAAAACCTGCAGAGAGAAATACGCTGCGGGCTGCAACAACACCAAACCAAGGAGAGGTCCATGGGGGCTCGTTGGCTCTACATGCTGCCGGCGCTAATTCTTAGCGTCGTGGCGGTCATTCTGGCGTTGATTGGTCTGGCCCGGGATCCGGCACCCCCGGAAGGGGGCGCATCGGGTATGGTGATGCAAGTCACCGAAGAACAGATCGAAGAGGCGCTCAAGCATTCCTACTGGGTGGCCACCCGTGAATTGAATATCGGTGACACCATCACCGAAGACGACTTTCGTAAAGTCGGGGTGTCAGTCCCGCTGGCAGCTGCGGTGGATGCCGACACCGTGATCACGGACAAGTTGTTGCGACGCAATGTGCGCGAAGGCGAAATTCTTGCCAAATCCCATCTTGAAGCCAGCAACCGCCTTGCCCAGGCCGTGCCTGCCGGGTTTCGTGCCTTTGCCGTGGCGATTGATAACACCTCCGCCGTGGGCGGGCTGCTTGAGCCGGGTGACCTGGTGGATGTGCTGGCCCATTTCCGTAAAGGCCAGGACGAAGCGCCCACCGCCCTGATTCTGCTCAATGGTATCGAAGTGCTGGCGGTAAAAGGGCGTTTGCAGGATGCCCCCACCGAGGAAGGCGAGCAGCGTAGCCGTAACCGTAACAGCACCGCCGTGCTGGCCATTCCCCGTGAAGATTTGCCCCGTTTGCTACTGGCCGACAGCAATGGCGAGCTGCGCTTGGCTATGGCCGGCGAAGCCCGTGATCATGATGAAGCCGAGGGTGACGAGGAAGGCAGTGACAAGGTGGCGAAAAAAGAGCAAGACAAGGATGCCATCAGCCTCACTACCAAGCTCGACACTCTGTTCCCGCAGAAGCGTCAGCCGGTTCGGCGTGCCGCACCCAAAGGCGACAAAGTGGAAGTTTATGAAGGATCAACATCAAGGAGCACCTATGTACACTGAAGGAACGGAGTTGGTGTCGGCGGGTTTGGCAAAGCGAGCCAGGCACAAAGGCCGAGAGGCGTCAGGTTGGCAGCAGTTGATCCCCGGTTCCCTGGTGTTGTGGCTGGCGGTGGCGTTGTTGTCGCTGCTGACGGTTCCAATGCTGGCTGGTGCCGAAGAGTCCATGGAAAAAGTGCTGCGTATGGCGCCGGGAGACCAGCGCGTGCTGACGTTCCCTGGGCGGGTCACCAAGGTGGCAACGTCTGATCCAGACGTTGCAGCAGTGGCTGTCAGCGCGTCCAGCGAACTGCTGCTCACAGCCAAGACAGAGGGTGCGTCGGTGTTGTCGGTCTGGCTGAGTGGCATGGATCAGCCCATGCGCAGCACCGTAGTGATCGCGGCGACGGCGGGGAACGCGTTGCCGTTTGGGACCCAGGTACAGACCGATATTCGCATTCTCGAAGTCAGCCGCAGTGAGCTGAATGCATTCGGTTTTGAATACTCGAACATCTTTGATGGTGGCAACACGGAGGCGGGTATCGTGTCTCCCGGTGGTGCGTCAGGCGTTGATGGATTCAATCTGTTCCGCTTTGGTAAAAATTCCACCACCATTATCAGTGCGCTGGAAAGTGGGGGCTTTGCCTACACGCTCGCGGAGCCTTCCCTGACCGCATTGAGTGGCCAGACTGCGTCTTTTCTTTCCGGGGGTGAATTCCCGGTGCCTACCCGTAGCAACAACGACAGTATCCAGATTGAGTTCAAGAACTTTGGGGTCGGTCTGGCCCTCACCCCCACGGTAATCGACGAGAACCAGATCATTCTCAAGGTGGCGCCGGAAGTGAGCGAGCTGGATTTTTCTTCCGGTGTGCAAACCGGGGGCGTGTCGGTCCCGGGCCTGCGCGTTCGCCGCTCGGAAACCACCGTCTCCATGGCGCCTGGTGAAACTTTCATTATTAGCGGCCTGGTTAGCCGTAATACGGTGAATAACAGTGACCGCATACCGGGGCTGGGCAACTTGCCGGTTCTCGGCGCGTTCTTCCGTTCCGGGCGAATTGAACGAGAAGACAAAGAGCTGGTGATGGTGGTGACGCCCCATCTTGTGTCTCCCAAGTCTTCTACCATGCCACCGGGGACGCTGCCGGGCGCGGGATACCACGATAGCAGCACGGGGTGGCTGGACATGATGACCGAAACCCGCCGAGGTTCGCAGTCTGTCCGCCATGGGCTGAGCTGGTAGGGGGCGGTCATGATTGAAGAAAGTTTGCTGGCGGTAGTGGAAGAGTCGGGCACCGAGACGTGGCTGGATCAAGCGTTACAGGATGTGGGGCGTCTGGAAAAGGTGAGCCGTGCGGACCTGGGGCGGGTGCTGCGTTTGCTGGAAGCTACCAGCGCCGGGGTGGCACTGGTGGAAGTGTCCGAGACTGATGCGGATCAGGCAATGGCGGTCATCACTGCGTTAAGCAATGCCCGGCCTTGGGTTACCGTGGTCGCTCTGTGTCGCCTGGTGGACCAGGACACCCTGCTGCAATGCATGCGTGCAGGCGCGCGTGATTGCGTGGTGGTCGGTAGTGATGCGGCGGAATTGCGTGACCGTCTTCGCCGCCATCAATTGGTTCGCCCTGCTCATTGGGAAGAGGAACTGCATTCCCAGCGGCGCAATCTTGTGCTGGTGGCGGGGGTGGATCGCCGCGTTGATACGGCATTTCTTACCCAGAACCTGGCGGCGGCGCTGTCAGAATCGAATGCGGCCAGCCGAATTCTGGCGATTGATGTGGCCAGCCGAAATGATCAGATTTTTCATCTGGATGGACACAATAGTTTTGATCTTGGCCAGCTTCTTTCCAGCCCGGATACGCTGGACCAGACATTGATTGATAATGCTCTGGAGGAGTTTCGTCCCGGTTTGCGCTTGTTGGCAGGCGGAGAAGGGGGGGATTT
This sequence comes from Alcanivorax sp., assembly GCF_002733835.1. Lineage (GTDB taxonomy): Bacteria > Pseudomonadota > Gammaproteobacteria > Pseudomonadales > Alcanivoracaceae > Alcanivorax. The sequence goes on from NZ_NVWY01000003.1 coordinate 50,543, forward strand.
CCTCGGAGACCGAGGTGCGGATTTGTTTATTGCGCTTTCCCGGTTGATGAACATGTTCGACTTGATTGTGTTGAATGTGGGCAGCGAACAACACTCTGCCTGGGTGAAATCCATCGGGGTACATGTGAAGGATTTGCTGGTAGCGGCGAACCCGGAAGTCGTGCAATTGCGTTCTGTGCGAGAACATGTTGGCGATTGGCGTCCGCACCTGCCTTCAGGAAGCCATGTACACCTGGTTCTGGATGGCCACGAATCCGCGCTCCCTCCCAGCGTTGATGAAATCGCTGAAAGCACAGGGTTGGATGTGGCAGCAGCGTTGCCCATGGATTGGAAGAGTCGTCTGGAAGCGATCAACCTGGGGATGCCGATGCAGGAAAGTGCGGCAAAAAGCCCGTACAGCAAAAAAATTCGTGCATTGGCGGCGGCGTTGCTGGGTGTAGAACAGAAACAGAAAAAGCGGGCATGAAAAACCGTTGAGCGCGAAAAATAGCGTAGGGCGGAAATTGGCGCTAGCCAATTTCCGCCGTGGCAGGGAAAAGGGCGGTAGCGATTTTCTACGGAAATGCCCGCCCTACGGGAAACCAGAAAGGACGCATTGTGGCCGGACGTATCGACGAAGAATATCAGCAGCTCAAGGCGCATACCCATCAGCGAGTAGTCGACAAGCTGGATGAAGATGGTATCGAGGTGGCGAAAAGTAATCGCAACCGTATCAATGATGCCATTACCCGTGCGGTGCATCAGCATATCGCCGAGCGGCGTATTCCCCTGTCTACGCAGGATTTGAGTCAGTTGGCCCGTGATATGATTGACGAGGTAACCGGTTTCGGGCCGCTGGAACCCCTGCTTCGTGATAGCCGCATCAATGATGTGTTGGTGAATGGTCCGGAAAACGTGTTCGTGGAAATCTCGGGTGTGTTGCAGAGGGCCCAGGCGCGTTTTGTCGATGATGCCCATGTGGTGAGGGTGATTCGCCGTATTCTGGCCCCGCTTGGCCGTCGCCTTGATGAGGCCAGCCCCATGGTGGATGCCCGCTTGCCGGACGGTTCCCGGGTCAATGCCATTATTCCGCCGTTGGCACTGGATGGCCCTTCTATTTCTATTCGGAAATTCAACCGTCATCACCTGAGCGCGGAAGAGCTGATCCGCAGCGGCTCAATGACCGAAGAATGTCTGCAGGTAATGATCAATGCGGTGCAGAGCCGCCGAAACATTCTGGTCAGCGGTGGCACAGGCACCGGTAAAACCACCATGCTGAACCTGATCAGCCAGTATATTCCCGGTAACGAGCGGATTCTCACCATTGAGGATTCTGCGGAACTGGTCTTGAACCACCAACATGTGGTTAGGCTGGAAACGCGGCCTGCCAATACCGAAGGGAAAGGGCGTATCTCCGCCAGAGAACTGGTGGTGAATGCGCTGCGTATGCGGCCTGACCGAATCATCCTGGGTGAGGTACGGTCCAGCGAAATTATCGAATTATTGCAAGCCATGAACACCGGCCACGAAGGCTCAATGAGCACCATCCACGCCAACGGCACCCGGGATGCCCTGGTGCGTATTGAAACGCTGTTGGCGGTGAGTGGCTATGAAGCCAGTGAGCAGGCGATTGGCCGATTGATTGGCTCGGCACTGGACATGATTATTCAACTGGTTCGCTTGCCGGATGGCCGCCGGCAAGTGAGCGAAGTGGTTGCGCTGACGCCTACAGAGAATGAGGCGTATCACCTGGAATATCTGTACAGAAGCAAAGAGGGGGTGAGTGCGTAATGGACGCAGATACCCTGTTAACCGCAGCGCGAAACCTGGCCATTCTGGCCGTGTTGCTGCTGATTGGTCAGTGGTGGTTGTTGCGTGTGCGTGCTCGGCAAGCAGAAAAGCAACATGTGAATGCCCGGCTGAATCGTAAAGCGGTTGAGGTTTCGCCGGTGGAGCGGGATGTCAAATTGGTTGGTGGGCGCTTTGAGCGGTTGCAACTGAAAGCGGGTTTGGAGCTGGGCCAGTCTACTCTGCTGTTACTGGCGATTGGTGTGGTGGCGGCGGCCTTGCTGGTGCTGGTGCTGGTTGGCGTTTTGTTTGCCCTTTTGGTGCCGGCGGTGGCGGTGTTGCTGGCCGTGCTTTACTGGAATCTACGTTATCAGCGCCGCCGCCGTACGGTATTTGAAAGCCTCCCAGGGGCCATCGATGATGTTATCCGGGGCGTGGACGCAGGACGATCATTGGAGCAAGCGTTGGTGGACTCTTTCAATGATGCTGCCCCAGTGTTCGAGCCGCTTGCCTTCCGCTTGCGCAGCGCGGTAGAGGCTGGGCGGGATTATACCTGGCTAATGGATGATTTCGCCAAGCTGTACAAGGTTCCGCCGCTGGTGTTCGTGGCTGTCGCGTTACGGACATCCGGCAGGTTTGGTAGCTCCATTCGCCCTGTTCTCAAGAAGGTTTCTCAGTCATTACGTTCCCAGCAGGAAATGCGCAGGGAGTTCATGGCGGCCACAGCGGAAACCCGTTTTACGGCGGTGGCTTTTGCCATCCTGCCTATGGGAATTGGTGCCGGATTGATTGCCATGAACGAGAGCTTCCGTGATGTTTTGCTGGGAACAGAGACTGGGCACAAGATGTTGGCGGTCTCTATTGGTCTGATCGTGGTGGGAACAATGATTATTTTCCGCATGGTGCAGGGGGTGGGCCGTGGCTAGTTACCTGCTCGCCTTGTTGTTTGCTGTTGTCGCATGCTGGTTAGCGTTGGTGCAGGCAGGACGCTGGGAGCAGCGTCGCCGGGTATTGGAGCGTTTGAATCAGCGCGGCGCCAGCGCGGAACCCGAGGCTCGAAATGTGGTGATGGAGGGGATTTCATCACGACTTACTGCATCCCCCTTTATGCGCGATGACTATAAGGAAGTGTTTAAGGCGCTGAGAATAACGGGGCGGGAACCGGAAAAAATCCAAGGTATTTATCTGCTGGCATGCTGGCTACTCCCGGTCATGTTGCTATTGCTGGGGGCATTGTTGGCTGGCTTTCTGGGTGCGATGGCGTTGGGTGTCATCGGCTTTATCGGCTCCAGGCGCTATATCCGTAGTTTGGCAGGGAAAGCCTGTTATCAGCAAAATCTGGAAGCCATCGAGTTGGCACAGATGCTGGCCATGCTGCTGGAGGCGGGTCTAACCATTGAGCGGGGCTTCCGCGTTGCCGCGCTACAGGCAAGGCCGTTGATTCCAGGGCTGGCTTTTCGTCTGGACCGTTTCAATCGCCTGATGGAAAGTGGCGCGGATCGCAGCGCGGCGCTGGATGATATTGGCGAAGGGAAAGATATTCCTGTCCTTCATAGCCTGACCCGTTTGCTGAAACAGAGCGGGGCGTTGGGCGGTGCGATCACCGAAAGTATCGAGCAATTGATTAATGAGGCTTTGGATGTGGAAAGAAGCCGGGTGAAAGAGCAGGTGAACAGGGTTGGTGCAAAAATGACAGTGATCATGATGGTATTCATGATGCCAGCGCTATTTATCATCATTGGTGGTCCAGCGGGGATCAATATTGTGCAGGCGTTAACTCGCTAGTTCGGGATTGGAAGCAGGAGCAAGACATGGAATGGAAAAAATCAGGGATCATGGTGAGTATGGCGCTGATGTTGGGCGCTTGTGCACACCGGACGCCGGCGCCGGTGACTGCGGATGTTGCCTCGTTCAATCCCAAGGTGCGTTGTTCAGCGGATGTGGATCCTGAGCATCGGGTCGTGCTGGAAATGGTGGATACTCTGATGGCCAGGGGCAAAAACCATGCGGCACTGGCTCACCTCCAGGAGAGTGTGCAGAGCAACCAGGAATACTGGCAGCGTTATGGGCAGTTACTGGCAAAAAACGGAGATTTACAACGTGCCTCTCTGGTTTTTACCGCCATGCGTGACAAATGTGAAAGCGGCGAAGCGTTTCACGGTTTGGGCATGATCGCGTTGAAACAAAACAACCTGGATAAGGCGCTGGGTGATTTTGAAACGGCGGTAAACCTGTCTCCCGCCTCCGCAGCGGTGCGTAATGACTATGGATACGCGTTGTTGTTGGCTGGCCAGTATGACAACGCACAATATCATCTGCGTACGGCCTTGGAATTGCAAAATGGTAACGGCCAATCACGGCAGAACCTGGCTGTCGCCTATTTGTTGGGCCATAACCAGGCTGGCCTGGAGCTGTTGCAGGAAACCTACCATTTCACGGATGACGAGCTGGCCTACGCCAAAAAACTGGCCGGGCAGATGGAGAAATAACCATGAAAAAGTGGATGATTGCAGGTGCCGCCTTGATGCTGAGCGGCCTGGTAGTTGCAGATAGCAGTTATGAATTCGGTCTTTCGGAAACGGTTTCCAATCCGCAGCGCGCAACGGTGACGGACTGGTTACTGGAGCAGCAACGAAAAACACCGGTGGCCGAAAGCAGTGAGCTCCCGGCCCAACTGTATGTAGATAGCCAGCGGCGTATTGGTGATACCTTCAAATCCAGTATTCCGGAAAGTTTGCAGGAACGGGCAAACTCACTGAAACAGAACAACTAACGCTATTTGATGCGGCCATGCTCAAAGGAGCATGACCGCCATCATTCTCAAGCGAGGGGCATCATAGCCGCCTGCTATAACAGAATAGACGTTCCTTTTCTCCAGAGAAAAGGAACAGGGAGAGGGTAATCAACTGCCCGGTTGCGATCTTGATCTGGCCATGACTCCCTCCCTCCATTATCAAACAGTGGAGAGGCCACCATGATTTCCTCAACTATAAAACAAAAGCAGCACGGCACTGCCCTGACTTGGGTGGTGTCGCTGTTTTTTATTTTTATGATGGCGGCTTTGGTGGTGGATGGTGCCAGGCTGTATCACGAGAAGCGCCAATTGCAGACCATGGCCAATTCTCTGGCTACCAGAATGGTGGACGAGGGGCAGGCTTGTTTTGGAAGCGAGCTGGCTGTGTTTGATCCAGGGACTGCGCAGAGTGACCTGGATAGCTTTTTCCCTGATAGTGAAGTGACGGTTGCGGCCGCGCAGCGTGTGCTTGTGGAATCAACGATGGGAGAATATGTGGTTTCCTCCGTCAATGGTGATGCAAGGCGTAGCAATGGTGTGGCGATAACCTTGAGCCGCCCAGTGGGCGGCCTCCTTGCGTTTGTAGTAGAAGATGACATGGTGGCGCATGCTGTGGCACGCAAGGAGGTTGTCGCCTCATTATCCATGGAAAGCTTTGCTGCCGATTTGGATACTACCCAGTCGGCTCTTCTTAACGCTGTTTTTTCGGAAATACTCGGGGCTCCTGTTTCGTTGTCTGCGCTTCAGTTTAATGAGCTTGGCAATACGCTGATCGATATAGAGGAGTTGCTATCTGAGTTGGCGGGGGATACACCTCTTCAGGAATTCTTGGGAGATGAAGAGGCAGCGAATGTTGTTGTGAATGCGCTCGGGGTGGTCGGTGGACTTGATGGAGCGAGCAGTGGTTTGCAGCAAATATCATCAACTTTGGTGGGCACAAATGTGGACCTGACTGACATTTTTTCCGGGATTGAGCAATCCAGCATTCCTCCGGGGTCCAAGGTGCCTTTGCTTGGTGTGGTGAATGCCCTGGTGATGAATGTCGGGGCAGCGTTGCCAACCAGTATCGATATTGATTTGCTGGATGAGACGACGATCGTGGGCCCGCTTCTTTCCGGGTTAGGGGTTGAAGTTTTGACACTGACTTTAGAAATCGACCAAGCGCCGGCATCCCTGACCTCAGCTGCCCGTCGTATAGAAGACGAGGATACCGGGGACTGGGGCTGGCCCCGATTGCGGTCGCGAGATATAGGGGCGCAGGTGCACATTGAGGTGGATGCGGGTATTCCCGTGTTGTTGACCCTGGAGGGCGACATTGATCTGGAGCTGAATGTCGCGAGCGGTGAGGCGGAATTGACAGCAGCACGCTGTGCCCAAGGGGGTAATGAAAATGAGGTGGATATACATGTCCGTGGTCGACCGAGTTTGTTGGCGCTAACAGGAAATCTGGATTTGGATGTCAACCTGCTGGGCGTGGGGCTATCCGTATTGGAAGCGGAGGTAGGTGAGAGTGACCCAGGAGAGGGGAGCTGGAATCAGCGGAGCTTCTTTGATGTGGAACTCTTCGACCCGCAACCACAGCCGGCTGTGTCGTTGGGTGGCAGTGATGATGCGGTGAACAATGCCTTGGACGATTTGCTGGACGATACCCAGATAGAACTGTTGGGTATCGATCTTGGCGGGGTGCTATCACCGCTGACGGGATTGCTTAGAGGGATCCTTCAGCCAATTGTAACCGGCGTACTTGAACCTTTGCTTGACGCTCTTGGGTTATCGCTTGGCGAGAGTCGCCTGCAGCTTTTATCTGTGACTCAGAGCATCCATTTAATTGAAGGTATTGAGCCGCCAGACTAACGCCACAGGCGATCGGGTTGCCATGAACGTTTCGTGCGCTGGGTGGCGACGGGCGCTCTGTTGATTCTGATCGGCTCTGCTCATCTTGGCGAGATGAAAAATGTAGTGGCATAGTGAATTTGGCCACCTGATTTTGAGTGTCAGTGTTGCGTGGTAGCAGGCCGATAACGGGTCAGCTGATCGGCGAAATCCTGCAGGGCGGCAATGCCGGACTCGCGGGCATCGTGGTACCACTGCTCCAACGCTTCCACCATTTCTGTCGAATTACGGCTGGTCTGGGACCAGATGTCCTGCAGACGCAGGCGGAACTGGTAGATGGCGTGCAGGGTTTCGTTGCTTTCCGTCAGCTTCTGCAGGCGCTTTTCTTGGCCCGGTTTGATCAGAGTGGTGTCGCGATGGAACAGGGCTCGGGCGCGGGCATAAAGGTCGCGTGTGGCGTCACAGGCGCGAGCCTGTTCCTGCTTGAAGACCGGGGTGATCACGGTTTTGCGGTAATGACGCATAACCTGAAAACGGTGTTGCATGACGCCGCGCAGGGCATCAAGGTCAATTCCGTGGGCACTTTTCTCCAAGGCCGGTTTCGGCGCGACTTTTTTCACCTTGGCCAGTCCCAGTATTTCGAACAGGCGAATCCAGGCCCAGCCGGCATCAAATTCAAAGCGGCGTACGGACAGCTTGGCGGAATTTGGATAGGTGTGGTGATTGTTGTGCAGCTCTTCGCCGCCAATCAGGATGCCCCAGGGCGAAATGTTCCGTGACGCATCGGCGCACTCGAAGTTCCGGTAGCCCCAGTAGTGGCCCAGGCCGTTGATGACGCCAGCGGCGAACAGCGGAATCCAGATCATCTGTACGGCCCACACGGTAATGCCGGCGGCGCCAAACAGCAGCAGGTCGATGACTGCCATCAGGGCAATGCCGCCCATGGGGAAACGGGAATAGACGTTGCGTTCCACCCAGTCGTTCGGGCAGCCAGCACCATACTTCTTCAGGGTCTCTTCGTTTTCCGCTTCTTCGCGGTACAGTTCGGCCCCTTCGCTCAGTACTTTACGAATGCCTTTCACCACCGGGCTGTGCGGGTCCTCTTCGGTCTCGCACTTGGCGTGGTGTTTGCGGTGGATGGCGGTCCACTCCAGGGTGTTCTGGGCGGTGGTGAGCCACAGCCAGAAACGGAAGAAATGCTTGAGCACCGGGTGCATGTCCAGCGCCCGGTGCGCGGAATAGCGGTGCAGGTAGACGGTGACGCTGACAATGGTCACGTGGGTCATGGCCAGGGTGATCAGCACCAGGGCACCGAGACTCGGAGCCAGCAGGCCCTCACTCAGATAATTCAGCATAGATGTCGCACAGTAAAAAGACGGAGCCGCTATTGTGCCCTACCCGGGATGACGGGCATAAGACACTAAATGGGTCAAATTCGGACTTTACGGCCAATCAGGGTCCCAAAGGTGCCTGTTGACTGACGGATGGCTGCTGCGGCCGTTATGCGTTGCGCTGTAACAACAGGTGGCCCTGGGGATCGACGGTGGCATGCCAGTCTGCGGCCAGCCAGGTGGTGCCCACGGCTTCGTAGATCAGGGCGGGCCCGGTGATGCGTTGGCCGGCGCCCAGTGATTCACGGTTATACACGGCCGCCGCTGTGTGCATGCCTGGTAGCGTAATGTGGCGTTCTGCTGACGCGCTCCGGGTATGGCGGTCCGGCTGGGTTGGCGGGTTGCTTTGGGCCTGGCTCTGGACGCGCAGGTTGACCTGCTCAACGGGGAGCCCCAGCTGGTGACCAAAGCGTTGCTGGTGGGCGGTATGGAAGCGGCTTTCCCGGTCGGCCAGCGTGGGGCCCCAGTCAATCTGCAGGACGGAAGATTGCCCCCGGTAGCACATGTCCACGAATACCCGGTGGCGAATCCGGTCTGCGCTGACGCCTTCGGCCATCAGTTCTGTCTGGCCCTGTTGTTGCAGCTGCGCAATACGCTCGTCCAACAGGGATTCGTCCACCTGTGCTGGCAGAGCCTGCAGCATTTCCCGTTTGCGCGGGGCGTAGACCAGCCCCTCGGCGGACAGGACACCTGCCCGTTGCGGCACGATGGCCTGGGTCATGCCCAGGTTGTCGGCCAGCGCGCAGACATGCAGGCCGCCGGCGCCACCGAAGCTCATCAGTGCGAAGTCTGCGGGGTCGAAGCCTTTCTGGATGGAGATCACCCGCAGCGCCTGGGTCATGTGTTCGTTGGCCAGGGCCAGTACCCCGTCGGCGGCTTGCTGGCGCGTCAGGCCCAGGGCTTGGGCGAGCCTGTCCATGGCCTGTTCCGCGGCGGGCACATCCAGCGCCAGTGAGCCACCGAGTGCAAAGTCCGGCTGTAGCCGGCCCAGCACCACATTGGCATCGGTGACGGTGACCTGTTGCCCGCCTTTGCCGTAGCAGGCGGGGCCGGGGTCGGCACCAGCGGATTGCGGGCCCACATGCAGCAGGCCCGCGTCATCCACATAGGCCAGCGAGCCGCCGCCAGCGCCGATGGTGTGCATGTCCACCATGGGAACGGCCACCGGATAGGGGCCAATGTGGCCCTGCTGGGTGAGGCGGATATCGCCATCAAGCAAGGCCACATCGGTGGAGGTGCCGCCCATGTCGAAGGTCATCAGCTGCGGTTGCTGCAGCTGCTGCCCCAGTCGCTGGGCAGCGGCCAGCCCGCCGGCAGGGCCGGACAGCAGCAGGTTGACGGCCAGATCGGCCGCCTGCTGAGAGGCAATGGTGCCACCGTGGGATTGCATGATAGCCAGTGGCGCGGGGGCCGTGGCCTGTTGCAGGCGTTGCAAGTAGTCGGCGACGCGGGGGGCCAGCCAGGCATTCAGCCAGGTGGCCATGCCCCGTTCGTATTCGCCCCGGGTGGGCAGTATCTGGTGTGATGGGCTCACCGCAAAGCCGGCATCACGCAAGGCGTCATTGAGCCGTTGTTCGTGCTCCGGGTTCAGGTAGCTGAACAGCAGGCACAGGGCGATGGATTCCGGGTCCAGCTCGCGGACGGCGCTCAACAGGGTGGCAATGTGACCGTCGGTGAGCGGGGTCACGGGGTGGCCGGCGGCATCCAGCCGTGCCGGGCAGCCGAGCGCGGGCAGCAGGCTGACCGCAGAGGCGTTGCTGGGGGGCGTCAGATTGTAGAGTTCTGGCCGGTTCTGGCGGCCAATGCGGAGAATGTCCTCCAGCCCTTCATTGGTAATCAGCAGTGTGCGGGCGCCCTTGCCTTCCAGGGCCGCGTTGGTGGCCACGGTGGTGCCGTGAACAATGGCTAACTGCCCGCTGGCCATGGCATCACTCAGGCCAAGCTCCGTGATGCCCTGCAGGATGGCGCGTTCCGGGGATGAGGGGGTAGACAGTACTTTGTGGATGCGCGGTTCACCGTCGCCCAGCAGAACAAAATCAGTAAAAGTGCCGCCGGTATCGACGCCGAGCCAGTAAGTGAGAGGCATGAGAGTAAATTAATAATGAATAGTTAATAATGAATAATTGAAAAACGAGTTGCGGAAGCAGTGTAGCCTAAGACATGCATGCTTTTGGATGTTGTGTTGGTTTTCGCTATTAATTATGGGTCTTAGGAAGCAAATCGCATGCTAATATGCATTTGCGCCTATGAATACAGGTAAAAACCGCTACTACAAATTTTCCAAGATCAGTGAGGCCCGATTTCGGCGTCTCCTGAGAGCGTTTGCGATGGATCTGACGGCTTCAGATGCTGCCAGGCTGACCGGTATAAGTCTCCGTTCTGTGAACGCCATTTACCTCAAAATACGAAGGCGGGTCGCTGCATATTGCGAGGAGCAGTCGCCGTATTCTGGTGAGGTCGAACTCGATGAATCCTATTTCGGCCCGAGACGAATCAGAGGGAAGAGAGGCAGAGGTGCAGGCGGCAAGACAATCGTTTTTGGCGTGTTCAAACGCAACGGGCACGTCTACACCGAGATCGTTCCAGACGCCAAGAAAAAGACGCTATTACAAGTGGTTAGAGGCAGAGTGACGCTGGATAGCGTTGTCCATACAGATGGCTGGCGTGCTTATGATGGACTAGTGGATCTCGGCTATGAGAAGCATTACCGGGTCCAGCATGCAGATAACGAATTCGTTGGACAAGGCAGCAACCACATCAATGGCATTGAGTCCTTCTGGGCCTACGCGAAACTGCGACTGAGCCGCTTTAAGGGCTTGCCAAAACACACGTTTTATCTACATTTGAAAGAGACAGAATTCAGGTTCAACAACCGCCGAGAGGATATCTACAAGCGGCTGCTGAAACTGCTCAGGGAGCGTCCAATTGAGTGATTTGCTTCCTAAGACCCTTAATTATTAAGATGTTATACCTGAACCAACCGCCACTCCCAAGGAATAGTCTCCCCCTGCTATACTTGCGCCCCCGCAAACCAAGCGTTGAGCAAGAACGATGACTGACAAGCAGCAGAACAAACTCTGGGGCGGCCGCTTCAGCGAGTCCACCGACCAGTTCGTGCAGGAATTCACTGCCAGTGTGAACTTCGACCGCCGCATGTACCGTCAGGACATCTATGGCTCCCAGGCCCATGCCACCATGCTGGCCGAAGTGGGCGTGCTCACCGATGAGGAGCGCGATGCCATTATCCAGGGGTTGCGTGAAATTCAGCTGGAAATCGAAAACGGCGAGTTCGAGTGGTCCGTGGCCCTGGAAGATGTGCACATGAACATCGAAGCGCGGCTCACCGACAAGATCGGCATCACCGGCAAAAAGCTGCACACTGGTCGCAGCCGTAACGACCAGGTGGCCACCGACATCCGCCTGTGGCTGCGCGACGAACTGCTGATTCTGGAAGAGCAGTATCTGTACCTGATGACCGGCCTGCTGAACCTGGCCGAGCGCGAAGCGGCCACCATCATGCCCGGCTTTACTCACCTGCAGACCGCCCAGCCAGTGACCTTTGGCCACCACCTTCTGGCCTGGTTCGAAATGCTCAAACGTGATCGCGAGCGCCTGCTGGATTGCCGCAAGCGGGTCAACCGCATGCCCCTGGGCGCCGCCGCCCTGGCCGGCACCACCTACCCGATCAACCGGGAGCGCACCTGCGAGCTGCTCGGGTTCGACGGCGTCTGCGAAAACTCGCTGGACGCGGTGAGCGACCGGGACTTCGCCATCGAATTCTGCGCCCTGGCCGCCCTGACCATGACCCACCTGTCGCGGATCAGCGAAGAACTGGTGCTGTGGACCAGCGCCCAGTTCAACTTCATCAACCTGCCCGACCGCTTCTGCACCGGCAGCTCCATCATGCCGCAGAAGAAGAACCCGGATGTGCCGGAACTGGTGCGCGGCAAGACTGGCCGCGTGAATGGCCACCTGATTAGCCTGCTGACCCTGATGAAAAGCCAGCCGCTGGCCTACAACAAGGATAACCAGGAAGACAAGGAACCGTTGTACGACGCCGTGGATACCCTCAAGGGCAGCCTGCGCGCCTTTGGTGACATGATCCCGGCCCTGGAACCCAACCGGGAAGTGATGCGCGAAGCCGCCCGTCGTGGTTTCGCCACCGCCACCGACCTGGCCGATTACCTGGTGCGCAAGGGCATCGCCTTCCGCGACTCCCACGAGATCGTCGGCAAGGCCGTGGCCTACGGCGTAGAAAAGAAAAAGGATCTGGGCGACATGTCCCTGTCCGAGCTCAAGCAATTCAGCGACCAGATCGACGAGGATGTCTTCGAGGTGCTGACCCTGGAAGGCTCCGTCAGCGCCCGTAACCACATCGGCGGCACCGCCCCCGACCAGGTCCGCGCCGCCGTGGCCCGCGCCCGGGAAGCGCTGGACAACACCAGCCACTAACGCGCCGCAACGAGCGCTTTCTTCGGAAGGCGCCGTACGATAAAAAAACGCCACCGACTCTCTGGAGCCGGTGGCGTTTTCGTTCCGGGCAACGGCGTAGCCGTTAGCACACCCGCACAGCAGTCCCTGCCCCGTGCTACGCCAGATCTTCACCGTTGGCTTCTGGCTGATACTCGATGGCGAGAATCTCCAGTTTCAGGGTCTTGCCGTTGGGCGCCGGCCAGTCAATGCTTTGCCCCACCGATAACCCCAGTAGCGCTGCCCCCACCGGCGCCAACACGGACACTTTCTCCGGCCCGCTATCCTGCGGATACACCAGCGTCAGGCTCATTTCCCGCCCACGCCCCTGTTCCCGGCAGCGAATCCGCGAATTCATGGTCACCACATCCGCCGGCATTGCCTCGGGGGCCACCACCGTGGCACGCAACAGCTCCTCTTCCAGGCCTTCGGCCACCTCGCCATGGGCGGTCGCTAATAATGCCTCCAAGCGCGCAACATCCAAACGTGAAACGGTAATGGCCGGTAACGCCATGGCTTTCTCCTTACAGGGTTAAATGCCCCACGCATACACGTCTACCCGCGTGCCGGGGTATCCAGGCTCAGGCAGGGCAAGTACGAGTGAAGGGGCGAAAAGATCAGCAGAAATGTGTCCACGCGGGGCAGACTATTCACTGATAGTAAACCGGACCGCTTTTTTCTCAAGCGGCGTTATCGGACACCCAAACCGCAGGAGGGCGCAGGCTGCCATTGCAGTACCGAACCGTTATACTCCCCCTCCAGCAAACGGAGTATCCCATGCGCCCATTCAGCCTGTTACTGTTCCTGCTACTGGCCGCCTGCGGCCAGAAAGGTCCGCTGTATTTTGACCAGGAACGCAGCGCCGCCGCTCCGACAGGCAACGCCCAGGCGGCGCAAGCCGACGCCACAGACAGTGACGACACCCAAGACGAAGACGACGCCAACGCGTCCGCACAGGAATAATCATGGATCCCTTTCAGTACCGTGACGGCCAGCTATTCGCCGAAGATCTTCCCGTAGAACAGCTGGCGGATCGCTTCGGCACGCCGCTCTACCTGTATTCCCGTGCGGCTCTGGAGCGTCACTATCTGGCCTTCGATGAAGCCTTCGGCGACCACCCTCATCAGGTGTGCTACGCGGTGAAAGCCAACTCCAACCTGGCGGTGTTGAATGTGCTGGCCCGGTGTGGAGCGGGGTTCGATATCGTTTCCGGTGGTGAGCTGGAGCGGGTGCTGCGCGCCGGTGGCGACCCGGACAAGATCGTCTTTTCCGGCGTGGGCAAAACCGCCGATGAAATGGCCGCGGCTCTGAAAGCCAACATCCACTGCTTCAATGTGGAATCCGCCGCCGAGCTGGAACTGCTCAATCTGGTGGCCGGCGAACTGGACCGCAAAGCGCCCATCGCCATTCGGGTGAACCCGGATGTGGACGCCCAGACCCACCCCTATATTTCCACCGGCCTGAAAGACAACAAGTTCGGCGTGGACATCACCAAGGCGCCGGCCCTGTATCAGCGCGCCCACGAGATGCCGCACATCCGCATCCTCGGCATCGACTGCCATATCGGCAGCCAGCTGACCAAGCTTGCGCCCTTTGAAGATGCGCTAGAGCGGGTGTTAAAGCTGCTGGCCCAGCTGCAGGAGCACGGCATCGAAATCCATCATCTGGATCTGGGCGGTGGCCTGGGCGTCACCTACGATGACGAGACTCCGCCAGACCGTTCAGCGTATGTGCAGGCCCTGCTCAAGCACATCCCCGGCGAGCTGCCCGTACACATCGAACCGGGCCGCTCCATTGCCGCCAACGCCGGCCTGTTCATTACTCAGGTACTGTTCCTCAAGCCCACCGAGCACAAGAACTTTGCCATCGTCGACGGCGCCATGAACGATCTGATTCGCCCGAGCCTGTATTCCGCTTGGCAAAATATCGTGCCGGTGAAACCCCATGACGCCGATTGCCGTAACTGGGATATCGTCGGCCCGGTGTGCGAAACCGGCGACTTCCTCGGCAAGGACCGCGCTTTGTCCCTGGAAACCGGCGACCTGCTGGCCGTGCGCAGCGCCGGCGCTTACGGCTTCGCCATGGCCAGCAACTACAACAGCCGCAACCGCCCCGCCGAGATCATGGTGGATGGCGACCAGGCCTTTGTGGTGCGTCAGCGGGAAACCTATGACGAACAGCTCAAGCTGGAGTCGCTGCTGCCGTAACGAGAGACGCTGCGCGCAACACGCTTGGGGCAACAACGCGAAAGCGGCTGGGAGATAGAGTGAACACAAAAAGCCGCGCCAGACGAATGTCGGGGCGGCTTTTTTCTGCCGCCGCGAAGCTCACCTGTGGGAGCGAATTTTGTGGTTAACTAGATCCAAAGTGGCAACCTGAAACGGTCATGGCCCGACACGCGCTCCTGCTTTTTGTTCTCGCGGTTTTTACCGCACCGTCCCAAGCGGCCACGCCACTGGACCAGGCCGTCCGTCTGAGCCTGGCAGAAAACTATGTCACCGCCGCCCTTCTCACCGGCGGCAATGCCGTACGCTTCGGCTTCTGGGATTTCGATCCCAACAACTACATCGGTTTCGAGGATGAAAACCTGGGTTCACTGGAAGCCCAGGAACTTCGCCAGCGCCTTACCACCCTGTCCATCCCCTACACCTGGAGCAGGCCACTGGGGGAAGACAGCAATACCCTGGTGCTTGGCGTGAAGGCCGCTTACCTCGGCCAGCAACAGGAGACCCGACTGGTCAGCCCCGACCAACGCGTGGAGGACAGGATCGACGGCTCAGTGACCACACTGTCCATGGGTGGGGAAGTCCGTCACCGGATGAATGATCATGTCGGCCTAGCCGCAGGCATGAACCTGCTCTGGCAGCGCTACCGCAATGACACGGATTTCAACACCCCGGAATCCCAGGCCCTGGCACCGCTGGCCGATGGGCTGATAACCAACTATCGCGCCAATGCCTGGCAGGCCGAACCCCATGTTCGTGCCACCTGGTTTGTCGACGGGCGCGGCGCAGAACTGAAGCTGATCAGTGATTTTCACTACATGCATGGGCGCACCTATAACACCGGAGAATCCGCCCACGATGTGCAACCGGAAGCCTGGTACTGGTCCAACGGCGTCCGCTGGCGCCACCCCTTTGTCACCCGCATACTGTCCGGCCAGAATGTCTGGCTGCAGGCCTCACGGTATGATCTGGGCGGCGATCTGGATGGTCCGCTGGGTAACCACTATTACTACGAAGCCGGGGTTGGCTGGTTACTGGACCTGCGAAAAAGGGGAATCCCTTTCGTGGACAACGTGGGCATCGGCATCAACCTGAACTACGGTAGCGTGCTGCGCGGCGGCACCCTGGTGCTGTTGTTCAACGAGGAGTAGTGGCCACTGCTTGCGGCGGGGTCAACCGCAGTACCTTGATCCCCAGCCAGGCATAGGCTAGCGCCAGCACCGGGTTGATCAGGTTGAAGAACGCATAGAAAAGGTAATCGGTCACCGGCACCAGCAGCACCGACTGCATGTAGGCTCCACAGGTATTCCAGGGGATCAGCGGGCTGGTGATGGTGCCGCCATCTTCCAGCGCACGGGACAGGTTTACCGGGGCCAGCCCTTTTTTCTCATAGGCTTCGCGGAACATGCGCCCGGGCATGATGATGGAGATGTACTGATCGGCGGTAAGGATATTGCTGCCAAAGCAGGTCGCCAGGGTCGCGGTGATCAACCCGGCAGCGCCCTTGACCATCCCCAGCAGCCCCTCGATCAAACGCGCCAGTAGCCCGGCTTTTTCCATGACTGCGCCAAACGTCATGGCGCACATGATCAGCCAGACCGTGTTCATCATGGAAGCCATGCCACCGCCTGAGAGCAGGTCATTGAGAGCCGCATCGCCGGCATCCACCGTAACCCCGGCAAAGAAAGTCTGCCAGATCACCTGCAGGGTCAGCGTCCAGTCCGGGTTGGCTACCCCTGCCTGCACGGCGATGGCCTCCTGCTGAAACAGCAACGCCCAGACACCACCCACCAGCGCGCCAATGAAAATGGCAGGCAGCGCCGGCATGCGCTTGAGCGCCATAAACAACAACAGCCCCAGCGGCAGCAAGTGAATGAGGGAAACATGGAATTGGCTTTCCAGCCCTGCCAGCAGGGGCGCAATACGATCCACACCGGTGTCGGGAATGTCCGTATGCATCCCCATCACCAGAAAGATCAGCAGGGCGATGACAATGGACGGCACCGTGGTCCACAGCATCAGGCGAATGTGCTCGAACAGTTCGGAACCGGCCACCGCCGGCGCCAGGTTGGTGGTTTCGGACAGGGGCGAGATCTTGTCACCGAAATAGGCCCCGGACACCACTGCCCCGGCGGCCACCGGCAGGGACAGCCCCAGCCCGCTGGCCACGCCGATGAGCGCCACGCCCACGGTGGCCGCCACAGTCCAGCTGGAACCGATACTCAGGGCAATAATCGCGCAGATCAGGCAGGCCGCCGCGTAGAACAGCGACGGGTTCATCAGCTCCAGGCCAAAATAGATCAGCGACGGGACAATGCCCGCCAGCCGCCAGGTGCCAATCAGCGCGCCGACCATCAGCAGAATCAGGATGGCACCCAGCGCCACCGAGATTCCCTGTACCATGGCGGTTTCGATTTCCCGCCAGGTCAGACCGTTCTTGAACGCGATCAATGAGGCCAGGCCGGCGCAGAACAACAGGGCAATCTGGTTAGGCCCGGAAGACGCGCTGTCACCATACAGGTACACCGCCGCCGCCAGCAGGCCCACCAACACGACAATCGGCAGCAAGGCATCAAACAGGGAGGGACGGCGGTGTCGGGATTCAGTCATGGCGGCAACAGTGGGCGACAGAACGTTCGGTTATACGTGAGCAAGCGCAAGTAAGCACTTACCGCCTGTACAGAAAGCGGCGCAGTCTACCAGTGCAGCGACAGACCGGCATCACCGGTCGTCGGAGTTTCACTCGGCAAACGGCAACCGAAAACGGCCACACGACAGGCGCAGCTGGCACCAACAAGACAGCGCGTCAGGCGGTATTCGCCAGTGCCTTCAGGGCATCGCCTTCCAGACGGTAGCGCACCCACTCTGACTGGGGGCGTGCGCCCAGGCCTTCATAGAAATCGATGGCGGGCGTATTCCAGTCCAGTACGCTCCACTCGAAACGCCCGCAATCACGCTCCACGGCCAAAGCCGCCAGCCGGGCCAGCAGGGCTTTGCCGATGCCCGCCCCTCGCTGTTCCGGCTCCACGAACAGGTCTTCCAGATACAGGCCGTTGCGGCCTTGCCAGGTAGAGTAATTGAAGAAGTAGATGGCCAGCCCAACGATCAGGCCATCCTGCTCGGCCACCATGGCATGGGCCGTTGCTCCTTCACCAAACAGGGTAGCAGCCAGCTGCTGTGCATCGGCCTTCACCTGATCCTCGGCTTTTTCGTAGCGCGCCAGATCACGGATAAGGCGCAACAAGTCCGCCACATCCCCACGCCGGGCGTCTCGCAGAACAACGGTCATTCCGGCGTTTCACCGGTCAGCTGCTTTACCAGGGTATGACCATTGGCATCGCAGAGCGCATCTTTCAATAACGGCATGGCCTGAGCCATGTGCTGGGCCAGCGTGTAAGGCGGGTTAATGATCAACATGCCCGTACCGGTCATGCCGCGGCCGGAAGCATCCGGGCGCACGCAGCATTCCACCCGCAACAGATTGGGAATCCCCGCTTTCACAAAACGGCGAATAAAGCTTTCCGTGCGGTTGCGGTCCAGCACCGGGTACCAGATGGCATAGGTGGCGGTGGCAAATTTCTCCATGGCCATTTGCACCGCAGGCAGCACGCCGTTGTAATCCGCTTCCATCTCGTAGGACGGATCAATCAGTACCAGACCGCGCCGATGCTGGGGCGGCAGCAATGCCTTAAGCCCCTGCCAGGCATCTTCCTTGAGCACCTGCACCCGCTTGTCGTCAGCGAACTCACGCTTGAGCAGGGCAAAGTCAGTGGTGTGCAGCTCCGTGCACTGCAGCACATCCTGCTCACGCAGCAGGCGGGCGCTGATCAGCGGCGAACCGGGATAGTCCGTCAGCCGCCCCACCGGGTTCAGCTTTTCCACCAGCGACACATACTGGTCAATCACCCCCACCCCGGTGCGCTTGCCAAACAACCTGGCAATCCCTTCCTGGTACTCACCGGTCTTCTGCATGTGCTCACTGGCGATGGCATAGCTGCCTGCACCGGCGTGGGTGTCGTGCACCGTGAAGGGTTTGTCCTTCTTCTTCAGGTATTCAATGATTGCCATCTGCACGATGTGCTTGAGGACATCGGCGAAATTGCCGGCGTGGTAGCTGTGGCGGTAGGACAACATGACATACATCCAGAATGAGCTGAAAGCGGCAGTGTAGGACAACCAGCCCTTATGGCAATAAAAAACCGCCCCGAGGGGCGGTTTACATTCCTGGCTTCTTGGCGGGGAGCCTCTATCTGGACACTCTTTTGCCTGTGCCAGCCAAGCCTGATTTGGCCATGGGCTCCATGCCACCCACCTCGTCTTCGCCATCGCCTTCATACAACGGGAAAGAACCTTCCGTACGAGAGATGACCACATCGTCAAGTACCCAGCCACGGAAACCGTTATAAAGCTCATCTTCCGTAGAGAAGACAAAACGCAGCACAACGTCCGACTCACCTGCGTAAGCATCCAGAGAAATGGGCTCCTGCTGTGCATTGACGGGCGGAGCATTAAAACCCGCATTGGAATAGGGGATTGCATCCCGCTCCAGTGAGGACTCAGGATCGGCCAACGGATTGAGCCGTGCCAGATTCTCAAAACTGCTGCCGCCATCAGTTGAGACCTGGACCATCATCAGGTCGAAACCGTTTTCATTCGGATTCACCGACTCGATTTCCCACCAGGCCCTGAAGCTCAAAGCAAGCGGCACGGATTCTTCAGAGAGATCAATGGAAGGCGAGACCAGCCCTCCCTGATGCTCAGATACGGACAGCCCGCCATCATCATTTACACTGCCATCCTGATCTCGTTCACCAATGAAGTTGCCTTGTGTCACATCCCCATACCAGTAAGACACCTGCCCCTGCAGCGCCTGAGGCAAGGCCCCCGCCGACAGATCTCCGGGGGCAAGCTTCACATAGCTGCCTACCAGATTATTGCTGATTCCATGCCCCGCGTTGAGGTACTGCCAGCGAGTTTCCGCAAGGCCTCCCTCCTTCTGCCACAGGTCACGAGTTGCAGAATCCGCTTCAAATGTCTCCCGCCAGAGCACGCTCCCCTGATCCTGCTCCGCTTTCTCCAGCTTGATGTTCACGCCTGCCAGGCTGCCGCTATTGACCTCGATAGCCTGGGAAGAGGTTTGATACCCCGGCGCGACTGCCCGGAGGGTCGACGTGGCCAGGGTTTCAGCCAGATCCTTGCTCACATTAAAACTCAGAGAGTACTCACCTTCAGCGTTGGTCGTGGTAACCGCATAGGCCCCATTAGTAGCAGCACCAGCCCCAAGCGATACCTGTGCCCCCTCAATGGGACCCTTATCGTCATAAACCATGCCTGACAACGAACCGACGATTGAATCTACCTCCGTGCAGCTGGACAAATCACAACTGATCGGCATGGTGATGGAAAACAGCACGACAGCATTACCCGCCGCGATCTGAACAATGTGATAAACCTGCACGCTATTGTGTGTCAGCTGGACAAAGTAAATCCCCGGCACAATTTCACTGATATCCAGCTCACCCTTTTCATCCAGAAACAGTCCAGCCACTGCGCTGAAATCAGGAAACGTGGATGCCGAAGGAAATGTCAGCCCCGCCGATCCGGCGCTCTTGGCCATCTTGGTTTTCTTGGCCTCGGCTTCCGAAACCAGCTTGATTTCTGCATTCGCCAGAGGCTGGTTATTGGCGTCCACAAACGCCAGCTTTGCCACGTTCCCCGGAGCGGGATCATATGCCCCGTCACCGCCACCCGAACTATTCCCGGACCCATCACTACCACCGCCACCACCACAGGCAGCCAGCATGGCCACCACCGACATGATCAGCAGTCGACTCACCCAGATTCGCATAATTCTCTCCATAGAATAGAAACAGACCCTCTTGCGAGCTGGATTGTAGAGCAGACCTGGGGAAGTGGCAGGCAAGCATTTTCCCTGTATGTCTGTAATCTTTTGCCTACACGAGACTGACGCTATGGTTTCCAGGCAGTACAATGGCCTTTTAGTCGCACCGGATATTCCGCATGAACCTGCGCTTTACAAAAATGCACGGCCTGGGCAACGATTTCATGGTGATCGACGGCATTCGCCAGACCTTGCCGGAAACCGGCCTGCCGATGCCTGCGGATGAAATCCGGCGCCTGGGCGACCGCCACTTTGGCGTGGGCTTCGATCAGATGCTGATCGTACAGCCCGCCCGTTCCGCTGATGCTGATTTCCGCTACCGCATCCTCAATGCCGACGGCTCCGAAGTGAGTCAGTGCGGCAACGGCGCCCGCTGCTTTGCCCGCTTTGTGCGCGCACAGGGGCTCACGGACAAGCGTGAAATACAGGTGGAAACCGCCGCCGGCCAGATGACCCTCACCGTCACCGATGATGAGCAGGTCACCGTAGACATGGGCGCACCTCGCTGGGCGCTGGACGCCATTCCCATGACCGCCAAAAGTGAAGCGGACAGCTACTTCCTGGTGTCCGGCACACAGGCCTGGGAAGTGGGCGCCGTGGGCCTGGGCAACCCCCACTGCACCTTATTGGTAGAAAACGTTGATACCGCGCCAGTGGAGAGCGCCGGCCCGCTGCTGGAAAGCCATGAGCAATTCCCCGAGCGGGTCAACGTGGGCTTTATGCAGATCGTCAGCCGCAACGAAATCCGTCTGCGCGTCTACGAACGGGGCGCCGGCGAAACCCTGGCCTGCGGTTCCGGCGCCTGCGCCGCGGTGGTCATCGGGCAGCGCCGGGGCTGGCTGGATAGCGCCGTCACCGTGCATCTGCCAGGCGGCACCCTGCAAGTCTGCTACGATGGCCAGGGCGGCATCCAGATGACAGGCCCCGCCAGCCATGTCTATGATGGCGCTATTGAAATCACTCTTTAGCAGGCGATTACGAACATCGGCGATGTCAGTGCCGACTGACCCGAATGATGACAAAGGACAGGATTGATGACGGATCAGACTCCAGCCAGCGCCGACCAGGTCGCCGCCTACCTGCGTGAACATGCCGATTTCTTTCAGCATCGCCCGGAACTGCTGGAACTGTTACGTCTGCCCGATTCCAAAGGCGAGGCGGTATCGCTGCTGGAGCGCCAAGCGTCGATTCTGCGCGAGCGCAACACCGAGCTGCGCGACCGGCTCAACGGCCTGCTGGATGTGGCCCGGGAAAATGATCACCTGTTCGACAAGACCCGCCGCCTGACCCTGTCGCTGCTGGAAGCCCGCGGCGCCGAAAAACTGTTCCGCAATCTCCTCACCAGCCTGAGCACAGACTTCCACTGCGACCAGGTGGCGCTGATGCTGTACGACCGGGAAGTGCCTATTCTTGGCGACCTGCGCAACCAGATCCGTTGCGTGGACAGCGACGCCCTGCCCAGCGCCCTGAATCACCTGCTGCGCAGCGGCAAGGCGGTGTGCGGCGCCATGCGCACGGAAGAAATGGAAGCGCTGTTCCAGGACAACGCCACCGACATTCGCTCCGCCGCCATGGTGCCGCTGGAATACCAGGGTCGCCTGGGCCTGCTGGCCATCGGCAGCAAAAGCGCCATGCACTTCCGCAGCTCCCTGGGCACCCTGTTCATTACCCATATTGGCCAGGTGCTGAGCCGCCGCCTGCATGAGGTAGTGCGTCAATACCCCCACCAAAACAAGACCAAGCTGACAGTGGACAGCTGACAGTGGACAGCGAAAGCAAAAACCTCTCCCAAGCCACCAACTGCCAACCGTCCACTATCAACGCTTTCCTGACCCATCTGGCCAGCGAGCGCCGCCTTTCCCCGCACACCGTGAGCAGCTATCAGCGGGACCTGATCGAAGCCCGAAAAGTGCTGGGCAGCCAGCCCTGGGATACCCTGTCCGTGCACGACATTCGCAGCCTGGCCGCCTCACTGCACCGCAAGGGCAAAAGCGGCAAGACCATCCAGCGCATGCTCTCCACACTGCGCACGTTTTTCCGCTACCTGATGCGCGAAGGGCTGGCCCGTGATAACCCGGCCATGGATATCCGCGCCCCGAAAAGCGGCAAACGCCTGCCCAAGGCGCTGGACGCGGACCAGGTCAGCCACCTGCTGGATGCCGGCACCCACAGCAGCGAACCGCTGGCCCTGCGCGATCAGGCCATGATGGAGCTGCTCTACGCCTGCGGCCTGCGGCTGGCAGAGCTGCTAAGCCTGAATCTGGACAGCATCGACCTGCGCGACGGCCAGCTACTGGTCACCGGTAAAGGCAACAAGACCCGCCAGCTACCGGTGGGCAAACCCGCCCTCACCGCCGTACGGCGCTGGCTGAAAGTCCGCCCCCTGCTGATCAAAAGCAGCGAGCAAACCGCCCTGTTTATCAGCAAGAACGGCCGTCGCCTGTCGCCTTCCAGCGTGCAGCAACGGCTCAAGCGACACGCCCTGGAGCGCGGTCTCGACGACCATCTGCACCCGCACAAATTACGCCACTCTTTCGCTACCCACCTGCTGGAATCCTCCGGCGACCTGCGTGCGGTGCAGGAACTGCTCGGCCACGCCGATCTGGCCACTACCCAGGTCTACACCCATCTGGACTTCCAGCATCTGGCCCAGGTCTACGATGGCGCCCACCCAAGGGCCCAGCGCCGCAAGGACGAAGACGAGTAATCCTTGGCGCCTGACGCAGGACACCCAATGCCCGAGGCGAATAAAGCGGTGTGCTGCCATTAACGGTTTTACGATAAACTACCGTCCATGAGCACACTCAAGCTGATTACCTTCGATCTGGATAACACGCTGTGGCCCGTGGATGAAGTGATCCGCAAGGCCGAGAAAGCCTGTAGTGACTGGATCGCTGAGCGCCATCCGGATGCTGCCCGCGCCCTCGACGCGGAGCGGGTCCGCATGGTGCGTACCGCCCTGCTCAAGGAAAATCCCGGTTACCTGGACAACCTGACTGCCCTGCGCCAGGACGCCATGACCCGCGCCTTCATGGACGCCGGGTTCAGCAACGCGGAAGCCCGCAAGATCGCCCTGGACGCTTTTGCGGTCTTTCATCAGGCCCGCAACCAGGTATCGTTTTTTCCCGGTGCCCGCGACGTGCTGGAAACCCTGGCCGACAGCTACCAGCTGGGCGCGCTCACCAACGGCAACGCCGACCTGCGCCAGATTGGCATCGCCGAACTATTCGCGTTCCATCACTCGGCGGAAACCATCGGCAAGCGCAAACCCGCCCCGGACATGTTCCATGCCGCCCTGCAATCCGCCGGGGTTCAGGCCCACCAGGCCGTCCACGTGGGCGACCACCCGCTGGAAGATGTGCACGCTGCCCGCGAACACGGCATGCATGCCGTCTGGGCCAACCTTATCGATCTGCCCTGGCCGGTTGAACTGGACCGCCCCCATCACCATATCCACAATCTGCATGAGCTACCGGATCTGGTGCCGCTCTTCGATGACTGACTGCGGATGATTTCCCCCATGAGCCAACGCACCCAACTCGCCTCGCTGCTCAATGAATTGCAAACGGAACTGGACCAGCAAGGTCTGTGGGCTCCACAACCGCCTGCGCCATCCGCCTTCAATAGCAGCACGCCGTTTTTTGCGGACACCATGAATTTCAGCGAATGGCTACAGTGGGTTTTCATCGCCCGCTTCCGGGCCATTCTGGAAGCGGACCACCCCCTGCCCGGGCAGTGCGATATAGCCCCCATGGCAGAGGAAGCCCTGAAAGGCATGGAGCAGGAAACCGGCCAGATCATCCAGCTGCTGAAACAGTTCGACGATCACTTTTAGGCTCATCGTCTATTTGAACCGGGCCCTTTTGCCGTTTTTCATTTCGGCAATTACCGCGAAGAAGGTGATGAACGGGTCGTGGAACTGGTGCACTTTGACGATTTCTCGGTGACCGACGCCCTGGGCAATATTTTACCCACCACCAGGATGACGCCGGTGAACCCGGGCAATTGCGCCTGAATCTGCACACCGGGCAACACCAGTATCGCCCCCAGCCCTGCCTGGCCGGCTGTGAATTCCCGCAGTTCGATCACCGCTACAGCGGCCGGCCCAGCCGTTACCTTTCCCTACCATATTCCCCATGGCTTTCATTGGGGCCGGGGTAAGCCGGCAACGGCTCGCGTTCCAGGGCAACATTCTACGGAGACACCAGCGTCAGCGAATGATGCTGTCGCGCAATAGCGCTCGCCACAGGCTTTCCTCGTCACCGGCGGACAGAGTCCACAACCACTGACCCCGGTTATCCAACGCTTCCAGGGCGGTAACCACCTGCCCATCGCCGGGCTTGCGCAGCCGCCACAGGCTGTCCATCTTTGCCATGTCCAGCGACACCAAAGCGCCGTTATGGGCCAGATGGCAATGGCTTCCCTGCCAGCGAGGCGACGACCAGGGCGCGGTCATGCACAGGCGCACCCCCTGATTGCCCACACACAGGGTCGTTACCGTGTCCCGCACAGCCGCTTCTGCCAACACCGCCGGCAATGTTTCCACCCGCACCTGGCAGGCAAAGCTGTCGCGCACTGAGCGGTACAAGACGTCGCGCTGTTGAGCACAGCGCTGCAATAATCCGGCAAATTCTTCGTCGTCCGTGCTGCTCGCCCAGTCACGCTCCAACTGACTGAGCGAACCGAGCTCACCCGCCACCCCGCGCGGCAACACCGACGGCAGGTTGAGGGTTTGCTGATCCGGGTGAAGCATGGCGCACACCAGTTCCTCGAACGCCAACCCGCCACTGTCCGGCGCCACCGCCATCTGCTGTAGCGGCTGCCCATGACGGTCAAAAAAGACCAGGCTGCGAGCCGGCAAGGCGCCGGTGGGTTCCAGCACCGCCAACACCGAATGCCACTGCCCGACCTGCAAGCTCTGACGCAACCGGCAACGCTCCCCTACGGACTCCAGCCACCATTCACCGGGTGCCCCGGATTCGCCGTCCTGAAGGGTCGGGTAATGCATGTTCTGGGAAATGCGCGACCCACTGGAGAAGGTGGTTACCACCAGTGAACCCAAGCGGTACAACGCCTTGAGAATTGCCAGCGGTTCATCCTGCAACCGCAGCACGCGGTCACCGAGCGCAGCACCACACTGCCTCAACAGCGGGGATGTGACCGGGGTCGCGGGCCATGTCATGACAGACATACTGCCTCCAAAAAATAGCGCAGCAGACAACATGCTTCAGCCACAACGCGCTGACAGGGTCATGACTATTGCCGCTTGCCGCCGCGCCGACAGGGCGGCCTCGGCTGGCAGACAACATAATGACAACAGATCCTGCGCGTTGGGCAGACAACATGCTGCATGCCGAAGAGCCTTAAATTAGGTGTGGAAAGCTGGCTGCGGCTGGCGATCCACGTCAGGGAGAACGGTCAAGAGACGCTGCTTGCATCACACTCCACGCAACAACACGCAGAAAGCACTTTTGATTTTCAAGATCCGAACCCCGCGTAAAAACGTGAGCGCGGGGCAAGGCGTTTAAAAACCGACAATCAGCGAATCGCGTTGTGGCGTGAAGCGTGTTGCGTGCAGCGTCACTTGGTAAGGATCAACTTGTTGTTGGATGTACGGCGCAGCTGGTAACGCTCGCCGGCATGCTCGATCCACAACTTGCCCTGGTGATTAAGCAGCAAACCGCTGGCCACACTGCTTTCCGCATTGATGGCGACCTGACGGGTGGTAGTGGCAACGTTTTTCTTTACCTGAGACATGCTGACCTCCTTTTCCTATATGAGAATCATTATCATTATTGATTGGACAGTCGTCAATGCCTGTTTCTTATTTTCTGATGAAGATCTCATTTCAGTGGCCCAGCCCTATGGCGCACCAGTCAAACTCTCCCGGCACCCTGCCCAAAACACACCCCCAGCAGACCACCCGGGAAGCCATAACGGCGATGCATCAAAAACTGCAAAACGCTACCCAACCCCCTATCGAAAGCCACCCACAATGGCGTTAGACTGAAATCATGAATATTGCGACGGCACACTCCATGACCGAATCCCCGCAGGAACGTCTGGCCGCTATTCTCGATAGCCACCAGCCCACCTCCATTCTCACTGTCAGCCTCAACCCCATCCCCGTCGTTGCCCAGTGGTGCAAAGACCACAACTGCACGCTGGTGGAAATCCAGGAACAGAACCCGTTCCCCGCCCTGGATGACATCAACCGGGTGGATATCGCTATCGTGGCGGATCAGCTGGAATACATGCCCCAGCATGATGGCGAGGCACTGTTGGGATTGCTCCGCAACCTGCACACCGACTCCATGGTGGCCGTGTACCAACCCACCCTGGCACCGCAGAAATTGCGCTGGCCGGCTAACGGGTTTCTGGCACTGGGCTGTCGCGAACAGGGGCATTTTGCTGAAGACGGTCGTGAACTGAACATCTACAGCTACGACCTGGATAACTACAATTTCGAACGCAAATGGAATAACCCGCGCTTCTGGGCCAACCCGGAAAACTGGGGGAAATACTGGTGGTAACCTTGGCATGGCGCTGCGTTCTGGCAATGGACGCAGCGCTGTCGTATGGTTGCGCCGTCAACTGAATTGATGGCCCACCATGATCGGACACCGTTTTCGCGAAATTTTCATTTTCTGGTGGCGGCACCTTGGCCCGCTGTTTCTGGTCACCGCCCCCTTTGCCCTGATCACTGAAGCCACCCAGTGGATCTTCGGCCCTTCGTTCATGCTACCGGAAACCGAAGGGGCCGCCCTGCAATTCAGCGGCATCAGCCTGGCCATTATTTTACTGGTGCGCCCACTGGCGGAAGGTGCGCTGTATGTGCAACTGTCCGCCAGCAGCAACGGCAAACCCCGCGGCCTGCTGGCCTGTATCGCCCCGGCACTACTGGTTTACCCACCCCTGCTGCTCACCTATGCGCTGATGGCCATTGGTGTGTCTTTAGGCTGGATGGCCCTGTTTTTCCCGGCGGTGTGGGTCTACACCCGCCTGTGTTTCGCCCCTCTGCTGGTGATACTCAAGCAGCAAAATCCTGTCGACGCCCTGCGCCATTCTTTCCAGATGACCCAGGCCCAGCAATGGCCGCTGTTGCTGGTGCTGGTGCTGGTATTTCTCGCGTACCTGATGATGAGCAGCCTGGTGGCCAGTGCCATTCTTGGCGTGGTCAGCCATGCCGCCGCGGCCTCGTTACTGGCGGCGCTGCCCGTTTCACTGCTCAGCGCGCTGGTCAATATTGCGGTGTTCCGCTACTGGTCGCTGAGCCAACAAGGCGATTCGGCCAACCCAGGCTGACCGTTACCGACCGCGACCTGACCCGAAACAGGTACATTCGCT
Source organism: Alcanivorax sp. (assembly GCF_002733835.1). Classification (GTDB taxonomy): domain Bacteria; phylum Pseudomonadota; class Gammaproteobacteria; order Pseudomonadales; family Alcanivoracaceae; genus Alcanivorax. The sequence continues at coordinate 78,272 of NZ_NVWY01000003.1, forward strand.
CCAAGTCGTCATGGCAAGAGCGGATTTTGATGGCATACTCATCAGACAGGCTGCCTGACAGCCATCTGACGACGACGCATCAACCGGGGAAATTTCGTGCCACAACACACCATGCATCTTAGCTGGGCCGCCCACGGCGACCGGGAACATTACCTCTGGCATCTTCCAGACGGCAATGAAGTGCGCGTGGTCGATGGCCACCACGGTCATCAGGAATTCATGGAACCGGAAGAAGCCTTCCTGGCCGCCCTGGCCAGCTGTCACTTACTCTCGTTCCTCACCGAAGCGGCCCGCGAAGGGCTGTCGGTGGCCAGTTACGATGATGATCCCCAGGGCGTACTGGGGCAGAACGATCAGGCAAAGATTTATATGCAGACCATGGTCCTGCAACCGTTGGCCACCTTTAACGGTGAGCAACCGGACATCGCCACCATTCAGGCCCTGCACCAGCGTGCCCACGAAAAGTGTTTCATCGCCCAGTCGGTGAGAAGTGAGGTGCGGATCGAACCGCGACAGTAGACCGGCAGTCGGTCACTGAGCACAAAAAAGGCCGCGTCCAATCGCTGAACGCGGCCTCTTGCCTTTCTGAATCGACACTCGCTCCCGCGAGCTATTCACGGTTCATCATCAACGACTCATTCAGGCCACCGCCGTCTGCACCACCGAATTGGCCCGCCCGACGGTCTCGGCAATCAGTTCACCGATGCGATCAATAACCGATGGCGGGAAGTCGTGCCCCATGCCGGGAATGATGGCCAGCTTGGCGCCACGAATATGCCGGGCCGAGGCTTTACCGCCGGCGGGACGGATCAGTGGATCGGCGCCACCGTGAATAACGGTGGTCGGGCACTGGATCTGTTTCAGGGTTTTGGTCAGCGACCCGGTGGCCATGATGGCCAGGAACTGGTTGCGGATACCGCGCGGATTGATGCCCCGTGCCCAGGAGGCCCGATACATGGCGGCCAGCTCCTCCTTGCCCTGGGGCAAGGTGCCGCCCAGCTTGGCCATCATCTCCAGGCCAAAGGCCACAAACTGCTCTTCGGTTTCCACTTTCACCCGTGGCGCCACCAGGGTTTTCAGCGCCGCCGGTTTCGGCGGTGGCAACAGCGGGCTGTTGTTACTGGACATAATCGAGGTCAGAGACAACACCCGCTCCGGGTGCGTGCCCGCCATCAACTGGCTGATCATCCCGCCCATGGAGGCGCCAACAAAATGCGCCCGTTCGATATTAAGGGCATCCAGCAACCCCACCGTATCGGCCACCATGTCGTGCAAGGTGTAAGCGCTCTCCACCGACAAGCCCACCATGCTGCGCAGGATCGCGGACAGCGGCCCCTGTTTGATAGGCTTGCGAATTCGGGTGGACTTGCCCACATCCCGGTTATCAAAACGGATAACCCGATATCCCTTGTCTGCCAGTGAATCCAGCAACGAATCCGGCCAGAACACCATCTGCGCCGACAGCCCCATGACGAACACGATGGGCTCCCCGTTTTCCGGGCCACGACTTTCATAAAAAAGCTCGATTCCGTTACTGGCGACCGTGCCTGACTGCATATGCGTACCCTTTGTACTGGCTTGTTCTTGTGGTGCAGTGCCGTGATGGAGCCACTGCCAATGAATCAACATAGAAAAGGGCGGCACAAACCTCAAGCGCCAGCACAGAAATTGCGCGGCGATTGGCCTGTTCAGCCGATCAAACGGTCATTGCCCGCCACAACATATCAAACAACACCCCGTGCTGGTCCGCCATCCGCCCGGGACGCCCCCGCAACAAATGCATCTGGGAAATACGCAGCAACACCCCATAGAAAAAATCCAGCAGGATCGGGCTGGCCACCTGGTCATTGAGGATGCCGGCCTCCTGCCCCTCATGCAGCACACTGAGAAACAGCTCGGTCAACCGTTGCTGGCCCGGGGTGGTGTCACTGCCCCAGCGGCCCGGATAGACCGAGTTGATCATCATGCGACCCATCTGCGGGTTGCGGTCGAAGAAATCCAGCACCACCCAGAACACCTTGCTGAGCCGGTCGCGGAACGTATCAATACCGGCAAGATGGTCCAGCATCCGCTCGGCCAGTTGCTCCAGGCCGTGATGCAAACAGGCGCTCAGCAGCGCCTCCTTGCTGCCCTGCGCGTCATCCCCGTAGTAACGGTAAAGTGTTTGCAGGCTGCAGCGGGCGGCCCGGGCGATTTGTTGCAAGGTCACATGGTGGAATTCCGAATCGGCGAAGACCTGCACCGCCGCCCACTCGATCCGCTCCCGCACCGCCGGATCCTGCCGGGACATCGGCACTGCTTCGGTCGTTTTCTGCATAGCTAAAACTCACTTCACTGATCCACACAGGCTCGCATGCACGATGCGCAGCTGTAACTTATCTTACACTCGTGTCGGACAGTGTCTCCCCGGCAATTGACTCACTCACCGCAGCCTTCTAGGCTCGGGCCACGTTACCACCAATCAATGTCACATTAAGTGTAATAATGATTACACTGTGACCGGCACCCTGCAAGGAGTCTGCAATGCCTGTTCGCAAAATGAAGTTGGCCGGCCGGGGCGGCCGCGTCGCCATCGTCGATGGCCTGCGCACCCCCTTTGCCCGCATCGCCACCCACTACCGGGACCTCAATGCCATCGACCTGGGCGCCATGGCCGTCAAGGAACTGATGGCCCGCAACAACCTGAGCCAGCATGAAATCGAGCAGCTGGTATTCGGGATGACGGTGATGATTCCCGAGGCCCCCTTCATTGCCCGCGAAATCGCCCTGGCGCTGGGCATGGACACAGTGGATGCCTATTCCATTACCCGCGCCTGCGCCACCAGTTTCCAGACTGCCGCCAGCGTGGCCGACAACATCGTTGCCGGCTACACCGACATGGCCATTGCCGGTGGCACCGACTCTACCAGCAGTGCCCGCGTGCCGCTGTCATCGGAACTGAGCGCGGTACTGCGCGACGTGAGCTTTGCCAAAACACTGAAAGATCGCATCAAGTTGCTCAGCCAGCTCAAGGCCCGCGACCTGCTGCCCCAGGCGCCGTCCATCACCGAATATTCGGTGGGCGAAACCATGGGGGAAAGCACCGAGAAAATGGTGAAGAAGTGGGGCGTCAGCCGTCAGGAGCAGGATGATCTGGCCCATGCGTCGCACAGCAACGCGGCCCGCGCCTGGGCCGAAGGCCGCCTGGACCGCCAGGTCATGACCGCCCACCTGCCCAACGGCAACACTCTGAAAGACGACAACCTGGTGCGCAAACACTCCGAGCGCGAGGGCTACAGCAAACTCAACCCGGTGTTCGACCGGGAGACCGGCTCCGTGACCGCCGGCAACAGCAGCCCGCTCACCGATGGCGCCGGCGCCCTGCTGATGATGAGCGAAAAGAAAGCCGCCGCCCTGGGCTACACCCCGCTGGGCTATATCCGCTCCTACGCCTTCGCGGCCCGCACCCCACAGGACGACCTGTTAATGGGCCCGGTACTGGCCGCCCCCGCCGCCATGGCCCGGGCCGGGCTGGCGCTCAGTGACCTGACACTGGTGGATATGCACGAAGCCTTTGCCGGCCAGGTGGCCTGCAACCTGCGCGGCCTGGCTGATGACGATTACGTGCGCAGCCAGACCGGGCTCGCCGCCCTTGGCGAAGTCGACCGCAGCAAGCTCAACGTGAACGGCGGCTCCATTGCCTATGGCCACCCCTTCGGCGCCACCGGCGCCCGGGTGATCAGCCAGGCGCTGCACGAGTTGCAACACCGCGGCGGCGGGCTGGCCCTGACCACCGCCTGCGCCGCCGGTGGCATCGGTGCCGCCATGGTGCTGGAAACCGAATAACCCGCTTAATCAATGCAATCACATACAGGATGACGGCAACATGTTTAACCTACTGATGAACTGGATGCGGGATAACAAGATCCTGCCACAAATTTCCGACACCGAACGCCAGGCCCTGGAAGCCGGTGACGTCTGGATCGACGGCCAATTCTTCGGCGGCAAGGTGGATTTCGAAAGCATCCTCGCCGAAAACTACGATCAGCTTTCCGAACACGAACAGGCCTATATCGATGGCCCAGTGGAAGAACTGCTGAAAAGGGCCGATGCCTATACGCTGTCGCGCACCCGCAAACTGCCAGATGAACTGTTCACCTTCATGGCCGAGAACGGTTTCTTCGGCATGCAGATCGCCAAGGAATACGGCGGCAACCCCATGTCCACCCAGGCCAAGTCCTGCATCATGGCCAAGGTCAGCTCCCACTCCGGCCTGCTCAGCGCCATGGTGGTGATTCCCAACTCACTGGGTGCGGCAGAGCTGCTCGGCCACTACGGCACCGATGAACAGAAGCAGTATTACCTGCCGAAACTGGCCAACGGCGAGTTCATTCCCTGCTTCGGTTTGACCGAACCCACCGCCGGCTCCGACGCTGCCTCCATCAAGGCAGAAGGCGAAGTGTTCAAAGACAGCGACGGCGAGATCAAATTCAAGCTCAACTTCCGCAAGCGCTACATCACCCTGGCGCCGGTCTCCAATCTGATCTCCCTGGCAGTACGCCTGCACGATCCGGAAAACCTGCTGGGCAAAGGTGAGGATGCCGGCATCACTGTGGTGCTGCTGGAAAAAGGCCTCGACGGCCTGCACATCGGCGACCATCACCAACCCATTGGCGAGCACTTCCCCAACGGCCCCATCGTCGGCCGCGATGTAATCGTGCCCGCCAGCAACGTGCTGGGCGGCGTGGAATACACCGGCATGGGCTGGAAGATGCTGATGGAAGCCCTGGCCGGCGGACGCATGGTGTCCCTGCCCGCCACCGGTATCTGCGGCATTCGCCACGGCGCCATGATCGCCGGCGCCTATTCCATGGTGCGCCAGCAGTTCGGCATCCCCGTGGGTCGCATGGAAGGGGTGGAGCACAAAATCGGCAAGGCCGCGGGCATGACCTATGCCTTTGATGCCGCCCGCGTGTTTGGTTGTTCCGCCGTGGATAAAGGCATCCAGCCGCCGGTGACCTCCGCCATCATGAAGGCCTACTCCACCGAAATGGGCCGCGACACCGGCACCGATGCCATGGACGTGACCGCGGGTTACGGCGTCATGCAAGGCCCCAACAACACCATGGGTCGCCTCTATAATTCCGCCCCGGTGAGCGTCACCGTGGAAGGCGCCAACATCATGACCCGCACCCTGATGATCTTTGGTCAGGGCGCCACCCGCTGCCACCCCTACGCCTACAACGTGGTGCAGGCGGTGGAAGACAATGATGTGAGCGCCTTCCGCAAAAACCTGACCGGCTGGATGATCCAGTTCTTGCTGGGCTTCGTGATGAGCCTGGTGCGCGGCGTAACCCGCGGTTTCTTCACCGTGAAAGTGCCCAACGTGGCGCCGAAAACCAAAAGCATCTACCGCCGCCTGGGCTGGGCCGCCACCCGCTTCGGCCTGCTCACCAACCTGGCCATGTTCTTCGTGGGCGGCAAACTCAAGGCACGCGGCAACCTCACCGGTCGCTACGCCGATGTGGTGGCCTGGTTGTACATCACCACCTCTGCCCTGCGCCGCTATGAAGCAGAAGGCCGCAAGGCGGAAGACCTGGCGCTGGTGCAATACGCCGGTGAATACGGCCTGACCCAGATCCAGCAGGCCTTCGAAGGCATCTACGAGAACTTTGGCGGCCCGGTAGGCGTAATCCTGAAAACCGTGGGCCGTATCGGCCTGGGCATCAACCCGCTGGCCAAGCTGCCCAACGACCAGCTCAGCCACCAGGCCGCACTGGCCCTGCAAAGCTATGGCGACCAGTACAAGCGTCTGGTCGGCGGCAACTACATGCCGGAAGAAAGCGACGAGGGGCTCGGCCGCCTGCTCAAGGCCTTCCGCCTGACCACCGAAGCCGAACCGGTGCGCGCCAAGATCCGTGCCGCACAGAAAGCCCGCAAACTGGGTAAAGGCAAAGTGGAAGCCATGGCGTCCCAGGCCGCTGAACAGGGCGTGATTTCCGATGCGGAACTGGCCACCCTGAATGCTGCCACCGAGGCTTGCCTGCTGGCCATCGAAGTGGACGTATTCACCAAGGACGAGTACTACGGCGCCGGTGGCATCCCCGCCATGAGCGCCACCGGCGATGGCGGCCTGCAGCAGCCGTCACCCGCGGAGCAGGCCAAAGCGTCCGGCGAGTAACCGCCCTGCCCTTAACGCTCACGGGCCAGCCCGACTGGCCCGATCAACCCTGCCCACACGCCGCCTGACCGATTATGGTTGGGTGGCACAACAACAAAACAACGGACAGCCCTATGAGCCTCCAGGCCCGCCTTATCAAAGCCGTGACCCGGCGCACCATCAAGCGCTCTGGCCTTAACGAACAGCAACTGGTACGCCACCTTCGCAAGGTCTTCAACGACACGCCCGTGCTGACACTGCTGCCTCGTGGCGTGACACTCAGCCGCGTGGAGCAGGACGGGTTTACCGGGGACCGCATCAGCGTAAAGCAACCCTCAATGACGGTGCTGTACCTGCACGGCGGCGCCTACATCGGTGGCATCACCAAGACCTACCACAACCTGGCCGGGCGGCTGGCCAAAAAGCTGCAAGCGGATGTCTACTTGCCGGTGTACCCCTTCGCACCGGAACACCCTTACCCCGCCGCCGTGAACCGGGTAATGGAAGCCTACGAATATCTGTTAAGCCTGGGCAAACACCCCCAGGACATTGTCATTGCCGGCGACTCCGCCGGGGGCGGACTGACCCTGGCCACCCTGCTGCACATCCGCGACAAGGGGCTGGAACAACCCCGTTGCGCAGTAACCTTTTCACCCGCCAGCAACGCCTTTCCTGACGACACCATCCTGGATGCGCTGGACCCCAGCGATGCCATGTTGTCTGCCGATATCATTCGCACCGTGATCGATATCTATCTCCCCAACCCGGATGACCGCAGCCACCCTTACGCGTCCCCCTGCCTGGGCGACTACACCGGTATCTGTCCGCTACTCATTACCGCCAGCACCGATGAAGTGCTATACGCCGACGGCAAACGGGTACGCCGCGCAGCCGAACAAGCCGGTGTAAAAGTGGAATGGATAGAGCGCCCCGGCGTGTTCCATGTATGGCCCATCATGGTGCCGTTCCTGCCGGAAGCGAACAAAGACCTGAAACGGGTTGTCGCCTTTATTAGGGCCTGTAGTTAGCGTGAAAACACCGGTTGTGCCGGATTGATCGCAAGGGTGCCCGAAACACCGCCGTTGCTGGATGCCGAACGCCCGAAGCCGGACGTTAAACCGACGCCAGTTATTTTCGTCTGGCATCCGGCATTGGGCATCCGGCGTTGACCGCAGGGCATTGAGCGTTTCTGCCATTGCCGGCCCAAACCCGACATTCTTTACTGGGGTTCACCCAAAGGAGGCGGCATGAGCGAATTACTGCCCCGTATTCACCCGGACGATTACTGCAACGAAGATCTGCCCACCCTCAGCCAACCCTGGTGGCAGACGCTGCCGTCCGACTTCCACGCCATGCCGGATCACTTCCTGGCAGACAGCGACACAAGCTGGCGCATCAGCAGCACTGCCGCCGTGGATACTCTGGCTCGTACAGGCCTGGCCTGCATGGCCGGTGCAGCGGCGCTACCCGCCACCCTGAACGCCGCCCGGCAGCGTGAAGAACGGCAACTGGCAGACTTCTACCGCCCCTTCCTGGCGGCCGGCGATCCCAATGCGTTCTTCACCCCGCCCGCCGCGCAGGTGGAGATCAAACGCAGCCCGGTCTCCAGCTACCACTTTCAGCCCGAGGATGGCGACGCCCACACCCTGCATTTTGCGTCGCCATTCACACCGAAAAATCCGGCCCTGAAAGATCGCTACCTGAATCACACCCGCAACGGCACCGCCTGGGCGCAACACTGGCGCCACCACGACGGCCCGCGCCCCACCCTGGTGATGATTCACGGATTCGTGGCCGACCCGTACTGGCTCAATACCCGCTGGCTGGCGCTGCCCTGGTTCTACAAGCAGGGCTTCGATGTGTTGCTTTACACCCTGCCTTTCCATGGCCGCCGCAAGAGCCGTTTCGCTCCGTTCAGCGGCGCCGAATTTTTCAGCCAGGGCATGGCCGCGCTCAACGAAACCTTTGCCCACGCCATTCATGACCTGCGCCTGTTCATGCGGATGCTGCGCGAGCAAGGCTCACCCGCCATCGGCGCCACCGGCATTTCCCTGGGCGGTTACACCACCGGCCTGCTGGCGGCACTGGAAAAGGACCTGGCCTTTGCCATTCCCAATGTACCGCTGGTGAGCGTGATCGATTTGATGAAAAGCTGGTTCCCGATCAACCAGCAGGTGAAGCTGCTGAATCAGGTCTACGACACCAACACCGCCGGCCTTCGCGAAATTACCGCCCTGCATTCGCCGTTAACCTGGCCCTGCCAGGTACCACAAAGCGGGCGCATGATCATCGGTGGTGCCGGCGATCGCTTCGCGCCGCCCAAGCACAGCCACCTGCTGCGCCAACACTGGAATAATTGCGATGTGCACTGGTTCCCGGGCAACCACCTGCTGCACCTGGATCAGGGGCTATACCTGAAAGCCATGCGGGACTTTATGAAAGGCGCGCTGGCGGAACAAAAGGTGAGATTGAGCGCGTAGGCGCCCCCCTTGTAGGAGTTCCCTTCCAGGGGACGAACCGTGCGTAGCACGGAATCGACCGAAGGGCGATAAGGCATTTCCGTGCTCGACAGGTCTCAAAAGAAAAGCCTCCCTCCGGTCGGCTCGCTGCGCGAGGTTCGTCCCCTGGAAGGGAATTCCTACAGCGGCTTCCTATTGGGACTGATCAGCCTTCCTGCTTGTCCGTCTTGAACAGCGACGCCGTACCCGCACCACAGGAAACCACCGTTTTCATCATGCTCTCCACCCCGATTTCCGGATGCAACTCCACCAGAGACGCATCCAGATGGTAGATAAATCCGCTGGTAGGATTGGGGCCGGTGGGCACAAAAACGGTGACATGGCCATCCGCGTGGCGAGACGTGACCAGTGCGGTCACCGACACGTCCGTCTCCCGGCCATATAACCAGACCCGTGCCACTTCTCCACGGCTGAACGGGCTGTCCGCACTGCTGCCCATCAGCTGGGCAATCACTTCACGCACCGTGGTGTAACCGGGAAGACGTGTCATTACATGCTCTTCCCACTGCTGCCAGGCCCAGCTTCCCAGTCGCGTGGCGACCAGCGTGCCCACCAGAAAACACAGCACCAGCACCGCCAGCACCGACAACCAGTCCGCCACAAACTTGGGCAACCCGAAGGCGCTGATAAACACCGACGTAAACGGCGAAATCAGCTCGGTGACCGTCTGATAAATCCATTTAAAGAAGAACACGATAATGGAAATGGGCAGCAGAATGGTCAGCCCACCCAGCAGCGACTTGCGGATAAAGAACCAGATACGACTGGAACCTTTCATCGGTTTTCCCCTAAATAAATAAAATGACGCAACACGCTAAAAAATTGCGTTGTTTTTGCATGATGCGTGGAGTGTATTGCGTGCCGCCTCACTCATACCAGATGCGGTTGATAAACAGACAACGCTCTCCGGCCGGGGTTCGCACCTCCACCTCGTCATCCACCTGTTTCTTGAGCAAGGCCCGTGCCAGCGGCGCGTCGATGCTGATATAGCCTCTTGCCGCATCGGTTTCATCCGGCCCCACCAGCCGGTAGATTTCGGTCTCACCGGCGTCGTTTTCCAGTTCCACCCAGGCGCCAAAAAATACCCGGCTCTGGTCATCCGGCACCCGATCCACCACCGTCATGTCATCCAGGCGCTTGCTGAGAAAGCGCACACGCCGGTCAATTTCACGCAGCTGTTTCTTGCCGTAGATGTATTCCGCGTTTTCCGAGCGATCTCCCTGGGCCGCCGCCTCCTGCACCGCCTGGGTAACCACCGGACGTTTTTCCTTCCACAGGTACTGCAGCTCATCGTTGAGCTTATGGTAGCCCTCGACAGTGATGTACTTGGAGGCGGGAGTGCCCTTTGGTCGCCAGCGGCCCATGGGTTATACCTCGAAGATCCGGTGCAGCTCGCGCAGCCCCTTGAACTCCAGCGTATTGCCCGTGGGGTCCTGAACGAAAAAGGTGCCCTGCTCTGCCGGCTGCCCCACAAACCGCTCGCGGGGTTTAAGCAGAAACGGCCAGTCGTGCTCGTAAATTCGCTCCACCAGCATTTCCCAGGTGGCAAAATCCAGCACCACACCAAAATGCGGCATGGGCACCGGGTGGCCATCCACCTCGCTGTAGCCCTGGATCGGCGTCAGATCTTCGCCTTTATGCAAAGAGAGCTGATGACCATGCAGGTCGATATCGATCCAGTTGGGCGCATCACGGCCTCGGCGCGCACCCAGCACCCGACAATAAAAGTCGGCGGCGTCTTCCAGGTCGTTTACCAAAAAGGCCAGATGAAAGGCCGGTTGTTTTTCCATCATTCGCTGCTCTTGCTAAACTCTCGTGATTCCGCCCGTGACACGCTTTTCTGTAGACGCCCGGGCGCGCCCATATTACTAGAGGAACCCTGCGCATGTCTGTCACCCGAGCCCCCTGGCCTGCCACGCGTATGCGCCGCATGCGCCGCGATGATTTTTCTCGCCGGCTGATGCGCGAACATACCCTCACCGTGGACGATCTGATCTACCCGGTATTTGTGCTGGAAGGCAGCAACCAGACCGAAGCTGTGCCCTCCATGCCCGGAGTGGAACGCAAGAGTATCGACTTGCTGGTGGAAGAAGCCCGCGAACTGGCGGAGCTGGGCGTCCCGGCCATGGCGCTGTTCCCGGTCACTCCGGCCGAGGTAAAGACCCTGGATGGCCGCGAAGCCTGGAACCCGGAAGGGCTTGCACAACGTGCGGTACGGGCCATCAAGGCGGCCGTGCCGGAAATGGGCGTGATCACCGATGGCGCACTGGACCCGTTCACCACTCACGGCCAGGACGGCATCATCGACGACAACGGCTATGTACTCAACGATGTCACCGTGGAGGCCCTGGTTAAACAGGCCCTCTCCCACGCCGACGCCGGCGCTGACATGGTGGCCCCCTCCGACATGATGGACGGCCGCATCGGCGCCATCCGGGAAGCGCTGGAAAATCACGGCCATATCCACACCCGCATCATGGCCTACTCCGCCAAATACGCCAGCGCCTACTACGGTCCGTTCCGCGATGCCGTCGGCTCCGCAGGCAACCTGGGCAAGGCGGACAAGACCACCTACCAGATGGACCCGGCCAACGCCGACGAAGCCCTCCACGAAATCGCCCTGGACCTGGCGGAAGGTGCCGACGTGGTGATGGTGAAACCGGGCATGCCCTATCTGGATGTGGTGCGCCGGGTAAAAGACGAATTCAAGGTGCCGGTGTACGCCTACCAGGTGAGTGGCGAGTACGCCATGCACATGGCCGCCTTCCAGAATGGCTGGCTGGACCAGGACAAGGTGATGATGGAATCCCTGCTGGCCTTCAAGCGGGCCGGGGCCGACGGCATCCTGACCTACTTCGCCAAAGCGGCAGCGCAGAAACTGAAAGGCTAAACCGCTACCAGCGGGCTTGCGGAAGGGGGCACAGCCGGAATTATAATGCATACACACTATAAAGGAGCGCGTGCATGACGACCCGCAGCCAAACCACCCCGCCTGCACCAGCCCCCGAAGAGATCGGCCTGCACTGCGCCGCCCTGCACTCCCGGGTGTTTTCCCGCCTGGTGACGCGCCTGTTCAATAACAGGCTGGCAGATAGTGGCCTGCGCATTACCCAATTTTCCGTGCTCAATGCCATCAAGGCGCGGCCGCCGGAATCCATCTACCAGCTGGCCGAACTACTGGGCATGGAACGCACCTCTCTGCAGCGCACCGTCGATAAACTTATCGAGAAAGGCCTGGTGGAAACACAGCCCACGGGAAAGAAACGCTCCCTTGGGCTGACCCTGACGCCCCTGGGCGAAACGTCCTACCAACAAGCCCTGCACGGCTGGCAGGATGCCCAGCAACATTTTGAATCGCTGGTGGGCGCCGCTAACTGGGAACAAATATCCCGGGAGCTGCGCGGCTTCAGCCGGCAGGTCAAGCAGACGCTCTAACCTCTGTAGCAGGCTCATCCGCAAACCCGTGGATGGCTTTCAGAACACTCGGCTCGGCAAGCAAACGGCGATGGCCAAGACCCGAGGTCTGAAACAGCTGTGCCTTTGCAACGGCCTGATGCAAACGCAAGGTATCGGCAAACGGCACTTCCCGGTCCGTCATATCGTGTACCAAAAGCACAGGGCAACTGATACGCCGGCCGCGCCGGGCAATATCCAGCACCTCATAGCCAATACCGACCCGGTTGGCCATTCCCTCCAGCAAATGCTGCCGAGCACTCGACCCGAACCGCAGAAACAGCGCCATCCGCGACACCATAGCCCGGAAATTGGTCGGCGGGGCCACCAGAATGGCCCTGGGTACATCCGTGCGTTCGGCCAGCACAAACGCCAGGGCCGCCGCTCCCATGGAATGCCCAACCGCCAGATCCAGCGGCTCGCCGATCTCATCCAGCGCCTGGCGAATGGAGATAATGAAATCCCCCACATGGGCTGCCCCATCCATCTCATCGCCATGGCCCGGCATCTGCAGGGCATAAAAGGTATGCCGTGCCCGGCCCAACTCCGTCATCAGCGGCTGAAACTGCTGCGCATGGCCGGACCAGCCATGAACCAGCAGCACCCGCCTGGGACCACCGGGCCAGACCAGTAAACGGGCTCGGGAGCCAACCGGCACAATCCGCTCCGGCGGCACCACACCGGCCCCTGCATCCAGGGCAAATCGGCGCGGCGTGGTCATCATATCCAGTGCCAACCTGCCGGCTCTTCCAGGAAAAAGACGGCTAAACACCGCCATGGCAATCACAAAGAGCTTCATCATCATTCCTCTCCTTTTGATGCATATACACTAAACCTGATGTCACGAGCCAACCCAGGGCCCAAGGCTATTGCCTCTTTCTTTTAGTGTATTTACACTTTAAAGAGAAAATCAAGCATTCTTCATCAGCTTGATGGCTGAAACAGCATCAACAGACGGGGCTCAAGCCAATGGCAATTCACGCGGAACCGCTATGATCCCGCCGCTTTTCGCTGATTCTTTTATATTGGGCCTATGGCCCGAGGAGTGATTATTATGCGTACCCTGATGCTGGTACTGGGTCTTGCTGTGTCTGCCGTGGCCATCGCCGATGCCCGCGCACCCACCGCAGAAGAAATGGAACAACTGGATATCGTGCAGCAATCCTGGATTTTTCAGGGCTGAAGAAAGCCGATAAGCAGACATAAAAAACCGGCGCAAGCGCCGGTTTTTTATGATCACGCTCTGATCAGAAGCGGTAGCGAGCATCGGCGGTCACCGTGCGGGTTTCACCGTAGCCACAGTCATACACTTGGGGACCCAACTGACCGCGGCACCAGGAGACGTATTCCTTGTCTGTCAGGTTGCGCACGTTGAGGCTGAAGTCCCAGTCGCTGACAGCGTAACCGAGCATCGCGTCATACAGCGTGACAGAGGGAACCTTCGGGTTGGCCCCCACACCATCTGCATCGCCGGCATAATCAAAGCCCACATTGTCGCCCACATAACGCACACCGGCACCAAAGCGCAGACCATTTTCCAGTTCGTACTTACCCCAGGCAGAGGCCAGACGGTCGGCAAGGTACGGCAGACGCTCACCAGATTGGTCATCCACCACACGTTGGTCGGTGTAACTGGCCAGCAGCTCAAGATTCCCCAGGCGCTTCTTCACTTCCAGTTCCCAGCCCTCGGATTTAGCGCCGACCTGGTCAACGGTGTTGGGGCTGCTTCCCTGCACCACACGGTTGGTTTCTTCAATGTAGAAATAGGCTGCAGTGACAGAAAGATCACCCGAGTCGTTGAGGTATTTGAAACCGGCCTCTTGCTGCTCGCCAGTGGTGGCTGCAAGGCTGCTGCCATCGTTAGTCCCCAGATTCGGCACAAAGGCCTCGGAGTAACTCACATAGGGAGAGAGGCCAAAATCGAACTGGTACATCAAGCCAAGACGGCCGGTGGTTTCGCTGTCATCACTTTCATTGTTGTTATCGTTAACCACATAGACCTTGTTGGTGGACTCGTCGTGGCGCAGGGCGCCGGATACCACCACATTACCAATCTCCATATGGTCAATCAGGTACACGCCAGTTTGACGAATGGCGTTGTCATTGCGGTCCTCAGGTGTCAGTGCACTATAATCCACGTTGCCGTACACCGGATCATAGAGGTTGATTGGCGAGCCCAGGGTGGATTCATAGTTACCTTCCTCCCAGAGCGCATCCTGGTAATCCACCCCAATCGCGAGAGTGTGGTAAGTGCCGGCAAAACCGAAGTTACCTTCCATGCGAGCATCAAAGTTGCTGATGCTCGTTTCCCGGTCCGCCATATGGATGGTCCGATTCGTTGTCCCATCACTGGCAACCCCGGCTCCGATAGCCGCCCAGTGTTCGCGGGTTTCGGTCTCAGAACTGGAATGGCGGGCGGTCAGTGCCATGTTCCAATGGTCATTCAGGCGTTGATCTACAAACAGGGTCGCTTCATTCAGCCTGCGATCATAACGATCCCAACTTGGCTCCCCCACAAAGGTGTTAACCGGAATATCCCCTTTGACGCCCGGCAATAGCGTCCCCTCTGCGGGCAGGAACTGGGCAGAGATCCCGCCATTGTTCTCCTGGGTATTGATGAGCAGGGAGATGGTTGTGTTGTCCGTGGGCAGCCAGGTAAAGGAAGGCGCAAACAGGAAACCATTATCATCCACGTGATCAACCTGGGTGCCACTCTCCCGTTTCAGCGCTACCATCCGGTACAGCAACTTGCCATCTTCTGACATGGGGCCAGTGATGTCTGCCGCCAACTGCTTTCGGTCATAGGAGCCCACCTGGGCCCAGATCTCGCCCTGTTGCCGGGCCTTTGGCAGCTTGGAGACAGTATTCACAATACCCCCCAACTCCGCCTGTCCATACAAAACAGAAGACGGTCCTTTCAGGACTTCCACCTGCTCCAGTGCATAAATGTTCGGACGCACGCTGTTGTAACTGCCGTACAGGGAACGCAGCCCATCCTTGTAGAAAGAAGCGTCGAGACCGCGCACTTTCACAAAGTCACCACGGGTATCAAACCCGAACGCACCAGAATAAACACCGGAAGAATAGACCAGGGCATCCTGAATATTCTTGGCCCCGGTATCCTTGATGAATTCTTCATTCACTACGGTAATGGAGTACGGAGTCTTCTCTACCGCCACATCCAGCTTTCCAGCTGTCGCCGCTTTTCCCTCGGTAATATAGCCGTCACCCTCCTGGACATCGGCATTCACCTCCACCGCAGGAATCACATTGGCTTCAGAGGTTTCTTCAGCCTGTACAGCCAGAGGGATCAGTGAAAGCAGGCACGCTCCCACCAGCGGCGCACCCCAAATCGCGCGGTATTGACAAACCATCGGCAAACTCCAAATATAAAGCGAACAATAATGATTCGCATTATATTTACATATACCCATTCAAGGAAGAGCCGGCGCTCCCACCCACGCCCCTCGCCGATGAATAGCGTTCATCCCCGCTATTTGCGCCCGCCCGGATCAGGCGTACTGTGAAGGTATTCGGAATTCTTCGCCCCCTGTCATCACCGTGTCACATTAATGTCATGGAATAAGGGCCCATCTTCAAAGGTTCCGGTCAGGACGACACCATGAATTCTTTCTCCAGTGAACAGGGCGTCAGCGAACACGGCGTCACCGACCTCAACAACGACGACCTCAACAACCCGGATTACTACCTGAACCGGGAGCTCAGCCTGCTGCAGTTCAACCTGCGTGTCCTTGAGCAGGCCATGGACGAAAACCATCCATTAATGGAACGGCTGAATTTTCTGCTGATTTTTTCCAGCAACATGGATGAGTTCTTCGAAATTCGCGTGGCCGGCCTGAAGAACAAACTGGAAACCCATACCGGCCAGCCCGGCCCCGATGGCATGCTGCCCGATGAGCTTCTGAAAGCGATCAGTGCCATTACCCACGAAGCAGTGGATCGCCAGTACCGCATCCTCAACGACGTCTTGCTCCCCGCCCTGCGTGAAGAAGGGGTGGACTTTCTTCGCCGCGAAGACTGGACCGAAGCCCAGGCTGAATGGGTCAAAAAATATTTTCGTGAGCAGATTTACCCGGTGCTCACGCCCATCGCACTGGACCCGTCACACCCGTTCCCGCGCCTGGTCAACAAGAGCCTGAATTTCATTGTGCCCCTGGACGGCAAGGATGCCTTCGGGCGCTCCACGGGCCTGGCCATTGTGCCCGCCCCTCGCTCCCTGCCCCGCCTGATTCGTATTCCCGATGACATCAGCGAGGGTGGCGACGACAACTTCGTGTTCCTGTCGTCCATGATCCATGCCCACGTATCCGACCTGTTCCCGGGCATGAAGGCCACCGGCTGCTACCAGTTCCGGGTAACCCGCAACGCCGATATGGAAGTGGACGAAGAAGTCGAAGACCTGGCCAGCGCCCTGAAAGGCCAGCTGTTATCTCGTCGTTACGGGGATGAAGTGCGCCTGGAAGTGGCCGACAACTGCCCGCGCCACCTGATGCATTATCTGCTGGAACAGTTCGAACTCACCGAGGAAGACCTGTACGAAGTGAACGGCCCGGTAAACCTGGCGCGCATGTTTACCAGCGTCAATCGCCCGCGCCTGCACTACCCGCCCTTTACCCCCAAGCTGGCGCCGGCGGTGAAAAAAAATGAAACCATTTTTGACGCCATCGACCAGGGTGACATCCTGCTGCACCACCCCTACGAATCGTTCCAGCCGGTCATCAACCTGCTGGCCGAAGCCGCGCGGGATCCGAAGGTGCTGGCCATCAAGCAGACCCTGTACCGCACCGGCACCAAGTCGGAAATTCTCGACCACCTGGAAACGGCCGCACGCAATGGCAAGGAAGTCACCGCCATCGTGGAGCTGCGCGCTCGCTTCGATGAAGAGTCCAACATCGAAGGCGCTCGCCGCCTGCAGGAAGCCGGCGCCATCGTGGTGTACGGCGTGGTGGGCTACAAGACCCACGCAAAAATGCTGCTGGTGGTGCGCCGTGACGGTGATGGCATCAAACGTTATGTGCACTTGGGGACGGGTAATTACCACACCAAGACCACCAAGCTGTACACCGATTACGGCCTGATGACCTGTGAAAAAAGCATGGGCCAGGACGTGCACAAGATCTTTCAGGAACTGACCGGCATGGGCAAGGCGGCACGGCTCAAGCAGCTGAAGCATTCGCCGTTCACCTTGCACCCTTCTGTTATCGAGTGGATCGAGTTTGAAACGGAACAGGCACTGGCCGGCAAACCGGCGCGCATTATTGCCAAGTTCAATTCACTGACCGAAGAAAACATCATGCAGGCCCTGTATCGGGCCAGCCAGGCGGGCGTAGAGATTGATCTGATCGTGCGCGGCATCTGCTGCCTGAAACCCGGCATCCCCGGATTGTCGGAAAACATCCGCGTACGCTCCATTATCGGCCGCTTTCTGGAGCACACCCGCATCTACCATTTCCACCATGGCGGTGACGACCTGGTGTATTGCTCCAGTGCCGACTGGATGGACCGCAACCTGTTTAACCGGGTGGAAACCTGTTTCCCGGTGAATGATCCGGCACTCAAGGCACAGATTCTGGAACAGGGCCTGCATATCTATCTGCGCGACAACACCCGCGCCTGGGAACTGCAATCCGATGGCAGTTACCAGCGGGCGCAACCACAAGACGGGGAAGAGCGTTTTATTGCTCAACAGGACCTGCTGGATACGCTGGGAGGGTAAGACGACTTCTAGCGTCTAGCGTCTAGCTTTCAAGAGGGTGCCCCGCCCGAAGCGGGACCCCCTCTTGAATAGCTGTTTTATTCTCACGCCAATACAAGCTGGTAGCCTGCCGCCTGGAAGTAGTCGTGTTCCTGCTCCAGGTCCGCCTGGGTGAGCGGGTGCTCCTCCAGCCAACCCGACGGGAAAGTGATGGCAAGCCGTTCATCACGAGCTTGTAAACGAATCTCCGGGACATCTTCATCGCTGCGTGCATGGTGCAAACGCACCGCCAAACGCAACACAAGACACAACCGCAACAATCCGGTCTGCTCATCGTCCGGCAATTCCGCCAGCGCCGCCAACGGCACCTTGCGACGGTGACCACGCACCATCAGCGCCACCATCTGCTGTTCCTGACGGGAAAAACCCGGCAGGTCGGAATTGGTCACCAGATAAGCGCCATGCTTGTGGAACTGACTGTGCGACACCGCCAGCCCGACCTCGTGGAGCAGCCCTCCCCAGCGCAGCGTGTCGGCCGCCTCATTACCTTCAATCTGCCAATCACTGGCCACCTGCCCATACAGCGCCTGCGCCGTGGCGCAGACCCGTTCGGCCTGGCTGCTTTCCACATGGTGACGGTTCATCAGCGCCTGAATACTGCGGTCGCGCACATCCTCGTGGCCGAAACGCCCCAGCAGGTCATACAGCAACCCTTCCCGCAGCGCGCCACTGGAGACATCCATCTGCTGGATGTCCAGCTGCTCGAAAATGCCGTACAGAATGGCCAGCCCGGAAGCGAAAATCGGCTGACGATCTTCACGCAAGCCTTTCAGATCCAGCTTGTCCACGGCACCCGCCTTGATCACCCGCTTACGGGCTTTTTTCATGCCCTCCATGGTGATACCGAATTCCGACCAACCGTTGTCCACACAGACCTGACTGATCGCCTTGATCGTGCCGGAGGCACCCACCGCCTGCTGCCAGCCCAGGCGCCGGTAATTGGCATGAATCGACAGCACCTCCTGGCGTGCCGCCGTCACCGCCCGGTCAAAGGCTTTTTCGGTGATCTCGCCATTGGGGAAAAAGCGCTGGGCAAAGCTGACACAGCCCATATGCAGCGATTCGGTTTCCGTGGATTCAAATCGCTCCCCGATGATTAGCTCGGTGGAGCCGCCCCCGATATCCACCACCAGCCGCTGCCCCGCGTCGTCCGCCAGGGTGTGGGCGACCCCCAGATAAATCAGGCGCGCTTCCTCACGGCCAGCCACCACTTCGATATCGTGACCCAAAACCGCTTCGGCGCGGCGGATAAACTCGCGGGCATTGCGAGCCTGGCGCAGGGTATTGGTCCCCACCACCCGCACGCTACCGCGGGGAATCCCCGCAATGCGCTGGGCAAACCGGCCCAGGCACTCCAGCGCCCGCTCCTGGGTATCCGCGTCCAGGCGGTTTTCCCGGTCCAGACCCGCCCCCAGTTGCACCTTTTCAGACAGCCCGTCGAGGATCTGTACTTCCCCCTGCGCCTGGCGGGCTACCACCATATGAAAACTGTTCGACCCCAAATCAATGGCCGCCAGATGTTCGCCATGCTCCATAGTCACTCCTTCCTTTGGGCCGATTCTATCCAAAAATCATGGCGTTACGATGTCATAGGCAGCAACTACAGCGATAATTAACTGCCTCGCTTGAAATTCATCACCCGCAACCTGATATTATTCCCCATCGCAGAGGCCTGTTGGCAACCGTCCCGGGTCTCTGAAACCTTTATATCAGGAGAATTCAATGAGCGGCGAGATTATCAACGTGACCGACGCGGACTTCGAAGCCCAGGTCATCAACGCAGACGGCCCCGTGCTGGTCGATTACTGGGCTCCGTGGTGTGGCCCCTGCAAAATGGTCGCGCCGATCCTTGAGCAACTGGCCGGCGAGTACGGTGACAAGCTGACCATTGCCAAAATCAACATTGATGACAACCCGGAAACGCCCAAGAAGTACGGTGTGCGTGGCATCCCCACCCTGACCATATTCAAGAACGGCAACGTGGAAGCCACCAAAGTGGGCGCTCTGTCCAAGAGCCAGCTGACCGCATTCCTGGACAGCACCCTCTAAGAAAGCCGACACGCCCCAACCCTCCCCCTCAGGGGAGGGTTTTCCTGCTTGCAGCGTGTTACATGTTGCGTGTTGCATGCGGGTCCCCACAGTGATAGATTCCAGAACCAGCTTTAATAAAGCACCCCCTTTAGTTAGTCCTCGGAACCTCTGGTTACCTATTTTCCTTATGGCCCTCTTTTGGCTTGCCGGGCCAGATTCCGAATAAACCGGATTATCAAAACAACTGCAGCACCGCGGTGGTGCATCCTCTCAATTCATCCAAAGACACCAAATTAGACGCCAATGAATCTTTCTGAACTGAAGCAGAAGCCGATTGGAGAACTTCTGGACATTGCCAAGGAACTCGGCCTCGAGAACCTGGCAAGAACCCGCAAACAAGACGTTATCTTTTCCATCCTCAAGCGCGCCGCCAAGAATGGCTCCGACATTTACGGCGATGGTGTGCTGGAAATTCTGCAGGATGGTTTCGGTTTCCTTCGTTCCGCTGAAGGCTCTTACCTGGCCGGCCCGGACGACATCTACGTCTCTCCCAGCCAGATCCGTCGCTTCAACCTGCGTACCGGTGACACTATCGCCGGGAAAATCCGGCCCCCCAAGGATGGCGAGCGCTACTTCGCCATGCTCAAGGTCAACGAAATCAACTTTGACCGCCCGGAAAACGCCAAGAACAAGATCCTGTTCGAGAACCTGACCCCGCTATTCCCGACCCAGCGGCTGGTCATGGAGATCGGTAACGGCTCCACCGAAGACATCACCACCCGGGTGATTGATCTGGTAGCCCCCATCGGCAAAGGGCAGCGCGGCCTCATCGTCGCCCCGCCGAAAGCCGGTAAGACCATGCTCCTGCAGAACATCGCCCAGTCCATCGCCCGCAACAATCCCGAAACCCACATGATCGTACTGCTCATCGACGAGCGCCCGGAAGAAGTGACAGAAATGTCACGGACGGTGCGCGGTGAAGTGGTGGCGTCCACCTTCGACGAGCCACCGGCCCGTCACGTGCAGGTGGCCGAGATGGTGATCGAAAAAGCCAAGCGGCTGGTGGAGCACAAACAGGACGTGGTGATTCTGCTGGATTCCATCACCCGTCTGGCCCGTGCCTACAACACCGTACAGCCCAGCTCCGGCAAGGTGCTCACCGGTGGTGTTGACGCCCACGCCCTGGAAAAACCCAAGCGTTTCTTCGGCGCCGCGCGGAATATCGAGGAAGGCGGCAGCCTGACCATCCTCGCCACCGCCCTGGTCGACACCGGCTCCAAGATGGACGAAGTGATCTACGAGGAATTCAAAGGCACCGGCAACATGGAACTGCACCTGGACCGCAAGGTAGCAGAGAAGCGCGTATTCCCGGCCATGAATATCCGCAAATCCGGCACCCGTCGTGAAGAGCGCCTGGTGAGTGAAGACGAGCTGCAAAAGATGTGGATTCTGCGCAAGGTCCTGCACCCCATGGACGAGATCGGCGCCATGGAATTCCTCATCGACCGCATGAAGCAGACCAAGACCAACCTGGAATTCTTCGATTCCATGAAGCGCAAGTAAGCAAGAGACGCTTCACGCTGCCTGCTTCAGGCAACACGCAAAAACCCCGCTTCGGCGGGGTTTTGTCGTTTGAGAGTGGGAGAACCCTGGTGAGGGTCGCTTCGCAGCAAGCGCGCCGCTATTTTCGCTCGTAGACCACGAAGGAATAATCGTAAGGGTTCGGCCCTTGCGCGGCGAAATCTTCACGGCCGATTTCTTGCCACTCGGAGGCCTCGTACTCAGGGAAAAATGTATCCCCGTCTACCTCGGCATGCACTTCGGTGAGGTAGAGTCGCTGGGTCTGCGGTAACGCCAATGCATAGATTTCGGCCCCCCCCATGATCACCGCTTCTTCCTGCCCTTCGATGAATGCCACATTCTCCGCCATGGTGATGGCGTCCTCCACGGTGGCCACCACCTTGGCGCCCTCGGCCTGATAATCCGGCTGGCGGGTAATCACGATATTGGTGCGCCCGGGCAGCGGCCCCCTTAGTGACTCCCAGGTCTTGCGGCCCATGATCACCGGCTTGCCGAACGTAACCTGCTTGAAGTACTTGAGGTCATTGGGCAAATACCAGGGCAGCTTGTTATCCCGGCCGATGACATTATTGCTGGCCTTGGCGACCATCATGGAAAGTCGAATGGGCATTTAAACCTCGCAGCAGGCAACACGCTTCATGCATCACGCGTGCTGGCGTGTTGCGTGAAGCGTGAGGCGTCTCTTAAATCGCCACCGGCGCCTTGATGTGCGCGGCGGGTTCGTAATTGCTGACGGTGAAATCGTCAAAGGTGAACGCGAACAGATCCTTCACCGCCGGGTTCAGCGTCATTGTCGGCAGCGGACCGGGAGTGCGGGCCAGCTGGGTGTCGGCCTGCTCCAGATGATTGGAGTACAGGTGCGCATCGCCCAGGGTATGCACGAAATCGCCCGGCTGCAGATCACACACCTGCGCCATCATCAGCGTCAGCAGGGCATAGGAGGCAATATTGAACGGCACCCCCAGAAAGATATCGCCGCTGCGCTGATACAGCTGACAGCTGAGCTTGCCGTCGGCCACATAGAACTGAAACAGGCAGTGGCACGGCGGCAGCGCCTGCTTGCCCGCCGCCGCATTGGCATCCGGCGAGATGGACGGGTCCGGCAATACCGCCGGGTTCCAGGCGCTGACCACCAGGCGCCGGGAGTCCGGGTTGCGCTTGATTTCCTCCAGCACCTCGCTGATCTGGTCAATCACCCCGCCGTCCGGGGTTTTCCAGCTACGCCACTGCTCACCATACACCGGGCCCAGCTCGCCCTCAGGGGTCGCCCAGCCATCCCAGATGGATACCCCGTTTTCTTTCAGGTAACGGATATTGGTTTCACCGGACAGGAACCACAGCAGCTCATGAATAATCGAGCGCAGGTGCAGCTTCTTGGTGGTGAGCATGGGAAAACCCTGGCTCAGGTCGTAGCGCATCTGATAGCCAAACACCGCATAGGTGCCGGTACCGGTACGGTCTTGCTTGTAGGTGCCGTTCTCGCGGACGTGACGAAGCAGATCAAGATATTGCTTCATGACTTCACTCCTCGCTCATCGTTTCGATACGCCCAAACCAGCATGGCAATACCAAGAATAATCATCGGAATGCTCAGCAACATGCCCATGGTCAACCAGCCGCCAGCCAGATAACCAATGTGGGCGTCCGGCTCCCGGAAGAATTCCACAAAGGTGCGCGCGCAGCCATAACCGATACCGAACAGGGCGGTCACCGCCCCCGCCGGGCGAGGCTTGGCCGAATAGATCCACAACACCAGAAACAGCACCACACCCTCCAGCAGCATTTCGTAAAGCTGGGAAGGATGCCGTGCGATCTGCAGTGGGTCGGTGGGGAACACCATGGCCCAGGGGGCATCACTGGCGCGGCCCCACAGCTCGGCATTCATGAAATTGCCAAAGCGCCCGGTGGCCAGCCCGATGGGCACCATGGGCACCATGAAGTCCGCCACCTGAAAATACCGTTTGCCGGTTTTGCGGGCGAACAGCCAGAAGGCCACCAGCACCCCGATGGCGCCACCATGAAAACTCATGCCCCCGGTCCACACCGCAAACAGCCACAGCGGGTCGGCCAGGAACTTGTCGAAATTATAGAAGAACACGTAGCCCAGCCGGCCACCGACGATCACGCCCATGGCACCGTAAAACACCAGATCGCCCACCTGATCCCTGGTCCAGCCGGACCCCGGTTGCTTCGCCCGGTACATGCCCAGCAACCAGGCGGCGGCGAAGCCGAACATATACATCAGGCCGTACCAATGCACTTTCAGGGGGCCGATGGCGAATGCCACCGGATCGATCTGCGGGAATTCCATAGGTTGTTATCCAAAAGCCAGTTTGAGGCCAAGCACAAAAAGCACCAGAGCGAAGACCTTCTTCAAGGTGGCGGACGGCAGCCGGTGGCTGAGCCGCGCACTCAGGCGCGCAAACGGGAAGCTGGTGAGCACTATACCGGCTGTGGCGGGCAAAAACACATAGCCCAGGGCGCCATCGGGCAGGTGCTGCTCATTCCAGCCAGCCACCGCAAACCCCAGCGTGCCGGCAATGGCAATGGGCAGCCCGCAGGCGGAGGAAATAGCCACCGCCTCCTGCATTTTCAATCGACACCAACTCAGAAACGGCACCGTCAACGAGCCGCCGCCGATACCGAAAATGGCGGAACCGGTCCCAATCAGTAACCCGGCCAGGCCCAGCCCCGGCGCCCCGGGCACCCGTTGCGGCAGGCTTTCATCCACCGTTTTACGCCCCACCAGCAACATCTGCAGGGCAATCAGCATGGCAAACAGACCGAACAGACGGGTCAACAGTTCCCCTTTCATGGCATCGGCAATGAATGCCCCGGCGAAGGCACCCAGCACAATGCCTGCCCCCAAACGTAATGCCACCGGCCAGCGCACGAAGCCGGCTTTATGGTGGGTGCGCACGGCACTGATGGAGGTAATGATGATGGTACTCAAGGACGTGGCCACCGCCATTTTGGCGACCAGTTCGTCAGGAAACCCCAGGCCGTGAAACAGGAAAATCAGGGCCGGCACGATGACCACGCCACCGCCCAGGCCCAGCGCCCCAGCCAGCAGGCCAGCGCCCACCCCCACGCCCAGACAGATCAAAAACAGTTCCAGCACAGCCTCTCCAACACAACTCGTGGCAAGGCAGGTATGCTAGCACGGTGGAACGCTGAACGCCGGGCGCTCGAGGCCCGATGCTGAAATCCGTCAGGGACCCAACCGTTGAAACAACAACCCAGCCGCGTTGCTGGCGTCAGGCGTGCGAGAGACAAAAGAAGGAAACCCCATGTGCATTGTTCTGCTCGACTGGCAGCCTGAATCAAACACACCATTAAAAGTCGCCGCCAATCGGGATGAGTTTCATGCGCGGCCGGCGGAAGCGGCGCGCTGGCGCGGGGATATCTTCTGCGGGCTGGACCGAACCGCCGGCGGCACCTGGCTGGGCATCCACCGTAATGGCCGCTTTGCCGTGGTCACCAATTACCGCGAGCCGATCACCGACCGCCAGCCCGGCGAACGCTCCCGGGGCCTGCTGCCTTTCGCTTTTCTGGAAGGGCAGCAAAGCCCGGAACAGTTCAGCCACACCCTCGCAGAAGAGCAGCATCACTACGGCGCCTTCAACCTGCTGGTGGGCACGGTAAGCGCAGACAGCACCCGCGACAGCCTCTGGTATCTGGGCAACCGTGGCGCGGCGCCGCAGGCGGTCCAGCCCGGGATTCACGGCCTCAGCAATGGCCTGCTGGACGATCCCTGGCCCAAGGTGGAGCGGGCCAAACAGAACCTGGCCGACGCCATCGCCGCGGGCGGAAATCTGCAGCAGCTGTTGCAGGTGGTTAACGATCATTATCAGCCCAGCGACAGCGAACTGCCTGACACCGGCGTCGGGGTGGAGCTTGAGCGGCTGGTGGCGCCCGTCTTTATCCAGTCGGAAACCTACGGCACCCGCGCCAGCAGCGCCGTAATTCTGGACCGTGAACAGGGGCCGCAAATGCTGGAACAGGTGTGGCAACCGGACGGCCACGCCGCTGGCAATCCGAATCACAGTTTCAGCAACGCTTAGCCACTGTCATTGTTGCCGGCCGGTCCTGAAACCGGCCTGCCCTTACTCCGCGCCCAACATCACCCCGGCATAAAAGCTCACCATTCGCGGATACTGTGCTCTGGACAGGCGCTCGTTGTGGCCATGGAAGCGTGGCAAGTCATCCTGGTTCAGGGCAACCGGCATAAAGCGGAAAATCTGATCGGACACGGCCTGGTAATGGCGCGCATCCGTGCCGGCGATCAACAGAAAAGGCGCCACCACCGGTTGCTCCGGCAAAGACCGGGCGAGGCCCGCCAGACGCTCAAAGGCGGGTGAAGGAATATCGCTGGTCGCTGACGGTTCAGACAGAAAGGTGTCCTGGGGCGTCACGGTGATCGAATCCGGCAACTGCTGTTCCAGATAAGCCAACAAGGATTCCCGGCTTTCCCCTGGCGCCAGGCGAAAATTGATGGTCGCTTCGGCAGTGGCGGGAAGCACATTATCCTTGACCCCGGCACGCAACAGCGTCGGCGACATGGTGGTGCGAACCAGGGCATTGGTTTCCGGTTTGCCGGAGAGTTGTTTGACGATCAAGGGCTCAAACAACCATAGATTGGCAAACACCATTCGCTTGGCAAACGGCTGGTACGGCGCTACCTGCTGCAGCATTTTGCGGGTAGGTTCGCTCAACCCGGCAGGGCGAGGATTATCCTGCAAGGTGGCAATCGCCCTGGCCAGATCCCCCACTGCGGTTTTCGCAGGCGGACGGGACGAATGACCCGGTTCGGCGTGGGCCTGTAGCGTCACCGTCATGTAGCCTTTCTCGGCAATGCCGATCAGCGCCACAGGTTGCTCAATGCCCAGGGTGCTGCCGGGCAACATCATGCCGCCTTCATCCAGCACCAGGCCGAAGCGCAGGTCCTGCTCTGTCATCCAGTCCGCCATGCGGCTGGCGCCTTCACTGCCACCGGTTTCTTCATCGTGACCAAACGCCAGCCACACATCACAGGCCGGTGCACGGTCGTCCGCCAACAAGGCTTCGGTGGCTTCCAGGATCGCCATCAGGCTGCCCTTGTCATCCATGGCACCACGGCCCCAGACAAACTGTGAATCCACCACACCGGCGAAAGGCGGATGCTCCCAGGCGTCCGGTGATGACACCGGCACCACATCCTGATGGGCCAACAGCAACGTCGGCGCGCAGTCTTTTCCGCTATCCCAGTGATAGAGCAGGCTATGGCCGAACGTTTTCAGGGTGAGTCTTGCATGGGTCAGGGGAAAAGACTCACGCAGAAAGTCATGAAGACCATCAAAGGCTTGCGGCTGATCCGGCAAGGTAGCAAATCGCAGGGCACGGGAGAGACGTGCGGTCATCTCGGATTCGTTCAATCCAGATTCAAAAACCGGCAGCGGGATAACCGTTTCGTTGGGCTCTTTTACTTTCAAGGTGTTGAACAACAGCACCGCCAGCAATACAAGTAACGCCACCACGATCAACAAGAACGCGCGCTTCATGACTCTCTCCCGGTTTATTGTTTTAACGCCGACACTCTCGGTGTATCAGGACAACACCTTGCGATTTCGCAACAAATCGCCCAGCCCGGCCTTGGTGAGCTGCAAGTCCACGTAAGAGGCAATCACCTCACCGTTATCCATGGCCAGTACTTCATTGAGAAGGCGGCGGACAAAGCTGATATTCACCTGACGAATAGCGGCTTTTACCTTCAACAGGTTGGACGCATTCATGGAGAGCACGTCCACGCCCATGGCCATCAATAACAGGGCCGCACTGGGCTCCCCTGCCATCTCCCCGCAGACCGACACAGGCGTATCTTCTTCGCGGGCCTGCTCCACCACATGCAGCAGGGCATGCAGTACCGCAGGGTGGTAGGAATTATAAAGCGCCGCCACCTGGCGGTTGTTGCGGTCCACCGCCAGCAGGTATTGCGTCAGATCGTTGGTCCCTACAGAAAGAAAGTCTACCCGCTGGGCCAGGGCGCGGGCCTGATACACCGAAGCCGGCACTTCGATCATCACTCCCACCGGCGGCATGGGCACATCCAGCCCTTCATCGCGCACTTCCAGCCAGGCACGGTGGATCAGATGCTGGGCCTCTTCTGCTTCGATCACACTGGTGATCATGGGCAGCATGATGCGTAGATTGTTCAGCCCTTCACTGGCCTTGATCATGGCGCGCACCTGCACCATGAAAATTTCCGGGTGGTCCAGGGTGACACGGATACCCCGCCAGCCCAGGAAAGGGTTTTCTTCCTCTATGGGGAAGTAACTCAGGGATTTATCACCACCGATATCCAGGGTGCGCATGGTCACCGAATGCGGGGCAAACGCCGCCAGCTGCTCGCGATAAATCACCCGCTGCTCGTCTTCCGACGGGAACCGGTCGCGCACCATGAACGGAATCTCCGTGCGGTACAGCCCCACCCCTTCGGCCCCCCGTTCCAGTGACCGGTTGATATCGGTCATCAGACCGGTATTCACCTGCAACTTGATCCGCGAGCCGTCCAGGGTTTGCGCCGGTTCGTCACGCAGCTTTTCCAGCCCGGCCTGAAGGCTCTCTTCCTCGGCAATGATTCCTTGGAACTGTTGCTTGAGCTCCGGGGAGGCATTGGCCACCACCCGGCCACGGAAACCATCGACGATGATTTCCTTGTCATCCATTTGTTTGAGCGGCAGATTCTGCGCCCCCACCACGGTGGGGATACCCATGGCACGGGCCACAATGGCCATGTGCGAATTCCGTGACCCGCGTGTGGTAACAATGCCGCGCACCCGTTCACGGGGTACTTCCATCAGCATGGGCGCAGAAATATCTTCGCCGAGCAGAATGCACTCGTCCGGAAAAATCACATGGCGCCGGGTCTGGCTCTGCAGCTGAGCCAGCACCCGGCGGCCCAGGTCACGCACATCCGCCGCCCGTTCACGCAGGTAGGGGTCATCCATCATTTCGAAATTACGCACATGGGCATCAACCACCGTGCGCAAGGCGCCCTGGGCCCACTGCCCTTCGCGGATCTGGGCAATCACTTCCGCCGGCAGGGCGTGGCGATCCAGCATGCGCAGATAGACATCAAACAACGCTTGCTCTTCAGCCCCCAGCGAGCGAGAGGCCCGCTCGGCCAAATCACGGATCTCTTGACGCACGCGCACCAGCGCATCGTCCAGCCGGGAAATTTCATCGCTCACATCAGCAACGACCCGATCCGGCACGGAAGCCAGGTCCGCCTCCGGAAACAGCAACACGCCATGGCCAATAGCCGCCCCGGGGCAACCGGGCAGGCCGTCATAGAAACTGGGCAGATCGGCGCCCCCGCCCAACTGATCGAACAGCACCCCTGACGCGTGGGCGTGGGCAATCACCGCCGACAACTGGGCGGAGATCGTCACCAGAAAGGCTTCTTCGCTCTGGTCGAAACGGCGAACATCGCGCTGCTGGACCACCATGATCCCCAGCACCTTGCCGTGATGCATCACCGGCACACCCAGGAAAGCATGGAAGGCATCCTCCCCGGTTTCCGCCAGATAATGGAATTTGGGGTGAGTAAAAGCGTCTTCCAGGTTGATCGGTTCTTCACGCAGACCCACCTGCCCCACCAGCCCTTCAGACAAGCCCAGACTCACCTTGCCCACCGCTTCCTGCTTCAACCCTTCCGAGGCCATCAGCACATAACGCTGCTCTTCCTCGTCGCGCAGGTAGATGGAGCACACTTCCGTGCCCATGGCATCGCGTACCCGCTTGGCCATCAAATCCAGCGCGCTGGGGATGTCCGCCGCGCTGTTCACTTCCTGAACAATACGCCGCAGGGTCTCAAGCATCGGACGAGTCTCCAGAGGTAGACGGGTTCGGGGAACGCCCGCCTGGCGTCCCTTTCTTCAGGGCCGGAGCCAGTTCACGCAAGGCACGGGCATAGACCCCGCGCTTGAAATGCACCACCTTGCGAATCGGATACCAGTAGTTGACCCAGCGCCAGTCCTTGAACTCCGGACTATCGCTGGCGAACAGGTCGATGGCCTGCTCCTCCGCCGTCAGCTGCAGCAAAAACCACTTCTGCCGCTGGCCAATACAATGCGGACGATTACGGGGCCGGCGCAGAAACCGGCGCGGCAAACGATAGGTCAGCCAGCCTTCAGTACTGGCAATAATCTCCACATGTTCCGGCAACAACCCCACTTCTTCTTCCAGCTCACGAAACAGCGTCTCTTCCGGGGACTCCCCGGGCATCATGCCACCTTGGGGAAATTGCCAGGCGTCACGGTTGCCCACCCGGCGACCCCAGAAAACCCGGCCATCCTGGCCGGCAATAATGATCCCGACATTCAGCCGAAACCCTTTGTCATCAATAATGCCTGTCATGTTGTCTCTTCGAATCCACGCGCAATCGTGGACTCTGGCTCCTTGTCAGCCCATTAAACCTTGCCGGGCAACCTGCGATCAATGCACAACCGTGCAACAAACGCACCAAAACAAACGCAGGGAGCCCCGGACTCAATGAATCCGCCGGTATGACTTGTCATCGGCTTCGCATAAAATGACCCCTTCATTTAAGGAGAGGCCATGACACTCGCGATTTTCGACCTGGACAACACCCTGATCGGCTGCGATTCCGACCACCTGTGGGGAGACTGGCTGGTAGAGAAAGGCATTGTTGACCAGCAGCTCTACAAGGAAACCAACGACCAGTTCTACGTGGATTACCAGAATGGCCGTCTGGATATCATGGCTTACCTGCGTTTTTCCCTGAAAGTGCTGGCCGACAACGATATGGCCCAGCTGCATTTCTGGCGTGAACAGTTTCTCGCCGAAAAGCTCGACAGCATGTGGCTTCCCAAGGCCGAAACCCTGCTGCAGAAACACCGCGACCAGGGCCACACCCTGATGATCATCACCGCCACCAATGACTTCGTGACCGCCCCACTGGCGGACCGGCTGGGTGTGGACCACCTGATTGCCACCGTCGCAGAGTGCCGCCGCGAGCGCTATACCGGCAACGTGGCCGGCACCCCCAGCTACCGCGAAGGCAAGGTGGAGCGGCTGGCGGAATGGCTGAACGCCAACGATGAAACCCTGGAGAACAGCTGGTTCTATAGCGACTCCCATAACGACCTGCCGCTGCTGCGCAAGGTCGACAACCCGGTGGCCGTGGACCCGGACAGCGCCCTTGAGCGCGAAGCCCGGGAACAGGGCTGGCCCGTGATCAGCCTGCGCTAACCGGAATTGTTTATGCGTTTTCTCTTTATGGCATTACTGGCCAGCCTGTTGCTGGCCTGCGACAAAAACACCAGTGACGACGCCGGGTCTGCACCTCGACCAGTCAGTGACGGCGCCCTGACAGAGATTCCCGCTGCACAGTGGCAACAACAGGCTGACGAGCGTTTCACGACCACTGCAACAGCCTGGCAACAGACACTAACCCGGTTCGAGCAAAGCCCGAACGAGGAAAACCTGACCGCACTGCGCGACGCCCTGGCGCAGTGGTACCAGAGCTTTGCCAGCCAGTATCTGTTGCTGGCCAGCCGTGCCTGCCAGCAGGACGGGAGCGCTAACCGGCAGGCGACCCTGGCCCGGCTGGACAGCTGGCCGCTATACCCCGGCTATCTGGATGCCCTGCCCGAGTGGCCGGAATCCGGGCTGATCAGTGATCCCTATCTGGAGCTGACCCGCCAGAACCTGCGCCGCCAACACGGCGCCACCGACCCGGCGGAAGCCAGCCTCGGTTTTGCCGCCCTGAGCGTGGTACTCAACGGCACCACCGAAAGCCCCAAAGCGCTGGCAGCGTTCACCGGTGAAGAAGGCATTCCCGCCCGGCGGCGCCAGTACCTGAAACTGGCCGGCGAACAACTGCTGGCCGACCATCAGCAGCTGTTGCTGAACCGCCCCCTGAACGGGCTGGCACTGCAATGCGGCCTGATGCAGACCCTGGCGCACTGGCAACAACTGCACGACCTGACCAGCGAACAGGAAGACGGGCTGCTGGTCCCCGCTCTCAGCCTCGCCGTTAATGAAACCGCGTTGCTCGATGCAGTGCAGGCCATGGATCCCGCTGTTATAGCCCGCTGGGACCAGATCAACCCGGGCATCGCCGGCTCAATCAAGCAAAGCGAAGAGAAAGGCTGGGCCCCGATTAAAGCCTGGCTTACCACAGTCAGCATCACCCGCCAGATGCCTGACGCCGGCAAGGGCAGCCCGAATTAAGGCGTAATTCGACATTATTCGGCTGAAGATCTTGCGCGGGTAACATCGCCCCAAGAAGGCGGGCGAGCCGGGCCATACGGTAAACACAAAAAAGCCCCGCCGGGCTCTCACCCGGCGGGGCTTTTACCTTCCAGACAGACTGTCCGGGAACGGAGCTTAGAAGTTGTAGCGGCCGAACACGCCATAGGTGTCACGATCGCCACCAACAATGACGCGTGCACCCAGGTCAACCGCCTGGCTTACCTTGAACAGGCCCTGGCCGTAAACGCCCAGGTCATCATCATAGAGATCCTGATACGCCAGACCACCGGACAGTTCCAGCTTGTCGGTAGTGGCATGACGCACACCACCACGCACTTCGAAACCGATCTCATCGTCGTTGTTGCCCGGATCATAATCACGATCATCATAAATAATGTCGGCGCTGGTCACGAAGTCCAGACCACGCTGCAACGGAGTGTGGAAGCCCACACCACCAGAAATCTGGCTACCGTCGAGATCACCATTGCGACCATAGTCGCCATCAAAGAAACCCAGGCTACCACGCAGGAACAAGTGCTCATCCAGCGCGAAGGAGCCTTCCGCACTCAGCGCGTCCACGTCCACATCGTTATCCAGGTCCCAGCGATCATAGGCCAACTGGCCGTAGCTGTAGGAAAAACCGTTATCACGGACGGCGGAAGTTTGTTGCGCCGCCATGGCCGGGGCAGAAACTGCCAGAGCAATACCTGACACAAGCAATGTTTTCTTAAACATAAATCGTCCTCACTGATATCGAAAAATTCGGCATCCAAGATGGCCACACTATGTGGTCTTATTGAGCGGTTTGCGTTGTTATGGTTCCGCCTTTATGACGTTTTTATAAAAATTTTCAATGTAACCAGCAATTTATAGCATGTCGTTGACCTTGGGGTTACCCACAGGTTCACAATACAAACTGACATCACCTTCTGGCATCACACCGCGTCACAGGAGCCACCATGCCAATGCCAACACGGACACAGACCCTGCCTGTCAGTGGCGCCACCTGCAAGGGATGCAGCCGCACCATCAACGCGGCACTGGAACAGATTACCGGTGTAGAAAGCGTGACCGTGGATCTGCATGCCCAGCAGGTCACCGTGACAGGAACCGCCTCCAGAAGCGCTCTTCTGGACGCACTGGTACAGGCGGGTTACGGCACCGACGACGATCAGCATGATCAGGACGCACACTGTCGCGATAAACCGGAAAAGGCCGCTGTTACCCCCGCCCAATCGGTGCGACTCAGCATCAGCGGCGCCACCTGCGCCTCCTGTGTGCGCACCATTGAAAATGCCCTGCGCAACACACCCGGTGTCGACAAGGCCGACATGAATTTTGCCGATCGCACCGTTCAGGTCAGCGGCACCGCCAGCACCGAGACGCTGATCAGCGCGGTAACCGATGCCGGTTATGGCGCCGAGCTGCTGGATAACAGCGCAGATCAGCAGGAACAGCAGGAGGCCCGCGAACAGGCCCACTACCACACCCTTCTTCGCCACATGGGGCTCGGGCTTGGCCTGGGTGTCCCGTTGATGGCCTGGGGCTTGCTGGGCGGCGACATGATGGTCCGCGCCGGGCAAACCAGTCAGTGGATCTGGCTGGCTATCGGCCTGCTTACTCTGGCGGTGCTGGCCACCGCCGGCCGCCACTTTTTTGTCGGCGCCTGGAAGGCATTTCGAAACCACAACGCCAACATGGACACCCTGATCGCACTGGGCACCGGTGCGGCCTGGCTCTATTCCATGGTGGTCGTCCTGTTGCCCGGCGCCCTGCCGGAAGCGGCCCGGCATGTGTATTTCGAAGCCAGCGCCATGATCATCGGCCTGATCAATCTCGGCCAGGCACTGGAAGTGCGCGCCCGCGGCAAAACCAGCGCTGCGGTGAAACGGCTGCTGGATCTGGGTGCCAAAACCGCGCGGGTGGTCCGCGATGGCGAAGAGCGGGACATCCCCGTGGAGCAAGTTCAGACCGGCGATATTCTCCGGGTTCGGCCCGGTGAAAAAATCGCCGTGGACGGCACGGTGAAAGAAGGCGAAAGCCGCATCGATGAATCCATGCTCACCGGCGAACCCATGCCCGTCAGTAAAAGTGAAGGCGACAACGTCAGCGCCGGCACACTCAATGAAGGTGGCTCCTTGCTCTACACCGCCACCGCCGTGGGCAAAGACACCGCCCTTTCACAAATCGTCACGCTGGTAAAAAAAGCCCAGGGTAGCAAGCCCCCGATCGGCCGCCTCGCCGATCAGGTATCGGCGGTGTTTGTCCCCACCATCATGCTGATCGCCATCGCCGCCGCGCTGGTGTGGTTCAATGTGGGCCCGGAACCGCGCCTGACACACATGCTGATCAGCGCCACCACCGTGCTAATCATCGCCTGCCCCTGTGCGCTGGGCCTGGCCACACCCATGTCCGTAATGGTGGGTGTCGGCAAGGCGGCAGAATACGGCATCCTGATTCGTCAGGGGGAAGCCCTGCAAACCAGCAGCCAGCTGGACACCATCGTTCTCGACAAGACCGGCACCATCACCGAAGGCAAACCTGCCGTCACCGATATCATCTGCGCAGAGGGGCAACAGGAAGATACCGTGCTCAAACTTGCGGCCAGCCTGGAAAGCGGTTCGGAACATCCGCTGGCCACAGCGATTCTCAACGAGAGCAAACAGCGAGAAGTATCGCTGGACGACGTCACTCAATTTCAGGCCCTGAACGGCAAGGGAGTCACTGCCACCCTCAATGGCAAGGCGTATCGACTGGGCAATCGGCGCTGGTTGGAGAATGAAGGGGTGAACATCAACCTCGACAGCACGCCCCTCACCGACAAGGGCGCCACGCCGCTGTTCTTGTCGGAGCATAAAACCCTGCTCGGCATCATCGGTGTCGCGGATCGTATTAAAGACGACTCCAAAGCCGCTATCACCCGGCTTAAGGAACAGGGACTAAAGGTCATCATGATTACCGGCGACATTGCCGCCAGCGCCAACGCCATTGCCGAACAAGCCGGCGTGGATGAGGTGATGGCGGAAGTGCTGCCGGAAGACAAGGCCAAAAAAGTGCAGGCCCTGCAGGGCGAAGGCCGCAACGTAGCCATGGTCGGCGATGGCATCAACGATGCCCCGGCCCTGGCCCAGGCGGATGTGGGCTTTGCCATTGGCACCGGCACCGACGTGGCCATCGAATCCGCAGCCATCACCCTGATGGGGGGCTCACTGCATGGCGTGGCCGATGCCATGGCGATCTCGTCAGCCACGGTACGCAATATCAAACAGAACCTGTTTGGCGCCTTTGTCTATAACAGCCTGGGCGTGCCCGTGGCGGCCGGCATACTCTACCCCCTCACCGGCAGCTTGCTCAGCCCGGTGATCGCCGGGGCCGCCATGTCGCTAAGCTCCGTCACCGTGGTCACCAACGCCAACCGGTTGCGGTTTTTCAAACCCAAACACACGAACGGGACGCCCCCATGACGCCGGAACAACTTGCCGCCCAACTACGCCACCCCAACGGCGAGGAAGGCAACACAGTCGCAGACAACATGGATGACCGTAACAGTCCGGTGATTCTCGCCGCCTATGCGGCATTGGCCCCCGCCGACGGGGACCGGATTCTGGAAATTGGTCCCGGTGGAGCCGGCCACCTTCCCGGCCTGCTGGCGCAGGCGGATAATCTGCACTACACCGGACTGGATGCTTCCCGCGACATGGTGCTGCGCGCCCGGGAACGTTACCTGGGCGAAACCCGCGCCGCCTTTATCCACGGCGCGCTCACCGACGCGCCCCTGGCGCCCGCCTCCATGGACCGCATCGTTGCGGTGAACGTGGTGTATTTCTGGCAACCGCTCGCACCGGCCCTGCACGCCTTGTTCCTGCTGCTGCGCCCCGGCGGCACCCTGGTGCTGGGCCTGCGTGATCACAACAGCATGGCCAGCCTGCCCGTATTCCAGCATGGCTTTTCCACCTACCACGGACCAGAGCTGCAGCACGCCCTGGAACAAGCCGGGTTTATCGACACCACGCTGGCCACCTTCGCGGAAGACAGCGTCAATGTACTCGGCGACACCATGCACAAGCAGTCCGTCATACTCACCGCCCACAAACCCCGGGAGGCGACACCATGAATATTCTCGTCAATCTGGCCGGCCTGATGTTGATGGCGCTGGTGGTCTGGTGGTTCTGGTTATCGCGGCGCAAAACCGCCGCACCGTCAGCCACCCACGAAGCCACCATTATTGTCGAAGACGGGGTCTATACTCCGGCATCGATTCGCGCCAACGCCGGCGAATCGCTAACCCTGCATTTCGAACGGCGCGATCCATCACCCTGCGCGGAGCAAGTAATATTTCAGGGGCTCGACACCAGTGAATTTCTGGAAACAGGCAAAACCACCACGC
Organism: Alcanivorax sp.; assembly: GCF_002733835.1. Taxonomy (GTDB): domain Bacteria; phylum Pseudomonadota; class Gammaproteobacteria; order Pseudomonadales; family Alcanivoracaceae; genus Alcanivorax. The sequence continues at coordinate 114,415 of NZ_NVWY01000003.1, forward strand.
TGACACTGAATAATCTGCCGGCGGGAACGTACCGATTCACCTGCCAAATGCAGATGTACCAAGGCACACTGATAGTAGACTGACCGCAACACGCAACACGCAACACGCAACACGCAACACGCAACACGCAACACGCAAACAATGATGAGGACTTGCCGTGAAAAAAATACTGGTTGTTTTAACTACCCTGTTGATGGCTGCCTGTGGCGAAGAAGCGACGGCACCGGCAGAACCCCCCTCTGCCGGCCAACCGGCCGCACAGGTAGCAGCCACTGACAAGGTGCTGGAAGTGTATAAATCCCCCACCTGTGGCTGCTGCGGCGCCTGGGTGGAACACATGGAAGCTAACGGCTACGCGGTCAACGTGCATGAGCAACAGAACCTGCAATCCATCAAGGAAAAAGCCGGCATTCTGCCCGGCCAGGGCTCCTGCCATACCGCCTTTATCGACGGCTACGCCATTGAAGGGCACGTGCCTGCAGCCGATGTGGACCGCCTGCTGGAAGAACGCCCCGAAGGCAAAGGCCTCACCGTCCCCGGCATGCCGGTGGGCTCACCCGGCATGGAAATGGGCGACCGCAAAGACGCCTACGACGTGCTGTTGTTTGATGAAAACGGCACCGAGGTGTTCAGCCACCATCCGGGGAATTAAGGAACCTCTAGCTGCGAGCTACCAGCTTCGAGTCGCGGGAGGGTCTAGCTATAAAGCCTGGGCCCTGCCCGCGACCCAGAAGTGTTTAAGATCGTGCTGTTTTCACTCGTAGCTCAACGCTGGCAGCTCGAAGCTGCCCCCTCTCTTCAACCTGTCATGGCAACCCTCTAAAGTGTCTGCTTTGCGTGTAACGAGATCCTGAATGCTCCCTTTTTACGACTGGCTGTTGCTGGCCAGCATCTGTGCCCTGGGGGCCATGGCCCCCGGCATCAGCCTGGCGGTGGTGACCCGCCATACCCTACACGGAGGCCATCGGGCCGGCGCGATCGCAGGCGTGACCCACGCCCTGGGCATCGGCATCTGGGCGGCAGCCACCGTCACCGGCATGGCCATCCTGTTCCGTCGCTACCCGGTACTGGAGCAGCTTTTTTCCCTGGCCGGGGCCCTGTTCCTGTTATGGATGGCCTGGAAAAGCTGGCAGGCAGGCCGCGTGCCCCTGCCCCCCGCCGATTCAGGCGAGCGCAGCAACGTGCTTCATGGCGCCGCCCGGGATGGCTTTCTGGTGGCCTTCCTCAATCCCAAAGTCGCGCTGTTTTTTCTCGCTGTGTTCAGCCAGTTCCTGGAAGCAGACATGGCCCACGCTGCACGGGTCCAGATCGTACTCACCGCCATGTTCATCGATGGCGGCTGGTACATTCTGGTGGCCATCATGCTGGGGCGCAGCCGCTTGCTGCCCTGGTTACGTGAACACCACCATTGGGTGGAGCGCGCCACCGCCGTGCTACTGGTGATCATTTCTGCCAGCGTGGTCATCAACACCTTGACCCAGAACCGCTTGACCTTGGGGTAACCCCAGGGTCAATAATGCGAGTATGTCGAGTGTATTGAAAAGACAGAGCCGGGCGATTATCGCCACCTTACTCGCCGCCACCCTGATGGTGGTGAGCAGCTTGCTGTCTGCAAATACACTCACCATGGCCATGTCCACGGCTACCGACAGCCCCATGCCGCCCTCCTCCATGACACACTGTCACCACTCTGCCGACACGGCCAATGGTGACATGACCGCCGGCCACGACATGACGCAGATGCAGATGCAGATGCAGATGCAGATGAACGGCTGCGAAGACAGCGACAGCTGCCAGTGCATTACCCTGTGCCAGATCACCGCCGCCAGTGACGCTGCCTTTGTGGCGAATGCCTTTATCCCCTCGCCCCCCGGCACGGACTCCCTCATTACAACGATTCACGCCGGTATTCATCGCCTGCCGTTACGCCCACCGTCCCTGTCTGTTTGAGCTGATTTTTTTCTCAAACAAACAGGAGTATTCCAATGAAAACGCAATCGCAGATTTCCCTGCCACGACGTCGTTTCGTGCAGGGCCTGGCACTGGGTGCCGCCGGGCTGGGGCTCGGACTCAACGCCCGTCAACTACTGGCCAGCCAGGGCCACACCGGCGCCCCGATTCTCACCGGTGATACGTTTCACCTGACCCTGGGCGGCGTCGACGTCAATATCACCGGTAAAACCCGCCCGGCCACCACCATTAATGGCGGCATCCCCGGCCCCACCCTGCACTGGAATGAAGGTGACACCATCACCCTCAAGGTGACCAACCTGTTGCCTGAGACCAGCTCCATCCACTGGCACGGCATTCTTCTGCCCTTCCAGATGGACGGCGTACCCGGGCTCTCTTTCGATGGCATCGCCCCCGGTGAAACCTTCACCTATCGCTTCACCGTGAAACAAAGCGGCACTTACTGGTACCACAGCCATTCCGGCTTTCAGGAGCAAACCGGGATCTATGGCGCCATTGTCATTCATCCGCGCGCCCCTGACCCACACACAGCGGACCGTGACGAAGTGGTTTTACTCTCTGACTGGAGCGATGAAGACCCTGAGCATATTTACGCCACCCTGAAAAAGCTCAGCCATTACTACAATTTCAATGAACGCACCGTATTCGACACGCTGAGTGACTTCCGCAACAAAGGGGTAATCGAAACGCTCAAGGACCGGCACATGTGGAACACCATGCGCATGAGCCAGAGCGACCTGGCGGACGTGACCGGTTACACCTATACCTACCTGATGAATGGCCAGAGCCCCGCCAATAACTGGACCTGCCAATTCAAACCCGGCGAGCGCATCCGCCTGCGCTTTATCAACGCCAGCGCCATGACCTTCTTCGACATTCGCATTCCCGGCCTCGACATGACCGTGGTCGCCATGGACGGCCAACCGGTAAAACCGGTGGATTTCCATGAATGCCGGCTGGGCGTGGCCGAAACCCTGGATGTGATCGTGGCCCCGAAAGCCGATCAGGCCTACACCTTGTTCGCCCAGAGTATCGACCGCAGTGGCTTCGTACGCGGTACGCTAACACCGGATGCTGCCCTTTCCGCTGTGGTCCCTGAGATGGACGCGCCCCCGCCGCTGGGTCACACCGAAATGGGCATGGGCGCCATGGACCATCAATCGATGGACCATGGGAGCATGAATAAAAAGGCCATGGACAAGGACACCATGAACCATGACCACATGCAGCATCACGGCATGGGCCATGGCGATATGACTAAGGGGGGTATGGCGCACCACGGCACCGCCCATGCCGACCCCGTTCCTTTTGCCGTCGACAGCAACAACCCGGACCTGCCACCGCGTGACAGCGCCATCGAACATCCCGCCAGTGAATTCGGCCCCGGCGTCGACATGCGCGCCATGGCGCCCGGCGACATGCTTTCCGATCCCGGTATTGGCCTGCGTGACCGGCCCTGGAAAGTGCTCACCTATGCCCACATGGAAACCCTCGGCAGCACTCCCGACAACCCCATCGACAGTCTTCAACCGGACCGGGAAATCGTGCTGCACCTGACCGGCAACATGGACCGGTACATGTGGAGTTTTAACGGCATCAAGTTTGCCGATTCCGTGCCCCTGGAACTGTTCCACCACGAGCGTGTACGCATCACCCTGGTGAACGACACCATGATGACCCACCCCATCCACCTGCACGGCCTGTGGAGCGACCTGGAACTGGGGGACGGGAAACTGCTGCGCAAGCACACCATCACCGTCAAACCCGGCGAAAAACTCAGCTACCTGGTACGCGCCGATGCCCTTGGGCGCTGGGCCTATCACTGCCACCTGCTCTATCACATGGAAGCAGGCATGTTCCGGGAAGTGCGCGTGGTTGATGGCAGCACCAGCCCCGCCGCTGCGTCGACGCCTGACACTCAGGCACAAGGCATGCACGGCACACATAACCAAGATCATGGAGGGCACCGCTCATGAAAACATTGATGACGCTCCTGGCAGGCAGCCTCACACTGGCGGCCACCTCACCAGCCCTGGCCATGAGTAAAAACGAACCCCGTTTCACCCGTGTCATCGTCGATCAGCTGGAAGCCCGTGACAGCGATGAAGGCACCGTCATGGCCTGGGAAGCCAGCGCCTGGCATGGCGGCGACCTGAACAAGCTGTACTTCAGCACCGAAGGCGAGCGGTTAATGGATCCGGAGCACGACGACGAGGATGCCGGTACCGAGGGCGCAGAAACCCGCCTTGCCTGGAACCGGGCCTTTGCGCCCTTCTGGGACTGGCAGCTGGGTGTGCGGCGGGACTGGCAACCGGACGACCCCAACCGGGACTGGGCCAGCGTCGGTGTTCAGGGCGTCGCGCCCTACCTTTTCGAAGTGGACGCCAATTTGTTCGTGGGTGAAGACGGGCTCACCAATCTGCGAGTCGAGGCAGAGTACGAACTGCTGCTCACCCAAAAGCTGGTGCTGGTTCCGGAAATAGAGGCCAATTTTTACGGCAAGGAAGACAAGGAACTGGGCCTCGGTAACGGCCTCACGGATATCGAAGCCGGGCTACGCCTGCGCTACGAAATTCGCCGTGAAATCGCCCCCTACATCGGCGTCAATTGGGAAAAACAGTACGGCGACACGGCGGACATGACACGGGCTGTCGGCGGGAAAACGGAACAAGGCACCCTTGTTGCCGGCATCCGTTTCTGGTTCTGATCTTGCCACGGATGTGCCCGGCCGCCATGGCCGGCGCATCCTCCCACTTTTTCATTGTCAGGGAGAACACGATGAAAACCGTCATTAGCACGCTGCTGGTTATCGCGCTGCTTGCAGCCGCCATCATCGGCATGGTCATTGTTACAGGCAGCTACAACTTTGCGGCCGACGAACCGCACTGGAACGTGACCGAGAGAATCATCAGTAGCGCTCGCCACCGCGCTATTGACCTGCGTGCAGAACATATTCCGGTGCCCAACGACCTGGACGACCCGCAACGCATTCACCGCGGCGCAGAGCACTACCAGGCCATGTGCGTGGGCTGCCACCTGGCGCCGGGGATCGAGGAGAGCGAACTGCGTGAAGGCATGTATCCGCGACCGCCTGCACTGGCGGAACACGGCATTCATGACCCGAAAGGCGCGTACTGGGTCATCAAGCACGGCATCAAAATGAGCGGCATGCCCGCCTGGGGCAAAAGCCACGATGAACAAAGCCTGTGGGACATGGTGGCCTTACTCAGCGCCTTGCCTTCCCTGAGCGAAAGCGACTGGCAGGCACTGCTGGGCGACTCAGACAGGCCGCCAACCGGGCATGATCATGGAAGCAGCGGCCATGGTGGCGCCGGGCACCATCACTAACACCACCATTTACACCATCAAACACAGCACCACAAACAGCAATCATCCGCCTGGCCCTGACGAGGGCCAGGCGTAACCGCTAACCGGAACAATTATCGTATTCGTCCGTTTCCAGGCTGCGCAGCTCACCATTGTTTTGAATCTGGATATCCAGATCCCGCAGATGGCCATCACCGATACCGTAAATCCAGCCGTGAATGGTCAGTTCCTGATCACGGCGCCAGGCTTCCTGCACCACCGTGGTATTGGACACATTGATAACTTGTCGGGCCACATTCAGCTCGCACATCTTGTCCAGGCGCGCCTGGTCATCCGGCAGCTCGGCCAGGTTCTTGCGATTGCGCAGGTACAGTTCCCGCACTTGGCGAAGCCAGTTGTCGATCAAACCATGGGGCTCATCTTCCATGGAGGCTTTCACCCCGCCACAACCGTAATGGCCCACCACCATGATGTGCTTCACCTTCAAAACATCCACGGCGAATTGCAGTACCGACAGCAGATTCAGGTCGGTGTGGTTGACCAGGTTAGCCACATTGCGATGAACAAACAGCTCACCGGGCATCATGCCCACCACTTCATTAGCCGGCACCCGGGAATCGGCACAACCGATCCACAGATATTCCGGGTTCTGCTGTTCACCCAGCGCCTTGAAGAAGCCGGGGTGGCGCTCTTCGATTTCGTGGCGCCATTTTTCATTGTTGGAAAACAGTTCAGGTAGGGATTTCATGGTCTCTCGCTTCATTTACGCATTTATGCATTCACGCAGCTTGCAACTCACTTGCACGCTAACCACCGGTCTAACCACCGGTCATATTCATAAATCGGACCAATTGCTCACCCGGATCCAGGCTGAAATCGTGGCGCTCGGGCTTGATGGCCATGGCATCCACAATGGCTTCGCGAAGGGGGGTATCGTCATCCGGGTAGGCGCGCAGCACCGCGCGCAGATCCACGCTGTGCTCATGGCCCAGGCACAAAAGCATACGCCCCTCGGCGGTGATCCGCACCCGATTACACAAATGGCAAAAGTTTTGTGAGTGGGGGGAAATAAAGCCAATGCGGCTGCCACTGCCCGGCACCTGCCAATAACGCGCTGGCCCCCCGGTTTTTTCCACCAGCGGCACCAACGTAAGCCGTTCCGACAGCTGTTCGCGCAGTTCTGCCGAGGACACGAACGCCAATTCCCGGTCGTGTTCACTGATTGTCCCGAGGGGCATTTCCTCGATAAACGCGATATCCAGCCCCCGCTCCAGAGCAAAATCCACCAGCGCCGGCACTTCATCCTGGTTACGGCCGCGCATGATCACACTGTTGAGCTTGATCCGCTCAAAGCCGGCGGCCCGTGCCGCATCGATACCGGCAATCACCTGCTGCAGATCGCCGGTTCGGGTCAATGCACGGAAACGTGCCGGGTCCAGGGAATCCAGGCTGATATTGAGCCGCGTCACTCCGGCGGCTTTCAGCGTCTGCGCGTGACGGGGCAAGCCGGCGCCATTGGTGGTCATATTCAGTTCACACAGCCCACCAATGGCACCAATATCGCGCACCAACCGCGCCACATCCCGGCGCACCAGCGGCTCTCCACCGGTCAGGCGAATACGCTTTACCCCAAGCTGCACCAGCACCCGTGCCAACCTGCCCATCTCTTCCAGGGTCAGTACCTGAGCGCGGGGAACAAAGGTCATATCCTCCGCCATGCAGTACACACAGCGGAAATCACAGCGGTCCGTCACCGACAAGCGCACGTAATCAATCGTGCGCCCGAATCGGTCCTGCAGTACCGGCTTATCAGTGTAAACATCAGGCTTCATGCCGGTACTGTAGCAAATGCAGGGCCAACCCGGAGAATCGGCGCCCCCTTACGCCTGTCGGGCCAGCCCGGCTCCAGTTGGTCAGGCCCTTGCCGGTCTTGTTAGAATGGCCGCCGACCTGAATACAGGGCGCGGTCAGGACATGAAAAACGTCATGACCGCCACGCCTCTTATTCCGAATTCATCTACCCCTAAAGGGTTTCCATGCAAATTTCTGAAAATGCCGTAGTGTCCATCCACTACACCCTGACCAACAACGCCGGTGAAACCATCGATTCTTCCGTCGAGCGTGGCGAGCCCCTGGCGTACCTGCACGGCGCCGGCAACATCATTCCGGGCCTGGAAAACGCTCTGGTCGGCAAGGCCGCGGGCGACAAGCTGGACGTCACCGTGACTCCGGAAGAAGGCTACGGCGAGCGTCACGAGCAGCTGATTCAGCAAGTGCCGAAAACCGCGTTTGAAGGCAACGAAGACAACCTGCAACCGGGCATGCAGTTCCAGGCGCAGACCGAAGCCGGCCAGCGCATCTTCACCATCACTGCCGTTGAAGGCGATGAAGTGACCGTCGATGGCAACCACCCGCTGGCAGGTGAAACCCTGAACTTCGCCGTGGAAGTGACCGACGTACGCGAAGCGTCCGACGAAGAAAAAGAGCACGGCCACGTACATGGCCCGGAAGGTCACGATCACTGATCGCTGACAGCTCGCATAGAAGGCTCCTTCGGGAGCCTTTTTTGTGCCGCTCCGCGGCTGCAACAGGTTCCACTCAACCCCCCTCACGCCTGCGAGCATAAAGATGCCCTCGTCATGGAAAGGCTGACTTCGGCGTACCCTCTACCCTCCTATACCAGCCTTTCTTGGTATATCCTTGGGCCTTCGTTTCCATCCGAATAGTCGTATGACCCACCCCGGCCCCATTGGCATTTTTGATTCCGGCATCGGCGGCTTGTCTATCGCCCGCCGTATTCGTGAGCTGTTGCCCAACGAAAACCTGCTCTACGTGGCGGACTCCATCCACGCGCCCTACGGGGAAAAGTCCGAGCACTACATTCGGCAACGAGCGGACGCGGTTACCCAGTTTCTCATGGAAAACCAGGCAAAAGCCATCGTGGTCGCCTGTAATACCGCCACGGTCTCTGCTATCCGGCAGCTGCGGGCCGATTACACCTTGCCCATCATCGGCGTCGAGCCAGGTATCAAACCCGCCGCCCTGCAAAGTAAAAGTGGGGTTATTGGCGTACTGGCCACCAGCCAGACACTGAAGAGTGAATCGTTCAACAACCTGAGCCGGCTGTTCTCGGAAAACGTACGCGTGGAAATCCAGCCCTGCCCCGGACTGGTTGAACAGATCGAAGCGCTGGCGCTGGACAGCGAAGCGACCCAAACCCTGGTCGCCCGCTATGTACAGCCACTGATCCAGAAAGGGGCGGATCATATCGTCCTGGGCTGCACCCACTATGCGTTTCTGGCGCCGCTGATTCGCCGGGCAGCGGGTGCCCACGTGGAAGTAGTCAATACCGATATGGCAGTCGCCCGCGAAACCGTGCGGCGACTGCAGATGCACAATTTGCTATCCGATAGCCCACAAGCAGGCAGCGCCACGTTCTGGAGCAGCGCCGAACCGTCCCTGGCTCACCGGCAGCTCTCTGAACTCTGGGGCGAACGAGTCACCGTCCACCCCATGCGCTAGGGCGCCTCAAACAACGTCAGGAATCGACGGCAAGCACCTTGTTCTGGGTGGTGAAGTGCTTCCGGTATTCCACCATTTCCTCTACTGACACCGGCAGGTAGCAACGGAACAGGGCATTCCAGTTTTCCTTCACCTGGATGTTGTTTTTTACACCCTCTGCGCCATTGAAGTTGAGAGTGACAGAACCGTCGGCATTTTTCTTCGCCTTGTTACTGTTGGTATTGAAAGGCTCTGTCACCACCCAGCCTTTTTCATCGTAGATGGTGATCGACCAGTAACCCGAGTCCTCGTAACGCAAATTGGGCGGCATGAAGGTCACGCTGCTGGGCTCACCATTCTTTGCCGCTTCATCACCGGGCAGTACCACAAAGTAGTAGGCATGCTTGGCGGGAAGCCCCGCCCAACCGGCCAGATTGATCATCTGGTACTGTGGCGTCTTGATATCCTTGATGTCATCAATAAAGCCTTCCTCGATAACCCCTTCCGTGACCGCCCGGGTGATCAGCTCCCCGCGCAGCTTGTTGAAGGAATCCACATCGTATTTCACTTCCGAGACATACGGCTTCGCTGAACCGGCTTTTACCGTTACGGCATCCTGTCGCTGACGCATTTCCTCCATCCCCTTTTCGTCATAGCTACGCGGCTGGGTGCGCATGAAAAGGTAGACATGATCACCGTAGGACACATCACTCTTGTCCAGCGTCAGGGTATCCCCCGGATAGGCCACGCCAATGGTCACGGAGTTCTCATCCAGTACCTGAACCAACTGCAGAAGGTCATAGTCCGGGATCGTAATGGTCAGCCCATCAGAGATATCAAACACCCCATAGGAATAAATGGCGTCAAAGTTGGAGCGGATCACCGTCTGGTTGTCCAGATCAATCCCCTCGCGCTCATGGCGGAAGGTATTCGGGCCGCTCTGTATGGTTTCTGCTGCGAGGTATTTTGCCGTTTCAGCACGCACCACGTTGTCCATGGTGGCCACTTCACCTCCCTCGGATACGAAGGCCGGACTACTGGGTAACGCTATGCCATTCTTGCCCACTCCAGTATCCGTCTCTACTGCACCTTCAGTCTTTATTTCCCCCGAAGATGATGCCGCTTTCTCTCCAGCGGCTTCTTCTGTCTTGTCATTACAACCGCTCATCCATAACGCCAGCACAACCGCAGCCATGCTTGAGATCACTTTCTTTCCCATGGTGCTACTCCACAACTAGATAATGCCCGGCCAGCCATCAACTGGCCGGGCAGACAGGTATGTCAGTCTACCTTCACGAAATCGCCCGGCTTGTATTCACGATTAAAGAAGGCTTCCGTGGGGCCATACCAGCGAATGATGGCAAACCAGCCTTTACCAGGGACTGTCTTGAGCCAGTTCTTGCTATCAGCTGGTTTTTCAGGGCCGACGTGGAAAGTAATTGAGCCATCATCGTTGTACTCCAGGTCATTCATGGAGTTCAGCGACGGATAAACCTGGCCTTCTGCATCCACCCCCGATGCGGTTTCTGCATCATAGAGTGTCAGCGACCAGAACAGGTTTGCCGGAGCATCCGCAGGGAGATCAATGGTGTAGGTATTTTCCCCCATCAGGTAATTGCCCTCGCTATCCTTGTAGGCATTGCCATATTTCGCGCCCAGCCCCGGAATCGATGACATCATGCCGCTGCTCATGGAGTAGTGGTTGATGAACATATGGGCCTTGGCATCCACATCGGTATAACCGGTTTCCCGGTTGCGATACTCTTCATCCAGCAGGGTATGCCAGAAATCATCCTGGTGTGTCTTGGCGTGTGCTACCCACTGGCGATCGTCCCACCACAGGGCATCTTTTTCCTGGTCAAAGTTGGCGGCAATGTTCTTGGCCATTTTCCAGGCGGTCATCGCTGCCTTGTCCAGCAACTCGCGCTGCTCGGCAGAGGGCGAGAACGACTCGCCCTTGCTGATACCCAGCTCCGCCAACACCCCATGCATATAGGGATCGACCTGGTCCAGTTGCTCGCTCTGGATCAAGCGGTCCAGCATGTCAAAATAACTGGCATCATGGGCAAACAAGGCATTGGAGGGCACATCCGAGGCACGGGCAAAACTCATGGCCTTACGCTCGCCCTCCAGGGGATAGATGCTGATACCCTCAACGGCATCAACGCCGGGTTGCAGGTCATCCACGGATGAGAAAAAGCCCCGCAGGAAAATGAAGACGCCGTTGGTCTTGCTGGTATAAACAAAGTACTTGTCGCGATCGATTTTCCCGTCGTAGTCCTCAGGCACAATCAGGTATTTTCCGCCTTTCCCCTTGTCCGGGCCGGGAATGCCGATATCGCCCAGAAACTGCCTGTCACCCATTGTTGGCCCCTCCAGCGGACGGTGCCAGAAATCATCCATCAACCCCTGCAACTTGGGGGGCGCATCAATAACAAGCGGCCCTGTCTTGCTCAGGTCTGCAAATGTCAGGCCATAAATCACATCGGAATTGGGCGTGGTAATCACGGTATTGGGTTTGAGGCGCTTTTCAAACACGCTCATCACGTTGTAACCCTCACCAAACCTTTTCCCCAACCCTTCTTTCATGGCGAACATGTTCACCGCCGGCAACGCCCACAGATAGGCTTGTACCGCTCGCTGGAAAAACAGTTCGTCATTCAGGGTGCTGGCCGCCTCGTCGGAGGGGTAGCCACCATTGAAAGGCACTTCCGCCAGCATGGAATAATGATCAGGCTGGGCTTCCTGCTGCGACTCCTCCACCACCGGTGCCGGCTGGGGAGGCGCCTCAGCTGTTGTGTTATGGCTACAAGCCGCCAGGCTGGCCACAACACCAGCGCTGAATAACAAGGCCAGATTCTTCATCACATCCTCTCTTTCGTTGTGCTTGACTGTGTACCAGGCAGATAACGCCCGGGCTTTTCCCTAAAGAAACTGCATGTTGAAACCGAGAAACACCTGCCACTCGGGTTGATTGGGGCCGTCATCCGCCACCGAAAACTGGGGCTCCACGAACAGGTTATAGACGGTCTTCCCTTTCTTGATAACCTTGCCCGCCCCAACCCCCAGGGGCACGCTGTAATTGTCGTTTTCGAAGTTGTACACCCAGATCGGCGCGGAACGCAGATAGTTACCCTTGCCAAGCTGGTAGATGGCAAAAGGCTGGAAGGCCCCCATATTCACGTCAGCACGATCATCATCGCCAGCGAAACTCTCTTGCCAGGTCAGCAGATAGCCATACTGGAATTTCGGCGAACTGGCATTGAACAGCACATTGGCAAACCCGGCCGACCATTTTTCACTGGCCACTTCTTCCTTACCGGTCGGGGCGGTGATCTGCGGCCCGATACCAAAACTCACTGCCGGGTTACCGGTATCAATCAAATAGGCAGCAAATGCATTGAGGTCACCGATGCCGGTTTCCTTTTCTCCCCGGGGAGGCGTGGGGAGGGTGCTGATAGGCAGTGACGCCCGCATGATCCAGTTGGTTTCCCCCACCGAAAACGGCTTGGCAAAGCGAAACCAGGCCTGGTTGGCGCTTTCATCCGATTCGGTCAGTTCGCCGATGTAGTAGTCCTGGATATTAAAGGCCGTCATGTTGGCCAGCGGGTTATTGGCCTGGGCCGCCGCATTGCCTGCTTCCTGGGCGGAAGCCACACCGGCAAGCCCCAGCACCATAGCCGCGCCCAGCACACCCGTTTTTCTCATCATGTCCCTTCTCCTTTGGTCCGGGCAGGACTGTCTCTCGCCTGCCCATGCATGGTTTCACTATCAACGTTTACGTGGGCAGACGCCCCGAAAACAACGCCGCACAACCTTCAACACGCACCTGAACCTCATCCAGCCGCGACTCCAGCGCCTCACACAGGGCCGCCGCACTGTCGTTGCGGTTGGAGAAAATCCCCTTGGCGTTATACAGCGACATCAGCCCTTTGGCCGGCAAAGAGCGGGGCACACGCCCCTGTAACAGAGTGGCACCAAACACCCGTGCTCCCGGATTCAATAGCGGCAAAAGATGATCCAGCGCCACGGCTTTTCCAGGCAAGCTGCCAGGCAGACAATGGAACAACAGGTTCATGGCCAGGGAATCAAACCTCGGGCCGTCAAAATCAATGGGAGCCAGTACATTGCGTTGCAGGATCTGCGGCTGATAACGCGCTATACGTTGCGCACAGCAGGACAGACTATGTGGGTTCAGATCCATCAACACCACCCGCGGCGAGGGCACAGGAAAGCGGACCTTATCCAGAAAATATCCGGTACCAACACCCACATCCAGATGATTAGCGCTAATGTTTTCCTGATAATGGACAAGAAGGGAGCGGGATGGGCATTTCCATACCCAGCGACAGGAAAGGCCGAGAACAGCCTGGTCATAAAGCTTCAGGGAAAATGGCGTGTAGGCAGACTGCCCTGCATGCACCGCGTCCTTGTGCATCAATATCTCCAGAGGTGAAGTAAGCGAGCACCCGATCCTTGAGCTTTGATTGTTTTAGCACAACCACCAGCAAGGGGAAACGCCAGATTTCACACGCCTATTTATTTGGCGGCTTATTCATCGCTGCAAGCAATCCCGCCATGTCTGCATGCGCATCCAGCATGGCGCACAACCGGTTGAGGTCTCGCTGTCGGTGGCCGTCATAGTCCACAGCCTCGTGGCTATACAGCCCGGCCCACTGCAAAATCGCTTTGGCAGCGCCAGCATTGTCGAACAGACCATGCAAATAACACCCCATCACCTGATCATCCTTACTGATCGCGCCGTCTTCATGGTCACCCAGTTGCAGCATGGGCCGTGACAGGGCCGCTCCCTGACTAACGCCATTATGAATTTCATAGCCGTGGATAGAGGTGTTCGCAGGTAGAAAAATTCCATCAACGCTACGCAACTGCTTGCCAGCAACCAGACGTGTACTCATGTCCAGCCAGCCCAGCCCCACGCTGCTGCCCGCATCACTTTCCAGCCCATCCGGATCATCAATCTGTTGGCCCAGCATCTGAAAACCACCGCAAATGCCCAGCACCTTGCCGCCGTAACGCAGGTGCTTTTCGATCTGCTTGTCCCAACCTTGTTCAAGCAGGAAGGCCAGGTCCGCACGGGTGGCCTTGCTGCCGGGGAGGATCACCAGATCCGCCGCCGGCCAGGGCTCGCCCATTTTCACAAAACGCAGGTTGACCTGCGGATGCAGGCGCAGAGGATCAAAATCATTGTGGTTGCTCATGCGCGGCAACAGCGGCACCACCACATTGAGTGCATCACTTTCGTGTTCGCCCTGCTCATCCACCGCATCTTCCGCATCCAGGGTCAGGCCATGGAGATAGGGCAGCACGCCAAACACGGGTTTACCGGTGCGATCTTCAAGCCAGTCCAGTCCGCCTTGCAGCAAGGAAAGGTCGCCACGGAAACGGTTGATGACAAACCCCAGGGTGCGTTTCTGTTCGCTCTCGGAAAGCAAATCCAGCGTACCGGTGAGATGGGCAAAGACACCGCCGCGATCGATATCGGCAACCAGAATCACCGGGCAATCCACCATCTCGGCAAAGCCCATGTTGGCAATATCATTTTCGCGTAGATTGATCTCAGCCGGACTCCCTGCCCCTTCCACAATAATCACGTCGTAGCGTGCCGATAAATCTTTCCAGGCCGCCAGCACCGCTTCACTGGCCGTCTTTTTATAAGCGTGATAATCCAGCGCCTGCATATTGCCCAGCACCTTGCCACGAATAATGACCTGCGCGCCCATGTCTGTCTGGGGCTTGAGCAACACCGGGTTCATGTCGCTATGCGGTTCAACACCACAGGCCAACGCCTGCAAAGCAGTAGAGCGACCAATCTCCCCGCCGTCCACTGTCACCGCACTGTTCAATGCCATGTTCTGCGGCTTGAATGGCGCGACTGAATATCCTCGCTTCGCAAACCACCGACACAACGCCGCCACCACCGTGCTCTTCCCCGCATCGGAGGTACAGCCCTGGACCATCAATGTCAGTGGACAGTTGATAGTGGACAGTTGACAGTTAAAACCCGCTTCACTCCCCGCCTTCAACACATCACCCTCAGCACCTTCCCATTTTTTTGCCTTTCGCTGTCAACTGCCAACTATCAACTGTCAACTAAAGTTCCACGCCCTTCTGCGCCCGCACCCCCAGATCCTTGAACGCATGCTTCACCACTTTCATTTCTGTCACCGTGTCAGCCAGTTCGATCAGTTCTTGCGGCGCGTAACGGCCGGTGACGATGGCGTGTTGCATGGCGGGGCGGCTTTGCAGGTCATCGAGGACGGTATCCAGGTCCAGGTAGTCGTAGCGCAGGGCAATGTTCAGTTCATCCAGCAACACCATGTGGTAGCTGTCGTCCTGCAACATCTTTCTGGCGATCTCCCAGGCCGCCCGGGCCGCGGCCACATCGCGATCGCGATCCTGGGTGTCCCAGGTATAGCCTTCACCCATGACGTGGTAATCCACATTGGGCAGGTCGCGAAAAAAGGCTTCTTCACCGGTGCTGAACGCACCTTTGATAAACTGCACCACGCCCACTTTCATGCCATGCCCCAACGCCCGAGCCACCATCCCGAAGCCAGAGCTACTCTTGCCTTTTCCCGGTCCGGTCAGGACCAGCAGGATGCCCTGATCCTTGTCGGCATTGGCGATACGATCGCGCATGATTTCCTGTTTTTTGGCCATGCGCCAGGCATGGCGCTCCGGGGTTTTCGCATCGTCACGCATGGTCTTCTCCTGTGCGGGAAAGGGGATCCTGATCTGAAAAAATCACTTCAGCGCGAAAGTGGCCGTTAAAGATATCCGCCACCACTTGCGGGGCCGACGGAAAATAACCGTGGAAGAAACTCGCCACCAGGCCCTGATCCTGATAGACCGGCTCGCCTTGCGTACCGGTTTGCTTCTGGCTGAAAGCCGCCGGCGTTAACGGTGTGGTCAGACAGCCGTGGTGAAAAGTATGCCCACGCAGTTCACCCTGGGGGGTTGCCAGCGCCTGCATACCCAGCCCCTGCAATTTTTTCGTCAGCGCCGCCTCACCCGGCAACAGCCCGAAACCGGCATGGCGTTTTTCATCACCATCGATCAGGGTTGCCATGCAACTCATCAAGCCGCCACACTCCGCCAGAACCGGTTTGCCAGCCGCGTGGTGGTCGCGAATGGCGTCGCCCATGGCGGTATTCATGGCCAAGGCTTCTCCGTGTAGTTCCGGGTAACCGCCCGGCAGCCATAGCGCATCCACCTGGGGCAACGCGGCATCCTGCAATGGGGAAAAGAACGTCAGGGTTGCCCCCATCTGACGTAACGCATCCAGATTCGCCGGATAGATAAAGGCGAAGGCCGCATCACGGGCAATGCCGATACGGCATCCGTCCAGCAGGGGCGGCAACGGCTCAGGCGCTGTTGCGGAAAAACGCACCGGCTGCGGCAACCGGTCCAGCCCTGCCCCCTGCAATACGGCTGCCGCCTCATCCAGACGCGCATCCAGATCCGCCAGCTCACTGGCCTGCACCAATCCCAAATGACGCTCGGGCAAGGTCATGGCCGGATGCCGGGGCACCGAGCCCAGCAAAGTCACGTCCTCAGGCATACCTTCCTGCAACAAATCGCCATGACGTTGGCTGGCCACCCGGTTGGCAATCACTTCGTTGACCACCAGATCATCGCGATAACGGGCCAGCCCCAACGCAACGGCACCGAACGTTTGCGCCATGCCCCAGGCGTCGATCACCGGCAAGGCGGGGATACCCGCCAACACCGCCAGATCCGCACTGGATGGCGTGCCGTCGAATAGCCCCATGGCACCCTCGACCAGAATCAGATCGGCCTCTTGCGCAGCCTGCGCCAGCCGCCAGCGGCATTCATCCTCCCCGGTCATCCACGGTTGCAACTGGTACACCGGCGCGCCACTGGCCTGCTCCAGAATCATCGGATCCAGATAGTCCGGGCCGAACTTGAACACGCGAACCCGGCGCCCCGCATTGCGGTGCAGCCTTGCCAGCGCGGCGGTAATCAGGGATTTACCCTGCCCGGAACCCGGTGCGCTAATCAGCGCCGCGGGCACCGTGGCATTTAATAAGGTTGCCATCGTAGGACTCATTTACGTTTGATTTTCCAGCTACGCTGGCTGCGCTAGCCCGGGACAAACACCGGCGCACCATTGACTTGCGCCACCACCATCTTCTGATCGTAAAGACGTTCCAGCGCCTCCGGCACCAGCATGGTGTGCGCCGGGCCGAAGCACAGCTCGCCGTCCGGATAGAGCAGTAGCAGGTGATCACACCAGCGGGCGGCCAGGTTCAGATCGTGCAGGCACATAAACACCGCCGCACCGTTATCCGCCTGTTGATTCAACAATTCCATAACGGCTACCTGATGATGCAAGTCCAGATGGTTGGTGGGCTCATCCGCCAGCCAGATCGTTGGTTGCTGGGTCAGCGCCGTGGCAATGGACACCCGCTGCCGCTCGCCGCCGGACAAGGTACTCACCAGGCGATCCTTGAGCAGGTTTAGCGACAACGCAGACAAGGCCTCTTGAGCGAAACGAATATCCTCGGCGCTCTCGCGTTGCCAGGCAGACAAAAAAGGGTGGCGACCAATCAGCACGGTCTCCATAACCGTGGCAGGGAAGCTGTCCTGGCGCTCCTGGAACACCACCGCCACCTGCCGGGCAATCTGGCGCCGCGACAGATTTTCCAAGGGCTCCCCGTTAAGACTTACCCGGCCACGTCGGGGTGGCCGCAACCCCGCCAGGGTATGCAGCAATGACGTTTTGCCCGCCCCGTTCGGCCCCAATACGCCCCAACGCTGGCCGGATTTCACCTGCAAACCAAGAGGCTCACCATCCGCACGGCCCGGGATATCGACAATCAGATTTTCAATGTCCAGCACCGCCATGGCGCTCTCCGTTTGGTGACACAGGTTCCGGGCAATGCCTTTGCCAATCCATCAGCGGTTTCGATGCAGCAAAAACAGGAAAGTGGGCACCCCCAACAGGGCAGTAATCACCCCCACCGGCAACTGTTCCGGCGCCATCACCGTGCGCGCCAGGGTATCGGCCACGGTCAGCAAGGTACCGCCGGCCAGCACACTGGCGGGCAGGATGATGCGCTGATCATTGCCCAGCAACAGCCGCAGCATATGCGGCACAATCAAGCCGACAAAGCCCACACTGCCCGCCGTGGTCACCGCTACTGCGGTCAGCAGGCTGGCGAGGATATACACCAGCCACTCCAGCGGCTTTACCGCAATGCCCAGCGCCGCCGCCTGTAACGGCCCCCGCGCCAGCACATTAAGACTGCGCCCCAGCGGCAGCGTGAGCAGCACCGCCGGAATCAATACCAGCCAGGCCCCATAGGGCGCACGGGCATAACTCAAATCACCCATCAGCCAATACAGCATGCCCGGCAGCCGATCCGCCGGACTCATGGTCAACATGAACGTAATCACCGCGCCCCAGCCGGCTGCCACCACCACGCCGGTCAGCAACAGGCGCGTGGGAGTCCAGCCGCCACCACCTTGCGCCAGCCCAAATACCAGCAAGGTGGACAACAGGGCGCCGGCAAACGCTGAACCGGACACCAGCGCCAGCCCACCAGCAACCAGCATGGCCCCCAGCGCACCAACGGCCGCACCACCGGAAATACCCAACACATAGGGATCCGCCAGCGGATTGCGCAACAGTACCTGCATCAGGGCACCGGCCAACGCCAACAACCCCCCGGTAGAAAAGGCTGCCAACGCACGGGGCATCCGCAGCGACACAATCAGCTCCCGGTACAGTTCACTGCCGCCGCCGGTGGCTACCGCCCACAGGTCCTGCAGCGAAATCGACACACTGCCCACCGCCACCGACAGCAATAACGCCAACAGCCCAAGACTGGCCAGCCCCAACAGGGCGGGAATTGCCCGCTGCTTACTGACGGGCACGGGCAGAGTCCAGATGCCGACACAAAGTACGGGCACCGGTCAGCATTTGCGGCGTGGGCCGCTGCAATGTGGAGGGCGCGACAAAAAACAGATTGTCGTTTTTCACCGCTTGCAAGGTGGCAAATTGCCGCCAGGGATCCAGCCAACCGGGATTATCTTCGCCCATGCCACCCGCAACGATGGCCTGTGGGTTTTTCTCCAGCACCGACTCCTTGCTGATACGCGGCGCCAGCGTGGGCAGATCGGCAAACACGTTTACGCCGCCACATATCTGAATCGCTTCACTGATCAGATGCTCACGATTCACCGTCATCAATGGCTCTTCCCACACCTGGTAGAACACACTGATTTTTGACGCATCGGCGTAACGTTCACGCAGGGCATCAATGCCGGCACGGAACGCATCCGCCGCGCCCTGCCCAACCTGTTCCGTCCCCGCCAGCCGGGCAAACCGCTCCAGCGTGGTACCCACATCCGCAAACCGGCGCGGTTCGCTGTAATACACCGGTAGACCCAGGGCCTGCAGACGCTCCACCTGGGGCAACGGATTGCCACTGTGCCAGGCCACAATCAGGTCCGGCTTCAGCGCCAACACCGCCTCCAGATCCAGGCGCTTGTAGCTGCCTACCCGCGGTAACTTTTTCGCCGCTGGCGGGTAATCACTAAAACTCACCGCCCCGACCATTTGTCCGCCCGCGCCCGCCGCAAACAGCAATTCGGTGGCACCGGGGGACAAAGCCACGATGCGGCTGGCCGGTTTTTTCAGACAGAGCTCGCGCTGGGTATCGTCGGTGACACACACCGCCGCCATTGCCGTATGAAACAGGGCCAGCATCGGCAACAACACCCCCCAGCGTAATACTCGCATCCACTCACTCCATCTGATGTTGAGAACCTCTGCACTACCTATCGTAGCGCAGGCTCAACATTACCGAACGCCCTGCGTTCATATAGTTCCACCCAGCAAAGTTCTGTGCGGTGGTGTATTCCTTGTCGAGCACGTTTTTCACCGCCAGACGTGTGGACCAGTTGGGCGCGAAATTCCAGCCCGCCCGCAAATCCAGCAGACCAAAACCGGACAGCCGCACGTCGTTATCGGCATCGTTATAACGGTGGCCCTGTAGCACCACACTACCGCCCAGGGAAAACTCGCCCAGGGCCCGGTCCAGGTCAAAACGGAAACTGCGCTGGGACTGACGCTGCAGCACCAAACCGGTGTCCCGGTCTTCGGGATCCTGAGCCGTAAAGGCCGCGCCGGCACGCCACTGGTTGATATCCACCCCAACGGCCACTTCGGCACCCCGAATACGCGCCCGGTTCACATTGAACGGTGCGTAACGCCCCCCTTGCAAGGCATAGGCAATCAGGTCATCCACGTCGGTCTGGTAGGCCGCAATGTCCCAGTACCAATACCGGTACTGGCCTCTTGCGCCCACTTCGGTGCTTTTTGAACTTTCAGGGTCTAGTTGATCATTACCAAAGCCCGGGAAGTACAAGTCATTGAACGTCGGTGCGCGGAAGGCGGTGCCATAGCTGGCCCGTAGACGGTGATGCGCATCCAGCTTGTAGCCCAACGCCAGACCACCGGTGGTTTCACTGCCGTAGGCTTCGTTGTCATCGTAGCGCCCGCTGGCCTGCACATCGAAGGCACCAAAGTTCAGCAACAGCTGGGCAAAACCGGCGGTGTTTTCACGCTCCTCTTCTGAATACAACGTGGTGCTGTCCACCAGGTCCTGCAAGTAATCGGCACCTACCACGAGCTGGTGATCCCCCAGGGCAAAAACGTTCTGCCAGTTCGCTGCCCGGCTGCGGGTGTTGAAGATACTGTCCCGGTCCCCGTCGGTGAAGTTTTCATTGTCGTCACGGGCATCGCTGAGAATCAGTTTGCTCAGCCAGTTTTCCGTCACCCACAGCTGCCCTTTCACTCCGGCGATCTGCATGGCGTAGTCAGTCACTTTTTCCTGCTCGGGGGTACTGCCTTCAAATTCGGTACTGCCCGCCGCGCGAAAACCGAACACGCCGATTTCCGCGTCGTTATCAAAACGGTGGGTCAGGCGAGCCACCGCAGAGGTATTGTCGTAACCGCGATCTTCGCTGCCTTCACGGATTTCCGTGCCATCGGTATCGAAGCGGTCCACGGCCACGTTATAGCGCGTGCCATCCTGCTCGCCCTGGGCACCGGCGGCGACCCGGCGACTATTGAAGGAACCACCGCCCAATTCCATCCAGCCGCTTTGTTCATTGTTCAGATGGCGGGCACCCGGGGTAAAGACCTGAACCACGCCACCCACCGCATCGGCGCCATACAGGCTGCCACGGGGGCCACGCACGATTTCGATACGGTCAATCAGGGTGGTGGGCAAAAACTGCCAGGAGGGGCTGCCGGCGGTGGCGGAACGCAACCGCACCCCATCGACCATCAGCAAGGTGGAACTGCTGCCGGTTCCTCGCAGGTACACGCTGGTGGCTTTCCCGAAGGCGCCGTTACCGGTGATATCCACCCCGGGTTGCCCACGCAGCATCTCGGTCATGTCCTGCGGCTGGCGCTCACGCAATTGCTTTTCATCGATCACCGTCACCGACGACAACGAAGCCTCCGTAGTGCGGCTGGTCAACGTGGGCGTGACCACCACCGGATCGAGCATGGAAACCTGCAGGGCAGCAGAATCATCGGACTGTGCGGGCTCGGCATAGGCAAGCAGCGGCCACACAGACAAAGACATCGCGGCGCAGGCCGCAACGGAACGAAACAACATTGGAAGATCCCCCTCTGCCGTGCCACCCGCACGGCCTGGATTTAGCCGCAGCAGAACAAGCACAGGGAGACAGGCGCCATCACGCCAACGCACCCCGCATCGCCCACCGCAACACCTGGTTGGAAGCCGCAGCGGACTTCCTTACCTTCTGGCCGGTCTCCGGGCTGATGAGCGAGGAGCAACCTCTCGACAGTCGCCTTCCCATGCAAAAGCACAGTGGCGTTTCGACTGTCGTTCACTCAATCACCGTTGCGGGGGCAGCGTCGGATTTAGAGCCAGGGACTCTCACCGACTTCCCGTTTAACCCGCCCTGCGTTCAGGGAAGGCACCGGAAGGTGGCGCGAAAATACCAATGGCCGGGGGAACAAGCAAACACAAAAACGTTTTATGAAAGGGGCTCACGTTGGCTTGAGTAAACTCTCAAGCCAACGCAGACAGAGCGTAGCGCAAACGCTCCCATTGCGCCTCGCCCCCTGCCAGGCCAAACCGCAGGGCTTGCGGCTCGGCAAAATACCGCACCAGCACGCCCTGCCTTGCCAGTGCCTCGAAGTGCTCCTGCGACTGGTCGCCGGGACACCAGGCAAACAGGTCACTGTCACCCTGGGGGGACAGCCCGGCGGCACTCAGCAACCCATCCAGGCGCTGGCGATCCTCACGCAACCGCTGGCGCTGCTGTTGCTGCCAGGCCTGATCCTGAATCGCCTGCGCCATCACATACCGCGCCGGGTGGCTCATGGCCCAAGGCCCCAATGCCTGCTGCAAGGCGAGGCACAGCGCCGGTTCAGCGACCATCAACCCGGCGCGTAATCCGGCAAGGCCAAAAAACTTTCCCAACGACCGCAGCACAATCAGGCCGGCCTGATGCGCCTCCCCCACCAACGACTTGCCGTTGCTGGCCTCCAGGAAGGCTTCATCCACCACCAGCCAGCCACCGCGGGCGGCCAGCTGCTGGTGCCAGCACCGCAGTGTGGCGGCCGGCAACAAGGTTCCGGTGGGATTATTCGGGTTCACGCACACCAGCACGTCCAGCCTCGGCAGCGTCACCTCAGCCTCCTCCACACCAAGCAACACCACCTCATGACCACCCTGTTGCCAGGCGCTGGCGTGCTCGGCGTAGGCCGGTGCCACAACGCCTACCCGGCAGGGCGATCGCAGGGCCGGCAAGGTTTGCAGCGCGGCCTGGCTCCCCGCCACCGGCAGGCAACCGGCACCCGCAGGCAGCCCCAACCAATCACGCGCCACCGCGTCCAGGCCGTCATCCTCTTCCGGGAGGCGCAACCAGACCGACTCAGGAATGGCCGGCACGGGATAACCATACGGGCTGATGCCGGTGGACAGATCCAGCCAGTCACTGCGGGGAATGCCCCACTGCCGTACCGCCTGATTCAGGCGCCCACCGTGCTCCAAGCCTTGCGGGGACACACTCACAGCAACGCCCCCGCGATGAGTACCACCAGCCACAGCACCAGGCTACGCCGCACCAGCACAATGGCCGCATCGATACTGTCCGCATCTGCTGTGCGGCCTTCACCCAGCAACGGTTTGTCTTTCCAGCCGCCGTGATACGGCGCACCGCCGCCCAGCTGCACCCCCAACGCGCCAGCGCCGGCAGCCATCACCGGGCCCGCATTGGGGCTATCACAGGCAGCGGCCTGTTGCCGCCAGCAGCGCAACGCCAACCGGCAGCGCCCGTGCAATCCGCCCACCAGCGCATAGCTCAGTGCCGTCAGCCGCGAGGGCAGCCAGGCAAGCAGATCATCCAGCCTCGCCGCCGGTTTTCCAAACCGTTCGAACCGCTCGGTGCGGTAGCCCCACATGGCATCCAGCGTATTCACCAACCGGTGCAGCACCGCGCCGGGCAAGCCCGCCAGCACAAACCAGAACAGGCTGGCGAACACCGCATCGGCACCGTTTTCCAGCATGGATTCGGTGGCCGCCCGTGCCACCCCGTTGGCATCCAGCGCTTGCGTGTCGCGACTGACAATCCGCGCCACCTGCTCTCTCGCCACGGGCAAATTCTGCGCCCGTAACGGTGCGGCGACCGCACGGCCATGGTCGGCCAAACTGCGCGCGCCAATCACTAGCCACAGCCCCACCACCTGCATTAGCCAGCCGGCCCATCCCGGCAGTACCACCAATAGCAACACAATCAACAACACCACCGGCGTCACCAACAGACACAGCGCAGCAGCCCCATGGAGCACACCGCCCGATGCGTCCGCATTCCAGCGCAACTCCAGCCACCCGGCCAACCGGCCAAACATCACCAGCGGATGCCCGCAACGCGGTTCGCCCGCCAGCGCATCCAGCAAAACCGCCGCCACCGCAGCGCTAATCAGGGAAACAGAAAGCATGATTTCAGTGTCATTGCTCGGCATCGATGCGGGGCAGTGTACTTGACACTCCCGGTCGCGGGGCAGAGGATTTGCCGCTTTCCGGCCCTGTGCCGCCCCGACCGGAGACACCCGTGAGCACGCCTTTGCCCTGGCAACAGCCCATTTCTGCCCCCAGCGAAAGCCATCGGCACGCCGCCCTGCACCGCCAGACCCAGCTCACCAAGCCCGCCGGATCCCTGGGTCGCCTGGAGTCTTTGGCCGTCCAGCTGGCCAGCTTGCAGGCCACGGACCAGCCCCAGGCAGAACAAGTGAGCATGGCCGTTTTTGCCGCCGACCATGGCGTTTGCGAAGAAGGCATCTCCGCCTTTCCCCAGGCCGTCACCGGGCAGATGATTGCCAACTTTGTCACTGGCGGCGCCGCCATCAGCGTGCTGGCCCGACAGCTCGGCGCCGAGCTGGAAGTCATCAATCTGGGCACCGTCACACCACCGCCCATCGAAGACGGCGTCATCGATGAACACGTCGCCCCGGGCACGGCCAACCTTGCCCGCCAACCGGCCATGACCAATACGCAGTTGCACGCCGCTCTGGCCGCCGGGGACCGCGCCGCCCAACGGGCTGCCGACCGCCAGGCCGACCTGTTTATCGGGGGTGAAATGGGGATTGGCAATACCACCAGCGCCGCTGCCCTGGCCTGCGCACTGCTGGGCGAAGACGCGGCCGTCCTCGCCGGACCCGGCACCGGGCTGACACCGGAAGGGGTGTCCCACAAGATCGAAGTGATTACACAGGCGCTGGCACGTCACGAAAAACAATCCGAACCGTTGGCGACACTGGCCTCATTGGGCGGCTTTGAAATCGCCGCTCTGACCGGTGCCTTTATTGGCTGCGCGGTCCGTGGCATCCCGGTATTGGTGGATGGTTTTATTGTCTCCACTGCGGCCCTCGCCGCCTGCCGACTCCGCCCGGAATTACGGGACTGGCTGCTGTTCGCTCACCAATCACAGGAGCCCGGACATCAGCGCCTGCTGCAAGCACTGGATGCCAAGCCTTTGCTGGATCTGTCCTTGCGATTAGGTGAAGGCAGTGGTGCTGCTGTAGCGGTACCGTTATTACGCAGTGCCTGCGCGCTGCACAACCGGATGGCCACCTTTGCCGACGCCAGTGTAAGCAATCAAAACGGATAAATTGTCGGATTACGACGACGCCTAATACGACCTACGTTAGCGGGAACAGATACCAATGAGCACCACCTTTTTTGACTTGATTCGCCACGGTGAACCGGCTGGCGGTCAGATGTATCGGGGCCACAAGGATGACCCTCTGAGCGAATTGGGCTGGCAGCAAATGCGTGACGCCATTCAGGTGGAGGATCAGTGGGATCACATCCTCACGTCACCCTTGTTACGCTGCCGGGAATTTGCCGCCGAACTGGCCCGCGAAAAAAACCTGCCTTTCACCGTGGCCCATGATTTCAAGGAAATCAGCTTCGGTGACTGGGAAGGCAAAACCCGTGAACAGGTGGCCCAGGAATACGGCGATCATCAGGCCAACTTCTGGCGCGATGCAGAAAGCCACCCACCGAGCAATGCGGAAACCGTTCAGGATTTTCATCAACGCATTGGTGAAGCCTGGGCGCTATGGCAGGAAACGCTGAAAGGTCAGCGCGTGCTATTGGTTTGCCACGGCGGCGTCATTCGCATGGTGCTGGCCCACGTACTGAGCATGGCCCCCAGCAAAGCCATGGCCGGCTTCCAGGTGCCCTACGCATGTCGTTCGACGATACGACTGGATCAAACCGAATTTGGCACCTTGAGCTGTCTTATAAGGCACGGGGGATAAGTTGAAAGTTTAAAGTTGAAACGCGGACAAGTCCCTTCCACTTTAAAGGCGTATTACCCGCGATTGATGGTCTATATTCGCGATGCAAGCATCGCTTCCCACAACCATCATCGCCGGTTTTCCTTTTCAACTTTGAACTTTCAACTTTTTACTGCTTAACCTTTCAACGTCTGCGCAATCCCTGCCACTGACAGCAGCACCGTATCGCATTTTTTTGCCAGCGACTGATTCAGCCAGCCCAGCTCATCGGCGAAACGACGGGTTAACGGGTCCATGCCAATGGTCCCCAGCCCCACTTCATTGCTGACGACCACCACATTGCCGGGATACTGCCCCAGCGCCCCAAGAAAACTGTCCCGCTCCCGGACAAACGCCGCGTCCCCGGCATGCAGCAAATTACTCACCCACAGGCTCATGCAATCGACCAAGACGCAGGGAACCGGTGACAACGTGGCCTGGCGGTTAAGCAAGGCGCCCAGATGCAACGGCTCTTCCACCAACCCCCAGCTCGCCGGGCGCCGCATACGATGGCGACGAATACGGTCGCTCATTTCACCATCACCGGCGGTGGCCGTCGCCACATACACCACCGGATCGTGTTGCTCACTGACCAGGTTTTCCGCCAGTGAACTTTTGCCGGAACGAATGCCGCCGAGAATCAGACTGTGCGGCATCAGTTTTTCTTCACAAATTGCGTCAGGATCACAATGCGCTGACCCTCTACCCGGCCTTCG
This sequence comes from Alcanivorax sp., assembly GCF_002733835.1. Taxonomy (GTDB): domain Bacteria; phylum Pseudomonadota; class Gammaproteobacteria; order Pseudomonadales; family Alcanivoracaceae; genus Alcanivorax. Next base: position 140,806 of record NZ_NVWY01000003.1, read on the forward strand.
ATGTGTTCGGGGTTATCCTGAACCAGGGAAATATTGCGCACGGCGGTGCCCCGCTTGGCGGTGAAATTAGCCCCCTTCACATTCAGGTCCTTGATCAGCGTGACCGAATCACCGGCTTCCAGCACGGCGCCATTGCTGTCGCGGTGCAATTCCCGCGCGTCTTCCGTCTGGCCTTCACCGCTGGCCTGGGCCCAGGCCAGGGTGTCGTCATCCAGGTACAACATATCCAGCAGGTCCTGCGGCCAACCTTCTGCCTGCAAGCGCGTCAACATACGCCACGCCAACACTTGCACCGCCGGCACCGGGCTCCACATGCTGTCGTTCAGGCAGCGCCAGTGGTTGGCGTCTTCATTACCCGGGTTATCCAGCTGGGTCTGGCAGGTTTCACACAACAGCACACTCTGCTCGGCAGTGCCATCCGATTCCGGCGGCACCGCATACACCGCCAGGGCATTACCCGCACCACACAGTTCACAACATGAATCGGCACGGGCAAGCAACGAGGATTCCAGGGTCATGTAACACTCCTTTATTGAGCGCGCAGTATAGCGGATTTGATGGCTGCGGAGCGGGACGCAGTGGTTTGGTGCCCGACAACACCCGCACTACCCCGCCAACAATCCTGAAAACGAAAAAAACGCCAACGTATCGCCCGACGATACCGTGCCGCCCACCGGCACCACCGCCAGGCCGTCCGCCCACACTGCAGAACTGAGCATGCCGGAGCTCTGGTTGGGATGTTTTTGCAGGATCAGCTGGCCGGAGTCAGACACACAACGCACGCGCAGATATTCCTGCCGCCTGGCCGGTTTGTTGATGGCGAAATCCACGGGTAACGGCATGGCGGTTGGCAACACCACATCGGCACCACAAGCGCGCCGAAGGGTGGGTAACACCAGCATCAGATAACACACCAGCACGGCGGACGGATTGCCCGGCAAACCGAAAAATGGAATGTCATCAATACGGCCGTAAGTAAACGGTTTACCCGGCTTTATCGCCAGCCGCCAGAAATCCAGTTCGCCATGCTCCGCCAGCACCGCACGCAAATGGTCTTCTTCACCCACGGACACACCACCGGTGGAAATAATCACATCCGGGCGCTGCACTGAATCGGTGAGTACCCGGGTCAGGGTATTGCGGATAATGGCCGGATCATCGGGCAGGTGCTCGCGCTGCACATTCACAAACCCGCTTTGCTGTAACAGCTGCATCAGCTGCGGGCCATTGCTGTCGAAAATTTTTCCCGGCAGCGGTGTTTCTTCCGGCGACTGAATTTCATCACCGCTGGTAAGAACCAGTATCCGCGGCGCATTCACTTTTACCGCCGCGATCCCCACCGAAGCAATCAGGCCCACCGCCTGGGGCGTGAGCCGTTCGCCACGCTGCATCACGACCTCATTGCAGTGGGCATCCTGCCCCGCCGGGCGTATATTCTGTCCGGCAGTAACCGTGTCCTTGCCCGGCAACCGCACCCGAGTTTCCGCGATTTCGCAGTCTTCCTGCATCAATACGGTATCTGCCCCGGCGGGTACCGGGGCACCGGTGAAAATGCGCGCCACCTGCCCCGGCGCCAGGGTCGCCGGCGTATCCCCCGCCGCCACCCGCAGCGGCATGGGCCGGGTCAGCCCCGGCTCGTCCAGGTCCGCATAACGCAGCGCTACACCATCCACGGCGGCGTTATCAAACGCCGGCACATCCACCTGGGAGGTCACCGCCTCAGCCAGATACTGCCCCTGGCAATCCGCCAGCGGGATCTCCCGGACCGCCCGGAAAGGGCGCGCCGCATCCAGCAGGCGCGCCAACGCCTCTGCCACCGGCATCAATGTCTGTTTGGATTCCTGCACGTTTCCTCCATGGTGCCGTCGCAGCGGCAGTTTTATCGGCGCACCTGGGCCACAAAATTACAGGGGCGGTGGCGGGCATCCAGCTGCTCCTGAATGATGCGGTCCCAACCGGTGGCGCAGGCATTGTTGGAACCGGGCAAACAGAAAATCACCGTGCGATTGGCCAGCCCGGCCAGGCAGCGGGACTGGATGGTAGAAGAACCGATGTCCTCCACGCTCACCTGACGAAACAGCTCACCGAACCCTTCGATAGTCTTGTCGAACAGCGGCGCCAGTGCCTCCGGGGTGGAATCCCGGCCGGAGAATCCGGTCCCACCAGTGGTGAGAATAATCTGGATGTTCTCGTCGGCAATCCAGTCCGATACCACCTTGCGCAGCTGGTACACATCGTCCTTGACGATCTGGCGAGCGGCCAGGGTATGGCCCGCGCCTTCCAGGCGCTGCACCAACAGGTCACCAGAGGTATCGGTTTGCGGGGTGCGGGTATCACTCACCGTCAGCACTGCCAGCGCCAGGGGCTCGAACTCAGCCGCAGGTTTGGACATACACATCTCTCCTTAACAATGCCGCAATGCTAGCACGTGCCATGCCAGGGCGGCTGGACAGCACAGCACGATTTGACCGTTGCCGACAGCCTCTGTTCTGCATTACATCCGGGGGGTAGATTCAATGGACCCGTTTCCATGGTATCTGCGTGGATGCATGGCGCATGAATTTGCTGCCACAGGACATTTTCTGCAAGAGAGGTGTTGTTGGTCTACTTCCGATGAAAGAAGGTGTTCTGTGGTAGTGAAGGCTTGTGCCAGGCGCCGCGCAGAGACCATGGAAACGGATCAATACAAGATGTTTATCGGAGAACGTCATGAACCGTATGGAAGCTGCCCAACAAGAGGCCGCAAACCTTCCTCGCATGCCCCAGCGAAAGCTGGAAGACATACCGGGTGATTATGGCTGGCCTCTGCTTGGCTCTACGGTCCCTTTTCTCAAGGACTATCACAAACTGGTCAACGATCAGGCCGCCAAATATGGGTTGATCTTCAAGGGGTCGGTACTGTTTCAGCGCGGCGTCACCCTGCTCGGGCCGGATGCCAACGAATTTGTACTCAAGGATCCGGAGCATGCGTTCTCCAGCCGCGCCGCCTGGAACCCGATTCTGGAAAAACTGTTTACCGACGGCCTGATGCTGCGCGACTTTGCCGACCATAAATTTCACCGCCGCATCATGCAGCAAGCATTCAAGAAGCCGGCACTGGCCAGCTATCTGGACCGCATGAACAGCCATATAGGCAGCGAGATTGAAGGCTGGCAAACCGGAGAAACCCTGAAGTTTCTGGATCACATCAAGGCGCTGTTACTGGACGTGGGCGCGCAAATCTTTTTCGGCCTGGAAATGGGCCCGGAATCCGACAAGGTGAACCAGTCCTTTATCGACGCCACCGACGCCTCACTGGCGGTGGTGCGCCTGCCAATCCCCGGGCTGCTGTGGCACCGCGGCATGAAAGGCCGCCGCTACCTGGAAAACTTCGTTACCGGACTGATCCCCCAGAAACGCGCCAGCGATACCCCGGATTTCTTCAGCGAACTGTGCAAGGCGGCCGACGAGGAAGGCGGCCTTTCTGATCAGGACGTAATGAACCACATGATCTTCCTGTTGTTCGCCGCCCACGACACCACCACCAGCACCCTGTGCTCCATTATCTACATGCTGGCCAAACATCCTCACTGGCAGGATGTACTGGTCAAGGAAATGGAAGGGCTGGGCAAGGACACCCTGGACTATGACGACCTGGGGAAAATGGAAAAAACCGGCTGGGTATTCCGCGAGACCCTGCGCATGCGCCCGGCACTGACCACCTTCCCCCGTCGCACCGTCAAGGATGTGGAATACCAGGGCTACTCCCTGCCCAAAAACACCATGGTCAACGTGTCCACGCTCTACACCCATTACATGGAAGAGTACTGGAGCAACCCGACCACCTTCGACCCGGAACGCTTCAGCGACGAACGCGCCGAACACAAGAAGCACTTTTACCAGTGGGTTCCCTTCGGCGGCGGCCACCACAAATGCCTGGGCCTGAACTTTGCCGAACTGCAAACCAAGACATTCCTGTTCCAGTTCCTGAGACGTTACCGCGTCAGCGTCAAACCCGGCTACGAACTGCCTACCCAGCAGGTCCCGCTGATCATGCCGAAGGATGGATTGCCGGTGGTACTGGAGAAGCGATAAATCAGCACGGCTTCGCCTACAGCTACGAGCTACCAGCGACGAGTTTTTACTCAAAGCTGACAGCTCGTAGCTCGAAGCTGCCTTTATGATTGCTGAAACAAATGCACATCCCGCTGCGGGAACGGAATAGTGATGCCCGCCTTGTCAAAGGCGTATTTCACCTGCTCGAACAAACCGAAATACACCGGCCAGTAATCCTCCGAATTCACCCACACCCGCGTCAGCATATTGATGCTGCTGTCCGCATGGGCGGAGACAAAAATATTCGGGTCGAATTGCTCACCGCTGAGGATACGGTCGTCATTATCAATGACCGTCTGAATCGCCGCCCGGGCCTGCTCAATGCTATCGCCGTAACTGATACCAAATTCGATATCCACCCGCCGCTGCGGCTCCACAAAAATATTCTTGATGCAGCCATTGGACATGAGACCGTTAGGGATCACGATGCGTTGGTTGTCGTAGGTAATCAGGATGGTGTTGAAGATCTGGATATCCCAAACTCGCCCGGTATATCCCTGCGCCTCGATAATGTCCCCCAGGCGGTACGGCTTGAAGAACAGAATCAGCACCCCGCCCGCAAAGTTGCCCAGGCTGCCCTGCAGCGCCAGCCCCACCGCCAGGCCAATGGCACCGAGCATGGCAATAAACGAGGTGGTCTCCACCCCGACCATACCCRCCACAGCCACCAGCAACAGAATTTTCAACAGCACGTCGATAAAGCTGGTCATGAACTTTTGCAGGGTGTCGTCCACCGCCTTGTGGCCCAGCACCCGGTTCATGCCCTTGATCACCCGCTTGATGACCCAGAAGCCGACCACCAGCGTAACCACCGCCAGCACCACCTTCGGCAGATAGGCCATACTCAGCTCGATTGCCTTGTCCAGATACGGCTGGATTTGCTCCATATCCATGATTCCCTTCCTTAGTGAGTTATGTAGACCGTTAAAATACCACCAAGACGTCAGCCGCAAACCGTCACTACGTCAGAATTTGCCAATATTTACCCTTGCCCCATTGCCCGCAGGGGAATGAATCCCCCGGCGGATTAACGCTATACTACGGGCTCATTTTCCACCGCACAGACAGCCATGAAATACGCCATCCTGCCGGTCACCCAGTTTCAGCAGAACTGCTCTTTCCTGAAGTGCGAAGCCACCGACAAGGTCGCCATCGTCGACCCGGGCGGCGACCTGAACCAGATACTGGCAACCCTGAAGCAGGTGGGCGGCACCCCGGAGAAGATCCTGGTGACCCACGCCCATCTGGACCATGTGGGCGCCGTGGCCGAGCTGGCCGAAACTTTGGGGCTGCCCATTGAAGGCCCGCACCGGGATGACCAGTTCTGGATCGACATGCTGCCCCAGCAAGCGCAGATGATGGGCTTTGCCCCTTCGCCACCGTTCACCCCGAACCGCTGGCTGGAAGGCGGCGACACCGTCACGGTGGGCAGCACCCAGCTGGAAGTACGCCACTGCCCCGGCCATACCCCCGGCCACGTCGTGTTCTATCAGCGTGAAAGCAAACTGGCCGTGGTCGGTGATGTGCTGTTCAACGGTTCTATTGGTCGTACCGATTTCCCCAAGGGGGATTTCGACACCCTGATCACCGCCATCAAGGAACAGCTGCTGACCCTGGATGACGACGTCGCCTTTATTCCCGGGCACGGGCCCATGTCCACCATCGGCCACGAACGCACCCACAACCCCTTTGTTTCAGGCAAGCACGGATAGAACATGGATTCAGTAGTAATGAAATGGGGACTCACCGTCGTCATCGCGATTCTGGGTTGGGCCCTGTCCATCCTGTTGCGCGGCATCACCAAGCGGCTGGGTCGCCGCCGCAATTACTCCCGCGCCCGTATCTTCCAGACAGCGGTGGTCATCAACAGCGCCTGCCTGATTATCGGCCTGATAGCCATTGGGGTGTTGTGGGGATTGAAAGGCGACGGCCTGATGGTGTTTGCCACCTCGCTGATGGCACTGCTCGGCGTGGCCCTGTTTGCCAGCTGGTCCATGCTCAGCAACGCCACCGCCGCCATCATTCTGTTCTTCAGCGCACCCTACAGAGTGGGCGACCGCATTCGCCTGCTGGACGGCGACAACACCGTCACCGGGCAGATTCGTCACATGGGGCTGATCTTCATCACCATTCAGGATGAGCTGGGCCACCGTTACACCCTGCCCAACAACCTGCTGCTGCAAAAAGCCGTGATCCGCCTGCGCGGCGACACCCTGCCCCGGGACCAGAAACACATGCGGGCGGATTAACGGTCACAATGCTCGGCCCGTGCTCCCTTTGGACCGCACGGCACAGAACATTCTCGCTGCGTTCCATTCGCCCCCTGTAGGAGTTCCCTTCCAGGGGACGAACCGAGCGCAGCGAGGCGGCAAGCGCCCAGGTTCCACCCTCGGCAGACAGGCTTGAAGTTGGTAAGAAGATGGATCGTACTGCGAACGCTGTGCGGTTCGCACCCTGGAAGGCGTTTATTCGCTGCGCTCGGCTCTCAACAGGCTGTTGATCATTGTAGGAGGCTGCTTGCAGGCGAACCGGGTTGGCCAGATCAAAGCCGGCATTCGCTTGCAAGCAAGCTCCTACAGCAACTCCGTAGAAAACGCGTAACTACATCTTGTAGCCAAAACTCAGCATGTACTGGGTGCCATCGTAGGGGAAATCCGCGATGGCATCGTTGAAGTCCATCTCTACCGTTTGTTCGCGCACCACAAATCCAAACTCGGATGTGCTACCCACGGAAAAGATCAGCCCCAGCGAGGCGTAAGCCCCATAGCCAAAACTGAAATCCCGGTCATCCCCGTTCACCACCACCGCCGTACTCAGCGGCTGGGGGTAAGGCCGATCCTGCTCCTGTTTCAGGGAGCCCATCAGCAACATGGGGCCACCGGACAAAAACAGCCGCGCTCGGTCACTGAAATTGATATCCCCGTAACCACCCAACATGGTGCCAAACAGAAACATCTCGTTGTCCACCTTGATATTCACGGTGGCGCCACCATTCACCACCCCCGAATAATTCACCGAATCGTTCTGCCAGCTGATCACCGCACCGCCCTCATAGCCGTAACGGAAACGATCGCCGCCTCCCAGAATCTTCTGCACCCCGCCGGTGAAGAACGGCAGATCATCGTAGTCCCCATCCAGCGTGGCGCCATTGGCGGTCACCGTGGTGTCCTCATCATTCAGTTGCAGCTTGCCCGCCTGCAGGAACATGTATTGAGCATCCTGTGCCCAGGCCGGCACCGCCAGCAGCCCACCCACCAGGCTGATAATCCGCAATCCTTGTCTCACCGCTCTTCCCCTGCGCAACACATTGACAGCACCAGCATAGTGCAGATTTTCCACCGAGAACATGAACCGGTTACCGCCGCTTTCAGAGTCCGGTAAAGTAGCAGCAACGGAGAATACCCGGCCCCACGGAGGGAACCGGAAACCCATAAAGGAACTGCCATGCGACCCCTGCTGCTTCCCCTCATTACCGCCCTGATTGCCGCAGCCACCCTGCTCAGTGGCTGCCAGAACAATCAGGAGCCCGGCACCGCCGCACTCCCGGATGCCTGCTCCCAGCCACCGGAATCCGGCATGTGCAAAGCCGCATTCCAGCGCTATTACTACGATGCCGACAGCGGCAGCTGTCAGGCCTTTATCTGGGGCGGCTGCAAGGGTAGCGTGCCGTTTGAAACCCTGGAGGGCTGCACCCAGGCCTGTAATGCCACCGGCAGGCCGGCTCCCGCCAAGGGCGCCCCCGCCAGCACATCCGCCACCAAAGAGGCCCAACAATGAGTAACACCAGCACCGCCAGCCTGGCACGTATCGTCTACGTCCTGCACCTGGTCGGCCTGATCACCGGCGGGCTCACGGCCATCGTCGGCGTCATCATTGCCCACCTTCATGCCGGCGACGCCGCGCCACCACTGCGCGAGCACTTTCGTTTCCAGTACCGCACCTTCTGGATCGGCTTGCTGTACTGGTTCATCGCCGGCATCACCACCCTGGCCCTGATTGGCTGGCTGCTGATGGTGGTAATCACCATCTGGTGGATCGTACGCTGCGCCCGGGGCCTGACCGCCCTGAACCGCAACCAGCCCCCCGGCAAGATCGACACCTGGGGATTCTGATGCCACACCGGCCCCACTTGTCACATAAATGACACAGATGCCGGCCAGACTGGCCGGCTCGCGCCCCTCAACCCGCTCCCAAGGAGAAGTCATGTTGTCCCTGCGCCTGCTTACCCTCACCCTCTGCACCCTGTTTCTGGCAGCCTGTGCCCGCAGCCCGGTAGTCCAGCTGTACGACGGCCCGGCCAAAGCCGACAGCCAGGTGCTCACCGTGAAGGTACCCAGCGAAATTGAAGTGTTCACCATCAACGGCAAGGAAGTGGAAGGTGTGAACACCTTCTTCGCCAGCGATTTCAAGGAACTGAAACTGGCCCCCGGTCGCTATGAAATCCTCGCTTACTACAAGGAACTGTGGCAGCTGGATGCAGACAACCACGAAATCGTGAAAACCAACCCGGCCAACTTTGTCATCGACGGCAAGGGTGGCGACCAATGGCAACTGGGCTTCAACACCCCACAAGACGTGGAAGAGGCCCGCGCCATGGAAGACAGCTTCTACGGCTGGGCGGAAAACACCAAGACCGGCGAACGAGTAGACGCCAAAGAATCCGGGCTGATCCTCAATCGCGGCTTCCTGGCCCCGATCACCGGCGAAGAAGTCACTACCGCCAGCACTAACAGCGTGGCCCCCCAGGCCGCAGCGGGTGCCGCCGCCGGCGCCACCGCTGCCAGCGCAAAAAAGAGCACCACCGTGGCCCCGGAAGCCAGCTACCTGGACACCCTGAAAGCCCAGTGGAAACAGGCCACCGCAGAAGAACGCCGCGAATTCCTGCAATGGATTGCGGAATAACGAAAAACGAGTTTCGAGTTTCGAGTTTCGAGTTTCGAGTTTCGAAGAGCAGAATCCGCCCCCTCACGGGCGCAGTGGTTTTTTCTTTGATTTTCGCAACTCGAAGCTCGTAGCTCGAGACTGCTTTTTCCCTCACTCCCCCTGAATGGTCGCCACGACCCGCCGTGCACCACCGTGGTCGCGGTGCTCGCACAGATAAATGCCCTGCCAGGTCCCCAGCGCCAGCCGCCCGGCCCGGATCGGGATTGTCAGCGACGGGCCGATAAGTACGCTCTTGATATGCGCGGGCATATCATCCGGCCCTTCCAGGGTATGTTCATAGTACGGCGCGTTCTCCGGCACCATCACATTCAGGTGTCGCTCCAGATCCCCGCGCACATCCGGGTCCGCATTTTCGTTGATGGTCAGCGAGGCGGAGGTATGCTGAATAAACAGATGCAGCAAGCCCACCTCGATCTCCGCCAGCACCGGCAAGGCAGTTACCACCTCCCGCGTTACCAGATGGCAACCGCGCCGTTGCGCCGGCAACGTGACAATGTCCTGAAACCACATCTTCGTCCCCTTTAGACCTTGGCCCCTAATGCCGAACACGGCAGACTCGACGGTCTGTATTTTTACCGCACAGCATTCAAGGGGTATGCATGAAACTCAAAGGCCAGACCATTGTACTCACCGGCGCCTCCAGTGGCATCGGCGCGGAAGCGGCCAGGATCATGGCAAGAAAAGGCGCCACGCTGTGCCTGGTAGCGCGCCGGGAAGAGCAGCTTCGAGAGGTTCAGCAAACCATTCAGGAACAGGGCGGCACCGCCTTTATCTATCCCTGCGACCTCAGCGACAACACGGCCATTGAAGCCTGCGCGGCACGTATTCTTGAGGAGCACCGCCGCATTGATGCGCTGGTGAATAACGCCGCCCATTCCATTCGCCGCCCCATCGAGCAATCTTTCAACCGCCTGCACGATTACCAGCGCACCATACAGCTGAACTATATCGGCGCCGTGGCCATGACCCTGCAATTCCTGCCCCGCTTTGCGCAGCAGAGCCACGGCCATGTGGTGAATATTTCCAGCCTGTCCACGCAGATTCCCATTCCGCTGTTTTCCGCCTACCTGGCCAGCAAGAGCGCACTGGAATCCTTCACCCGCTCGCTGGAAGCGGAGATGGGCCATCAAGGTATCAGCACCACCGTGGTGTACTTCCCCATGGTGCGCACCCCCATGTCCTCGCGCACGGCCATCTATAAATACATGCCGATGATGCACGTGGAAAAAGCGGCGGGCTGGATCGTGGAAGCCTGCGAAAAACGCCCGGCGCGTATCGCCCGCCCCATGGGCAAGCTTGGCAGCGTCCTGCTTGCCGCCGCACCGGGGCCAGTCACGCGCCTGCCGCAACCCCTGTTTCGCGGCATGGATAAAATGCTCGCCAACCGGTTAAAGAAAAAGCGTTAAAGGCAGGATCGAGTGACGAGAAGCAAGTCGCGAAATTCACAATAAAAAACTTCAACCCCGCTTTTTTGCCTCTCGAAACTCGCTTCTCGCAGCTCGTCACTATCTTTCTAATTCACCACGTTAATGGGCGAGCCCGCCTGCCATTGCCGAATATTTTCTACCACGCCATCCAGCACCCGCTGCCGGGATTCGCGGGTGCCCCAAGCGTTGTGCGGGGTAATCAGCAGGTTGCGGATGCCGTCGGCAAGCAACGGATGATCCGCCGGCGGCGGCTCGCTGCTGAGCACATCCAGGCCCGCGCCACCGAGCTGGCCATTGCGTAGCGCGTCCGCCAGCGCCGGTTCATCAACCAAACCACCGCGGGCGGTATTGAGCAGCAAGGCGCCGGGTTTCATCTGCGACAGAAACGCCGCATCCACCAGCTTGTCCGTCTGCGGCGTTAACGGGCAATGCAGGCTGATCACATCCGCCGCCGGCAACAGTTCAGCCATCGGCACCCGGCCAGACTGATTCCCCGCGGCCTGAAACGATTCAGCTACCTGCACCGTCATGCCGAAGGCCTCCGCCAGGCGGGCCGCCTCACGCCCCAGATCCCCATACCCAATCACCCCAAAGGTTTTCCCGGCCAATTCCGTCATTGGATGGTTAAGCAGGCAGAATTGGGGCGCCTGACTCCAGCACCCCGAACGCACATCCTCATGGTAGGGAACCAGCCGGGCCGCCAGCGACAACAACAGCGCCATCGTATGCTGCGCCACCGACGCGCGGGCATAACCGGTCACATTGCACACGGTGATGCCCTGGGCGGCGGCGGCATCCAGATCCACATTATTGGTACCGGTGGCACAAATGCAGATAAGCTTGAGGGACGGGCAGGCTTTCAGCGTGGCGGCATCGAGCACCACCTTGTTGGTCACCACTACCTGGACACCGTCCAGCCGGGCCACACGCTGGTCCGGGCGGGTTTGCGGGTAGAGCGTCCACGACAACATATTGTCGAAGGCGGTGAAGTCCAGCTCGTCGGGAACCAGAGTATCGGTATCCAGAAAAACGCCTTGCATAACCTGTCACCTTTGGGGAAGAAGGGAGACCTGCCATGCTAACGGATTTGCTGGGAAAAATGGGCTTCGACCTGCCGCAGCAGGAATGGGAAAAACCCGTTGTCGGCGTTAGCGCCTGCCTCACCGGGCAGAAAGTGCGCTACGACGGCGACCACAAACACAACGCTATTCTGGTCCACCAGCTGGGACCCTTGCTGCGCTTTCGGGAAACCTGCCCGGAGGTGGCCATTGGCTTGCCTGTGCCGCGCCCGCCCATTCAGGTGGTGCAGCTCGACGACCAACTGCGGGTACGGGGCGTGGACCAGCCCCAGCAGGATGTCACCGACGCCCTGGAAAACGTGGCTGCCACCCTGCAACAACCGTTGAGTGGTTTTGTGCTGAAAGCCCGCTCGCCCAGTTGCGGCTACCTGAGCACCCCGGTGCATAACCCCCAGGGCCAACAGATCGGCATGGCCTCCGGCGCCTTTGCCCGCAAGCTCCACGAACTGTTCCCGCGCATTCCGCTGGCCAACGAGGAAGACCTGGAAAAACCCGCCTTCCTGCAGGCTTTCCTGCTGCACGTGTATTGCTACCACCAGTGGCACCACAACGACCACCAGGGACAATGGCTCAATCACATGCAGGCGCAAACCGAACAACTGGACGAACCGCTACTCAGCGGCATGCGCCAGTATCTGGAAAAGCTCGGGCAGGCCATGCATTGAAATCAAGATGTCGGGTTACGGCTTTCAGGCTCTCTGTGCCCTGGGTAAATCCGACCTACGGATAGGCATTGTGTTTTGTGGGTCGAATTAGACGAATGCCAACAGACAGATGTCGGGTTACGGCTACGCCCTAACACGACCTACGAATAAGAATGCGAGTTTTTTGTAGGTCGGATTAGGCCGAAGGCCGTAATCCGACATCGCACTCACAAAAAAACGCACGGCCCGAAGACCGTGCGTTATCTTTTTACCAATACCGTGCTGTCAGGATGCCTTGCGCAGCACCTCTTCATTGAGGTACGTCACTTCATAGTCATCCAGCTCAAAGGCACTCAGCTTTTTCTTCAGCTCCGCCAGTGACCAGGGCCAGGCGGCAAAGTTGCGGCCGTTCTGGTCCAGATAGTAGCTCTTGCAGCCACCGCTGTTGAACACCGTGCCTTTCAGGTACTTCTGCACCTTGTCGTTGTGCTGCTTGAGCACATCCGGGCGAATGGTGACTTTACCAATGCCTTTGTTTTTCACTTTCTTCAGGCCATCGATGATGTAGTCCAGCTGCGCCTCGGCCAGGCCGATAAAGGAGTCATACACCAGAACGTTCGGGCCCAGTACCAGGAAGGCATTCGGCGTATTTTCCATGGTCGCACCGAGATACGCCTCCGGTGACGTGTCTTTCCACAGGTCCGACAGGCGATCACCGTTGGCATTTACCACCTTGCTACCAATCGGCGGGTGCGACACTTCAAAACCGGTGCCCCAGATAATCACGTCCACTTCGTGGCGCTCGCCATTGGCAGCAACCACCGTATTGCCATCCACTTCCACCAGACCATGGGGAATCAGGTTAGCGTTATCCGCCTGCAACGCCGGATAGTAATCGTTGGCAAACAGAATACGTTTGCAGCCCAGGGTAAAGTCCGGCGTTACCGCCTTGCGCAGAGCCTTGTCACGCACCTGCACCCGCAGCAACTGTTTCGCCGCCGTGCTGATGGGCTTCAACACATTGGGATTACGCAGACCAAAGTTGATCACATTCAACGAAGTGGCCACCGCCTTGCGCCAGCCACGCTGAATCACCGGCAACGCTTCGATGGTGCGCTTGCTTCTGTCGCCCAGCGGCAGGTCCGGCTTGGGCAGCACCCACGGCGCGGTTCGCTGGAATACGAACAGCTCTTTCACCTTGGGCTGAATCTGCGGCACGAACTGGATTGCCGAGGCACCCGTACCAATCACCGCCACCCGCTTTCCGGTCAGATCGTAATCATGGTTCCACTTGGCGGAATGGAACATCTCGCCGGTGAAACTTTCCAGCCCGGGCAGCGCGGGAATCTTGGATTCGGTAATCGGCCCGGTGGCGAAAATAACGGTCCGTGCCAGGTACTGACCGCTGGACGTATCCAGCACCCAGAGGTGGCGGCTTTCGTCCCAGGTGGCGCCGTCCAGCGAGGTATTGAATTGAATCAGCCGGGTGATGCCGAACTTGGCGCTCACATCTTCCAGATAGCTGAGAATTTCCGGCTGCTTGGCAAACAGGTGGCTCCATTTGCTGCTCAGCGCAAATGAATAGGAATACAACGAGGACGGCACATCACAACCACAGCCCGGGTAGGTATTTTCCCGCCAGGTGCCGCCCACGCGGTCTGCCCTCTCGATAATCTTGAAATCGTTATAGCCTTCCTTTTTCAGCTTGATCGCTGCGGCGATACCGGAAATGCCGGCACCGACGATAAAGGAATCATAAATTTTTTCTGCCGGCGCCTTTCGCGCCGTGGTCTTGGTCTTTTTTGCAGCGGCCATGGTTATGCCCCCTTGTTACTGACAAAGCGATAAGAGAAACCCAGGAACTTGGCGTAAAAGTTCGGCGACGCCCGCTTCATCATCCAGAACAACTTCGCATCCACCTGAGGCGTGGTGTACAGCTCGCCCTTGTCCAGACGGTTCAGGGTCAGCTTGGCCACATCGTCACTGGTGGTCATGGCGTAGTTCATCAACGCATGGTCCGCCAGCTTGGAGTAACGGCCGGGGATGCGACCGTTCTTGATAATGTTGGTCGGCACCAGCGTCGGGCACAGCACATTCACGCGAATGTTGTCCCTGGCCAATTCCGAGAACAGGGTTTCGGACAGGGCACGCACACCGGCCTTGGTCACGTTATAGGCACTCATTTCCGGTGCCGCCGTGTACGACGCCGCCGATGCCACATTGATAATGGCGCCATGCCCCTGTTTCTTGAAACCGGGTACAAAGTAGTGGCAGCCATTGATCACGCCCCACAGGTTCACGTGCATGCACCACTTCCAGTCATCCAGGCTCAACTCATCGAACTTGCCACCCAAGCCCACTCCAGCGTTGTTAATGACCATGGTCACCGGGTGCCCCAACAAGGCTTCGGATTCCTCAGCCAGCTTTTTAACCTGTTCCGCCTCACCCACATCACAGTGAATGGCGAAACCTTTGGCGCCCTGGGCTTCCAATAGCGCCACGGTTTCCTGTGCCGCTTCCAGATTCACATCCGCACAAACCACGGCCCCGCCACGCTTGGCCAGTTCCAGTGCAAAACTGCGGCCGATGCCGCTACCGGCACCGGTCACCACTGCGTAGGCGTTTTTGCTTGGCTTGGCAAAACGCTGCTTCAAAAAAGTCATCATCACAATTATCTCAACAGGTTATCGGCGGCACGCCCCGAACCGGGCGCGCCACGGAAATCAGGCGCGCAGTTTCGGCACGAATTCCTTGACCAGATACGGCGACAGCAGCCCGGTTTTCGGGTTCAGCAGCTTCTCCTTGTAATACTCAAGGTAGGCCGTGGTGTCGTGGTCATTGGGGTGAAAGTCCCGGCGCAGGTAATCCAGAATGTGTTTAACCGTACTGCCGTAAACGCCCTCTTTCGGGCCGACCAGAAACACCAGGCTGGTTTTCACGTCTTTCCAGTAACGCAGGCTGAGCAACTTGGTCGGCTTGCGATACACCGGAATGGCGGCGCCACCCAGGGGCACCAGGAACATGATGGTAAAAGCCGCCAGCGCAAAGCCGCTCACCCGCAGCGGGTAGTTACCGGACAGAGTCTCGTAGACATCATAGGCAATGTCCTTGTGCTCGGACTCTTCCAGCATGTGCCACATCCATAGGGCGCGCTGCTTTTCATCACCGGTTTCGTAGAAGACCTCTTCATTCTTCATCATGTATTCCGCCAGCACCGCCGTGAAATGCTCAATCCCCGCCATCAGGGACAGCTGCATGCGGTTAGGCAGTTTCTTGAAACCGTACTCGAACACGTTGTCCGCGAGGAAACGGTACAGCGCCACCGGGTAGCGATGCTCGGCGAGGGTATCGTTAAACTCGTCGTGCATTTTGGAATGAATGGCTTCCTGGCCAATCAACGCCGTCACTCGCTGCTTCAACACCGGGTCCTTGAGAAACTGACGGTGATAACGGGCGGTATCGATCACCAGCTCTTCGCCAAAGGTCAGGAAGATAGACAGCGCCTGAAAGTACGCAGTGGCAAACTCCGTATCTTTAAAGAAGGTGGTGTCGAGATCCTTGGCATCAAATTTGAAATCCATATGCCGGATGGGCACCTCGGGGGCTTTCCCGGCGGTTTTCGGCGCGTATTGATGAATGGTTGCAGTACTCATAAAGGTCACCTGTCCACGTAAGGCCAACGCCAGCCAATACAAAAAGGGAGCGGCAGCAGCAGGCAACGCATTGCTTACCCTGCCCACCGTTACATTAATGGATGACACAATAAAGCGAATGCTTGTTCGGATTCAATTCGGATTGATTCCCCGGCAAGGAAAGACCCGCATAAAGGCACAAGAAAGAAGAGGATTTATCTATAATAAAGGGCTGCACGGTAAGCAAGCGCAAACAAACCCGGTTATTTCGGGCCACTTATTGTCGGACAGCCCGCCCCTTATCCCCCCTGCCCAGGCAGAGAAAAAACGGGAATGCCGGCGCGGGCGCGCCGGCCTGTGATTACAGAATCAGGGTTAAACCGCCGGTGATTATGGCAAATAGCACCGTTAACCAGATCAATGTCCACCAGGGGAACGGCGGCGGTGGCGGCTCCACTTCCAGCTGCTTCTCCAGGTAATTCTTCAGCAGCTTGGTGTTGCGGGTATTGGCCTTATAGATGGCATCAAAGGCATCGCCCACCACCGGCAGCAAGCCACCCACGAAGTCGATGCCCATATTGCGCAGCATACGCAGCTTCACACCCTTACTGGCCCCGGCGCGGTGAGCTTCCACCAGCACATAGCTGCCCAGCACCAGGCCCGCCGCATCACCAACGATCGGCACCAGGCCAATAATCGCTTCGGCGCCAATCTGAAACTTGGTAAAGGGAATACCAATACTGCTGTCGGTGAAGCGGCTGAATTTTTCCAGTCGCGCCAGCGCAGCTTCCTGCTGCGCCTTACTCGGGTTTACCATTAGATCTCCACGTACAGCTGGCCGTCTTCTTCGGTTACCGGCCAGGTTTCCAGGGCCTTCTCACCCCGCACCACATTCAGCATCTGTACCCCCGGCGGGAAATTCGCCCACTCGGAGACTTCACCGGTGCGGATATCAAACTTCGCCCGGTGCAGCGGACACTGCACACATTGGTCCTTGAGGATCTTGCCCTTGCCCAGTGAGGCAAACATGTGAGTGCAGCGGGCCTGGGTGGCGTAGAAGCCATCACTCAGGTGGTACACCACCAACTTGGTGTCCCCCGCCTTCATGGCACGGCTTTGTCCTTCCGGTAGATCCTGGCTGGCACAGAGTTCATAACGCATGCTGCTCTCCTTGCTGGCTGAAAAAAATCTAGCTTCTAGCTACGAGCTGCTAGCCGCTAGCTACGAAGCACCTGTAGGAGTCCCCTTCCAGGGGACGAACCTTGCGCAGCAAGGAAATCGCCCGCAGGGCGATCAGGCCTACCGCACACAACAGACTTCATTCATGGCATTGCGGAATCCCTGAATCCTCTGTCGCCTCGCTTCGCGAGGTTCGTCCCCTGGAAGGGAACTCCTACATGAACGGCGCTTCGCTACTCCAGATACGTATACCCTGCCAACCCCTCGCGTACCAGCTCGATAAAGCCTTCCTGCTCGGCATTATTCAAATGCGCCTGGCGGCAGTGCTGCTCCAGGGACGCCAGCAGCTTGTCGGTATCGTAGTTCACATAGCGTAGCACCGAGCTCACCGTATCGCCGTGAATGGCATGGTCGAGCACGATGTTGCCGTTGTCATCCACGTCCACATCCACGGAATCCGTGTCGCCGAACAGGTTGTGCATGTCGCCGAGGATTTCCTGGTAGGCGCCCACCATGAAAATACCCAGGTGGCCGTTGAGCTGTTCCGGCAGTGGCAAGGTGGCTTCCACGCCCTCGCCATCCACAAACTGGTCGATGCGGCCATCGGAATCGCAGGTAATGTCCTGAATCACCGCCCGGCGGGTGGCGGGTTTGTCCAGGCCCGACAGCGGCAGCACCGGGAACACCTGACTGATACCCCACACATCCGGCACCGACTGGAACACGGAAAAATTCACGAACAACTTGTCCGCCAGGGTTTCGTTGAGGCTGTCGAGCAGTTCGCGCTGCTGTTTGCGCAGCGGATTCAGGCGGCCGCGCAGGGCCAGCAGGCAGTTGATATACAGCTGCTCGCCACGGGCGCGGGTGGCCAGCCCCAGATCGCCGGCAATATAGCGCTGGTGAATGTCCTGCCAGGCACCGGTCACTTCCGAAAAGCGCTCCAGCAGATTGCCCGGCTCACCGGCCAGCGCCTGCTGCAGTTCCCACAGTTGTTGCAGCTCCGCCGCGTCATCGGCGGTTGGCGCATCCACTGCCACCGGGGCCATCTGCTCCTGGTCGGTGATATTCACCAGCAGCACCGCATGGTGGGCAGTCAGCGCCCGGCCGGATTCGGAAATGATGTTCGGCTCCGGCACACCGTGTTCCGCACACTGCTGCTGCAGGGTCTGCACGATATGGCGGGCATAGTCGGCCACGCCATAGTTCATGGAGCAATAGGAACGCGAATGGGTGCCTTCATAGTCCACCCCCAGGCCACCGCCCACATCCACGGTTTCCACCGCCGCGCCCAGGGCGCGCATCTCGGTGTAGTAACGGGCCGCTTCGCGCATGCCGGCTTTAATATCCTGAATATTCGCCACCTGGGAGCCCAGGTGAAAATGCAGCAGTTTCACGCAGTCCAGCCGCCCGGCGGCACGGCAATGCTCGATGGCCGCCATCAGCTGCGGCGCACTCAGGCCAAACTTGGATTTCTCGCCACCGGTATTTTGCCAATTGCCCTTGCTGATGCTCATCAACCGCACCCGCAGGCCAATGCGCGGCGACACGCCCAGCTCATCCGCCAGCGCCAGCAGCGCCGGCAGCTCGGACATTTTCTCCACCACGATATGCACGCGGAAGCCCAGCTTCTCACCCATCAGCGCCAGGCGCAGGTACTCCGCATCCTTGTAGCCATTGCAGACAATAGTGTCGCCCGGGTTGGACAACGCCAGCACGGCCAGCAACTCCGGCTTGGAGCCCGCCTCCAGGCCCACCCGCTCACCTTCATCACGGGCACGCAGGATCTCGTGCACCACCCGGCGCTGCTGATTCACCTTGATCGGGTACACCGGTGTGTAGTCGCCCTGATACTGCTGGCTATCGATGGCCTCACGGAAGGCGCCGGCCAGCAGCTTCACCCGCTGGCGCAAAATCCCGGAAAAGCGCGCCAGCACCGGCGCCCGCAACCCGGCCGCCCGGCAGCTTTCCAGCACCGCTTCCAGCGTGGCCTGGCCGCCCTGCTCGCCATTGGGCCGCACACACAGCTGGCCCAAGTGGTCGATACGGAAGTAACTGTCGCCCCAGCGATCCACGTTATAGATGTCGCTGGCGGGCAAGGGAGAGTTGTCGGTCATTACGGGTCCTGAATAAAGGAGTTATCTGGGGGCATTATGCCTGCCGGGGCGCCGCACTCGCACCCCTTTTTCCTGCTTTGACAGGCGCACGATAGGACTTACAATCGCGACTATCGTTCACCCGTCGAACACCCCCATTTGCCTCCACCGGAACCGCCCATGAGCACCCCCAAGAACAACTGGTTTTACGAGCACTTCGACACCGCCGGCACCGCTTTCGGCCTGCGTCTGAAACAAAAGCTGGAAGAAGTGCAGACCGAGTATCAGCACATCGAGATGTGGGAAACCGACACCTTCGGCTACCTGATGACCATCGATGGCGCCACCATGCTCTCCACCCGCGACAACTTCCTCTACCACGAGATGATGTCGCACCCGGTGCTGTTCAGCCACGCCAACCCCAAGCGCGTCATCATTATTGGTGGCGGCGACTGCGGCACCCTGCGTGAAGTGCTGCGGCATCCGAGCGTGGAAAAAGCCACCCAGATCGACATCGATGAAATGGTCACCCGCTACTCCGAGAAATACTTCCCGGAACTGTGCGAGTCCAACGGCGACAGCCGCGCCGAACTGCTGTTCGAAGACGGTGTGCAATACATGCGCGATTGTGACGACGGCAGCGTGGACGTGATCATCGTGGATTCCACCGACCCGGTGGGCCCGGCGGAAGGCCTGTTCAAGGCTGACTTCTTCCGCGATTGCCACCGCGTACTGGCCGATGGCGGCATCATCGTGCAGCAGTCCGAATCCCCGCTGCTGCACAGCGATACCATCATCAAGGATCTTCACAAGAACATGCGCGAAGCCGGGTTCGATTCCACCCAGACCCTGCCCTTCCCGCAGCCGGTCTACCCCAGCGGCTGGTGGAGCTGCACCCTGGCCGGCAAGAACACCGACGTGAGCCAGTTCCGCGAAGGGGATGCGACCGGGAAAGGGTTCGAGACGAAGTACTACACTGCCGCCCAGCATAAAGGGGCGCTGGTGTTGCCGCCGTTTATGGAGAAGGCGATAAAAGGCTAAAAGTTGCGAGTTGCGAGTTGCGAGTTGCGAGTTGCGAGTTGCGAGTTGCGAGTTGCGAGTTGCGAAAAGAATGCCCTTGTCTTCTTTGGAAGCAAGGGCATTCTTATAGATGGACGCCGGCGAAGACGAAAAATCAGGTTATAATTTCCACACTCTTGTCGACACCGAAAAGCAGGTGTTGATACAGGGCATTCATATCGTTGTACCAGTTCACGCCGATACGCTGCCCGTTTTTCAATGTCAGTGTCAGGCCCGTAATCTCACCATTCTTTGAATCGACCTTTACCTTTGACAGGTCAGAAAAAAGCACATTGCTTCCCGTATGCTTGTAGTGGAAACGCAACCCTTGGGGTGTTCTCTCTATTTCCCAGTCGCGCCACTCATCCACATCATCGAGATAGGCGGTCAATGCTTCCCAGAATATTTTGGCAGCCAGGGGATAGAGGGGAATGACAGAGACAGCCCAGAAACTGTCTGTCATCAGGTAGAGAAGAACGGCGGCGACAAAGAAGACACAGGCCGAGGTGATTTCGACTCGCTTTTGGTATCTTTCCAGCACCACCTCGTCAATCTGATGCTTCATCAATTTCTCGCAACAACCCTCACTGATGAAAAATCATCGTTTTCTGGAGCGCACGGGGTAAGACCTGAACCTCGTAACCCTAGCATTTAGACATGGCTTTATAGTGGTCCAGGTAGCCCGTTTTATCAAAAACCAACCTCAAACCCTCCTTGAAGACGTCATAGTTAAATTCCTTCATATCTATGATGTTCTGGCCAAGTGAATGCGACTCCCGGTTGATGTACCGGCAAAAGGCTTGGTACTTCGCATCTTGGAGTTCCGGCATCTGGAAAACCTTATTCAGGTCTTTCTTTCGAACAAAGTTGAAAAAGTACTCGACTATATTGCGCATACAGTTTGCGATAAGTGCTGGCGGTTGAGACTGGTCATTAACAACGGACCAGTACGCTTGATAGTCATTCTGAATTTCCTCGTATTTCATCTCCTGGATGACGCTTCCAGAAGAGGGCTTTGAAAGCCTAAACAATTTCTGTGTTTCCTTACGGCGCTCGTGATTCGGATCTGTCATCTCGTAGAAGAAGTAGAGACTATGAGTCAGGACAATAACCTGACTGAACTGCTCCCCCTTGAAGAATATCGAACGAATGAGCTGCCCTACGTTGAAGATGAATACATGAGAAAGGCTCGAGATTGGATCATCTATTACCGCGATGCGCTTAGCGTGTGTATCCTCTGCACTAGCCTTACCCTTACACAGCTCGCAGAAGTACAAGAAGCTAATCATCATCTTCTCTCCCTCGCTTAGAGAGTGAAATGCGTCTTTGGAATCACCAGCGCGCACCACGCGATAGAGATTGTCAGAGTGCTTCTGTACGCTGAAGTCATCTATGCCTAGGTCATTCAAACCTGCATTGATAGCAGTAATCGCTTGATCAATATTCACAGTCTGCTTTTGTGCATCCGCAATTTCTCTCCTGATCTTAGCCAGCTCATCATCAATATTCCCGATCTCTATATCTAAGCCTTTCGATTTCTGATTAGCATCCCGCCAGTCCGCATCAAACCTTGCCATTGTTTGGTCATACTGCCACCGCATCAATTGCCAAAATTCGTTGCGTAAGTTTTCGAGAGCAGATTCACGGTTCTTGAGCTTATCGTTGTACTCGTCGACTTCAGAGTTAATCTGATCGATTACTGAGTTTAAATCGGCTATCAATCCTGTCGTGTCGGATAACGTAGCCGGAACCTTTGGGCTCTTTAACTTTTCTTCAATCTTGCGAGAATTATCCTGCAGTGCGTCTACAAGCAAATTATATTTGTTGGTTATGAAGTCCTTGCGGTATTTTACAAATGGATGGTCGGTAAAAGAACTCATCCCTGGCAATGAGTCAACCGCATCTCGGTACGCCTTTAGAAGTTGTGAAAGCTCGTTTAGATTCTGCTCGTAGGTCACATCAAAGTACGACCTCACGCTGTCGATAAATTTCTCCGAAATCGTTGCTTCTTGACAAAAGGGGCATTGCGCATTTGAATCACCTACGCTCTCTGGAAAGTATGAAAGACCTTGCTTTACCCAGTCCGAATTCCCTAACCTCTCAATTAGAGCCGCAACCTCACTATCGGCATTCCCCAGGATGGATTTTCCGAACACTGGGTCAGACTCGACGCTGTGAGCAGCAAAAGACAGGTTTGCCAGGCGTGGTTGCGGCTGAGCATCATCACCTTTGAGTGCTTCTACTTCCTGCCGGATTGTTTGAACGTCTTTTTTCGGTTCACTGGCTGGTTTCGGAATTTCTTGAAGATAGGAAAAAAGCTTGTCTTTTTGTCCCTTTAGACCTTCGAGACAGTATTCCAGAACTCGATCACCACCAGCATAAGTTTTCTTGATGTCCCAAACTTTTTCTATAGCCTGATTTTTTTGTTGCAAAAATCCCTGTTTTACTAATTCCTTTTCATTGCGCTTCCCTTGTAGATCCTGCTTAATCTTCTCTTGCTTCTTTGTCGCATTGGCTATTTTTTTCTCAGCCTCTTTGTTCTCTTTTGAAAGACTGAATATGCCTTTTAAATTATCCGCAACATAGAAGTTATCTCGAATGAAATTTTGGTTGTAAACGAGAACTGGAACCGATTCTTCGGACACCTTTTTACACAAGGTAAATGCAGGATTGCTGGGCTCATACAGGAAACTGGAGATTGTTGATTTTCCAGTTCCGTTTAGTCCATAGATAAGATTTATTTTCTTATCCGTAACGAGCGACGTAGCTTGCTTAAAACTCGCCACTGAATCCATGCGAATTTCGGTAATCACCTGTCCGTTACCTCCTACTCCAAAGCACATAATATTTTATCAAATTGCGGAAATCTGGGAGATTGCCTCGTGCATCGAGCCAGAGAAGGGAAACATTGCAGAAGCCAGCTCCAGGCCAGCATAAGGATAAACAAACAGGCATCCCTTCCCCCGATTCGCTTTCGCAGGCCATGCCACCCTGGCTGACCGGTTTTATTTGTGATCCCGTTCCGAATCTACACAATATTTGCGTATAAGGAAACGCGCGAGCTGAAAAGCAATTAATAATGAATAGTGAATAATTAATAGCGACAACCAACCCCAGGTTAGCCAGCACTATCAATCTCCAATCAAGCTTCCGGGATCACCGCCGGTTTATCCAGGAACAGGGCGGTGCGGATCAGGTCCACGTAGATCTGTTCCTTGCCGGCGTGGCTGAGCAGGGACAGGGATTCGCCGTTGCGCAGGTTCAGCTGGATTTGGCTGTTTACGAAGCTGCGCTCGCCGGTGGTGAGCACCTGGTTGAGTTGGACGGATTCCACTTCATTGAACGCCAGGGTGCGGTTGTCGCCGGGCAGGGTGATGGTTTGCTGGCGACGGTCCAGGCGGGCGTTGCTGGTGGTGGAGAACAGCACGAACAGGCCGGCCAGGGTGAAGGAGATGGACAGCATCAGGGTCTGCATGGTGCCGCCCCATTTCATTTGCTCGAAGGGAATACCGACAACGAACAGGGCGTCGACAATATAGTACAGCTCTACCGCCAGGCCGCCCTGCGGGGCAATGAGAAAGGCCAGCCCCATGCCCTTGAGTGCCCGGCTGCCGGTGACGCGCAACACGTCGGGTTTGACCTGCCGGATGCGACCGGTGACAAAGTTGCTGCCACCGCGGGTGGGGGCAGCGGTATTGCGGTAGGCGCCGGGGTCGAGCAGCAGGCCGGGGATATCTCGCGGATGTCCCGCCAGCCACTGCCGCTCTTCACGGGTCAGCCCTTTGCCGGGGCGCAGGAGGCAGAACGCGAAGACCAGCATGGCGAGGGCCAGCGTTCCATATCCTGCCCAACTGCGCAGGATATTGCGGTGAACAAAGCCAGAGTTGGCCTTCTGACCCTCGACGACCTTGTCCAGGCGATCAAGGGCTTTTCCCAGATGGGCGATCAGCCAGCGATCATGATCGCTGAGGGTGGGTTTGGCCTGGGTGCGGGCAATGCGATCACGGACTTCATCGCGCTTCTGGCGGTGCTTGATCTGGCTTTCCTGCATGGAGGCGATGGCATTTTGATGCGCCTGCCAGGAATCCTTGGCCTTGGTGACCACACCGCCAACCACAATCGCGACAAACGCCGCAATCAACACACCATAAATCCATTTCAGCATCAGCACGCATCCGTCAGCGACAAAAGATCGGCGACGATAGCAAATAATTGCGTATTTTGCAGGCAAGGCATCGCAATGGGTGCGCGCGACGTTGGCCGGGACTGATGGAAGGTTAAGGGCCGGCCACAAACGGCGATGGTGGGATTGCTGTTTGCGGCCTCATCTATCGGGTCGCCGGTTCGCCATGCAAGCATAGCTCCTACAGATGCAAGCTGTGTCCGCCCCGGACATTCGACTCCTGTTTTTGATTTTCGCTATTAACTATTCACTGTTAACTATTAACTGCCTTTCAATTCTTCTTCCACAAAATCCAGCCGATCCTGCCCGAAGAACATCTCATTGCCCACGAACAGGGTCGGCGCGCCAAACACGCCTCGCTTTACGGCGGCTTCAGTATTGGCCTTGAGCTGCTCTTTCACCTCGTCGCTGGCGGCTTTTTCCAGCCAGGCTTGCGCATCCAGGCCGGCGGCGGTGAGCACGCGGGTGATTTCTTCCGGCTCAGACAGTTTGCAGGGCTCGCGCCACATGGCGTTGTAGAGGGCGGTGATCACGGCGTCCTGTTCCGGGGTGCCGATGGCGGCGGTGACGATGCGCATGGGGGTGATGGTGTTCACCGGGAAGTGCGGATTCATGGTGAGCGGCACCTGGTAGCGCGCGGAGTAGCGGGCCAGGTCGCGCATCATGTACATGCCCTTGGCGGGCACGGCGCCGGGCGGGTTGTTGCCGGTGGCCTTGAAGATGCCGCCCAGCAGGACAGGCACATACACCAGCTCGGCGCCGGTGCGCTCACACAGGGCAGGCAGTTGGCTCCAGGCCAGGTAGGCAGTGGGGCTGCCCACGTCGAAGAGGAATTCGATTTTTTGGGTCATGGTTCTTGTCCTTTCTGATTGTCATGTAGGAGCGACGCTCTCTGTGCACTGCGGGTACGCGGCGCGATGGGCGGAGTTAAAAGTTCAAAGCTCAAAGTTCAAAAGCGCGAGAAGAATCACCATGTTCTTTTATATCGTGCCCGCGCTTCAAACGGTTTGAGCGCGAAGCCAAGGCCTTTGAGTGATCTTGGGCGGACTTCGCGTTTTAACTTTGAACTTTCAACTTGTAACTGCTTTTTGTTGCGTGCTGCGTTCTTCAAAACGTTTCCATCCACGGGCGCAGGTCGATTTCGTGGGTCCAGGCGTCGCGGGGTTGTTGGTGGAGCATCCAGTAGGTGTCGGCGATGTGTTCCGGGTTGAGAATGCCATCCTGTTCTTTCTGGGCATACTTGGCCGGGAAGTTGTCGCGGATAAAGGCGGTGTCGATGGCACCATCGATGATCGGGTGGACCACATGAATGCCTTCCGGCCCCAGCTCCCGTGCCATGCTTTGCGCCAACGCGCGCAGGGCAAACTTGGCACCGGCGAAGGCGGAGAAACCCTTGCCGCCGCGCAATGAAGCGGTAGCGCCGGTGAAGATAATGGTGCCCTTGTTGCGCGGCACCATTACGCGGGCGGCTTCGCGGCCGGCGAGGAAACCGGCGAAGGCGGCCATCTCCCAGACCTTGCGATAGACACGGGCAGTGGTCTCGCGAATGGAGAAGAACACGTTGGCGCCGATGTTGAACACCACCACTTCCACCGGGCCGACCTCTTTTTCGATGGTGTCGAACAGCGCCACCATCTGGTCTTCATCGCGGGCATCACAGCCGAACGGGCGAGCCTTGCCGCCGGCGGCTTCGATCTCCTGCACCAGCGGCGCCAAGGCGTCTTTACTGCGGCGGGTGACGCAGACGGTGTAGCCTTCGCGGGCAAAGCGTTTGGCGATGGCGCCGCCGGTGGCATCACCGGCACCGATTACCACTACGGCGGATTCTGGCATGGGGCCTCCAACAGGTTCGTTCTACAAACAGTTAGTTCCAATTAGGAACTGATAGTCGGTTCTTTTTGGGAACCCGTCAAGCAGGTATGATCAGAAAATGTTCCCGGAGGTTTACTATGCGCTGGCAAGACATCGACCAACAGCCCTGCTCACTGGCCCGTTCGCTGGCCATTATTGGCGATAACTGGACGCTGCTGGTGCTGCGCGACTGCTTTCTCGGCGTGCGCCGTTTTGATGATTTCCAGCAACGGCTGGGCGTCACCCGCCATGTGCTCAGCGACCGGCTGCGCAAGCTCGCCGAGGGCGGAGTGTTGGAGAAAGTCGCCTACCAGGAACGCCCCCTGCGCCACGAATACCGGCTGACCACCATGGGCCGCGACCTCTACCCGGTGATTGCCCACCTGGCCCAGTGGGGCGACAAATACCTGGCCGACGAAGCCGGCCCACCACTGACCCGCGTGCACCGCCAATGCGGCGAACCGCTGGAGGCCAAACTGCAATGCGGCCATTGCGGTGAGAGCGTGGAGCCCAGGGATATTCGGCTGGAAGAGAACCCGCACTGGGCCGGGACATTGTTGCCGACCCAGGCGGGTTAAGAGGCTTTGTCGGATTACGTCCTCCGGACTAATACGACCTACCAAACCACGCTTCAGGTAGGTCGTGTTCACCCAAGGGCACAGAGAGGCGTAGCCGTAACCCGACATTGCCCCCTGTAGGTTGGGTTAGGCCGAAGGCCGTAACCCAACATTGAGCAGCTCAGTGCTCGGTGCCGCTCAGCGCATGGAAGATGTGCTCTAGAGCCGGGCCGAAGCAGCCATCGGCACCGTAATGGCCATGACTTGCCGGCCATTGCGCCTGCGCCATGGACACGCCCAGCGGCGGCGCCACTAACGCAGTGGCCGCAGCGGCAGCCTCATCCTCGCTGCGCTGATAAATAGACTCCCCTTCCTTGATGGTTTCCAGCACGGTGAGTGAGTGCAGTGTTTGCGGCTCCACCGTCAGCGGGTTATCCGACAACACCACAAAATCCGCCAGCTTGCCCACTTCGATGGAGCCTTTGCTGGCTTCTTCAAAGTGCTGATAGGCGGACCAGAGCGTCATCGCTTTAAGCGCCGTCATCACGCTGACCTTTTGCGCTTCACCGAGCACCTTGCCAGTGCGGGTGGTGCGATTCACGGTGGCATCCAGCACCCGCATGGAATCGGGCAAGGCCACCGGCGCATCGTGATGGGTGGTAAAGCGCATGCCCGCTTCTTGCACCCAGCCAGTGGGTGAAATGTTTTCCGCCCGCTCCGGGCCGAGCACGGAATCGCGGTGCCAGTCACCCCAGTAGAAGGTGTGCATGGGGAACAGAGACGGGAAGATGCCCAGGGTTTTCAGTTCGGCAACCTGATCCTTGCGCAAGGTCTGGCCGTGGATCAGCACCGGGCGCACATCCACACCGGGCACCGCCGCTTCCGCTTTTTCCCAGCCCATGATCATCTGGTCGATGGCCCGGTCGCCATTGGCATGGGTCAGCGTTTGCCAGCCGTTTTCCAGGGCCTTGGTGTACACCTCTACCACCTTGCCATCCTTGACCACACCGTAGCCGGCATAGTCATCGGCCTTGCCGTGGGGCGGCTGGTAATAGGGCTCGGTCAGCCAGGCGGTTTTCCCCTGGGGGGAGCCGTCCAGGGTCAGCTTGATGCCACCGATGCGGAAATGATTATGGTACTGCGGTGTGCTGTCCACGTTGTGGTAGAACGGCGGCACCATCAATTCGTCCACGCCCTCGTTGAGGATATCCGGGTAGGAGACGATATCGGCTTTCAGCACGCCGGCCTGGGCGGCACCCATGGCCACCTTCACGTGCTGCGGCGAGCTGCGGCCATCCTGCAGGGTGGTGTAGCCAAAACGGGTGTACAGCCGCTCGCCTTCCTTGAGCATGGCCACGGCTTGCTCGCCGTTCATTTTCGGGAACAACTTTCCCAGTGCCATAAAGAAGGCATTTTCTTCCAGCAGGCCGGTGGGCTCGCCGGTTTTCGGGTCTTTAACGATGACACCGCCGGGCGGGTTGGGGCTGTCGGCGGTGATGCCGATTTTTTTCAGCGCGGCGCTGTTGAGCACACCGAAGTGGGCGCTCTGGTGCACGATCAATACCGGCGTATCGGCACTGACCTGATCCAGCTCTGCGCGACTGGGGTGACGCTGCTCTGCCAGCTGGGAATCGTCGTAACCGAAGCCATAAATAATGCCGAACTGCTTGTTCAGCTCCGACGTTTTGGCGAAGGCCTGCAAGGTATTAACCAGCTCCGGCACACTGCTGATGCCACCATCCGGCGGCGGCAACAGGTTCGCGCTCATGGCCTGAAAACCGACAAAGGACACATGGCCATGGGCATCCACAAAACCGGGCAGCAGCGTGTTGCCCTGCAGATCGTGCAGGGTGGTGCTGTCCCCCTGATAACGCAGCACCGTGTCTTTCTCGCCCACGGCCACAATGCGCCCATCGCGCACCGCAACGGCGCGGGCCTCGGGGGCGTTATCGTTAACGGTGATGACCGGGCCATTGAACCAGATGGCTTCGGCCGGAGGCGGCGGTGGCAGATCGGTCTGACACCCGAACAAGGCGGTTACTGCCAGAGCACCCGGCAGCCACTTGCTGATTGAATGTTTCATTACTCTCCCTTTTTCACTTCTTATCAGTTTTTCAAACGTTGTAGCGCCGTTTGACACTAGCAAGCCGGCAAGAGAAGCAATAAACGGAACCTTATGAAAATGTTTCAAAGCAGGAACAGCGTCGCGTTTACGGGCACCGCGCGGCTTTGTCGGATTACGCCTTTTAGGCTAATTCGACCTACCAAAAACTCCCTTTTAGGTAGGTCGTGTTTACCCAAGGGCACAGAGAGGCGTAGCCGTAACCCGACAAAGCACCTACAACGAAGGCGCGCTTAGCTCGATTTCGCTCTGCATGCCTTGCAACTGCGCCAGCACTTGCTGGCGCAACCAGCTGTGCGCCGGGTCAGCGCTCTGGTCACGGTGCCAGTAAAGGTGCATTTCCAGGCCGGGCAGTTCGCCGGGGAACGGCTTGAGCACCAGGCCCTGGCGCCGCAGCTGCCCGGCCAGGCTGGCGGGCATGGTGAGCAACAAGTCGGTTTGCTGCACGGTGCTGAGCGCCGCCTGATAATGCTGACACCGCAAGCGAATATGACGCCGGTAGCCCTGGCGGGCCAGGCCGAAATCTTCCAGCCCCGGCCCTTCGCGGCGGGACGATACCAGCACATGCTGGGCGGCCAGGTAGGCCGGCAGATCCATGCCTTCGGCCAGCGGGTGAGAATCGCGCATCATCACCACCAGCGGGCCGTGCAGCACCGCCTGGTGCTCAATGGCTTCCGGCAACGCCAGCATCACATCGCAGGCCAGGTCCAGCCGGCCGCTGGCCAGCTCGGTGGCCATTTGCCGGCGGCTCACGGTGAGCGACTGCAACTTCACCCCCGGCGCCTCATCCATGAACTGGCTCATCAGCGCCGGCAGCAACTGCCCTTCCAGACCATCACGCAGGCCCAGCACAAAGGTGCGCTCCGCTTCGCTGGCATCGAAACCGCCCTCTTCGCTCAGGCAACGCTGAAACCCGCCCAGCGCGTGGCGCACCGGGCTGACCATGGCCCGCGCCCTGGCCGTGGGCACCATGCGGCTGCCCTGACGGACAAACAGCGGGTCACCCAGGCGGTCGCGCAGGCGCCCCAGGGCGTGGCTGACCGCCGGTTGGGTGAGGTTGAGCACCTTGGCGGCGCGGGTCAGCGAGCCCTCGGTATAGATGGCATCGAAGACCACGAAAAGATTGAGATCGAAGCGCGAAACATGCATGGCGTTTATCATTGGTCATTGCGAGGATTCATTGGATTTATTGAAACGCCATCACTAGCATCGGTCAATGGATAAGACCCCTGATGCCGACTAATGCACAATCCGCGACCGAAATCACCATGACAACAGGACACACCATGAGTCAGACCCCGCAACGCATCCTGATTACCGGCGGCGCGTCCGGGCTGGGCCGCGCCATGGCCGAAGCCTGGCTGCGCGCGGGCGCCCGGGTGCTAATCGGTGACGTGAACCAGGAACGGGCTGCCGAAACCCTGGCCGCCCTCAAGGATCTGCCCGGCGAATTGCAGTTCCAGTATTTGGATGTGCGCGACGCCGCCAGCTTCAATAACTCCCGCGAATGGCTGGAGCAGAACTGGGGCGGGCTGGACGTGCTGGTCAACAACGCCGGGGTGGCCGGTGCTGCCCGCATCGACCGTGGCGACATGGCCGACTGGGACTGGATTTTCGATATCAACGTGAAAGGCGTGGTGCGCGGCTGCAAGGTATTCGTGCCGATGATGAAACGCCAGGGCCACGGGCATATCGTCAATATCGCCTCCCTGGCCGGGCTGCTGCATGCACCGGTGATGGGCAGCTATAACGTGACCAAGGCGGGCGTCATTTCCCTGTCGGAAACCCTGCGTTTCGAGCTGGCGCCCTATGGCATTCATACCACCGTGGTGTGCCCCGGTTTTTTCCGCACCAACCTGCACGAGTCCATGCGCACCCCGGAACCCGGCATGATCGAAACCGTGGACAAGCTGCTGTCCAGCGACGAGCTCACCGCCGACCAGATTGCTGAAATGATCAAACAGGCGGTGGCCAAACAACAGTTTTTCCTGCTGCCCCACAAGAGCGGCCGCCGCGCTTACTGGATCAAGCGCTTCCTGCCGTTTGTGTTCAACCGGATCATGCTGAAAGGCGCGGTGCGCCTGCAGCGCAAGCTGGAACAAAGCGAACAGAAAAAAGAGCACTGATTTATGCCGGTGATTTACCTTATTCGCCACGGACAGGCCAGTTTCGGCAAGGAAGATTACGACCAGCTTTCCGAACCGGGCTGGGAGCAAAGCCGTATTCTTGGCCGTGCCCTGCAGAACCAGTCGCTGGGTTTTCCCCGGGCCATCTGCGGCACCATGCGCCGCCACCGGGAAACGGCAGAGGCGACGCTGGGTGAACTGGGGCTGCCAAAAGAGTGGCACACCGACACCGGTTTTAATGAGTACAACCACGAAGAGCTGCTCGCCATGGACTGGCCCCTGGCCACCGACCGCCCGGCGCTCACCGCCTGGCTGGCGGAACAGGAACAACCGCGCAAGGTGTTCCAGGCCCGTTTTGAACAGGCCCTGCGTCGCTGGCAGCGCGGCGAAGGGGACTACAGTGAAACCTGGCCCGCGTTTCGCGAACGGGTACTGGCCAGCACCTATAGCCTGGGCAACAGCCTGAGCAGCGGCGACAGCGCCCTGGTGTTCACCTCCGGCGGCGCCATCAGCGTGATCATCCAACAGCTAATGGCACTGGATGCGGAAGCTCTGATCACCTATAACCGCAACCTGATCAACACCAGTGTGACCCGCGTGCTTGTGAACGCCGGCAAGCTGCGGCTAGTCTCGGTGAACGAGCATCTGCATCTGCCAAGCGAGCAGGTGACGTATCGATAGGCGCGACCTGATAACTTCAACATTTCTACGAAGCTGCTGTAGGAGCACCGCTTGAGGTGCGAACTGCGCGCCAGCGCGGAAATCGTCCGCAGGACGATCAGGAATATCAACGCTCGACAGGTTTCAGAAAACATCAGCGAGCGACACAAACGCTGTCGCCTCGCTTCGCGAGGTTCGCACCTCAAGAGGTGCTCCTACAGCAGCCATTAGCAAGGGGACAGTAATGCCGACACGCAAGAATATTCTAATCACCGGTGCCAGCTCCGGCCTTGGCGAAGGCATGGCGCGTCTGTTTGCCGCCATGGGTCGCAACCTGGCGTTGTGTGCCCGGCGCATGGATCGGCTGGAAACACTGAAGGCCGAACTGGAAGAAAAACACCCCGGCATCAAGGTGCTGATCAAGCCACTGGACGTGAACGACTACGATCAGGTGTTTGCGGTGTTTGATGCCTTCCGCACGGAACTGGCCGGCATCGACCGCATCATCATCAACGCCGGCATGGGCAAGGGCCAGCCCTTGGGCACCGGGTACTTCTACGCCAACCGCCAGACCGCCGAAACCAACTTCGTGGCGGCGCTGGCACAAACCGAAGCGGCCATGGAAATTTTCCGCGCCCAGAACAGCGGCCACCTGGTGATGATTTCTTCCATCAGCGCCATGCGCGGCATGAAGAAAAACCTCACCACCTATGCCGCCACCAAGGCCGGCGTGGCCATGCTGGCCGAAGGCCTGCAAGTGGAACTGCAGGATTCCCCGATCAAGGTCTCCACGATCTTCCCCGGTTTCATCCGTTCCGAGATTAACGAAAAAGTGAAAAACACCCCGTTCCTGGTGGACACCGAAACCGGCTGCAAGGCACTGGTGAAAGCCATCGAGAAAGAAAGCAAAAACGCCTCCGTTCCCGGCTGGCCCTGGGGGCCGCTGGGGTTTGCCATGCGGAATTTACCGTTAAAAATGGTCGGGAAAATAATGTAGGGCAGCAGCTCAAACCTGCGCCATCTATTAGGTCCCCTCTCCCTTGAGGGGAGAGGGAACCCTCCAGAAAGACCCTAGGGAAAACGATTAACACTTCAGCTTCGTCACAGTTCAAGCATGCCTAACACGCGTGCTGCGGCTATTTCCACTTCATGATCGGCGCCCATTCGCGCCAGTCGTCTTCCGGTTGTTTGTAGAGATCAAAGCGCTCCCCCGCTTTCGCCAGCGGGCCCGGCTCTGGCGGGGTCGCGAAGCTGATGCCGCCACGGAGTAAATTCTCCAGGGAGCTGGCCTGCACTTCTGCACCTTTAAACAAGCCGATGTCCACGGTGAGCCCGGAGCTGTTCCAGAAGCGGGTATTGCTGCGTACCAGCTTGGCGTATTTCGGTTCGATGATGGCCTGAATTTCCACAAAGCGGCCCCCTTCGCTCAGTTCGCTTTCACCGATGGTGCCCACCTGCAAATCACGATAATAAATCTTGCGGCCTTTTTTCAGGGAGCCCAGGTGATCGGCCACCAGGGTTATCTTCAAGCCCAGGTTCGGTTGTTGCTCTGGCGGTGTTTCCAGCCCATCGAATTCTTTTTTTGATTCTCCCCCACCGGGCTCCACGGCGATGTATTTGCCTGACACCAGCGTATCCAGATTGCGCGCCCCGGCGATGCCCAGCTCCGGCTCTACAATCCAGAAGCGGCTTTTCTCGCGAGCCAGTTTTTCCGCATCCCGATTCAGGCTGGCATGAACGGTCACGTGTTTCAGGTCATCACTGAGTACGATTTCATCCACACTGCCCACCGGCACACCCCGGTAGCGCAGGTCTACCCCCGGCTTGATGCCTGATCCATTTTCAAAGGTAATTTCTATTTGCACGTCACGCTGCAAAAGCTGGTCATACAGCAGCCAGCCGGCCACCAGCAAGCTAAGCAAGGGCACCAGCCAGATAGGCGAAGGCCAGCGGGAATGTTTCACTTCAGGCGTGTCCATGGTCCGCTCCGTCAGGGTCTTGAATCCAGAGTTGTTGGGGAGAAAAGGCGTGGGCGGACAACATGGTCAGCACCACGGCCAGGGCAAAGGCGATAATACCCGGCCCCGGCTCCACACGAGCCAGATTGCCGAATTCCACCACAGCGGCGAGCAGCGCCACCACGAAGACATCCAGCATGGACCAGCGACCAATCCAGTACACCAGCCGGTACGCCCGGGTACTGGTGAGTGGATTATTTTCGCGCGGTGCTCGCCAGTAGATCACCGCCAGCACCAGCACCTTGAACAGCGGCACCAACAGGCTGGCAACAAAAACAATGATGGCGATACCCGGCATGCCAGCTTCGAACAGTTGCCAGATGCCATCGGCAATGGTGCTGGCCTTGCCGCGCCCGGTTTCAGTAACCGCCATGATCGGCAGCACGTTGGCCGGTACTAACCAGACCATAGCGGCAATCAGTAATGACCAGGCCAAGGCACGCTGCTGCCTCGGGGGCGGATTAATCGCCATTGCGCGCCTCCAGTAACCGTTGCAACTGATCCGGTTGCGCCAGGGTTTCTACGATCAAACGCAAAAACACTGCCACCACCAGACAAAACAGACCAGGGCCGGGAGTCACGGTGGCCATGTCACCGAGTTTGGTCATGGCGATAAGAATGCCGAGCAGAAAAATATCCGTCATGGCCCATTCCCGGCTTTGCCGGTAAATCTTCATCCAGAAGGGATCCGGCTGCGCCGAGGGCGTATGACCACGGGCGGCCCACAGCAGGCGCCCTGCAGACAGCAAATTCAGCAGCGGCATGAAAACCAGGGTAAACAGCAGCAAGACCCCGACGGGAAAGTAAACGCCCTCCATGAGCCGCAGCACACAATCCAGCAGGCTGGCCTCACGGTCCAGGCCCAGGTTTTCCAGGCGCATCAACGGCAGGATCAGGGCCGGCAACCATAACACGGCCGTCGCCACGGTTAGTGCCAGCAGGGAATCAGGGCGCAACGTCCAGGCACCACTCAGCTGGGAATCACAACAGGGGCAGCGCCAGGCGCCTCGGGCGCGCCGAGAAGGCACGGCAAGCTGCGTGCCGCAATCCGGGCACAGCAGTGTATCAGCAGACATCGACTCCACCCCCTTCTGTTCCGGCACAGCCACCTCCTTGGAATAACCGTACCAGAATGACGGCAAAGGCGCCGAAAGAACGTGAAGGGGGCAGGAATTTTACGGAGTTTTAAAAGAGACGCTTCATGCGACGCGCTTCACGCAGCAACGCGATCAAGGCTTGTCGTTTTATAAACGTGAGAGGCCGCGCCCGGAATAAGGGCGCGGCCTCTCATCTATCAAAACCTGTACGGCTCCGCTTCGTGTTGTTGCCTGCAGCGTGTTGCGTGCAGCGTCTCTCAATCCAGTGGCCCGGGGGTCTTTTTCCGTTTCACTGTGGCAAAGCCACCCTTGGTGTCCTGCGTGGGCGGCTTGGCATTGCGTTTGGGTCTGGCGATTTTTTTCTTGGCACCGGGTTTCTTGATGCCTTTCTTGGCATCTGCCTTTTTCTTCATTTTTTTCTTTTTGTTGCCCGCGGCCTTGCCGTTGGACTTCAGGTTTTTCGGCCCCAGGAAGTTGCCACGCAGGGCCTCTACCAGACGATATTCAAAGTTCTGCCGCAGGTAGCGTTGAATGCCTGCCATCAGATTCCATTCATGGGCGGCGATCAGGGAAATGGCGGTGCCTTCACCACCTACCCGGCCGGTGCGACCAATACGGTGCACGTACTCGTCGCCGCTGCGGGGCATGTCGAAGTTGATCACCAGATCCAGGTTATCCACGTGAATGCCCCGGGCGGCCACGTCGGTGGCGACCAGCACTTTTACGGCACCAGACTTGAGGCGATCCATGGCCAGTTTGCGGTCTTTCTGATCTTTCTCGCCGTGCAGCACGAACACTTTCAGGTTGGAGGCCACCAGCACCCCGCCAAGGCGATCGGCCTGTTCGCGGGTATTGGTGAACACCACGGCTTTTTCATAGGTTTCGTTGGCCAGCAGCCATTGCACCAGCCGCTCTTTGTGCTTCACGTCATCGGCGGTGATGATCTGCTGGCTGACGGACTCGTTCAGGTCACGTACGGAATCAAGCACCAGCGATTTGGGATCACGAAGCACGCTGCTGATCATGTTTTCCATGGCGTTACCGCCCGTGGTGGCGGAGAACAGCAGGGTCTGCCGCTCGGCCCGGCATTCCGCGGCCAGGCGCAGCACATCGTCGTTGAAGCCCATGTCGAGCATGCGATCGGACTCATCCAGCACCAGCATTTCCAGGTCCTGCAGAAGCAGGTTGCCTGCGTCCAGATGTTCGATCAGGCGACCCGGGGTGCCAATCAGGATTTCCGGGTTCTTGCGCATTTTGGCGGCCTGCACCTTGAAGTCTTCACCGCCGGTCAACAGCTCTGCCTTGATAAAGGTGTAACGGCCCAGGGCCTCCACCTGCTTTAGAGTCTGCTGGGCCAGCTCGCGAGTGGGCAGCAGAATCAGGGCTCGGGTATCCGTGCGCGGACGGGAATACTGGAGCAGCTGATGCAGCATGGGCAGCAGGAACGCCGCCGTTTTACCGCTGCCGGTGCGGGCCACCACGCGTAAATCACGGCCTTCAAGCGCCGCCGGAATCGCTGCCGTCTGAACAGGGGTCGGGGTGGTAATTTCCAGCTCGCCAAGTGCCTTGATCAGGCGCTCGTGCAGGTTCAGGTCGGCAAACGAAGACATAACGGGCTAACTCCATGAATAAGGCCGCCATTGTAGCATCCAGTGGAGTTGAAAGTTCAAAGTTAACGGACGCCAAATGCTTAAAGCCTGACGCTAATCGCCTATCCTCGCGAAGCGGGGTTGCACCTTGCCTTCCCGATCCACGGTTTCGGTGAACATGGCCAGCGGGCGCACCCACAGGGCCTGATCACCGTAGAGCGGATGGTACACCACCACGGTTTCGCCAGTTTCGGAATGGGTGGCCAGGCCGATCACCTGGTATTCGTTGCCCTTGAAGTGCCGATAGCGGCCGGGCTGTAGTGCGCTCATGGCAGATCTCCCGGTAATGGGCTTCGCGCCAGGCGCTCGGCAATGACCGCCAGCACCTGGGGGTTCCAGGGCAGGCCCACGTGGGTGCCCTGCACTTCCACATTCTCTGTCAGCGGGCCTTCTTCTTCCTGGCTGCATTGCCAGGCCACGATACCGTCCTGCCGGGTGAAAATGGCGGTACAGGGCACCGGCGGCGCGGCGATGCGCTGGTTAAAGGCCTCCCGGTCCGCTGGCGGGCGGTTCGGGTTGAACAGATTGAAAAGCGTGGAGACGTTGTTGGCCTCCGGGTCGCCATTGATGGGGCTGCCCAGGGTAAACACCTGACTCACCTGATCGGGAAAGGCCCGCGCCAATTCCCGGGCAAACACCCCGCCCAGGCTCCAGCCCACCAGCGCCACCGGTTGCCCGTGGCGCGTGTTGATCGCCTGCAGATGGGTAACTAACAGGTTTTTACGTTTGCTGTTGATGCCCGTATTGGTGCCCTG
Organism: Alcanivorax sp.; assembly: GCF_002733835.1. Classification (GTDB taxonomy): domain Bacteria; phylum Pseudomonadota; class Gammaproteobacteria; order Pseudomonadales; family Alcanivoracaceae; genus Alcanivorax. Next base: position 177,976 of record NZ_NVWY01000003.1, read on the forward strand.
GGCCCAGCCGTAAACGTTATACCCCAACCGGGACAAGGCCTTGCGCAGCGGTCGTGTGCTCACGTCACTGGCGCCAAAACCGGGCAAAACCAGCACCGGCTGCCCTTTCCCCGGCGGCAATTGCCGGTGCCCCAGCCCCCGCAACAGGTAGCGCCCATAGGCCCACGCGGCGCGGCTTTCACCCAGCAGCAGCTTGATTGATGGTGGTGCGATAATTGGTGTCATCTCTGGCCCTCCGGCCTTTTTCAGGCGCCTTGAGCAACGGCGCATTATGGAACAATGGTAACCTGTAAAAGAGGGGTCGGGATGGCTGGCTGGCGGCTGCTAGCAGCCAGAGAGTCAATGATTTGCCGGGGAACGGTCAGCGGCGATTACAGTCATACCCTGCCAACAGGGTGTTCCGGCACCCACCGTTTTACGCACAAGGCTTTCACGATCAAGGAGCGCCCATGAAAAAAGGACTCATCGCTTTCATTACTGCGTCACTGCTGAGCAGCACCGGCATGGCCATGGCGAAATCACCGGATAGCCCCAAGGTGTTTGGCTGGGTGGAAAAATCCACTTTGGTGCCCTGGGGTGTGGAATTGAAAACCAAGCTGGACAGCGGCGCGCTTACCTCTTCCCTCCATGCCACCGACGTAGAGGTGTTCGAAAAAGATGGTGAGGACTGGGTTCGCTTTACCGTGGATGTGGTGGACGAAGCCACCGGTAAAAAAGTGGAAAAAAACTTCGAGAAACCCCGTTACCGCAAGGTGCTGATTCGCGGTGCCGGCGGCACGGAACGTCGCCCGGTAGTGCTGATGAAAGTGTGCATGGGCAATACGGTGTACGAAGAGCAGTTCACCCTGAACGACCGCTCGGACATGATCTACCCGATCCTGCTGGGCCGCCGTACCATTTCCCACCTTGGTTATCTGGACGTGACCCAGACCTTCCAGCATTCACCGCAGTGCGACAAGAACTCACCGGTGAAGATGGACAAGGACCAGAAAGACGATGAAGACATTAATGACTAGCGCAAGATGCCTCACGCCTGACGCACCACGCAACAACGCGGGCTAACCCTCTTGGGACTTGAAAGACCGTGCCCGCGCAAAACCTTTAGCGCGGGTACGGCGTTACTGAACAAGATCACTTTCTTCGCATTCTTACGCGATGAGTGTTGCTTGATGCATGCAGCGTGATGCGTTTCTTTTAAACCTCAAAATAGCCGTACAGGCTATCCAGCGCTTCGCGCAGCACGGTGCCCTGCAAACTGATGCGCGCCTGCAGCTCTGCTACCGCATCGTCTGCATCCAGCGCATCAATATTTTCCTGCAACAGATCCAGCGGCTTGATGCGCTTGATCTCCAGCTTTTCATTGATATCCAGTTCCAGGGAATCCTGCCACGCCAGATTGATGCGGGTGGCGACCATGCCGGTTTCCAGGTGCGCGAGAATTTCTTCCTGGCCCAGATCCACGGCAGTGAACTTCACCGCAGCGCCTTCGTCCTTGACGCCCTTCAGTTCGCAGCGGTCACCCAGGGTGAAGCCTTCCGGCAACAGCTTGGTATCACGCAGCCAGTTACTGAAACTGGTGTAAGGAGCAGAATTCGGCGCCGGGTACGCCACCGGCAGGGAGCCGATGGCTTTACGCAGGCAGGCGATCACTTCTTCGCCGCGACTGGCGGAGGAAGAATCCACCATCACCCGCTTGCGCTCGGTATCGATCAACAGAGAAGTGCGGCGCGAGCGGGTAAATGCACGAGGCATCAACTCAAAGGTAATCTGCTCTTTCAGATCCGCCTTTTCTTTACGCCCCACCTTGCGACTTTCTTCCTGCTGGATGTGCTCCACTTTTTCATCCAGCAGTTCCTTGATCACCGGCCCGGGCAACAGGCGGGCGGTTTCCTGATAAGTGCAAAAAATAAACCCGTCCACCGCGTAGGCCATGGGGTCCTGCCCCTTGAGCGGCGGCACAAAGCCTTCGGTACGCTCGGTTTGCGAACCACAGGGCTGGCAGCGGTTCTGGTCCAGAATTTCATCCAGTTCGGCCACGGAACAGGGGAAGGCTTCTTCGCCCACAAAGACAGTCAGGTTCTTGATCCACATAGAATTTTCCAAAAGCAGGGGCAGTGAGAAAAGGCACTGCCGATAATGAGGGCGGCCAACGCCGGTCGGCCACAGTAGCGAAATGCCGAGGGCGGCTCAAGCAGGGAAACCGTTGGAGCCAGGAATCAGGAAAGCGACCGCCGCTGGAGAATCAAGCAAGGATTCGACAGGAACCCAACGCTGCCGGGGCAAGTCCCAGTAGTAGGATGGCAGATTGTTTCCCGTGTTGGCTTCCCCGCCAACCGGGACCCGCACGTTTTACAGGAGCAGACCATGAAAACGCTGACTTTCGATAATGGCGACACCCTGCCCATGCTGGGCCTGGGCACCTGGAAATCCGAACCCGGTGAGGTGTACAAGGCGGTGAAAAGCGCCATTGAAGCCGGTTACCGCCATATCGACTGTGCTCATATTTACGGTAACGAAGACGAAATTGGCAAGGCCCTGAACGATGTGTTCGCCGCCGGCACGGTAACCCGCGAAGAGCTGTGGATTACCTCCAAGCTGTGGAACAGTGATCATGCGCCGGAGGATGTGCAACCGGCACTGGAAACCACCCTGCGCAACCTGCAGCTGGAATACCTGGACCTTTACCTGATGCACTGGCCCGTGGCCCTGAAGCCCGGCGTGCCCTTCCCGAAATCCGCAGACGACATGGTGTCCCTCAAGGAGCTGCCGGTGGAAACCACCTGGGCGGCCATGGAAGCGCTGGTGGACAACAACCTGACCCGGCAGATCGGTGTATCGAATTTCAGCGTAAAAAAGCTGCAGGACCTGATCGGCAAGGCCCGCTACAAACCGGCCATGAACCAGATTGAATTGCACCCCTATCTGCAACAGAAGGAGATGCTGGCGTTCTGCCAACAGCAAGGTATCCACCTCACCGCTTATTCCCCGCTGGGTTCCTTCGATCGCCCCGCCGGCCTGAAAGCCGAGGACGAGCCGGTACTGCTGGAAGATCCGGTGATCCGCGAAATCGCTGACCACCACGGCGCCAGCCCGGCGCAAGTGCTGATCAGCTGGGCACTGCACCGCAACACCGTAGTGATCCCCAAATCGGTGAACCCGGAACGCCTGAAACAAAACCTGGCCGCCGCCGAGCTGTCACTCAGTGACGCAGACATGGACGCCATCGGCGCACTGGACAAGCACCGCCGCTACGTGGACGGCGGCTTCTGGGCGCAACCGGGCAGCGATTACACCCTGGCCAATCTTTGGGATGAGTAGTGCCGTACGCCAGGGCGACCAGGGGGTTACAAAGGTTCCCTAAACAAAACGCCGACTGTCCTGTAACGACATGGCCGATCCCGGCATCTACTGGTATTCCTTACCCATACCTCGATACCCGTACTGACAAGGATCGGCCATGGATTACCTGCGCACCCCGGATTCCCGCTTTGAACGCCTGCTCGACTACCCCTTCGAACCGAACTACGTGGATGTGGGCGGATTACGCATGCATTACGTGGATGAGGGGCCGACCGACGGCAAACCGGTGCTGATGCTGCACGGGGAGCCGTCCTGGTCCTACCTGTACCGACACATGATTCCCATCTGCGCCGCCGCCGGCCATCGCGTGATCGCCCCGGATCTGATCGGCTTCGGCAAATCCGACAAGCCCACCGACATCAATGCCTACAGTTACCAGAACCACATGGACTGGGTGAAATCGCTGCTCGACCAGCTGGATCTCACCGAGATCACCCTGGTCTGCCAGGATTGGGGATCACTGATCGGACTGCGCCTGGCCGCAGAAAACGAATCACGCTTTCGCGCCATTGTGGTGGGCAACGGCATGTTGCCCATCGGTGATCAATCGGTGCCGAAGGCCTTTCATCTGTGGAAGAATTTCGCCATCTACAGCCCGGTTTTTCCCATCGCCCGGATTATCGGCAGCGGCACTTTCAAGACATTAGGGCCAGATGAACGCCGGGCTTACGACGCGCCGTTCCCCAATAAAAAATTCAAGGCCGGCGCCAGAGCCTTTCCCAAACTGGTGCCAGTAAGCCCGCACGATCCGGCCAGCGACGCCAACCGGGCGGCCTGGAAAATTCTGGAGCAATGGCAAAAACCCTTCCTGACCACCTTCAGCAACGGCGACCCAATTACCCGTGGCGGGGACAAATACATGCAGGAGCGCGTTCCCGGCGCCCAGGGGCAGCCGCATCAAACATTGGTGGGCGGGCATTTCCTGCAAGAGGATTCCCCGGTGCAGTTTGCCCAGGCGGTGAACAGCTTGCTGAAAAAAATGGACTAGGCAAGGTTCTGCACGATCAGCTTGCCGGGCAGCCCTCAGACCGTTTGCCTGACGCAGGAAGCCGGATGCTTGACGAAAAAGCATCCGGCACCCAGTCAGGCGGTTTGCAGGCCGGACTCCACACGACTGGGGCGGGCCTGGACTTCCGTGCCCGGCAGGAACTGCCCGAAATCGCGCTCGTACCCCAGGTGCTCATCGAACCCCTGAACACGGTCATAGGCCACCCGGCCATTAATAATAGTCGCCGTCACGGCTTCATCGTTGCGCTTGACCAGACGGTTCAGGGAGGTGCCTTCCAGTGGAGCCCAGCTCACCTCGTCCAGCTCGTCGGTCAACCCTTCCGGATTCACGATCACCACATCCGCACGGGCTCCCACACGCAGGTGCCCCGCACGCAGGCCAAACCAGTCCGCCAGATCGGCGGTCACCGCATTCACTCCTTCCGCCACACTCATAAACGGCAAGCCGGCTTCGTCTGCATCGCGCACATATTTCAGTAACCGCAGCGGGAAGTTGTACTGGGCAATGGATTCCAGGTGCGCGCCGGAATCAGCAAAGCCCACATGGGTATACGGGCTCGCCAGCAGCTTGTGCATGATCTCCGGCCGGTGATTGCCGTAATTGGTTTTCCAGCGCAGCTCATTGCGATACTGCACCGCCAGATCGAAATAGGCATCCACCGCATCCTTGCCTTCAACCGCTCCGATTTCTTCAAAGTTTTTGCCAATTAACGACGTGTCCGGGCAATCCACCACCCAGCAGTCGCTAAAGTCTCTATGCCATAGCCCTTTGGTGAACAAGGCATTAACGTGCTTCTTGAACAGCTTGCGGAAAGCGGGCTCATCCACCTTCGCGTACATGGCCTCTTCATCCTTGTAGTCGCGCAGTAACTCGCCGGATGAAAATTCCTCGAACGCATTCACGTTCAAACCACTGAGGTGCAAGGTGAATGGCGCGGGCAGCGTCTGCCAGCGAAAATTCCCCCGCAGTACCCGGTTCGCCACAAAGCCGCTCAACCGGGTCACCACGTTCAACCAGGGGTTGGACTTGAGATCCAGCGCGGTGAGCATGGAGCACTTCATGGGGCGCCGGAAGAGCCCATGGGCCTGCCACAAGAAACGCAGCACATTCACTTTTTTCACCGCATCCGGCGCTCCCTGCATCACCGCATTACGGCGCCTCAGGATACGGAATAACCGTTTGAACTCCCCCCAGCGGGCATAGGTAGAGGGCAAGGGGCGAGACCAGGCGCGGTCGCCATCCACCTTGTCCAGCCGGGTGGTCATCAATGAAAGTCCGATACAACCTGCATCCAGGGCGTCTTCCAGCAAACACTCCATCTGTTGCAGTTCTTCTTCACTGGGTTTTTCCGGGGACGTCGCCCGCTCCAGGCCCATTACTGCCACACGGATATCGGAGTGCCCGACAAAGGACCCCACATTGGGACCCAGAGGCTGCCTGTCATAAAAGGCGCGATACCCGGCGGCATCGCGCCAGCTTTTTTTCTCTTCCAGAATCGGCAGCACCGCTTCCCGGGGCACCGCTTCCACCCGGGTGAATAGGTCCGAACAATCTTCCGGTTGGGCATTGATCATGCTGATGGAGCAGGAACCAATCAGCACCGAGGTGACACCGTGGCGCACCGATTCTTTTAATGACGGCGTGGCAATAACCTCGGCATCGTAATGGCTATGGGTTTCGATAAAGCCCGGCGTCACCCACTGTCCGGTGGCGTCATACACTCTTGGCGCAGCGTGTAACGGCAACGGCACGTCGCTGATGGTGACAACCCGCCCATCCCGGATTCCCAAATGACGAATCACCCCGTCCCGGCAACTGCCATCAAAGAACTGCCCATGGTTGATTACGATATCGTAGACGTATTGCTGCATGGTACTCCGCCGCGGTGTTGTTATTGGATAGAACGAAATAGTGCGCGCACTGGCGCCAGCGTGAAGAGCAACAATAGGGAAGACGGTGCAAAGACACCCGGCCAATGCGCGACAGGAAATGGTTAATCAGGGACAGGTTCAGGCCGTTGCGCTGGTGACTGCCGACCAGAATTCCACCCGGTTGCGGCCCCTTTGCTTGGCCTGGTACAGGGCTTCGTCCGCTTGGGACACCAGCTGGGATGCCGTTGCCTCCATGCCCGGAGCAGCAACCACCACGCCAAAGCTGGCACTGACTGTCAGCGCAGTGCCATCGTCCAGAACGATGGGAGTGTCGTACAGTGCCGCGCGACAGCGCTCCACCACATTTTTCGCACCCATTCGGCCGGTAGCGGGCAACACCAACACAAACTCTTCGCCACCAATGCGACCGATGCGGTCGGTTTCCCGCAGGGTCTGACGCAGCCGCTCCGCCACCCGCACCAGTACGGTATCCCCCGCAGCATGGCCATGGCGGTCATTGATCTGTTTGAAGTGATCCAGGTCCAGCACACACACCGACAAGTCTTCCCCGGCGCGACGGGCCCGGGCAATTTCATGGGCAAACTGATCAAACAGGGCACGCCGGTTTGCCAGCCCGGTGAGCGGATCCTGCACCGCCATGGCCCTCACCTGGGCTTCACGGTGCACCCAGCGGCGCAGCAGCAGGGACACCAACGTCAGTACCGCCGTCACGAAAGGCACCGAAAAAGCCACGGTGCTGGCAATCCAGTAATAGGACAGGGAATCCTTGGCGGTGGGGTCGGCACGGAAATACAACGCGTAAATGTCATAACCGCTGGCCGACAACCAGGCCAGTAACAACACCATCACGGTACTCACGGTGAAGCCCCAGACCACCGGCCGGAAGCCAAACAAGATAAACCCCACCAGAGGCGAACCGAGCAGCACCATTCCCGTGATCGGGCTATACAGCCCTAACATCAGCCCCACCAGCAAAAAGCTGAACCCGAAAAACTGCACAAAGCAGTGCACAAAAAACCGGGACTGGCGCCGTTTTTTACGCAACACGGCGGCCCAGGCAATCATCACCAGATAGCCGCTCACATTGAACAACAACACCCCGGTAAACTGCCTGGCCCCAGCGGGGGAAATATATTGCGCACCGAAGTCAGTGAAGAACGCGGTAACCAGATGCCAGGCCAGATAGAAAAGCATGTAGACAGACAGCAACACCGACAGCAACAGGCATTTTTCGCTGTCACTCCAGTCGAGCAATCGGTAAATCGCCGGTGATCTCGAAGCGGCTTTTCGCATAAGCAACCGTGACCCAGTCCACACTCTTTCCGGAATTATGTCATTCAGGGAGCCGCCGCGGAGCCAGCGTAAACTACGTTGGGGCAGCCATTGCTACCAATGGTCGGAAAGCGGCGATAATGTGAGCACCGATATCGCACACGAAACGTTATCGCGGGAGTGCTGGGTATGCATTTCCCCCTTTACCTCAACCTCGGTTGAGGCCGTACCCTCCCCCTTCCTGTTGACGAACCCGGAGTCTGCCATGCCCCTTGACCTGGATGCCTACTGCCAACGCGTTGGTTATACCGGTGAACGCACGCCTACCCTGGCCACGCTGCGCGCCCTGCAACAGTGCCACCTGCTGCATATTGCCTTTGAAAACCTGAACCCTCTACTGGGCAAGCCGGTGCCGCTGGATCTGACCAGCCTGGAACGCAAGCTGGTGCATCAGGGGCGGGGAGGCTACTGCTTTGAGAACAACCTGTTATTCATGGCGGTGCTTACAGAGCTGGGCTTCACCGTGCGCGGGATTACCGCCCGGGTCTACTGGAACCAGCCGGAGGACGCGCAGCCACCACGCTCACATATGTTGTTGCTGGTAACCATCGAGGATGAGGACTACCTGAGCGACGTGGGGTTTGGCGGGATGACACCGACAGCGCCATTAAGGCTGCACAGCCGGGCAGCCCAAAGCACTCCGCTGGAGCATTTTCGTGTGCTTCCCGAGAACAATCATTACCGCATTGAGGTACAGCTGGGCAGCGCTTGGCGGCTGCTGTACCGGTTCGACCTGATGACGCAATGGCCCATCGATTTCGACATGGCCAACTGGTACGTGGCCTGCCACCCGGCGTCCAAATTCGTCAATAACCTGATTGCCGTGCGCACCGACATGGATCGCCGGCACACTCTCTTGAACGGCCTCTATACGATTCGCTACCCGGACGGGCGCAGTGACAAGCAAAACATTACCGACCCACAGGCGATGACTCGCCTGTTAGCCGATACCTTTCAGATTAATCTGCAAGGGCTGGAGCAAGACCTGCAAGTTGCGCTGACCGATAAGGCTTTGCTTTAACCGATGCCTTACTCTCATGGCAGCTTAAATTGGATGCAATTCATTCGGAGAAGGTATCGATGAATAAGGCTTCCACTTTCTCTCTGGCCCAGGGCGTTTTGCGCAGGAACTTCAGGCTGGATTTCACTGACGGATCGCTGATAAAGCAATTGATGCGGATGCGGTCTCCCAGTTCCTCCCAGCCGTAATGCTCAACCAGTTGCGTCACCACTGTTTCCAGGGTGACGCCATGCAACGGATTATTCGGTTGGCTCATTATGTTCCCGTCAGTCTACTTTGGAAAAAACAAACCCGTCGCGGGGAAAATGCACCTGAATCTGCCCCACCACAGGATCATCGCGACGCACCACCAGCGTACTGGCATCGCAATAACACAACTCCCCGAACACCGGTTCACGGCCATAGTCTGACGGTGCGACTCGCACCGGCTGCCCCAACAATGGCTCTTGCTCAACCTGGGCAGGCAAGTCGCGAGGGGCCGCCTGTCGAGCAATCTCCAGTGCGTCGTCCGCACTGATATCCTTGCGCGTGCCCTGCCCGAAGGCCTGCATGCGATTCATCCAGGCATCCACTTTCGGGTGGCTGGCCGCAATGTTTCGCCCGGCCAGGTCACGGCGGAACCACAAGCTGTGGTACGCGGAAAAATCACCGGCATTGGGGGCATCGCCAAACAGGAAGTCCTGCGTCAGCAGGGTTTCCATATGATCCAGATGCGCGGCCACCTTGCGACGCATTACGCGGGGACTCTCGGCTTTCACTTTCGACTTGCTGCCCATCTTGATCCGGTCCAGCAACAGGCGCCCCAGGTCCAGCAGCGACGACTCTTTCAGCACCCGGCGCAACAGGGTGATATTCCCTGCCGTCACAATTGAAGCCAGGAAAATCTGCAAGTCCACTTCACTAACAAAGGCCTGCACCTCTTCACTGCAATTCTCCACCACCAGCTCAGGCTTGTTTGCCAACCGGGCGATTTCTCGGCTGAGGGTGCGGGTATCACAAAAGACATCCGCGCCAATCTGCGCCACCGGGATTTTCCGGTAGCCACTGGCCAGCGGTGCCAACTTGGGGCGCGGTGGCATTTCCGCCACGGTGACCGACTGCCATTGCAAGCCGGCATAACCCAGCATGGCACGCGCTTTCTCGGAAAACGGGGACAGCGTGTAGTGGTGCAGAATCAGTTCTGACATCTAGGCATCCTGAATGAAGTGGTCGGTGTGGCGGCAAGCCTCATATCCCCGCACGACAAGGTCAAGCATCCATTGCTGCGCCTCTGCGTTGGCAACTGGCAATATTTATAACTTCGGAACTAGACGACCGGTCTAATTAGCTGTTAAAGTGCCGCCCATGAATACGCAAACCGCCATCAATCAGCCAGATAAACACCGCGACACCCGCCAGCACCTGCTGGATACGGGCCGTGACATTCTGGCTGCCCGCGGTTTCAGCTCCGTCGGCTTGAGCGCCATCCTGCAAGCCGCCGGCGTGCCGAAAGGCTCGTTTTACCACTACTTTCAGTCCAAAGAGCAATTTGGCCAGGCGTTGCTGGAAGATTATTTTGCCAGCTACGTGCAAGACCTGGACGCCCGCTTCACCGATGACGGTACCCCGGCCATCAGCCGGCTGATGCGGTACTGGCAGGATTGGCAGGAAAACTACTGCGGCCCCGCCGGCCTGCGCGATTGCCTGGTGGTCAAACTGAGCGCCGAAGTGGCCGACCTGTCCGAAGCCATGCGCATCACCCTGCGCGATGGCACCGAGCAAGTCATGGCGCGCATTGCCAACTGCATTGACGCCGCCATTGCCGATGGCTCCCTGCATCCGCAGCCAGCCCAGCAGACCGCCGGCAACCTCTACCAGCTATGGCTGGGCGCCAGCCTGCTGACCAAGCTGCACCGCAATGCGCAGCCCATGAATCAGGCCATGACGCTGACCCATAACATGCTCGCACGCTGACACAACCACACTGAACACAACCGTGCCCGCTATTGAGCGGGCTTTTTTAGCCATCAGCAATAGACGACCGGTCTATTTAAAGACTTTCAAGCGAATCAAGCGCCATCAATCAAGGATACCGCACCATGAACAACTTCGATTTCTACAACCCCACCCGCATTGCCTTCGGCGAAGGGAAAATTGCCGCTCTCGACACCCTGGTTCCCGCCGACGCCAAGGTCCTGATTCTTTTTGGTGGCGAGAGCGCTCGCCGCACTGGCACCCTGGATGAGGTGGAAGCCGCATTGGGCGACCGCCAGGTGCAGCTGTTTGGTGGCATTGAACCCAATCCGAGTTTTGAAACCCTGATGGAAGCCGTCAGCGTGGTGCAGCGCGACGGCATCGATTACCTGCTGGCAGTGGGTGGCGGATCCGTTATCGACGGCACCAAGTTTGTCGCGGCGGCCTCCGTATTCGTCGGCGACGCCTGGGACATCCTGCTCAAGGGCGGCACCAATATTCACCGTGCACTGCCATTCGGCTCGGTCCTGACCTTGCCCGCCACCGGCTCGGAAATGAACAAGGGCGCCGTGGTCACACGCAAGTCCCTGCAAGCCAAGTTGCCGTTCCACAGCGAGCATGTGTTCCCGCAATTTTCCGTGCTGGACCCCAGCAAAAGCTTCACCCTGCCCCCTAGGCAGGTTGCAAATGGTGTGGTTGATGCCTTTGTGCATATCGTCGAGCAATATCTCACCTACCCGGCCAATGCACCGGTACAGGACCGATTCGCCGAAGGCCTGCTGCAAACCCTGATCGAGATTGGCCCACAGGCCCTGAGCGATCCGGAAAATTATGATGTGCGTGCCAACCTGATGTGGGTCGCCACACTGGCTCTCAATGGTCTGATTGGTGCCGGCGTTCCCCAGGACTGGGCCACCCATATGCTGGGCCATGAACTCACTGCCCTGCATGGCCTGGACCATGCGCAGACCCTGGCCATTGTGCTGCCGGCCATGCTCGCCGAACGCAAGGACGCCAAGCACGACAAGCTGGTGCAGTACGCACAACGGGTCTGGTCCATCCATGAAGGTAGCGAAGCAGACCAGGCCAAGGCAGCGATTGAAAAAACCCGTGCTTTCTTTGAAAGCCTGGGCGTAAAGACCCGTCTCGGGGATTACCAATTGACGGAAGAACACATCGAACCGTTGATCAAGAGCCTTGAGGAACACGGCATGACCGCGCTGGGGGAGCACAACGACGTCACCCCCGACGTATGTCGGCGAGTGCTGCACGCCAGCCTTTAACCACCCCACTCTTGCGCAACCCCACCCCGATTTCGGGGTGGGGGGGCACTGAAATGAAACCAAAGGAGAGCAACCATGAATATTCTGATGATTCTCACCTCCCACGACCAACTGGGCGACACTGGCCACAAGACCGGTTTCTGGCTGGAAGAATTTGCCGCGCCTTACTATGTTTTCCAGGACGCGGGCGCACAGATCACCCTCGCCTCCCCCAAAGGCGGCCAGCCGCCGCTGGATCCCAAAAGCGACTCACCGGAAGCACAAACCGCTGCCACCGATCGCTTCAATAAAGATGACGGTGCCAAAGCAGCTCTCGCCAACACCCGGCCCCTGGCCGAGGTGGATATCGAGGCGTTTGATGCTGTCTTCTATCCCGGCGGCCATGGCCCGCTTTGGGACCTGGCCGAGGATGCCCACTCCATTGCCCTGATTGAAGCCTTCAACAACAGCGGCAAACCCATCGGCGCTGTCTGCCACGCCCCTGCCGTATTTCGCCACACTCGCCATAAGGGCGAGCCGCTGGTGAAAGGCCGTGCCGTCACCGGCTTCACCAATGGCGAGGAAGACGGAGTGCAGCTCACCGATATCGTTCCCTTTCTGGTCGAAGACATGCTCAAGGCCAATGGTGGTATCTATGAAAAAGGCGATGACTGGGCCAGCCATGTAGTCACCGATGGCAATTTGGTGACGGGACAAAACCCTGCCTCCTCAGAAGCAGGGGCAAGAGCCTTACTGAAACTGCTGGCGTAACGGCACCATAATAAAGGGCGCCAACAGGCGCCCTTTATTATTCATAACTCAGGTCTGTGGCTTTACCACGGAAGACCCGGTAGATAAAAAACGTATAGCCAAGAATCATTGGTAGCGTAATCACTGTTCCCCAGAACGTGAATAACAACGATTCCGTCGATGATGCCGCATCCCAGATCGATAGCCGCCCCAGAACGATATCCGGGAACAGGCTGTAAGCCAGCCCGATACTCGCCAGCACGCACATCACAATCAGTGCCAGAAACGCCAGCCAGCCATAGCCGTTGTGCAGAATCCGGTTGCTGTTAAACACCCAGATCAACCCGGCATACGCCAGCGCAGTGGCAATGGGAATAGGCATCAGGCCAATGGCGTTGGGCAGGGTGAACCATTTCTCCGCAATCGTGGCGCTGACCAGCGGCGTGGCAATGGAGATCAGCAACAGGAATGCCCCCATGGGCAAGACCGCCAGGCGCCCCCAGCGTACCGCCTTGTTGAACAACGCGCCTTCGGTCTTGATCAGCAACCAGGCGGCACCCAGCATGATGTAGAGCGCCGGCAGCGCCAGCGCAATCAAAATGGCGAACAAGGTGCTGGTGGCGTCCCCGGTGAGGCCCGTCACAAAGGCGCCCAGCATCCAGCCCTGGGAGACCGAGGCGATCAGCGACCCCACTGAAAACAGCGCATTCCATTTGGCCTTGTGCTTGTCGCCTGCCTTGACCCGAAAATCGAATGACACGCCGCGCAGTATCAGCCCCATGAGCATCAGCGTCACGGGCAGATAGAGCGAGGTCAGTACCAGCCCATGGGCCTGGGGAAAAGCAATCAGCAAGATGCCCACGCCCAGTACGATCCAGGTTTCATTGGCATCCCAGAACGGGCCGATGGCGGCCACCATCACATCCTTTTCTTTCTCATCGGCAAAGGGCAGCAGCAAACCGATGCCCAAGTCATAGCCATCCAGCACCACATAAATCAGCAGCGCCAGCCCCATGGCGCCGGCAAAGAACAGCGGAAGCCAATATCCCAGATCCATCATGCCTCTCCTTGTGCGGGTTCATCGTCGGCCTGTTCCGCCTTCATGGCCCGTTGCTGTGGCGTCAGTGTCAGCGAGCGCGCGGGTTTGGTCGCCATGTACCGCAGCGCCGCAATGTAGGACACCAGCAAAAACGCATAGAGCAATACGTAACCGAACAGCGTCCCCATGAGCGTCGCACTACTGTGATCCGCCACCACCTCGGAGGTACGCAACAGGCCGCTGACAATCCAGGGTTGGCGACCGATCTCGGTCACATACCAGCCGGCCAACACCGCAACCCAGCCCGAGAAAGTCATCACTGACAGGGCTCGCAGCAACCAGAGCTGGCTATCCCGGTTCTCATCACGCCGCCGGAACAATCGCCATGCCGCCCACCAGCCGACCATGACCATCAGCATGCCCACGCCCACCATGATCCGGAACGACCAGAAGACTGGCGCCACAGGCGGAATATCGTCACCGAATTCATTGAGGCCCTGAATTTCTCCGTTCCAGTCATGGGTCAGGATCAGGCTGGCCCCATGGGGAATGGTGATGGCCATATGGTTGGTTTTTGCTTCTTCGTCCGGGAAACCAAACAACGTCAGGGGTGCACCTTTTTCGGTTTCCCAGATGCCTTCCATGGCAGCAATCTTGGCCGGCTGGTGCTCCAGAGTATTCAATCCGTGCAAGTCACCAATCCAGACCTGAAGAGGGGCGAGCACCGCCGCCATCAACGCCCCCGTGCGCATGACTTTCCAGGTCGCCGGGCCGTCCACTTGGCGCATGGCCCGCCAGGCACTTACCCCCATAATCAGGAATGCCGCAGTCAACAACGACGCATTCAGCATGTGAGCCAGCCGATAGGGGAAAGACGGGTTGAAGATCGCCTCCCACCAACTGTCCACAAAGAACACGCCATCTTCCAGGCGGAACCCGGTGGGTGTCTGCATCCAGGAGTTGAGGCTGAGAATCCAGAAGGCCGAGAAACTGGTGCCCACGGCCACCAGCGCACAAGACACCAGATGAAGGCGGTTAGACACCCACTGCTGTCCCACAGTTTGGGATAAATGAAAAAGCCTGAACCAATCTGATTACAATGTATCTGCGAAGAAAACGTTGTCATCAGGGAGGTTCAGGC